>CALRKF020000046.1:0-28177 GCA_943367825.1 Chitinophaga pinensis
CATGAGTATGGATTTGAATTGAAAAGCGAACTTAGTAAGGATTATGATGCGATTATCATTACTGTGCCGCATGAAGAGTACAGAAAAATGGATGATACTTATTTTGCAGGGATTACAAAACCACATGCACTTATTGCAGATTTAAAAGGGATTTTTAGAAATAAAATTACAACCAGAAATTACTGGAGTTTATAATTAAAACAGTATTCAACATTGGAACCAAGTTTTCTTCAAAAGGATATTACTAAGTCCAGTTTCCTTATAACAGGGGGTGCTGGATTTATCGGGAGCCATATTGCTGCTTATTTGTTGAAGATGGGAGCGGGTAAGGTGCGGGTATTGGATAATATGGTGAATGGCTTTGAAACCAATTTGGAAATACTAAGGCAATACGATGCATTTGAATTCATGCATGCTGATATTAGAGATGCGGAGGCTTGTCAAAAAGCCTGCGAAAAAATTGATTTCATCAGCCATCAAGCGGCATTGGGCAGTGTACCCAGGAGTATGAAAGAGCCTTCCTTGTTTAGTGATGTAAATATTAGTGGCACTGTAAATATGATGAAAGCTGCCGTTGATCAGGGCGTTCAGCAAATGGTATATGCGTCCTCTTCCTCTGTTTACGGTGACGAACAAACGCTTCCTAAAAAGGAACAGCTTATTGGAAATGCATTGTCTCCCTATGCGGTCACTAAAAGAACCAACGAATTATATGCAAGGGTATTTGCAGCTGCATATGGTTTGAAAATAATGGGATTTAGGTATTTTAATATTTTTGGTCCCAGGCAAGATCCCGATGGACCCTATGCTGCAGTTATTCCATTGTTTGTAAAAGGGATCATTAATAAAACACCTGTATATATTAATGGAGATGGAGAGCAGACAAGGGATTTTACCTTTGTTGATAATGCTGTTCAAATAAATGTAAAGGGCATGCTTACCGACAATGCTGAAGCACTTAATAAAGTATACAATGTAGCGGTAGGAGAGCGATTTACAGTTAACCAGTTATTCAATGCCTGCAGAGAACAATTGAGTAGCGATTTTTTACCTACTTATAGAGCACCTCGCGCCGGCGATATACGAGATTCACTTGCAGATATTTCATTGGCAAAAGATTTGTTAGGATATCAGCCCACCAGACGATTTGAAGATGGGCTTACCGAAACCATTGACTATTTTAAAAAATTATATAGTTAATATTAATAACTGATAAATAAAACAAAATAATGCCCTTTATTCCTTCTGGATTTCCAGATATGTATATTTTTGAACCCATGGTTTTTGAAGATGAGCGTGGCTATTTTTTTGAGAGTTATAATGCTAAAACATTTTTGGAGCAAGGAATCGATATTTCTTTTGTACAAGACAATCAGGCAAGTTCAACTTATGGAGTTTTGAGAGGGTTGCATTATCAATTAGCACCTCATGCTCAAACAAAATTGATCAGGGTTTTGAGTGGGAAAATATTAGATGTTGCATTAGATATCAGGGTAGGTTCCCCAAGTTTTGGTAAAGTGTTTTCTATCGAACTTTCTGCAGAAAACAAGAAGCAATTATTGGTTCCAAAAGGATTTGCGCATGGATATTCTGTACTAAGTGAAACAGCAGAGGTTGCATACAAATGCGATGCATTTTATTTGAAAGAGGCCGAAGCAGGCATTCTATATAACGATGCTGCGTTGGAAATAGATTGGAAAATTGCAGCTGGTAAAGAAATTGTATCAAGCAAAGACGCTTTGTATCCCTTGTTTAAAGATTGTATAAATAATTTCAAGTTTGAAGGATAATATACCAACGATTCTCATCACAGGAGCAAACGGACAATTGGGCAGAGAGTTCCGTTGTCTTGAAAATGCATATCCATATTATCAATTTCTATTTGTTTCAAAAGAAGAATTGCCCATTGATAATCTTTCTGCACTTACCGATTTTTTTAAAACAAATCAGCTATCATATTGCATTAATTGTGCTGCTTACACCGCCGTTGATAAAGCTGAGTTGGAAATAGAACAGGCCTATTCAATCAATGCTAATGCAGCAGGGAATTTAGCACTACTTTGTTTTCAATACAAGGTGCAGTTGATTCACATATCTACGGATTATGTTTTTGATGGTAATGCAAATCTCCCCATGAATGAATCATATCCCGTTCATCCTTTAAATACCTATGGCGCATCCAAATTAGCCGGGGAAAGATTGGTTTTCCAAAATAATCCGCAAGCAATTATTATTCGAACTTCTTGGGTGTACTCTTCCTTTGGAAATAATTTTGTAAAAACCATGTTACGCTTAATGAAGGAAAGGAAATCGATTAAGGTGGTAAATGATCAATGGGGATGTCCTACATATGCAAATGACCTTGCATTGACCATTCTTGAAATGCTTAAAAAATGCCCGTTGAATGGTACGGAACCATTTCTTTATCATTATTCAAATGCAGGCAAAATAAGTTGGTTTGAATTTGCTGAAACAATTAAGGTTATGATAGGTGCTGATTGTGAGATTCTACCAATAACTACCAGTGAATATCCTACTCCTGCAAAAAGACCAAGCTATTCTGTGTTGGAAACTAGCAAGATAAAAGAATCATTTTCGTTGGAAATTCCTTACTGGAAGGATAGCTTAAAAAAATGCTTGGAGCAATTAGACGCCGAGGTAACCTTTTAATAATTTACAACGACTGGTACTTCTCAATTTAGTAATGGCTTTGTCTTTGATCTGCCTTACTCTTTCTCTTGTAAGATTAAATCTTTCACCGATATCCTCAAGGCTAAGTGGATGATCTACACCAATACCAAAAAAGAAACGAATAACTTCTTTCTGGCGTTCTGTGAGTGTACTGAGCGATCGGTCGATTTCTGTTTTAAGTGATACCTGAAATGCCAATTCATTATCAGTACTTACCGCATTAGGGTTTTGTAATAAATCAATCAATGTACCCTCTTCCCCATCAGCAATAGGCTGATCCATGCTTACATGCCTTATAGAGGCGCTTAGCGTCGATCTTATTTCCTCTATGTCAATATCCAGAAAGCTTGCTAATTCTTCAGCAGAAGGCTCTCTTTCATATTCTTGTTCCAATTGTGAATAGGCTTTACTTATTCTGTTTGTTAAGCCTACTTTATTGAGGGGTAATCTTACAATTCTGGATTGTTCTGCAAGCGCTTGTAGTATGCTTTGTCTTATCCACCAAACGGCATATGAGATAAATTTAAAGCCCCTGGTTTCATCAAATCTTTGGGCAGCTTTTATTAAACCAAGATTTCCTTCATTGATAAGATCAGGAAGTGTTAATCCCTGATTTTGGTATTGTTTGGCAACAGAAACCACAAAACGAAGATTGGCCTTAGTTAGTTTTTCTAAAGCAATTTGATCTCCTTCTTTTATCCTAACAGCTAATTTCACTTCCTCTTCTGGAGTAATCAATTCTACCTTGCCAATTTCCTGTAAATATTTTTCCAGGCTCTGGCTTTCGCGATTGGTAATAGACTTAGTGATTTTTAGCTGACGCATGCTCATAAGCCGTAGATTAATTGATTAAGGTTAATACTTAAAACAGGTTAAGGAAACGTTAAAAAAACAACCATTACTACCGTAATTTATGCTTTTTGCCATATGTTGCCAAAATTAATTTTCTAATAGGCTGTGGTTCAAATATTTGAAAAATGGCAGTAGGATAGTTGATTTTTTGAAAATTTTAAAAATAGTTGCCTAAAAATTTTGCCACGTTGATTATTTTTTTATAATTGCACTGTTCAAGTATATTTTAATTAAAAAGATGAGTAAGAAAGTATTATTTACGCTGGAGTATCCTGTTAGATGTTCACCGGGCATCTTGTACGAGTTTTTAAGTACACCTGCAGGTTTGGGAGAATGGTTTGCCGAGAAAGTAGATGAGCGCGATGGCGTGTTTAGTTTTTCCTGGAATGGCACTATTGATAGAGCTGAAATTATAGAACAAGAAGATGATAAATTTGTTCGATACCACTGGCTACACCTACCAAAATCTGAATATTTCGAATTTTCTATTGAAAAATCGGAGGTAACAAATCAAACGATTTTAGTCATTAAAGATTTTGCTGACAAAAAAGATATTAAAGATCAAAGTCAGTTGTGGGAATATCAAGTGAAGGATCTATTTCACCGTTTAGGTAATTAATCTTCCAGTAAGTTTATAAGTTGCAAGATGTCTGCATTTAATAATGCAGGAAGATGATTCCATGTATCTAAGGGGTATGTTTTGGCAACCTTGATAAAGTCGATTTTATTCCATTTCATTTTCCATTCGCTAATACTATATTGGTTTATTGCTGCAAAATTTTCATCATTTACTTCATGTTCCCAACGGTCTTCGCTGATACCGATTAAAAAATTTTCGTCTAGGGTATCCAACTTTAAGGCAATTCTTTCCTGTAGCTCATTTTTATATTCACCAGCTACCAATAGGCAAATGCTAAAATAATTCCCCCACCAGAACATTGTTCTTATTGCCAAGATTTTTTCTTTATGAAAAAGACGGGGATAATCCAATAGTACATAGGGGAATTGATGGTAGTTTTCGCCTTTGTATATTTTAGGACTAATGCTTAGAATCTCTGCAGGTAATTGGCCCTTTTTAGTGTAAATTAGGGATTGAATGTTCTCCGCCAAATCTCCAAAAACTTGATATACGGCATTTGTAATCTTAGATTTAGTTAAAATCCAATCCTTATTGCCTGCTATTTGCAGTTCCTGCTCCGAAAGGTATATTTTTGTATCAATATTCATATATTCAAACATACAAAATTAACGCCGCGTTACATTGATAAAGAAGCTAGATAAATTAATATTAAAATCCTTCTTAGGGCCCTTTGTTGCTACTTTCTTTATAGCCTTTTTTGTATTGTTTATGCAAGGGCTTTGGAAATATGTGGATGACTTAGTTGGTAAAGGGTTAGATTTTATTACCATCGGTAAGTTTCTCTGGTATACTAGTGCATCCTTGTTGACACTCGCTATGCCTATTGCCATTTTGATTTCCTCCATCATGACCTTTGGAAATTTAGGGGAGAGTTTTGAATTGGTAGCCATTAAATCTTCCGGCATTTCTTTACTTCGATTTATGCGACCGCTGATGTGGGTGGCAGTTTTGTTATGTGGCATTACTTTTGTCTTTGCTAATTATGTTATTCCATATGCCAATTTGAAATTTGTTACACTCTACAATGATATTTTTTATAAGAAACCCGCTTTTGATTTAAAGGAAGGTGTCTTCTTTACTTATATTCCTAATTATGCCATTAAAGTTGGCAAAAAAGATGCGGATAATAAGACCATTCATAATGTAATTATATATGAGCAAACCAATGGCATACAAGATAATTGCATTGTAGCCGAAACAGGTATCATGCGTACTTCTGAAGACAAAAAGTTTCTTGAGTTTAATTTGAAAAACGGATTTCGATACCAAGAAAGAGGAACTAACGGTACAGATACAACGAATGAATATATTCGGCTTGGGTTTAAAGAATTCAATAAGCTCTTCGACATGAGTGCATTGGCATTACAGAGTAATAGTGATAGTATGTATCGAAAGAATTTTAAAATGCTTAGTGTTCGGCAATTGAATAGTTCCATGGATTCAATTATCAAATTGGATGATTCCCTATTTAAAAGAATGGATACGGACCTTGTGATGAATCTACCAATGTTGAATGTGTCAGATAGTTTGTATAATAAAACGCCCTTGCCTAAAAAGATTCCTAAAAACTTTGAAGCAATGATGCCAGATTCATTGAAGTTTATTGTGTATGAGTCGGCACTCAATAAAGCCAATGGTGTACGAAGTGTTTTTCAATTTTCAGGTGCAGAAATCGCCGGACATCAGGCGGATATAAAATTTCATAAACTAGAGTGGCATCGTAAATTTTCACTTTCTTTGGCTTGCCTAGTACTATTTTTTATTGGTGCTCCATTGGGCTCCATCATTCGAAAAGGAGGACTTGGTATGCCATTAGTAATTGCCATTATTTTCTTCTTGCAATTTCACCTCTTAAACATGTTTGGCGAGAAATTTGTTAAAGAAGAATTAACCAGTCCCTTTGTGGGTATGTGGTTGGCCATTTTTGTATTGGTGCCAGTAGGTATATTTCTTACATATAAAGCTATGAACGATAGCCAATTGTTTAGTAAGGAATATTATAACCGACTTTTAAAAAAAATGAGCCCCCTTTTAAGTATATTTAGAAAAAGAAAATCGAATTCAATTTAATAAAATTAGAAAACATGAAAAATTCCAATAATAGCCGTAGAAAATTTATTAAAAATGCATCAGGCGGAGTAGTTGCTATCAGTATTGGCTCTGGTATGATTAACGCCGCGCTGGCAGCTAATAATTTTGCGATATTGAATGGCGGCAATACTGGTTTCGACCAACAACCATTGCCCTATAAATACGATGCTTTGGAGAATGTGATTGATGCAATGACAATGGAAATTCATTATAGTAAACATGCTGCAGCCTATAGTAAAAATTTAAAGGAGGCTGCTGGCTTGGAGGGAGTTGATATGTCAAAGTCTTTAGAAGTATTATTGGCACAGGTATCTAAGTACACTGCAAAGATTAGAAACAATGGCGGCGGGCATTATAACCACGAATTATTTTGGCAATGTATGCGTCCTAAACAAGCAGATAATAAGCCCACTGGCAAATTGCTGGAATTGATTGAAAAGCAGTTTCAAAGTTTTGACAATTTCAAAAAGCTATTTAGTGATGCAGGAAAAACCCGTTTTGGTAGTGGCTGGGCCTGGCTATATATGGATAAGGAACAACAATTAAAAATTGGAAGCACTCCTAATCAGGATAATCCACTCATGGACATCGCCGAAATAAAAGGGTTCCCATTATTGGCATTGGATGTATGGGAGCATGCTTATTACCTGAAATACCAAAATAAAAGGGCAGATTATATTGATAATTGGTGGAATGTAGTGAATTGGGATTTTGTTGCCGCCCGGGCTTTGAAATAGTAATTGTGTTTGATTTAGATTTAAAATTCAGTGCTTGAAAAAATATTTCTTCCTAATTTTTCTGCTGGGTACTGCTATTATGATTTTTGTAATGGCAAAGACGGGGAAGCCTTTAAAAACGCCGACCACAGCTAAAGGGATTATTAATTTAGAGTTAACCTTTGGCCAGCAAAATGCAGAAAATGTAATAGTAGCATGGACAAAAACTGATACTCAAAAGTTGGATATTATTGCTGCAGCCAAAGAGAATACCTGGTGGGATTTTGTCTTTATCTTTTTTTATGTTTCCTTTTTATTTACAGCATCTTTAAAAATAGCAGCTTATTACCAGCCAAGAAGTTTTATGCAGCGAGCTTCTTTGTTTTTTGCGAAACTAATTTTGGTGGAGGCTTTTTTAGATATTATGGAAAATATCGGGATGTTTCAAATGCTGAATGGGGCAATTTCAGATAATATCAGTTATTTCACCTCTTATATTTCTGCCATCAAATGGGCATGTGTTGTATTGGTGATTTTGTTTGTAGTAATTGCAGGGGCATTCACATTACTTACTAAGAATAGGCATCAATCCTAAGGGCTATAATTGGCTCAGCCTTTGCCATTGTGCATTCCACTATAAAAGTAAAAATGATCAATAACAAAGGCTGATAAATCTACCTATCGGCAGATAAGCTGACAAGCAATCTGGCACAAATTTAAAAGGATATTTCATAATAATAGTTTCCTTTTTTGTAAAAAAATGGTAAAAATAATGCAGACATATTTACCTAATTTTGCTAGGCTAAATCAAGGAATTATTTTTTGATATTACTTGATTAGCGATATTAAATTCATTCATTTTTTCCATTAAAACGATTATCATGCAAGCCTGGAAGGAGTATCAATCTGAAAACAAAGACCGTTTCCTAAATGAATTACTGGATTTGTTGCGCATACCCAGTATTAGTGCCAAAACAGAACATAAAGCAGATATGCAAAAATGCGCCGAAGCTGTAAAAGCTCGATTGTTGGAAGCCGGTGCCGATAAAGTGGAGATTTATCCAACTGAAGGACATCCCTTGGTATATGGAGAGAAAATGGTTGATCCTACATTGCCAACTGTACTCGTATATGGGCATTACGATGTTCAACCTGCCGATCCTTTAGAGCTTTGGAAAAGCGGCCCCTTCGAGCCAGTTATCATCGACGGCAAAATTTTTGCTCGTGGTAGTTGCGATGATAAAGGACAGTTTTATATGCATGTGAAGGCATTGGAGACCATGGTGAAAACAGGTACCATGACTACCAATATTAAATTTTGCATTGAGGGAGAAGAGGAAGTAGGTTCACCAAATTTGGGAAAATTTGTGGCCAGTCATAAGGAGCTATTAAAAGCCGACTGTGTACTTATTAGTGATAGCGCAATGATTAGTTTGGATACACCAAGCATTGATATTGGGGTACGTGGATTAAGTTATATTGAAGTAGAAGTAACTGGTCCTAATAGAGATTTGCATAGCGGCGTTTATGGTGGAGCGGTAGCAAATCCAATTACTATTTTGGCTAAGATGATTGCGTCCTTGCATGATGAAAATAATCATATTACTATTCCTGGTTTTTACGATGATGTAGTGGTATCAACCGATGAAGAGCGTAAGTTGATGGCATTGGCACCTTATGATGAAGCAGCATTTAAAGAAGATTTGGGTGTAAAAGAATTATGGGGCGAAAAGGGCTATAGCACCAATGAAAGAACTGGCATTCGTCCTACCTTAGAATTGAATGGTATTTGGGGAGGTTATACCGGCGAAGGAGCAAAAACTGTTTTGCCTGGTAAGGCGTTTGCGAAGATTTCTGCAAGACTTGTGCCCAATCAAACATCCGATAAGATGACTGAAATTTTAATCAATCATTTGAATAAAATTGCACCTCCTTATATTACTGTTAAAGCTTCATTGCATCATGGCGGGGAACCTTATATGACGCCAATTGATAGCAAAGCATATAAAGCTGCTGCAAAAGCCATGGAGATTACATTTGGCAAAACGCCCATTCCAGTAAGGGGTGGTGGCAGTATTCCTATTTGTGCTTTATTTGAAAAAGAATTAGGAATAAAAATTGTATTCATGGGCTTTGGATTGGACAGTGATAATTTACATAGTCCAAATGAAAAATTCAATCTGGATAATTTTTATAAGGGAATTGAAACCATCCCATATTTTCACAAGTGTTTTGCTGAAATGAGCTAAATTTTTGGTAATCGAATTAATCCCGGCACTTTGTTGTCGGGATTTTTATTTCAACAATAGTAAAGAATCTTGAAATATTGGTTGTAGAAATTCCTTGTCCATATTACCAAAATTGAATGGCTCAGGCGGATTGTCGATATAGGGATTTAATTGTAATTCCCACCAGCCTACTGTTTTCCATTTTCCCAGTTTGTACCCTACGTTTTTATAATCAGCAAAATGGTTAAACCCTATTTTTTCGTGAAAGGCTACACTTTGGTTATTGGGTAAATTGATAACAGCATATACATTCATTATGCCCTGTGCCTTTAATATTTTAAGCAGAGCAGTATATAAAGCTAGGGCCAGTCCTTTTCTTTTGAAATTGTCATGAATATATACTGAGCATTCGGCGCTCCATTGATAGGCTTTTCTTTCTCTGTAGGAGGATCCGTATGCATATCCGGCAATTTGGCCATCAATTTCCATTACCAGCCATGGGTATTTATCTAGATAGTGGAGTATTCTGTTTTGAAACTCGGCTAGGGTAGGGACTTCAGTTTCAAAGCAAATAGAGGTATTTTGAATATAGGGGGCGTAAATGGCCAGGATATCTGAGGCATCTTCGGCTCTGGCTAATCTAATACTGGTCATTTTTTTTACTGTGAAGATAAAAATGATTTCAAAATTATAGCGGATTTAGCTATTTTTGCCGCCCAATCAATGTCGGGGTAGCTCAGCTGGTTAGAGCATCGGATTCATAACCCGAAGGTCGGCAGTTCAAGTCTGCTCCCCGATACCAATGTTATTCTTGGAAACAATAATTGTTTTTGGGAATGACATTTTTTTTTGCCCTAGGGGGTAGTGGCAAGTATGGTTGTGTTATTGAAGATTCTCGAGGTCATTGATGTCTTTGGCTCTACCAGCAATTTTTTTAGCAGCGATAAGATCATTTTTATTTATGGTTCTTATTTTCAAGTCATCATCTTCAAAATATACTGCTTTTTTGAAACTAGCATCAAAATCTAAACCTTCTAAATTAACCATGATATCTATGGCTACAGGAGGAGTGCCAAAAGTAAATACATCCCAAACCGGGTGAGCTAAAAAGTTTTCTTCAGTCATATCAAATACCGGCATCCCAAATATTTGAAAAGCTATTTTTAATTTGTGGTAGTTTTCAGCATTTCTTTCTACCCATAAATCCATATCTCCAGTAGTTCTGGAATAACCATGTAATACCACCGAATATCCACCCACTAAAATATATCTTACTTCGGCTTTGTTTAAAGCGTTAAGAAAGTCTCTAAAATCATCGTGGAAAATATTAGCCATTAAATCTTAAAGATTTTGCGGAAAACTGAGTGCGATTCATACTTGGCGGATGTTTAGCATCGAATTTAAATGCTACACTATTTAAAAATGCTGTTACTGACAACCTCTCTTGCCAAGTCATGTTTAGGTAATGACTTTTATGATTGGCAGCTTCAGCCATTGTTTGGGCCTTAAATGCACTCCTATCCATTTTTAAGATTGTCATAACCGAAATTAACTAATTCTATTCAAATTAATCAAAAGCCGAAGCAAAGTGAAGGAAATCTTGTAAATTCCAGTTAGATATTATTTTTTCTTTCGAAACTGGCAAAGTCTAAAAAATCTTTAATCCTTTGGGTAGATAAAATTTCAGTCCCCGATACAAAGAATCCCCTATAATTAGGGGATTCTTTTTTAATTTTTGATATTACCTGATTGACTATTTACCGATGCTATGTTATTGATTTAATTATTTTTTATAAATCAAAATAGATTCTAATTCGGTGGTTTTACTTGTCGAAATTATTTGTAGAAGATAGGTTCCACTTGTAAGACCTGTTGGCAAAGCAATGGTTTGCGTTGCATTGCCTCCCATATGATTTATTTCCATACTTTTTACTTGTTGCCCAGTACTGTTCATTAACTTAATATTATACAAACCCGCTGGTTGGTTTTTAAATTGAATATTCAGCTCATTACCTTCTACTGGATTTGGAGCCACTGTATAAGTCTTCCTCGCATTATCTGCAGCTAGTTTTACAATTGCACTGTATTTAATTTCAGACGATATTCCTACACTCTTCACTCTATAAAATAAAGTAGTATTGGCTGCATTCGCATCTACGATACTATAGTCTGTTAGTCCAGTTACTGCTGCTGTTCCAGCTTTTGCAAAACTCCTGCCATCTAAAGAACTTTCTACTTCATAGTGATGAATATTTATTTCATTGTCTACTTTCCAGTTTACCTGTACAGTGTTGGTTTTCCGATATGCAGATACATTGATAAAGTTTACAGGAAGCACTACACCCGCTGTAAACGAAACTGGGTTGCCAGTAACAGCAGAAGCGCCAATATACATTTCGGCCCCTGCTACACCATTGTATTCTATAGCCTGCACCTGATAGGTATTCCCATTGGTAAGGCCTGTAACTGTAAATGCCTGTCCAACATCATTGTAAATACAATACCATCCCGAGCTTCCTAGCTGTGTACCACTTCCATAAATGGGATTGGCAGTATAAGTGGCGCCATCTGCTGTAACTGGTGATTCATAGGTGCCTGATTTAATAAAGACTGCCACTTTATTTCCAACACCTCTTTCTGAAAAAGTTAAAGCACAGCTTGTGGTAGATGGAGTGGTCGCAATATTAAGGGTGTTTCTAAACGGGGTTTCATTACTGCTATAAACGCCTACCTGTGTATATCCACTCCAGGCAAGGAAATAAACATCTTTATAATTTGTTGTAGCAAATAAATTTGTCGAACCCATATATGGTACACTCATATTACTCCATGTACTTCCATTCCAATAATATCCCTTGATTGAAGTGGATGAATAGAACAGGGAATATTTGGCAGTCATGTTATTGTATACAATATAGGAGCCCCACGATCCATTATCTACAGAACCCGACAGCCCGGTTGACATATCAGCCCATGATCCACCAGCATACTTGATTACTTTGGGCGTATAACTCGATGAAACCATCGACACATACTCATCAGCTACTGAATTGTAAGCAGTTGTTGGGAATTGCACGGACTGGTATGATAATCCACTATTCCAGTCTGGTAGATTTGTGAAAGAAGTACTAAGTATATCCCAAGCATGTACCCTTAATGTATAATATGCTCCTATAAGTGGTGCTGTTGTAAGTATAACTTTATTGTCGTATGCTACCATGTCGAAGCCACTATTATAACAACTCATACTGCTTGCTCCTGTCCTGTTAGTCCAGGTTCCAGCAATAAGTTCATATAAATAAATTTTGTTGGTGGTCTGTTCTATAAAACTCAGAAATAAAGTACCGCTTTTTTTATTGAAGGCAAGCCTTAATTGCCATCCCATAAGATTACTTGATGGTTTGTCTAGTGTACTAACCAATACCCAGTCAATATCTGCCAGGGCACGTTTATAAGTATAAATTTTATCATTGGTTGAATTGACAAAGGAAATATAAATTGTCTGGTTCGCTGAATCCCTTACAATATCTCCGGCTCCTGCAGCATTTACAAATGCAGCATTGGTTCCCCAGTCAGACACTATACCATTTTTATATTGACGTACCACCACTTTTGAAGCGGATGTATAGGATTGGTAAAATTCGTTCTTATCCACTACACATAAACGTAATCCGCCTGTATACCAGCCACTAAAATTACCCCTATTAATAATGTAATCTTGGCCAATTGTTGGTGATAGAAATAGAATGATGAGTATAAGGGGCAGCAGAATGGCTTTTCCCAAGCAAGCCGATAAACTCTTGTAATTGGTAGGTGTTTTCATAAAATTTAAATTAGCATTTGATAATTAGATGTATAAATCGGGTTTAGATAGTGAATGGAATTGAGCGCTACAGATTTTTGGATTACCTAAAAAATTGTGCATAGAGCGCTGTAATACTGTCAGTTGCGTCCAAAACTGTATTGAGAATATGTAGTATATACTAAAATGAAATTTTCTTAAGAATTGAGCATCAGCAATATTCAAATAGGGTGGTATTTTACCACTAGATGTTAAGAATAGGTGTTTCATAACAGTAAGAATTAGGTTCTGCGTAGTATTAAAACTAATTTTTTGTTTATTTATTATATTGATTTAAATATTTACAGCTCCAGAATCTACAATTTGGGAGTGAATTGAGTTAGAAGGGTCGTACAGGATAGTAAATGCCAACTTGAGTAGTGTATATGGACTTAAGAATTGTGAAGGGTATTTAAATAATCTTTTGGAGTATGACCTGTTTCTTTTTTGAAAACAGCAAAAAAGGTGGATTTTGAAGCAAATCCTGCCAAGGCGCCGATGCCTTCAATACTCAAATGGCTAAATTTTCCTTCTTGAAGTAGATATTTAGCATGTGCAACACGTAATTGGTTGCGATATTCAGAAAAGGATTGCTTCAACTCATGATTAAAAAAGTACCTCAGGTGGTGTTCAGGAATGTCCATTGCAATGGCTAAGGTTGCAATGGAGAAATTCTTGTCAGTCCATGGCTGTGCCTTTTGATATAAGTCATTTAGTTTTTTATTGATTCCCGATATAGGTATTGTGTTTGAATCATTCATCCCTTTGTGGGGTTTCTGGTTTTCGTCCTGATTCTCTTCTTCAACATACTGCGCTGTTATTAGAGAGGTTGGAATATTGATTCGTGGTAATCCATAAAGAATCTGAGGGAAAAGCAAAATGAAAATATTTAAAGTCAAGGCCGAAATTGAAGCGATTAGTAGGAGGAATTCGCTTTTTGACTGAAATGATTGCTTTGTGTCGTAGATTAATAAGTTTACTGAAATCAAGCAATAGCAAATTAAAAAAACACTAAAAACTGAAAAGAAACTAAAAAGCCAACGCTTTACAATTTGCTTTTGATAAATAGGCAGTAATGATAATTTAGGTCTTTTGTAGTATTTAATAATGATATGCCATCCTAGGAAAATATAAAAGGCAATATGTAATGGTCTAAGATAGGAGTTGATGGGACTAACAAAGAGCTTGTTTAAACTTAGCTGTGTAACATGCCAATCATCACTTAGTAATATCCTTGCAATGGAAAGTTTATATTCCCATGGACTGATATAATAATGAATCATGCCAATAAACTGTAATACAAATAAAATAAAGTGTAAATAGTCGGACTTGGATAATTTGGTATTATCTCTTAAAACACTACGAACATACAAAAATGCTAATGGACCAATTAAAAATACGAATGGGGTGGGGGCACTGGCAAACAAAGCGGCTAATACTTCTGAGTGTCCATATAGTCCGCTGTATTGCGATAAAATAAAAAGAGAAATAAAGAAAAAGAATCCGGCTAGATATCGATTCGCAGTTTTATAACCTTTGTTGAAAAAAAACAATATAAAGGAAAGTAAAATGCCTGTTAAACTGCTAAATAATAGAGTAATATTCATTTTACTAAAAAACTATATTTCTTAATTAGTTGAAATTGCTATTAATGTTACAAAGATAGCAATTCGGTATTATTGGTATAAGAAATAGGATTTTAATCACTTAAAGGGTGTGGAAATAAAATGCCTAATTTTAAAAGGAGGGATCAATTATAATCAATTTGCCCTTGGGAAATTGCGAAATTTTCATTGGCCGAGCAAACTATATTCAACAGTTCAGGCAAAAATGCTTTTATAAATTAAGTAAACTTGAAATTCTATCATTTAATTTTTCAGCATTCGGCAGCATCTCTTTTTCTAAGATTATATTCATTGGCACAGCAGGTAAATTCAATGCCCCCATTACTTCAATCGGTGCATCCAGGTATTGAAAGCAGGCTTTACTGATTCTGCCGGCTAAAGCTTCGGCAAAGGAATTGTTTTGTTGTTCCTCGGTAAGTATTAATGCCCTTCCATGTTTTTTAACACGCTCAAAAATCAAATCCTCATCTAATGGATATAGTGTTCGCAGATCAATGATTTCAATTTGTCCTCTAAAATTAGCTGATGCTGCTTTGGCCCAATAAACCCCCATACCATATGTTATGATGCAACAAGTGCTTCCTTCATCCATTGCTGCATCATTTGCATGTAAAATAATGGCGGCCTTTCCTAGTGGTAATACATAATCAGCAGCAGGCTCAACTGTTTTTGCATCTTCCGTGCCCGGCACTTTACTCCAATAGAGTCCCTTGTGTTCGAGCATTACTACAGGATTGGGATCCAAAAAAGCCGCTTTCATCAATCCTTTCATATCCGCTGCATTGGATGGGTAGACGATTTTTATGCCTTTGATAGAGAGCAAGGTAGTTTCTATAGATCCACTGTGATAAGGACCACCACCACCATAAGCGCCTATTGGAACCCGTATCAATGTTTGTATAGGAAATCTTCCATTGGTTAAATAACAACTCTTACTAATCTCTGTTACCAATTGGTTTAATCCCGGATAAATATAATCGGCAAACTGTATTTCTACAATTGGTTTAAGTCCAACAGCACACATGCCAATGGTAGACCCAATGATATAGGCCTCCTGAATAGCAGTATTGAATACCCGATGATCACCAAATTGTTCCGCCAGTGTAGCGGCTTCTCTAAATACACCTCCAAGTCTTCTGCCGACATCTTGACCATATAATACAGCTTCTGGAAATTCTTCCATGATTTCTCGGATGGCAAAAAGCGCAGCATCTACCATCAATACTTTATTTTTTGATGTTGGACATCTTTCTCCTTTTTCGGCTACAACTGTAGTGGGTGCAAATATATTATCTGCAATGGTTTCGGGAACTGGCTCAGGAGCATCTACTGCATTGGCAAATTCATTGGCAATGAATATTAATGCATCCTTTTCTATTTTTTCTACAATTGATTGATCGACGCCATTGTCAAGTAATTTATTTTTCAATTTCCGAATGGGGTCCTCTGATTCCAGTTTTTGAAGCTCTTCTGTGCTTCGATAAAATTCTTTTCTTACACCACTGGTATGATGTCCCAGCAGTGGCACTTTAGCATGTACTAAGAATGGATGTCTTTCCTTTCTAACTTCTTCGGTAACATTTTTCATTACCTCCATGCATTGCATAAAGTCGGTTCCGTCAATGCTAATTCTTCTAATGCCTCCAAATCCTTTTACAAATTCACTGGCATTGGTTAACCTGGCTTCTTCCTTTGTTACACTGATACCCCAATTATTATCTTGTACTAGATAAATAATGGGTAATTGATGTAGGGCGGCAAATTGAAAGGCTTCACTTACTTCTCCTTCTGTTACAGAAGCATCGCCAAGTGAACAGATGACAATTGGTAATGGTGATTCATCGGAAGCTATTAAAGCATTTGTTTTTTCTAGAAATTTTATTCCTTGCGCAATACCTGTGGTAGGAATAGCCTGCATGCCTGTTGCACTACTTTGATGAATAATGGTGGGCTTGTCCTTCCCTCTGTAATTTGGATGGCTATAATATTCTCTACCACCTGTAAAAGGATCATTTCCTTTAGCTAATAATTGCAACATCAATTCATACGGCCTAAAGCCTAATCCTAGTAACATACTTTCATCTCTGTAATAAGGGCTTACATAATCCTGTGCAGTTAAGTTAAATGCAGTAGCCAATTGAATGGCTTCATGTCCTCTACTGGTTGAATGAACATATTTGCATACAGTTCTGTTGGCTTCATAGGTATCAGCCATTGATTTGGCCATACACATTAGCCGATAGGCTTTTAGCATCGTTTCAATATCAAGCATGCGCCAAAATTAAAAGAAAAACCCCAGCGATATTATTTCCGGGGTTTTGATATTGGTAAATATTGTAAGATTATTTTATTTCGAGGCTTAATAAACTCTGATCCTCCAAAAATGCCTCTAATTCATCGCCCACTACACATTCTCCCACTCCGGCAGGTGTGCCTGTGAAAATCAAATCACCGATATTTAAAGAAAAATAATTAGAGATATGCGAAATGATAGAATCAAAACTGAAAATCATTTGCTTGCTATTCCCTTTTTGAACCTGTTCTTTATTATTGAACAAGGAAAAATTAATATTCTTTTTATCTATAGCAGGGGTAACGTCAATAAATTTTCCGACAGCTGCAGAATTGTCAAAAGCTTTTGCTTTTTCCCAGGGAAGGCCTTTCTTTTTTAATTCATCCTGAATATCCCTTGCAGTGAAATCGATGCCAACAGTAATGCCATTGTAATAATTACCCGCATGTCTTTCCTGAATATATTTTCCATTTTTTGAAATCCTCAATACCAATTCACATTCATAGTGCAGTTCATTACTGAACTCAGGGTAATAAAAGGGAGTATGGCTTTGTAATAAAGCACTTTTGGGTTTCATGAATATAACCGGTTCATCGGGTACTTCATTTCCCAATTCTTTGGCATGTTCAACATAATTTCTACCTATACATATAATCTTCATAGAATGAGTCGCTTTATTAAGTTTCAGGTTTATATTAGTCTTACGAAAGTAATCAAATATTCAAAATTAACAATGCCTGAAATTTAGACAGTGATAGAAAGTTGATTATACAGGCTCATGGTTTTATCAATGCCAATACTCGCATAAGATTCAATGATTTCTGTGCATTTATCTATTTTCAATTGAACTAAGGGTAATTCTTCTTTTTTCCATTTACTTAACACGAAATCGGCCTGCATGCCCTTAGGGTAATCATTCCCTATGCCGAACCTTAATTTTGGATAGGCATCTGTACCCAAAATAGCTTCGATATCTTTCAAGCCATTATGTCCTGCACTACTGCCTGTTTTTCTTAGACGTATTTTGTCGAGCGGTAGGGCCAGGTCATCCACAATCGTTAAGGTTTGGTCAGGACTAAGCTTTTCTTTGTCCATCCAATATCTAAAAGCCCTTCCACTCAGATTCATGTAAGTGGTAGGGCAGATGCAAATAAAGGTTTTCCCTTTCCATTTTGCTTCAGCCGAATATGCTAACCTGTCCACCTTAAAAAGCCCTCCATGTTTTAGCGCAAAAGCATTGACTACATCAAAGCCAATATTGTGTCTGGTATGAGCATATTCATTTCCTATATTACCTAGTCCAACAATTAAAAATTTATTCATGTTGATGTAGCAAATAATTAAAATTCTATAGTAAAGATATAGTAGTTCCTGTTTTGATTACTTATCAGTTCTTTTTGTGCCTGCATATAATTCGTATTCAAAAAGGCGACAGTCTATTTTGCCTGTGAAGAATTCAATTCGGCGCTTGGGTTTCAATCCTATTTTTTTAGCCAGTTCCAAATTGCCTGTAAAGATATAGCCTGTGTAACCTTTGCATTTTTTTTTCATAAAATCACCGATAAGGCTATAAGTTGTTTGAAGTGCCTCTTCTTCTCCCAGCCGATCACCATATTCAGGATTAAAATATATTAATCCATTGGAATTTGGCATAGGCGTTTCCTGAAAATCGCAAACTGCAAATTCAATCATTTCTTCAACACCTGCAATGCCTGCATTTATTTTAGCTATGTATATGGCATCCTCGCTGATATCTGTTGCAATAATTTTTAGTTCGGGTACTGTTTTTACCTGTTGTTCTAATTTTTTGTATTCACTTAAATACATTTCTTCCGCATATCCCAAAATATGCATGAATGCATAATTGTTTCTAAACAGGCCTGGCTTTCGATTGGTGGCCATTAAGGCGGCCTCAATAGCAATAGTGCCAGAGCCACACATAGGGTTTACAAATGCCGATTCTTGGTTCCAGTTGGATGCTAAAATGGTAGCAGCGGCTAATGATTCCATCATGGGTGCTTTACCTGGTATTTTTCTATAGCCATGCTTTGACAAGGATTCTCCAGAGCTATCTATAAAAATTTCAGCAATATCTTCTTTCCAATATAAATGAATGACTGCTTTATTTAATTCGGGGCCGCTATTGGGTCTGTTGCCTGTTCGATTTCGAAAGCGATCTACAATAGCATCCTTGACTCTTACATTGGCAAACAATGAATTAGTAATACTTGGGTTATTTACATTGCTTCCTATTGAAAAATAACCATCGGGGGCTATAATATCTTCCCATTCCAGTTTTACAAGCTGCTGGTAGAGTTCATCTGCATTGGAGGCCTTGTATTCGCCAATAGAAAATAATACTTGACTGGCACAACATAACTGCAGGTTTAATTTGATACAATCCTGCATGGTACCATATAATTCAACGCCTGTTTTGAATACTCTAACAGGGGTAAAGCCAATAGTTTTTATTTCTTTTTCAAGCCAGGGTGCAATGCGATTACTGCAGGTAACAATAATCCTGCTTTTACTATTAAAGATTTGCATATTCAGTACAAACTTAGTCAAATGCCTCCGCTAGGAAAAACATAATATTAAATGCTTAAGTGGAATATTGGATGGATAGTTCACAATTATTAAAGAATTGTAATAGGGTATAACCAAATAAAAAACTCCCCCAAGATGGAGGAGTTTTTTTATAATATATTATAATGTAATTAGTTTGTCTTTACAATCGGGATCGACTTAATTTCGTCTCCGGAAGCAATTTTCACCAAATAAGTTCCAGCAGAAAGGTTACTCATATTAATGGATTTAGTATTTCCACCAATGGCCCCTGTGAAACTCAATTTCTGAACTTCTTTTCCAGCAGCATCAGTAACTATAACAAGCACATTGTCTGCTTTAATAAGGTCGATATTGATGGTTGCAGTAGATTTAATTGGGTTGGGGAAAATAGCAGCGCCAAATCCTTTATAGCCATTTAATCTGATGTTTTTAGTTTCACTGTAAATAAATCTACCGTCTTTGTCAAATTGTTTAATACGATAGTAAATAACCGCATTGGCACTTACCGCCAATGTATTAATATTGGCATCAGTTAAGTCATAACTATTATTTGCAAGGCCATTTGTTTTTTTAGGAACAGTGGCAATTGTGGTAAAATTTACAGCATTGATACTTCTTTCTACTTCGTATCTATCAGTTTTGATATCCTCATTATCTACTTTCCAGTTTAGTAGGGCATCATTATTATTTTTGGTTGCTGAAAAAGAAACGAAGCGAACGGGAATAACTGAATAAGGTTGTATCGGCGCATATGAAGTTCCGGAACCCCATCCGCCTGGGTCATTAACTTCGGTGCCTTCTCCATAAAATAAATTGGTTTGTGCAGTAATGTTACCGTCTCCTGCCTGTTGAATTTGAAAATACCATTGAGAGTTAAAATTTGCGCCAAAATTGGGAGCATCCCAATGGTCAATTCTTACACCGCTAAAGCCGTTTGAATTGGATAAACCAATTGTTAGTAATGGGTAAGATTGATTCGCATTCCAATTAATGGTATTAACACTTGGAGTACTAATGCTATTAGCAGCTATAAAGTCGTAATGATAACGACCACCTTCTAAATAAGGAGAACCAAGACCTACTACCCAAGTTACATCGCTAAGATGGTTGGTGATGATAGTGGCAGTTGGGCGTAATCCAACACCTGGATCAGGAATACTAAATGAAACCACAACATTGTCCACATGTTTATCAGTTAGTGCCACATTTGATTTGGCATAAATAGTAACTTGATTAGTAGCTTCACTTAAAATAGTAGCTTTTACAGCATTACTAATTAATTGCGCTTGTAAAGAGACGCCAAAGCAAAAACTAAGAAATAAAATGACTAGATTTTTTTTCATAAAAATTTATGTTATAAAAATTAATTTAAAAACTAGGTTGAGTTAATACTGCGCCGATTAAGCCACCCAGTACAACATTTAATAAAATATTTTGATCATTGGCGCCACCTGAATAAGTTACCCTGCCATTCATATTTAAGTCACTACGGTTATAAACCCCATTTAGGGATGCACCCACATTGCCACCAAGTGAAATATTCAATAATTGGTTTTGGTCATTGCCACCACCAGAATACCTGGTTTGTTTGTTACCAGTTGCATCTCCTCCCCAAAGGCCGAAAGAAGCTGTAGGGGTTAGGGCTGCCATTGGGTTATTTGCTACTGCACCTGCAAAAGCTTGACCAAGACCAGTTGTAAAGTTGTAGACAGTAGTGGATGTTTTTGCCAAGGCAATATTGCTTAAAGATCTTACGCCTAAATGGTTTCTATGCCTTACAGAAACATAGTAATTCCCAGCAGCATTCCCAGCCATATTTACAGGCGAAACACCATCTGTTTCAACAACATCACCATCTCTTTGTAATAAAGCAGCTCTAGTACTTAGTACTGTTCCAGTAACACCATCATGTAATTGTACAAAAACCCAATCAACTATGGCATCATTATTAGTAACATTAAAGACTCCAAAAACACCAGTACTGATAGTTTCTCCACCGCCGCTTCCACTATGTGTAAATCCACTTAATCCTGTATAAGGATCAGCTACTGGAATTACACCATGTGTAGCATCTGTAGTTCCGCCGCTTGCTACAGCAATAGTTCTCAAGCCATCAGCCATTACACTAGTAGTAGTATTAAATGGACCTTGTAAATAAATTTTGGGAGAAACCAGTAAAGGAGAAAGCACTGGTCTTGTACCAATAGCAAAAGCACCCAAATTACTAACACCTGTGCGGGTAAATGTATAAGGATTGGTTCCTGTAGCAGCTCCTACCTGACTGTTTAATAAATCCCAGCCTTGAGTTGGGCCTGCGGTAGCAATATAATTGGAAATCCCAGATTTTGTTCTGTCAAATCCTGTTAATTCATCAGATTGAGTTGTTCTCCATTCAGCAGTCATACTTAGGCTACTTCCACCTGCTACTGCTTCACTTAAGTCCCAAGTAGCATCCACCACTTCCTTACTAAAAGCTGTTCCAGTTAAGCCGTTGGCATAAGATTGTGCTAATACACGTGCCCCTATATTATCTACAGTACCGCTATTGCTAATTGTAATGGGGTTATAAGAAGTAAGTGAATTGCCAACGGGGAAAAGAAAGGCACTAGCTCCTAAACTTTCTTTTATTAAACTACCGGTTCCATTGGTAACAATATATTTTGTATTGGAAGAACTGGTAATTGTTCCTGTAGAAGACATACTTAGGTTGAAGTTACCAACTTGTATATTTCCATTGGTAAAAAGTAAATCCGTTCCAATTCTAGTGTTGCCAGTTAAAGTGGTATTTGCAACATTGTCAATTTCCAAATTTGGAATGGTAAAGCCATTCATATTTAGATTTTGATTACCGGCACCTTTCAACTGTAATTTTCCTGGACCTAAAATATCTGCACTACTAGTAACATCACCCTGCACAGTTACTACTGCACCAGATTGTATTTGAAAAGTAGCGCCACTACTTATAAATAACTGTGCATTGGACGATAGACCCAAAAGACCGATACATCCAGTTACTAAAGCAGTGAATAAATTTCTCTTAATCATGTAATTATTTTTAATTGAGTAAGTCTATAGTTTTTGTATTATTTAGCAGTACTAATAGTTAAATATGAATTATATATATCATAGGTACAGGCTTAATACAAGATACATTAATAATTATACAATGTAAAAATAAAATATAAATATGACTATTCCAATACCACAAAAGGGTTATTTATTAGATGATTTCAGACAGTTTTTTAGTCAAAATTGCTGTTTTGGGGGCATCAAATTGGGTTAGGCTAGATTTTCGAAGCGTTATAGTTTGTTTTTTATTTTCACTCTCTTTACACGAAATTTGCCCATCTCTTCAAATAATCAATATGGTGATAGAAATAAAAGTACCAACTGTAGGCGAAAGTATTAGTGAAGTTACACTAGTAAAATGGCATAAAAAGGAAGGGGAATGGACAAATAGGGACGAAGTGATTGCAGAACTAGAAAGCGAAAAGGCAACTTTTGAAATCAATGCTGAACAGGCAGGGGCATTGAAAATAATATCAAAAGAAGGTGATACACTTAAAATCGGGGATCTGGTATGTACAATAGATACATCGGCTGCTAAACCTGAAAACATTTTGCCAATTGCTGAATTGGTTGTACCCACCACAGAGAAATCTTCTAAGCCAGATATTGCTGTAAATAAGGCTGTAGATGCAAAAGCCACTCCCGTTGCGGCGGCCATACTTTCTGATAAAAAAATTGACCCCAAAAATATACAGGCAAGTGGTTCTAACGGGAGGATTTTAAAACAGGATGTATTAGATGCATTAGAAAATCCTGGCAGGAAGCCTGGGTTGTCATTATTTGTTAGAACAACCAGGCCAGAGAAAATGAGTAATCTTCGGAAAACGGTTAGCCGCAGATTAGTAGAGTCGAAAAACACCACTGCAATGCTGACTACTTTTAATGAAGTGGACATGAGTGGCATTATGGAAATTCGTTCAAAGTTTAAGGATAAGTTTAAAGAAGTGCATGGCGTCAATCTCGGATTTATGAGTTTTTTCACCAAAGCATGTTGTTATGCCCTTCAAGAATGGCCTTCGGTGAATGCCTACATTGACGGTGAAAATATTGTTTATCACGATTTCTGTGATATTTCCATTGCAGTGAGTGCACCCAAAGGACTGGTGGTGCCAGTAATTCGTAATGCAGAGAGTTTAAGTATGGTAGAAATTGAAAAAGCAGTAATGAGTTTGGCGACAAAGGCAAGAGAAAACAAGTTGACCATCGAAGAAATGACAGGAGGTACATTTACTATAACAAATGGGGGTGTCTTTGGAAGTATGATGAGCACACCCATCATCAATATTCCACAAAGCGCTATTTTAGGAATGCACAAAATTCAAGATCGACCTGTGGCTATCAATGGTCAGGTGGTTATAAAACCAATGATGTACCTGGCACTTAGTTACGACCATCGAATAATTGATGGAAGGGAATCCGTAAGTTTTTTAGTTAGAGTGAAAGAACTCTTGGAGAATCCTGCATTATTGCTTTTTGGAAAAGATCCACTTAGTTCATTATTGGAATTATAATTGCTGTAATATACGGTTGGATGGAAATGGTATTCCTTTAATAATCCTACAGCCTTTATGAGAAAAATTGATATTCTTGTTGAAAAAGAAAGAAATAGGCAGAAGGCTTTTAGGTACAACTCCTACCTGAAAAAAGCCGTTGCTATTATTGAATCCTATCAGGGACAAGAGCCCTTATCTAATTTTTTAAAAAAAGTATTTGCTGCTGAGAAAAAATACGGATCAAATGACCGTAAACAAATCAGTTCCCTTTGTTATTTATATTTTAGATTGGGACATGCTACCAATGCATTGGCCATCGAGGAAAGCATATTGCTTTCAATTTATTTATGTGAACAAAGCCCTAGCGAAATACTGGCACTGCATCATCCTGAGTGGAATGATCAGATAAATGTTAGTTTGTACGAAAAATTAAGCAGTTTAAAATTGCCATTTTCGGTATCAATGCTTTTCCCTTTTAAAGAGGACTTAAGTAAAGGAATTGCTTTCAAAGAATTTGCACAATCGCATTTACAGCAGCCATTATTGTTTATAAGGCTTAGAAAGAAAACGCATACGCTTTTAATGGAAAGAATTAATAAAAGTGGACTTGCGTATGAACTAGTTGATGATATGTGCATTGCCTTTCCGAATGGAAGCAAGATAGAAGAAATTGTAAAAATTGATACAGAAGTTGTAGTACAAGATTACAGTAGCCAGCAGGTTTTTAATTATTTGAAAAGCCCTGTAGTCATTGAAAGCTTAAAACCTTTTCGAAAATATCATCTCGAATACAGGCATGCACAGGTAATAAAAGCCTGGGATTGTTGCGCTGCCAGCGGGGGAAAGTCCATATTGCTTTACGATGTATTGGACAAAGGATTAAAGCCTACTGTAAGTGATATCCGGTTGTCTATTTTACTGAATCTTCACCAGCGATTTAAGAAAGCCAATTTACGGTTCTATGATTATTTTATTGGCGATTTGGAAAAAAATATCTTGCCTGAATTAAAAGATGCTCCTTTCCCAATAATAGTATGTGATGCTCCTTGTACTGGAAGTGGCACATGGGGGAGAACCCCGGAGCAATTGTATTTTTTTAAAAAAGAATCCATCCAACAATTTGCAGAAAGGCAAAAAAAAATTGTTGCTAATGTTATTCCACATTTGGCCAGCGGGGGCTTGTTTTTTTATATAACCTGCTCCGTATTTAAAGCTGAAAATGAGGAAATAGCCACTTTTATTCAATCTCAATTTGGCCTAGTACCAGTTCATATGGAATTATTAAAGGGCTGGGATAAAAAAGCAGATACTATGTTTGTGGCCGTATTTAAAAAAAATGACTAAGTGATTTAATATAATTTCAATTTGATACTATTAATTAAAAAGCCCCTATCTTTTTTGATAGGGGCTTTTTAATAAAGTGAAATATTATTGAGCCAATGATATTCTAACCTGCACACCAGCCCTAGTGTTGGTAACAGGCGCACTGGAGGATATATAAGGCATTACCCTGCGTTGGTCGAAATAGAATTTAATATTTACCCGATTACTCAAGAAATAATCAATCGTTGGAGATATCGTTATTTCCTTGCTACCGGCGGTTGCAAAATTATTATCCTGGTCCAAACGGCTATTGGCTGTTACATTATCCCTGATTTTGAAATCCAATCTGAAATTGATTTCATTTTCTAATTTGCTCGCTGAATTTTTGCTATCATCCTTGCTGCGAAGGAATTTAGGCCAAGGAATATTAAATGGCATTTTTAATCCTTTCTTACGGTAGCCAGCACCAATGGTGAATTCAGTACTTCTTTGTTCACTTAATTGGAAATCAATCAGACTCAAACTCAGTGTTCTCGATTTAGCATATTCAAACTTAGCTTGCAATTGATTGGTGAACATCATATCTATTCCAATCAGTGGGCTAAATTGTTCCTGAATAGTTATGTTCGGAACAAGATAATAAGGAATGTAATTTTTGGAACTTGTATCTATAAAGCTTGGGTATCCATACCTAGAAACATCCTGATAAAGCAAAGCAGAAGTAAAGCCATTCATACTTAAATTACTGGTATAGCCATGCGATAATGTGAAATTGGTAAATATTTTTTCCAATCCTTTTACCCTACTTAAACCATTATAATCCACTCGCCAGTTTGGTTTTGGAATGATAGCTCTAAAAGGATTGGACTTTATATTGGGATTGCTTTGTTTCACCAATGCTACATTTTCAGGACGCTGTCCTGTGTATGCAGCAATAAAGGATGGGATTAATACATCCACAGAATATTTTCCATAACCGATATTGTAACCATCTGGACTCGTTACTCCATTAGTATATGGATTTAATTTTCCTAGTCTGCTGGATAATATTTTCCTATTGGCCTGAAAGGTTTTGAAAGTTTCCGAAACCTGGTTGGGATCAAATTTTCCAAACAAAGTTTTAAATGCGATATAGGTAATATCAAAGCCGCCACCTGCATAAGGGTTAAGGTGTTGGAATTTGTAATTATTGCCACCTGTGGTATCAACAAATTTAAATGTCTCGCTAAAATTCTTACTGAATGTCTTACTCAGGTTTACCGTAATATTTAAATCTCGAATAGGCTCCAATGTAGCGCTCATGGTTAAACGCTGATCGAAATTCTGCATGAATAAGGAATTGAAGGTAGTATCCTTTGTAATCAAACCTTTGGCTGCTTTACTATTTATCCAGTTACTATCAGGCTGTCGGCCAAGAATAAAATCTGCACCTGGTGCCATACTCTTCCAGTTTTGCCCAACATATTGTGTACTGTCTGTATAACCTGGCAAACGCGTATTGCTATTTTCAGAAAGAGAAATATTGGCTTGTTTAATACTCGTTAATAATTTAAGGAAACCTCTGCCCAATCCAGCAGTATATGGCATGGCAGATTTATCAACGATGCGTTTTCTTTTCAAAACTTTTCGTCCACTCTTCAACGTTACTGAGTCCTTGGTAATGGTTATTCTCTTTTTCCATCTTTCCTTGTCTTCTTTGTTGGGTGGTTGTTCTAAGCTTCGCAGCCATTTGCTTTTTTGATAAAGTCTGGTGAAATCCATTTGTAAAGTAGCTTCTTCCTGTTGTCCGTTTTCTAAAATATTACCAAGATTTACGGCCAAGCGGCTTGCGCCAATCCATTTATAACTGGCCTGATACTTTACATTGGCTGTCATCCAGTCAATCAACGGGAATTTGGCTGTTGGTAAAGTATAGGAGAAATTAGCAGTATGATTGTACAATGTATTTCTTCCTCCTTTTAATAGGTTTTTCCAAACAGTATCTTTTTTTATTTTGCTATCGATACGGCCAATTGGTTCATCAATCCTTGCATTATTGGTAGCAGTGAAATCAAAATTGATAGAACGAGTTAAACTCCACCTCATAATATAATCGCGTTGGAAGGTGAAATACTTATCGTAAGTTTCAGGTATAGCATATTTGGAGGCACCCACACTCCTTGGTCGCACTGCTCCAAATTGCCTTTGTATATCTGCTCTAAAACTCAATTGAGAGGGAATCAAATTAATATTCGCATCCTTAATTAAATCGAACCAATGAGTTTTCGTTTTCTTGAATAATTTTTTAAATGGTTCAATGTATTTTGGTTGGGGAGAGAAATTGTATCCCAACCCACCTCTGTGCCTAGTTACTTCATTGCTTTCAATTAATGGATTGTGACTAATGGTTTGAATATATGAGTAACTAAGGTCTACATTGCTGATATCGTAAATTTTGGGCTTCCCTTTACCTGTTTTATTTTTTCTTACATTGGTAAAGTTGAGTGTTTTAGTACTGGTGTAATCAATGGCATCATTGCGAACTGAATCTTTATTCTTGCTCGTTTTGAGTTTTTCTTTTAGTTTAATGTCCTTGTCATAAGGATCATACTCAGGTGTACTTACGGTTTGTGTATAGCCGCCATAGAAAGGAATATCAATGGCCCATTTTTTAGGAAGTAATTTTCCCAGTTGTAAGTTGGCTGCCGCATCAAATTGATAAAAATTATCACGGGCTCTATCATTTACTCTTTGTTCTAATGTGCCCC
>CALRKF020000047.1:0-27831 GCA_943367825.1 Chitinophaga pinensis
TTCAATTGTTGTTTCTGCCGTACGATATTATAATAGTTACTGAGTACCGCTGCTATTGTATTTACCACTTGATTCTTAATATTAAGTTCTCCCAATTTTACAAATGCAGCCAATTTATCTTTGGTGGCAAACATTTTAAGTCCATCAAATACGGTCCAGTTTAAGGAAATAGCTGCATTGATATTATCGGAACGAATACCATTTCTCTCCTTTACACTTCCATCAGCTAGTTTTTGTTTCTGATTATTAGTATTGAAAACAATGCCGGTACTGGCATTAAGCCTGGGATAAAAAGCTGCATTGGCATAGGAATTATCTAATGCAAAAGAACTAGAATCGCTTTTAAGTAGTAAAATGTCATAGTTGCTTTTCAGCGCAGCAGCAATGGCGGCCTCAGCAGATAATACATTTTGTGCCTGGCTGTTTGCAACCAGCACTAAAAAAAATAAACAGGGAAAAATTTTATTATGCTTCATGGATATTTGTATCTGTTGAAAGGTTCGTGTCCAGTTTATCTAATTCACTTTTTTTCTTTTTAGTAGAAAGTAAAGCATACATCGCCGGAATAACCAATAGTGTTAGTATTAATGAAAACATAATGCCTCCTACAATTACAATACCTAGTGGTATTCGACTGGTAGAGGCATCGCCCAATGACAGTGCCAATGGTAATGCACCCAAGCTCATTGCAAGACTAGTCATAAGAATAGGCCTGAACCTTGCCACCGCAGCCTCTAACACAGCCGCCGATTTTTTTAAACCAGCCAATTGTTTCTGATTGGCAAATTCAACTATAAGGATGCCATTTTTGGTTACTAATCCTACAAGCATAATCATACCAATCTGTGAAAAGATATTGAGCGTTTGGCCAAATAAACTCAAAGAAAGAAGGGCGCCAGCAATGGCCAGGGGTACTGTTAGCATAATGATTAATGGGTCAATAAAACTTTCAAATTGTGCAGCCAATACTAAAAAGATTAAAATCAAGGCAAGGATAAACGCAAAGCTGATATTACTTCCACTTTCGGCATAGTCTCTTGAAGAGCCAGTAAGTGATGTAGTAAAACTATCGTCCAATAACTTTTTACGAATTTCTTCCATGGCCTTTATCCCATCACCAATGGTTTTGCCAGGCGCTAGTCCTGCAGAAATAGTTGCCGATTTATACCGATTGAAATGATAAATAGTAGGAGGGGTACTTTCCTCCGACATTGTTACAAGATTATCTAATGGAATGGATTGCCCAGCTGCATTGCGTACAAAAATACCTTTAAGGTCTGTAGGAGCGTCTCTATCACTTCTTGCCACTTGGCCTATCACCTGGTATTGTTTTCCGTCACGCGTAAAATACCCCATTCTTCTATTACTCAATGCAAGCTGTAATGCTTCTGAAATTTCCTGAATACTAATACCAAGGTCACTGGCTTTTAATCGATCTATCAGTATACGCAATTCGGGTTTATTGAATTTTAAATCTGCATCTACACCTTGGAAGACAGGATTTTTATTCGCTTCCTCTAAAAACTTTGGTAATTGCTCTTTGATTTTATCAAAATTGACATTTTGAATTACGAACTGTACAGGTAATCCGCCTCTGCGGTTGACAGAAATAGTTTGTTCCTGAATAGCAAATATTTTCCCTTCGGGAAACTTACTTACATTTTTATTAATCATATTCACAATATCCTGTTGTGAACGTTTACGGTCTTTAGGATCAACCAATACTGATCTTACAAAACCAGTGTTTACCGATCCGGAACCGGTAAAACCAGGAGCTGTTATGCTGATTAATACTTTATTTTCTGGAACAGAATCTTCTACGAATTTTGCTATCCTATCGATATAACTATCCATATAATCATAGGATGTACCTTCGGGCGCAGAAACAGATAACCTGAACTGGCTTCTGTCCTCCATTGGCGCCAGTTCTGATGGGATATCTTTTCCAACTATATAAATAATGGCCACACATGCCAGGATTAAAATAACCGCTACCCATTTCCATTGCATAAAGCCCTGTAGTATTTTGCGGTAACCGCTTTCTAGCCCTCGGAAAAAGGGTTCGGTAAAATTATAGAAACGGGAATGTTTTTGTTTTTTTCGTGTAAGCTTAACGTTTAGTACTGGTGTTAGTGTTAAAGATACAAAGGCAGATATCAACACGGCCCCGGCTACTACAATACCAAATTCCCGGAATAGCCTGCCTACAAACCCCTGTAAAAAAATAATGGGTAAAAATACAATGGCTAGCGTAATGGAAGTGGCAATTACAGCAAAATAAATTTCTTTCGAGCCTTCTTTGGCGGCTTGCCACTTATTCATGCCGCGTTCCATTTTTTTGAAAATATTTTCCGTAACAACGATGCCATCATCTACCACCAGACCAGTGGCCAATACAATGGCCAATAAAGTAAGTACATTGATGGTAAAGCCAAATAAATACATGATAAAAAAGGCCCCAATCAATGAAACGGGAATATCAATCAAGGGACGTATGGCAATTATCCAGTCGCGGAAAAATAAGTAAATGATTAGGATTACAAGGATTATTGATATCAGTAAAGTTTCTTTTACTTCTGAAATTGAACGCTTGATGAATTTTGTTTGATCGAGTGCAATATCCAGTGATATATCTCCAGGTACTTCTTTTTTTATCTGTTCGAATCTTTTATAAAATTCATCGGCAATAGCAACATAATTGGATCCTGGTTGTGGAATGATAGCAAGTGCTATCATCGGCACACCGCTTTCTTTTAAAACCGATTCCTCATTTTCTGGTCCGAGTACAGCCTCTCCAATATCTTTTAATTTAATATCGGCTCCGTTAATGTTTTTTATTATAACATTATTAAATTCTTCTTCTGTATTAATTTTCCCAAATGTTCTAACCGATAATTCAGTAGCGTTGCCGGAAATTTTTCCAGAAGGCAATTCTATGTTTTGTTTTTGCAGGGCAACTTGCACATCAGATGGGGTAAGTCCATAAGCACTGAGTTTGGAAATATCGTACCAGATGCGCATAGCATATTTCTTCTCTCCCCAAATTTGTATACCACTAACGCCCGGAATAGTCTGCAATCTTTCTAATAAATTATTATTTGCATATTCTGTAACCTCTAATTGATTTTTGGTATTGCTTTGCACCGTCATGGAAATGATGGGGTCACTGCTTGCGTCGGCCTTTGATACTACAGGAGGAGCATCTAGATCAGAAGGTAAAGAACGCACTGCTTGCGAAACTTTATCCCTTACATCATTAGCTGCGGATTCTAATTCATTACCCAATTCAAACTCTACATTGATATTACTATTACCCTGACTGCTGGAACTGGTAATATTTTTTACGCCAGCAATTCCATTAATGGCTTTTTCTAATGGCTCTGTTATCTGTGATTCAATAATATCGGCATTGGCGCCGGGATAGGATGTACGAACAGAAATATTGGGAGGGTCGATTGCAGGGTAATCCCTAACTCCTAGGAATTTAAAACCAATCACACCAAAGAGTACAATAATAATACTCATTACAGTAGCCATGACAGGTCTTCTTAAACTAAGTTCGGATATATTCACAGCTTGGCTGGTTTAGTTTTTATTGACTTTATTGAGTTGAACTTTACTGCCGGGTTTGGTGGAAAGCAAACCGGAAATTAAAACAGTATCACCAACTTTTAATCCACTGGTAATTTCAACCATAGCGGAATCACGTATTCCTGTTACAACAGTTTCCATACTAGCAAGGCCATTTCTTACTGCTATTACTTTTTTATTTCTGGCTTGTGGTATAATAGCCTGACTTGGAATCATCAAAGCCGCATCATCCTGGCTTAATGGTATTTTTACTTTTGCAAACGCACCTGCCAATAATTCGGGCGTAACTTTATTTACCACAGCAATTACTTTTAATGACCTGGTTTCGGCACTGATGGTATTTTCTGTTGCAGTAACAAAAGCAGGGTATACATTAACACTATTCTCAAGGCTGAATTGAACTAAACTGCCTACTTTCATTTTAGGTCCATATTTTTCAGGCACGGTAAATTCAAGTTTAAGTTTGCTAAGATTGCGCAAACTGCTAATCAATGTTGCAGGAGATACATATGCCCCATTGGTTAAAGTACTGATGCCCAATTTGCCACTGAAAGGAGCTCTTAAGCTTGTTTTAGCAATATTTGTTTTTACAATATTGATGTCGGCTTTTATATTATTTACCGCCAATACATTCAGGTCGTATTCCTGCTGACTAACCCCATTTATTTTTAAAAGTGCACTGTATCTTTCAGCAGTTTGTTCTGCTGTTTTTAATTGAATCTGTAATTTTTGTAACTGAGCTTGTAAATCTCCATCGTAGATTTTTAACAATACAGTTCCTTGCGATACATGACTGCCTTCTTTGAAATACAATCCTGTAATTCTGCCAGATACTTCCGGATGCAACTCTACCTCCTCATATGCTGCAAGACTACCGGGCACTTCAATATTTTGTGATAATAATTGTGGGGCAACGATGTAGCCATCCACTTTTACAATTTTGTTGGCATCGTTTTTTGGAGGGGCCGGTTTTTTGTCGTTACTATTGCAAGCGGATAGAAAAAGGGCCAAGAATAGGCTGCTGAAGCAGCAGGTTAGAGTCGTCCTCATTAGTAGCTAAATTTGAGCCATAAATTTACGCCGAAATAGCTATGTAAGAAGTAAAATAATTATGAACGGAAAACAACAATAGCGTTTAGTCATGAAACTGTTTAGTTGTATATCTATAATTCCTTTTCATAAGCCTTAAAATGAGTCAATTCTTTTTCAACAATTTTCAACTCTTTTCTTCTTCCTATATTCAGGTCTATTTGCTCTTTACCAGCAACCCAAATTTCACCCTGTTGGCCTGATGAATCAATTCTTGTTTTTCACGACTCAATATGGTTACATGGCCCATTTTACGACCTGGTTTTGTATCTTTTTTGCCATAAATATGTACGAATGCGTTTTCTATTTGCAAAACCTCCTCTAAACCTTCATAAAAAGCGGGCCCGCTAAAGCCTTCTGCACCTAATAAATTTACAATGGCAGCAGGAAGAATATGATTGGTATTGCCTAATGGGTAACCAAGGATGATGCGCCATAACATATCAAATTGACTGCAATAATTTGCTTCAATAGTATGATGACCGCTATTATGTACTCGGGGGGCGGTTTCATTTACAAGTACATTGTCTTTTTCGTCGATAAATAATTCTACTGCAAAAATTCCCGGGCTTTGAAGGTCCTTAACCACTTTACGAGCAATGGCTTCTACTTTCCATAGTAGATTTTGTGGTAGGTCGGCTGGACTGATTTGATAATCAAGTAAGTTTAGCCTTGTATCAAATACCATATCTACAGGCGGGTATAATCTTATTTCTCCTTTGTTACTAACGGCAATGATGACTGCAATTTCCTTTTTAATAGCTACTAGTTTTTCCAAGACTGCAGGCGCATCAAATCCACGCAAAATATCCTGACTTGTTCTCAATAATTCCACCCCTTTTCCATCATATCCGCCCATACCAATCTTATGTGCGGCCGGAAGAAAATCTGTTAACTTTTCTAAGTCGGCCCTGCATGCTGTAACTATAAATTCACTAGTAGGAATTTCCTGTGTTTTATAAAACTGTTTTTGTAAAATTTTATTTTTGATGATTTTCAACGCTGCAGGTTTGGGTAAGATCTGCACACCTTCTTCCTCTAATTTTTCAAGTGCGGCTTCATTGACCGATTCTATTTCAATGGTCAAAGCATCCAATCCCTTTCCAAATGAATATACATCTTCAAAATTTTTGATATCACCCTTGGTGAAATGGTGACATAAATTAGCAGCGGGACAGTCTGCATCATTTTCCATTACAAAGGTTTCCACTGGATAATTGGCCGCTGCTTGTAACAGCATTCTGCCCAATTGTCCGCCTCCTAATATGCCAACTTTTTTCATGCTGCAAATATAATCGATAGTTCTAAGCTACGCTTTGCAAAACAATCTACAGGGTATATGTATGGGTATATATAGGTTGAGGCCTGCCCGAATGACGTAGTCAGGCGGGTTGAGGTTAAGGTTTAGAGGTTTAGTGGTTTAGAGGTTTAGAGGTTTAGAGGTTTAGAGGTTTAGGGGTTTAGTGGTTTAGTGGTTTAGAGGTTTAGAGGTTTAGATGTATAGGGGTTTAGAGGTTTAGATGTTTAGGGGTTTAGAGGTTTAGGGGTTTAGATGTTTAGATGTTTAGAGGTTTAGATGTTTAGAGGTTGAGCCCTCCAAAATTGAATCAATCCCGATTTTAATAAATAACAAAATATTTTTATTCAAGCAACAAATTCCCATTTCAAAATAAAATTTATTTAGAAATTAAGCTCCATTGGAGCGTCCTTTTTGTAAGAAAGAATATGACGACGTAGCAAGCTCCAGCGGAGCGCTCTCTTTGTGCCTTTTCGAAACGAGATGAAAATTGTTGAAAATTGTTGAGAAGGTTGGAATCCTTTAATAGTTTAACTAGTTTCCAGATGAACGGCGAAAGAGTAAAAACAAAAACTTTTCCTCCTTGCCGTTTTTTTGATCTAAATTTCTTTAGTTTTTTTGAAAAATGAACTCCCGCCAATTCCCTATATTTGCCCCTATGGTTCCGGATTATCCACACAAAATATTTGACGATAAACGCAAAGAATATAATTTGCTGATGCTGGCATTGGCCATGGATGCAATCTCTTAATTTGACAGGGTATTTTAATTATTCAATTCAAATTAAACCAATATGCAAACAAATACTGGCACTACTATTTCTTCCGAAACTATTTCTTCCGATTTTCTTCCTTTAGAAGGTACTGATTATGTTGAATTTTACGTTGGCAATGCCAAGCAAGCGGCGCATTTTTATAAAACAGCTTTTGGCTTTGAGTCTTGGGCTTATGCTGGCCCCGAAACGGGCATGAAAGATAGAGTGAGTTATGTAATACGTCAAAACAAATTGACCTTTGTATTAACTACTCCTTTATTTTCTGGTAATGAAATAGCCGACCATATTTACAAACATGGAGATGGTGTAAAGGTATTGGCACTAAAGGTTCAAGATGCCAGCAAGGCCTGGGAAGAAACTACTAAGCGAGGTGGTAAATCTTATATGGAGCCGACTACCTTACAAGATGAAAATGGTTTAGTGGTATTGAGCGGCATTCATACCTACGGAGATACGGTTCATGTTTTTGTAGAAAGAAAAAACTATCAGGGTTTTTTTATGCCGGGTTTTAGAGAGTGGAAATCGAATTACAATCCAAGTACTACAGGCTTATTATATGTAGATCATTGTGTAGGGAATGTAGGATGGAATCAGATGAACCCCTGGGTTAAATTTTATGAAGATGTAATGGGATTTCGAAATATCCTCAGCTTTGATGACAATGATATTTCAACTGAATATTCAGCCTTAATGAGTAAGGTAATGAGTAATGGAAATGGGTATGTGAAATTTCCTATCAATGAACCTGCTGAGGGAAAAAAGAAAAGTCAGGTAGAAGAATACCTTGATTTTTATAAAGGCGAGGGTGTACAACATGTAGCCATTGCAACCAATGATATTGTTAGTACTGTTACGGAATTGCAAAGCAGGGGAATAGAATTTTTAAATATTCCTCCTTCCTATTATGAAACAGTATTGGAAAGAGTAGGTAAGATTGATGAAGACCTGGCGCCATTACAAAAGTTGGGAATATTGATTGACAGGGATGACGAAGGTTATTTGTTACAAATATTTTCTAAGCCATTGGAAGACAGGCCAACTTTATTTTTCGAAATCATCCAGCGCAAAGGTGCAAAAAGTTTTGGAAAGGGTAATTTTAAAGCATTATTTGAGGCCTTAGAAAGGGAGCAGGATGCCCGTGGAAATTTATAAATTATTTTGCCGGATAGAGGGAGCAATTGATCGCTTTTAACAAAATTACTTTCAATAATTTCTTTATTTTTACTTTTTGGTGCTGTAACCCCCATATTATGAAGAATCAGGTGCTACAATACATCTTATTATTTCTTGTTGTATCCAATACAACAAGCACAGCATCGGCTCAAACAAGTTTTATTGAATTGCAGAAGTCCTCTATGCGAGTAGCCTACGTGTTTGACCGTATGGAAGATTCTGTAAAAAAACAGTTTGAAGCAAAAAAACTCAATTGGCCTCCGCAATCTATGTTCATCCGAAGTTTTAAGTACGATCGACAAATGGAAGTATGGGTTAAGAATAACCAGAAAGAGCCTTTCAAATTATTCAAAACCTATAAGGTATGTATGCAAAGCGGTACCATCGGTCCCAAAAGAATGGAAGGCGATTTTCAGGTGCCCGAAGGATTTTATTGCATTAATGAATTTAATCCCAATAGCAATTACCATTTATCACTTGGGCTCAACTATCCCAATGCATCCGACAGAATATTGAGTGATAGTACGAGGCCGGGAAGTGCTATTTATATTCATGGCAATTGTGTAAGCACTGGTTGCATACCCATCAGCGACATACCGATTGAGGAAGTGTTTATTATTGCTAGTAATGTAAAAGCAAAGGGACAGGATTTTATTCCTGTGCATGTATTTCCTGTTCGGTACAACGAAAAAAAATCGATGGATTATCTCAATGAAACAACCAAGGATAAAATTGCCATTCATGATTTTGCAGTCAATCTAAAAGCCGCTTATGACTATTTCGAGCAGAAAAAAGAATTACCCCTTATCATGGTGAATAAAAAAGGGCAGTATATAATTGAATGATACCGCTTTTTCTGTCTTATCTTCATGCATCCTAAGTACATTTTCCCTGTAAAAACCAGTCAATAGAATCATTTATTACAGGCATGCGCAATTTCATTTTTAGCATATTGTTTTTTTTCACGGCGGCAGTTCATGCCCAAAACATTTCCGGTGTAGTAAATCTGTATCGAAAAGTGTTGTGGGCCGATAGTGCAACTGGTAGGGTAAAATTATCTAATGTGTCGGGTCTGATACCTTATAGTGGAAATAAGGTTATGTTGATTCAAATGAAGGGTGCTACAATCAATGGGGGTAGTAGCAGTACAGATCCAGCATTTGGTGATATAACTGCTATTAATGGAGCTGGTTATTATGAAATAGCGACCATTTGCGGTTTTTTAAGTGATACAGTAGTCATGGAAAGAAAGCTGAATAATTTCTATGATGTCAGCCAGCAAGTGCAATGTGTAATCATGCCAAAATACTTCAATGCCACCGTCGTGGATACCCTTAAGGCGGCAGATTGGGATCCTGTAGCAGGCACTGGAGGGGTAGTGGCCATTGAAGTAACGGGAACGCTTACACTAAATAAGCCAATTTCTGCCAACGGCGCTGGTTTTCGGGGAGGAGTTCACACTCAATATGGCGCAACTTGCAACTTCAATCCCTTTTTTCCACCACCTACTGATTATCATATGAGTTATATACCCGATGGGGTTAAAACGGGGGGAAATAAAGGCGAAGGTATTGCTGCTTATTTAGTTAATAAGGAATACGCTCAGGGCAAACAGGCCAATGGTGGTGGTGGTGGTAATAATCATAATGGAGGGGGAGGTGGTGGTGCTAATTACGGTGTTGGTGGGCCAGGTGGCGATCGCGTTACCATCATAAACGGTCAATGTAAATCAAATGGTGCCGGACGGGGAGGCGCAACAATTAACGGTTATGGGTACTCGATTTTGCCTGCCACTAAAAACCGCATTTTTTTTGGCGGCGGGGGCGGTGCAGGTCATGATAATGATGATTATGGAATGCCTGGCGGCCATGGTGCAGGCATCGTATATATAAGTGCCAACCAAATCAACGGAGCCGCTGCAACAGCCAGTGATAATACCATCATGGCCAATGGTCTATTGCCTGGCCGTGTGATTGGCTATCCTATTTTTGGATGGAGTAATGCATCAGCCAGTGATGGTAGTGGTGGTGGCGGAGCAGGAGGTGCGGTCATTATAAAATCCAATTTTTACATTGGCAATACTGTTTTTGTAGAAGCCAAAGCTGCCAATGGCGGTAATTCTGAAATTGCTAATAATACACAGTGTAGTGGGCCTGGCGGTGGTGGAGGTGGAGGCGTAATCTGGTTGAGTCAACCTGCTTTGCCCTCAGGTGTAAATTGTTCGGTAACTGGTGGAGCCAATGGCATTGCTACCAGTGGATTAGCTACCTGTATCAATGCATCTAACGGAGCAGGATCGGGTACCAATGGCGCCGTTTTATTTAATTTTACTGAACCACAGAAAGATACTTCTCCAGTTTGCCTTGCGCTCATTCCATTAGTGTTCGATATCAATTTGAATGGGTATAGTACAATAGGTAAAAATTATTTAAGTCTTTCAGTGAGTGCGACTCAATTTACCCAGCAATGCACTTTACAAAGAGCAACAGTATTGGGTAATTTTTACGATCTAATCAATATTGCCATTAATAATAGCAATCAATATCGCTTTATTGATGATGCTTTAATTGGAGCAAATCAGTATTGGTATCGTGTAAAAATTTTGGACAAAACTGGGCGACTTCATTACTCTACCATTTTGTCTTTGCATGCATCGCAATCTAAAAATTCCGGTATTCTTAGCATTTATCCAAACCCTTCCAGAGAAAAAATATCATTGCGCATTTCTGCACGTTATCCAACTAAAGCGCTAATTGCGATAAAGGATGATACTGGAAAAATATTATTGCAAAAAGAGGAGCCCCTGGCTTTAGGGATTAATCTAATTCCCCTGTCACTGGAAAAATTACCAGATGGCTTATTGATTATTGAAATACAACTGGGCTTTGATAAATTGGTTACCCGATTTATGAAATTATAATTACTCATCCATTCATTAATACTTGTACCGTTTCTTTTGTTCTTTGTGTAAGCAAAATATCTTTTCCTTTAGTAAGTTCCTCAAATTTTTCTCTTGTATAATGGCGTATAGTCAATAAGGTTAGTTGTTTGGTTAATTGTACTTCAAAAAGGGTGGCTGCTTCTAAGGCAATCTTTTCTATTTTATCGGGCCGGTCATCCAGACAACAAAGAATGCTAATGGCACCTGTTTGTGTAAGATTAGGTTTCACTTTATGGGCTGCAAACAATTCATATAAATCGCTGATGCCTTTTTCTCCGACAAAGGAAAAATCCTTACTGCTTAATTCGAGTAATACCTGCTGTTCCATTAATACAATAATAGGAGGCAAGCCATGTACTGCTTGGTTACTTATTATCGTACCTGGTAAGTCGGGTTGTAAAAAGCAACGTACATGAAGGGGTATATTTTTATTTTGCAGTGGCTTGATGGTCTTGGGGTGAATTACTTGGGCGCCATAATAAGCCATTTCAATTACCTCGTTGAAACTTAATGCAGGAATAAATACAGCAGATGGAAACTGCTTGGGATCTGCATTCATCACGCCGGGTACATCCTTCCAAATTGTTTGGCTCTCAGCGTTCAGTAAATTGGCAAATATGGCAGCACTATAATCACTTCCTTCCCTGCCCAATGTAGTACTTTCATTTTCGTCTGTAGCACCAATGAATCCCTGTGTTATCACTAGGTCTGTATCGTTAAATAAAGGTAGAACTGCTTCCCTTATTTTATTTTCAGTAAAAGCCCAATTCAAATTGGCATCTCTGAAATTATTGTCGGTACGAAAAATATCCCGTACGTCTACCCAACTATTCTTCAATCCCGCTTCCCTCAAAAAATGACTGACCATTGAAGTGCTTAGCAATTCGCCACTGCATACAATTTGGTCGTAGTAATAATCATATTCGCGAACGGGTTGATCATGTAAAAGCCATTCCACTTCTGTAAAAAAATCTTTCAGCTGATTTTCTGCTTCCTGCCAACGAATACTAACCAGGTATTTTAAGTTATTCAAATGTTGCTGTTTCACTTGTTCAAACAATTGAAGGGCTGTATCTTTATTGCCTTGAAAAAAAGCATCCACTACTTTTTCCAGTGCATTGGTGGTTTTACCCATCGCAGAAATAATAATCAGTATCTTTTCTCCCCTGTATTTTTGCAGGATAGCTGCTACCTGTTGAATCCTTTCAATGGAATTGATACTAGCCCCTCCGAATTTGAATACCTTCATAATATTTGTATATATACCTGTTATGTAATCAGGCCCTTTCTGCCTTTCTCTTGTTAATAATTTGTATTTTTGAAATGCAAATCTAATCTCCTTGAGTATCGGGACAAAATCTAGCATCAAAAATTAATTTATGGCAACAAATCGCAGGGTACAAACATTGGATGAGTTCACCATTCAGCAGATGCGTGATTTTCCACATGCCACCGGTGAATTATCTGGTTTATTGCGGGATATTGGTCTTGCTGCAAAAAGAGTAAATGTAGAAGTAAATAAGGCCGGTTTGGTAGATATATTGGGCGATGCGGGCACCATGAATGTACAAGGTGAGGAAGTGAAAAAATTGGATGAGTTTGCCAATAACCAGTTTGTTGGGGTCTTGCGTCATGGTATTAGTTGCGCTGGTATTGGAAGTGAAGAATTAGACGATATAGTAGTGTTTGACGACGAAATAAGCAATAACAGTAAATACGTTTGTCTTTTTGATCCTTTGGATGGTAGCAGTAATATTGATGTCAACGTATCCATTGGTACTATTTTTAGTGTATACAGAAGGGTCAGTAAATTGGGTGAACCTGCAACCAAGGAAGACTTTTTACAGCCGGGCATCAAACAAGTTGCTGCAGGATATGTTATTTATGGAAGTAGTACCATGATGGTATATGCCACCAGGCGCGGTGTAAACGGGTTTACATTGGACCCTTCAATTGGTGAGTTCTCCTTGAGTCATCCTGATATCAAATGCCCTGCAACCGGTAGAATGTATTCTGTGAATCATGGAAATTTCTTTCAGTATGAGGAGCCAGTAAAAAAATACATTACAGCTTGTCAAAAAAAGGATCGAACAAATGGGGGGCCCTATACACAAAGGTATATAGGAAGTATGGTAGCTGATGTACACCGCAACTTAATCAAAGGTGGCATTTTTATGTATCCTATTACACATGACAAGCCTAAAGGAAAACTGCGCTTATTGTATGAATGCAATCCCTTTGGATTCATTGTGCAGGTAGCAGGTGGTAAAGCAACAAATGGACTACAGAATATATTGGAAGTACAGCCAACTGAATTACATCAGCGATCTGCCTTTTTTGTTGGCAGTAAGGATATGATGGATGAATTAGAAAATTTTATAAACGAGCAATAAATGGAACACAAGGAAATTATTATTTCTGTCAAAGACCTTAAGAAAAACTATGGTTCATTTGAAGCAGTAAAAGGCATATCTTTTGATGTATACGAAGGAGAGATATTTGGTTTGCTCGGCCCGAATGGTGCAGGTAAATCAACCACACTGGAAATCATTGAAACACTTCGTGAGAAAAGCAGCGGGCAAGTAATGGTCAATGGGTTTGACCTTGATAAAGAAAAAGATAAGATAAAACAAATCATTGGGGTACAATTACAAACATCCGGGTTTTATCCAGGTCTTAATTTAGTGGAACTGATTGTATTATTCGCAGGTTTGTACAACCAAACAGTTCATCCCATGGAGTTTTTGAAAATGGTGAACCTAGAAGATAAGGCAAAAAATAAATTTAAGGAAATGAGTGGGGGGCAGAAGCAACGGTTTAGTATCGCAACTACGTTAATTAATAAGCCGAAGATTATTTTCTTAGACGAACCAACAACGGGATTGGACCCTCAGGCCAGAAGAAATCTCTGGGACTTGATTAAAAATATTCGTCAAAATGGGACTACTGTCATTTTAACGACTCATTATATGGATGAGGCAGAACAACTTTGTGATCGCATCGCCATTATGGATGAGGGAAAAATTATTCAACTCGATTCGCCCGATAAAATGATCGACGACCTGGTTGCCACCGGATTTGAAAGACCTAAACAGGTTAAGGCAGCCAATCTGGAAGATGTATTCATTCATCTTACTGGAAAGGAAATAAGGGAAGATTGAATGTACAGCTATCAATAATTTTCTAATTTTTAAAATTTTATTACGAGATGAGGCAAATCTTTGTATTGGTATTAGTATTTATGATTAGTAGTGGGTTAATGGCCCAAAAAGGAAAGTCTAAACCCACTAAAAATTCAAAAACTGTAAAAGCTCCTGCAATAGTAGATAGTTTTAGTTATGCAGTTGGAATTAGTATCGCTAGTAATATGCAGCAGCAAGGGATCACACAAATTAATTATGCTGCCCTCCAAAAAGGGATGGATGCTATTTTTAAAAATCAAACCAAATTGTTGGACGAGAATCAAATCAATATGACCATACAGCAAAAATTGCAGGAGTTCATGATGAAAAAAGTAGCTGCACAAAAAGCACAGGCGCAGGCTTTCTTTGAAGCAAATGCAAAACGCAAAGGAATTGTAAGTCTTCCCAATGGTTTACAATATGAAGTTATACAAGCCAGCACAGATAGCAATTTTCATAAACCGTCCTTAAAAGATACTGTTATTGTAAACTACGTTGGTTCTTTACTTGATGGATTAGAATTTGAAAATTCCTATAGTAACGGGCAACCAGCAGTTTTTAGAGTAGCAGGCGTTATAACTGGTTGGTCCATGATTTTGCAAATGATGAGAGTAGGAGATAAATGGAGAGTATATATACCTACCGAGTTGGCATATAATATGAATCCACCCACACCATTGATTCCTCCTGGTGCTTCTTTGATTTTTGATATATCTCTGGAGGGCATCAAGCCTGCCATAACAACATCACCAGTACAAACCCCCAATGAATAATGACAAAAGAAGAATTGATTGAATGGCAATACCCCATCGGAAAATTTGAAAGAAAGGAATTTAATGAGGAAACCAAACTGCAATGGTTACTGGATATCCAATACCTGCCCATGCACCTCGAAAATGCAGTGTTGAATCTGGATGAAGTTCAACTGGAAACTCCTTATCGCGAGGGAGGGTGGACAGTTAAACAATTGGTGCATCATTTGGCAGATAGTCACATGAATGCATACACGAGATGTAAATTATGTTTGACGGAAGATAACCCTAGCATCAAGCCATATGATGAAGTGCAGTGGTCCGAATTACGCGACGTTGCTGATTTGCCCATCAATATTTCTATTACGCTCTTGCATGCGCTACACCATCGCTGGCATTATTTTTTAATGGGTGTTAGTAAGGAAGAATGGAATAGAACAGTATTTCATCCGGCTAATAATCGAACAATGAGTCTCTGGGATTTATTGGGAATTTATGCATGGCATAGTCGGCACCATGTTGCACATATCCTTCATTTAAGAGAAAGTAAAAAATGGTAAGCAGCAAATTTTTGGAACTATTTGCCTAATATAAAACCTATCATATGAAATTGTTGGTAATTATTTTTTGCTTAGTCTTGATGCCGATAATGATGTTTGCACAAACTACCAAACTAAAATGGCTCTTAAACATCAATTATGGGGTATCAAATTATATTGGTAAGGGAGCTGTGCACAATTCTTATATGAATGGAACTATTCCTGTGGAAAATGATTATACGCAGAATCCTTTTGGAAAAAAAATGAAAGCTGCTGTTGGTATTGGAATTAATATAAGAAAAGCAACTAATCAACGCCAGGGATATATGTATTCCTTCGAATTTCTTCGATTGGGTTCCAGGGTAAACCTTGATGGCGTTACCTATCCCATCAGACCCAGTATTCTGCGACCTGCAACTGGCAATACCAGTATCACTGCCAATGAAATCTCCCTGGGGTTGAGCAGGTATTTAAAAACAGGTCCTAATTTAAGATCCCCCTATATTTATTATGGATTGGCTGGCTCCTTTCAAACAATGGTGGATGAATCTGGTATCGCCATTGATTATACTAGAACGGGTGAATTTAAATCAGACCTGCGCCATCAAAGGCAAAATTATATTCAAGCACAAATTGGTAGCTGGATTGACTTTAGATGGTTTTGTATGAGTTTGCAATATCGCCTTGCACTGAATAGTATTCGCAATCCTGTAGTGGATGGAGATAGAATGCGGCCACAATCATTATTTTATAAAATAGCCATTGCACTGCACCAATGAAATGGGAAAAATTAAAATCTGAATACATTAGCCGCTATCCATATTTTACTGCACGAAAGGATGAATGTAAAATGCCCGATGGTACTATAGTACCATCCTATTATGTAGTGGAGTTACCCAAAACAGTTTGCGCTATGGCCATTACTACCGAAGGCAAAGTATTAATGGTAAAACAATACCGTCATCCCATTGGAGAGGTATTGATAGAATTACCTGGTGGTTTTGTTGATGAAGGAGAAACGGCTGAATCGGCTATAGCCAGAGAATTATTAGAGGAAACAGGTTTTCAATTTACTTCGTTTACCCCTCTGGGTAAGGTGGCAGCCAACCCCGGCGTTTTGAATAATTATACCTGGCTTTTTTTAGCCACTGGCGGTAAAAAAATAGCTGGTCAGTCATTGGATCCCAATGAAGAAATAGAAATCATTCAGTACAGTCTAGAAGAAGTAAAAGCATTATTAAAGGAAAATGCTATAGTACAAGCCCTTCATGTTGCTTGTTTACATTATGGGTTTGAAGCCTTGCAGCTTAATCCCTAATAATTGAATTTTAAACTAAAACCTAGCATTACATTTAATATTCATTATTTGTAGTGGGCTTGGGTTTATCACCAGGTTTTGTGATTTTGTTTTTATCATCACCTAGTTTGGCAGGGGTTGTCAACTTGTTTTTGTCTTCTGCTTTTTTAGGTTTATTCGTGTCTGGAGTGGAGGGTTTTATTTCGCTTTCAATGGGAACAAATTCAGCAGGACTATTATCCACTGCAGGTTCATCCATGATGAAGTCATTAGCATCTCCATTGCCCTCATCAATAGTTACACTATCCCCCTGATTAAATAATTTGGCCCAATCCTCAGAGTCGGCACTTATTTCTTCATTTTTAACAGCAGCAGGCTTTTCAAATTCTTTGATTTTACCATAGCCCAATTTTCTGTCTGCATACACTTTGCTCATAAAAATGCCCCATTTAGGCGCAGCCATTTCACTACCACCACCTGTACCCGCATAAATGCGAATAAAGGGATCCTCGCAACCTACCCAGGTGCCGGCCAACAATTCTGGTGTATAACCAATGAACCAACCATCGGCATTGCTATTGGTAGTACCTGTTTTTCCGGCTTTTTGTACAGGGATATTATAACTGTTAAGACTACGCGCAGTACCAAATTGTATAACACCCTGCATGGCTTTTACCATTGTATATGCACTGGCTTCACTGATTACTTGTTTTACTTCAGGTTGAAATTCCTGAATCACATTGCCACTCTTATCCTCTATTCGGGTAACCATGATGGGTTCTATATTATTGCTCATGTTTGGAAACATGGTATAAGCCCTCAACATTTCTAACATTGGCACTTCCGGTATACCCAAGGCTACAGAGGAAACAGGAGGTATATCTACTGTTATACCGCATATATGAGCAAATTCAATCACCCTTTTTACACCTACCATATTGGTGATTCTTACAGAAGCAGTATTTTTTGAAAATGCTAAACAGTTGGCCATCGTACCACCACCGCCAAAAGAGCGCATAACACCACCATACATAACTGGACCACCTGGAATTTCAGTCGACAATTCATAGCCTGCATCTTGTACAGCCAGCGTATAAATTAAAGGTTTAATAGTAGAACCAACCTGTCTTTTGGTAGTGATATGATCAAACTTAAACCACTTATAATCGATGCCGCCAATCCAACATTTTACCTCGCCACTTTTGGGATCCATAGCAGCAAAGGAAGTTTGTAATAATTGTTTGTGATACTTGATAGAATCATAAGGCGTCATCACTGTATCTTTTTCACGCTTGGCATTCCAGGCAAATACCCTCATTTTAACAGGGGTATAAAAAGTTTTCTTGATGTCTTCTTCTTTTACACCATTTTCTATCATGCTTTTCCAACGCTCCGTATATTTCATGGCACTTTCAATCGTGGCCTCATGTCCCTTCCACATTTTTGCACCATTGTATTTCATAATCGCATCCAATTTGCGTTGTATCACAGGCATATGTTGCACCACTGCTTCTTCTGCATATTTCTGCATGCGTGAATCAATGGTGGTGTATATGTGTAAACCATCTCGCATAAGGTCGTAATTGTCGCCTGTCTTTGGATTCTTGTGGGTATTACACCAAGCCTTTAATTTGTCTTTTAATACATCTCTGAAATACGGAGCAATACCAATATTCTCATCTACTTTTTTAAAATTAGTTACCAAGGGCATTGCCTTGTATTTTTCTGCTTCTGCTGCGGTAAGATAATGTTGATTACAAACCACCATTTGTCCGATTACTGTATTTCGTCTATCCTTCGATGCCTTGCTATGGTAGATGGGCTCATAAATATAGCCTTTGAGCATTCCAATTAAAACGGCTGCTTCTTCTAACGTTAAATCCTTTGGTTCCTTTTGAAAATAAGTTCTGCTCGCATTTCTAATGCCAAATACATTACCCCATGCTGCAGTATTCAAATAGAGTGCAATGATTTCTTCCTTGGTAAAATTGGCCTCCAATTTAACGGCCACAATCCATTCCTTTATTTTTTGAGTACCTCTTACAAACACATTTCCCTTTCCTTGGTGTAAAATCATTTTAGCTAACTGTTGCGTAAGCGTACTTCCACCACCACCTGTTCCGAAAGAAAATATAGCCCTGCCTACTGCTTGAGCATCAATACCACTATGGTCGTAAAAACGTTCGTCTTCAGTTGCAATCAATGCATGAATAACATTGGGAGAAATCTCATTGTATTTAACTTCACTTCTATTCTCAGAATAATACTTACCCATTAATACACCATCGCTACTGTAAATTTCACTGGCTAAATCTGCTTCAGGATGTTGTAAATCTTTCATGCTTGGAATTTTTCCAAACATGCCAAAATTGGCGGCTACAAATAAAAGCACGACAAACAAAAAGCCAAATAAAAAAAGTCTCCAAAGAATTTTTACAGAACGCTTCATGTAAGTAGGTTAAAATGTTTTGAATCTTTAGCTTTGATTAAATACAATAGTAGCAGATTAGATTAGTTAAAATCTTCCTGGATAAACCGTATTTAATAATTTTTTATAATCAGCGATGTTTTTGCCAGCTCGCAAAACCTGCAAATTATCTTCTGTGATTATCAGGAATGAATATTTATTAGCAGGTAGCCAGCTAACTTCCCTGGGCGCAGCCCTTCTAATACGGTCATAATAAACCATTGCTGCATCTGCATTTTCAAATGATTTAATTACTAAAAGATTGATGGACCCATCCAATGCTTCTTTTTCAATGCTAATTGGCGTGCTATAGAAATTGGTTCGGTTAAACCTTTCAAAGGCTGTTTTGCTTTCATTCACATACACTGGATCTACTTTATCCAACACCATTAAAATAAAATGACTTGCTGTAGGGTTTAAGCTATAGTTGCCAACTACAACGGGTACCAACTGCTTAGTAGCAGTATCTTTTACTGGAGTACTTGCGACAGGATTAGCATTGGTGACTGCAGGTTTATTCACGGGTGCAGTGACTGCAGGCTGATTGCTCTTTGCTGCCGGATCTTCAATAGGCTTGAGCACCGGATCTTCATTGCGGGTAATTTGTAAACTAGTTAGATAGGATTCAATTTCTTTGCGTTTATTCACTACCGTTATTAAATTCTCCGCTTTGTCTTTTAAATTGCTCTTTGGATAAAGGGTGACAATATTTTTAAGGGTAACAATGGCCTGGCTATCTGCTTTTTGTTTTACATAGTAGACTGCTTCAATGTAAAGCAATTGGGGTGACCAGAAATTGCTTCCATAAATGCTGTCCGCAGTTTTTTTCTGAACAAGGGCTTCTTCAAATTTGCCTTCTATAAATAAACCATAAATGTCCTCATACTTTTTGGTAGCTGCTGGATTGGCTTTTTTAGGATTCAATGCAGCCGGGTTATTGGCCATCTTGCCATACTTGGTATCCTTAAACTTTGTATTCAGTAAATTCTTATAGTAGTTGGCCTTAGTGGTATTTCCCAGTTTAGTATAACAATAAAATAAACCAAGGTATACTTCGCCGTCTATCAATTTGTCGGGATAACGCTGAAGGTATTCTTCATAAGCACCAACCGCCATTTCATAATCTTCCAAATCATTCTGATATGCCTTTCCTAATTCGAGCAGGTTGCCAGAAATCATATCATCGCTCAATCCCATTTTCTCAGGTGTTAAGGGCAGATTTTTCATCAACCCTTCCATGCTCAATTCATCGCCAGCATTATTGACATTGCCCTTGTCTAAGGGATTATTCTTGTTGCCAGGGTCCTGAGGTGGCTTTTGGTCAATATCACCTAATACAGGATTGGCTGACCTGTCTACAGCTGCTTTTCTTCTCCAATTATCTATATTAACCCTGCTACCCCATTTGGTTTTAAATTCACTCAGTCCCTTAGATTTAGCGGAAGCATTATAAAAATACCATTCGCCTTTTGTACTAGTACCAAACAGGTCTACGGGTTGGTTATTGTTATTGCTAAAAGTAATGGGTTCTGCGCCTGCAACATTCTCTTCTTCTTTTAGTCCTTTTTCCTTGCGTAGCTTTTTTAAAATTTTCTTTACATAGCTTTCTCTTTCTGTCGCACTCATTTTTGCAATTAGTTGAAGGCTGTCTTCTCTTTCAATAATGCCAAGGCTTGTTACAATTTTCGCCAATGCAGTTCTTCGGTTTTGTATTTCTGAAAGTCTTGCAGTTAAACTGGTATCACCTGTTTGCAAACTATCATACCAATTAAAAGCATCACGGTATGCCTTGCGCTGAAAAGCGATATCTCCTAATTGTAAAAATGATTTGTTTTTGTAGGATACATTCGTTTCGTTGTACTTTAAACTCTTATAAAAAAATTCAATGGCAGTACCTGTGTCGGGTTTTTGTAAACTCAATTGGCCAGCAGAGTAATAAATGATATCACGATAATTATCGAATTTATCCTTCCTCCCCATTTTCGCCAAATTATCAATGGCATTATCTAATTCTTTTAAATCACCTGTGCCACGCATCATTTTAGCATCATTCAATCGGGCAAATATGTCCATCACCGGATCGGTGGTATGTTTTACTGCATGTGCATAGTAGTCAGATGCTTTTTCATATTTTCCATTCAATTCATAAAGCTGTGCTAATAAAAATTCGGAGCGGGCAAGGTCTTGTTTATTGGGAGCATTGGACAAAGCTTTTTCGAGATGAACTGCTGCGCTATCATATACGCCCTGTTTAAAAAACCAATAAGCATTTACTTCTTCCAAATCATTTTTCAATCTTTTTGGAAGATTTACATCATACAATAAGGTATTGATTAAACCAGCAGCTTCACCCAATTCATCTTGTTCAGTAAGTGTTCTTATCAGCCAAATCAAGGCATCATTTCTGCTGGGTGGGAGAGAGGCAATTTTTTGTAAAATATTGCGCCGTTCTTTATTGGCAATACTGATATTGCTAGATGCGGCTGATTGGTTGGTGCCCACTACTTTGTCATCTACTTCTCTTTTCTTTCTTGGAAAAAGATTGTAATTAATAAATTGAAAAGTATTGGCGGCACTATCAAAATCCTTTCTGAAAAAATACGCCTTGCCTATAAGTAAATAAAGATTGTCGATCCAGTCATTTCTCAAATCATGTAAAAGAATACCAGCAGTACATTTTAAAATAACAGAATCCAGTTCCTGTTTTTGTGTTAATGTATTCTCTAGTGAATAGGGATAAAAACTCAATAGCTTCGTAAAGTCATCCTTTTGTGAAAGCTTTGCCCTATCGATTACCGTATTTACTTTATTATTCGCATTGAAATAATAATTGTAGTGCGAAACCGTATTTTGTATAAAATGCCGGGGTGTGGTGAATTTTTTTTCAGCAGTACGCTCTGAACCTAATTTTCTCTCTTCAAATTGTTTTGGTTTTTTTTCAGTGCCAAAGGGGTCCAATGTCCAAGTAGGCTGTGCATAGGTTTTGGTAAATGCAACGGTAGCCATCAAGGTTAGCAATACGATGAAATAGTTTCTTTTCAGCATGAATATATTCTGTTGATAATCGGGGTTAAATATCGGTTTTTTTAGGCAAATATTGCGGATTACAGCCTTAGTTTGCTAATTTTAACATCCAATAAAAAAATATGGCGCGGTTGGACACAAATAGTACTTTAAAAAGGTTGCGAAATCGTTACCGTCTGGTGGTAATGAATGAGGATACCTATGAAGAAGTGGTAAAGTTCAAACTGAGCCGTTTAAGTGTTTATATTGCCTTAAGTTCGCTTTTTGTGCTTTTGGTAGGCTTAACCGTTGCCTTAATCGTATTTACCCCTTTAAAATATTATTTGCCGGGTGTAGGTTATGGAAACAGTAAGCAGATTAGGGAGTTTAAAGCTTTGAAAATTAAATCAGATAGTACAGAAAAGGCATTGCAATATCAACAACAGTACACAAATAGTATACTGAAAGTATTGCAAGGAAATGTTCCCAAGTTGGACACCAATGCACTGGCATTGCCTAAAGAAGATGTTTCACCCGATTAATCAAATATAAATTAATTACGATGTTTGCATCCAAATCTAAATCATCCTTTGAAGAAACCGCACCTGCCGCCACCAGTATTATTGGAGCGGGTACTGTTATCACAGGCGACATACAAAGCAATGGGGATATTCGTATCGATGGACTATTAATTGGCAATTTATCTGCCGCTGCTAAAATACTAATTGGCAATGCCGGAGAAGTAAGGGGAAATGTCACCGGAAAATATGCTGATATACAGGGTAAAGTAGTGGGTGATATTAAAGTGGCCGACCTGCTTTTATTAAGGGATAAAGCCAATGTGGAAGGGGATGTATTTGCCGGTAAGTTACAGGTAGAGCCAAGCGTAACATTTAATGGTCATTGTCATATGGGTGCCAATATTGTTGAATTAAATAAAGAACTGCCGAATGCAGTAAATCAATAAAATGAAGAAAGAACAGCAACAAATTTTTCCTTTATTACTCATTTTTATACTCGTTGATCTTTTAGTGGTAGCAATGCCAGCTGTTTTGGATAAATGGGCTGTAGATAAATGGATATTGCTGGTAGCTAACCTGATTTATTTATTGGTTAGCCTGGCCGTATTTCAATTGCAGAAAAAAGCACTGGCCAATGAAAATCCAAATGTTTTTGTTAGAAGTGTGATGTCGGGAATGCTCATTAAAATGGCAGCAGTACTGGTTTCTTTATTTGCCTATTGGTTATTAAGTGGAACCCATTTTAGTAAGCCTACAGTCATTGCTGCAGTCGTTTTATACCTTTTCTATTTTATCACAGGTGTTTATTGCACCATGCAAATGAACAAACAAAAAAATGCCTAAGCAGGAAGCCCCCCTTCTTGCATTACAAGCTTATTTACCCGAAGGTAGTTTCGAGTACGTTTCTACTTATCTATTGCAACACAAAGTACATTTAACAATTACCAAAAAAAGGCAGACTTTATTGGGCGATTACCGCCATGCACATTTTGATAAAAATCATCGAATCAGTGTGAATGGAAATTTACATCCTTATGCATTCCTGATTACATTGCTGCACGAACTAGCGCATCTATTCACTTTTGAGCAGTATGGCAACAGGGTGGCAGCACATGGAAAAGAATGGAAAAATGAGTACAGTAAGATACTGGCTAGTTTTATGATTAAAAAAGTTTTCCCACCTGATATTGAAAAAGCCTTGTTAAACAGTATCCAAAATCCAGCTGCCAGTAGTTGCGGCGATGATAAATTGATGCGGGTTTTAAAAAAATATGACAAGTCCAAAGAAGGGCAACTGCATGTAGAAGATATTGCCATCGGCACATTGTTCTCCATTCAAGGAGGCCGGGTTTTTAAGCGGGGAGAACAATTAAGAAAAAGATATAAATGTGAGGAAATTGCTACTGGTAAGCTTTACTTGTTTAGCGGAGTATATGAAGTAAAGATGATAGAATAATATATTACAGAAATACTGCCCTTGTAACGCAATTGCATTAATGATTCAGGAGACTATAAATAGCGGTATCCAAAAATTTCCCCCTAAAAAAATAATCCTCTTTAAAATAAGCTTCCCGAACAAAGCCAGTACTTTCTAAGATCGCAGCCGAACCGGCATTAGCCGGATTGATATGTGCTTCCACGCTATGTAATTTCATTTCTTGAAATCCATATTCCAATACAGTTTGAATGGCTTCTTTCATCAAACCTTTTTTCCAATAATCGGGATGCAACATATATCCAATCTCAGCACGATAGTGTTCCTTTAGTATGCGCCAATATCCAATACTGCCTATTAGCTGATTAGGATTTTCTTTCAATGTAATCGCCCAGGAAATGGCCTGATTGGTATTGATCCAACTAAGAATATTCTGAATAAAAATACTGGCATCATTGATAGTAGCAGCCCTTTCCTTATCAATATACTGCATAACAGTTTCGTCTGACCTTAAAAAGAAAAGCGCCTTGGCATCAGCAGGCTGCATTTTTCTTAATACCAATCGATTTGTTTCCAGTTGAGGGAAGGGGGTAAATTGTAGTTCCAGCATAGGAAATTATTGGATGGATTAAAGCGTCATTGTTTTAACACCGGGCGCTACGCTTATTTTTCCGGCAGTCTTGGCTACCACTTCCTCAACACTAACCCCTGGTGCGGTTTCTAATAAAACAAATCCATCCTCAGTAATATCCAATACAGCCAATTCAGTAACAATCTTTTTTACACAGCGTTTGCCCGTTAACGGTAGCGTGCAGTTAGGTAGCAATTTGCTTTCGCCTTTAGGATTAGTATGCATCATGGCTACAATAATATTTTTAGCACTGGCTACCAAGTCCATCGCACCACCCATGCCCTTCACCATTTTTCCAGGAATTTTCCAATTGGCAATATCCCCCTGCTCACTTACTTCCATGGCGCCCAATACGGTGAGGTCAACTTTCCCTGCCCTAATCATTCCAAAACTCAGCGCACTATCAAAAAAGGCCGATCCGGCTACCGTAGTAATGGTTTGTTTGCCTGCATTGATCAAGTCGGGATCCTCAGTGCCTTCAACAGGAAAGGGGCCCATACCTAATAATCCATTCTCACTTTGTAATACTACTTCTACTCCTGCCGGAATATAATTGGCTACCAAGGTTGGTATGCCAATACCAAGATTGACATAATATCCATCCTTTAGTTCCTGCGCTATCCTTTGTGCAATTTGATTTTTATCGAGTGCCATGCAGCCTATTTTATAATTAGTGAATCCATTTTTAAAAAACTAAAAACTAAAAACTAAAAACTAAAAACTAAAAAAACTAAAAACTAAAAACTAAAAACAAAAAACTAAAAACTAAAAACTAATTCGCCTTCCTAACCGTCCTTTGTTCAATCCTCTTTTCAAATTTTTCACCTTTAAAAATCCGGTGAACATAAATACCCGGGGTATGAATATAATTAGGATCCAGTTCACCTGCAGGTACCAATTCCTCTACTTCTGCAATAGTGATTTTGCCAGCCATTGCCATCAGGGGATTAAAATTTCTAGCTGTGTCTTTAAAAATTAGGTTGCCATCGGTATCTCCCTTCCACGCTTTAACAATGGCAAATGCAGCATCGAAGGCATATTCCATCAGGTATTCTTTTCCGTCAAATACCCTGGATTCTTTTCCAATGGCTACTTCGGTGCCCACACCTGCTGGGGTAAAGATGGCAGGCATACCATATCCAGCTGCCAAACAACGGGATGCCAACGTGCCTTGTGGAATTAATTCAACTTCTAATTCTCCACTTAATAATTGTCTTTCAAATTCTGCATTCTCTCCCACATAGGAGGAAATCATTTTTTTTACCTGCTTCTGCTGTAGCATCAAGCCAATTCCAAAATCGTCTACCCCTGCATTATTACTGATGCAGGTTAATTGGCGTACTCCTTTTTTTACCAAGGCATCAATACAATTTTCTGGAATACCACAAAGTCCAAATCCTCCAAGCATAATTGTACTGCCATCAACTATATCGTGAATGGCTTCGGCTGCATTGGCAAATACCTTATTCATAGCAAATTATTTATTATTTAATATCTGGTTGCACCGATACCTTTGGGGTAACAGCTGGTCTTTCTCTTTGCGCCCTGATCGTCAAACTATCCATCAATACTTGCATAATCAGGGGATGTGTTTTATAAAATGCCATGCTTTTAGTGTAATCCTCCCTGGTAATATGGTGCATGGCAAAAATGTTTTTTTGCAAATAGGCACTGTGCTCCAATGTAGTTTTACTACTGTCTTTTTTGCCTAATTCTGTAGCCAGCGATTCAACTCTAATTAAATCCCATAGTACGGACTGCATATTGGTAGGGGAAAGAATACCGGATGGAATCTTGTTCTTACTGCCACAAGAGAACAAGATGACTGCAACTGTTATACAAAATAGTTTTCGGATGCTCATTTCATTTCATCTTTGTATTTACTGGCATTGGTTAAATCCAGTTTTTGCAATAATTCGCTGGCTCTCGCCCGATCTTGCTGCGGTGCTTTACTAAATATTTTTATTAACTCAGTTGATTTTCCTTGGAAAAAAAACTGGGTTATCATTTTATTAGGATTGTCGTTGATGAAATTGTTCAACAGGTTCAATACATTCAATACTTCAGTACGTGCTGCATTTTCATCCTCATACAATTTATCCATGCCCATGCGATAATAGTTATAATACACATCATGCATGATAGTATAGCGACTATTAAGCATATTCTCTACTAGCCAATACCTGTTTCTTTGTCCATCAAACTGCCTCCAGCCACTAATATTTCTTCCATCAGGTGCATTGTTAACAATATTCTGCGCTTTTTGAAAATATGCATCGCCACCACGGGGTGAAAAAGAATCATAATCGAAGCCCAGTATCATATAAGCATAATAGGCAAAAGCAGCGGTAAGGTTACTTACCAACGCATCATTACCTGTTACCCTGTTTTCATTGAATTCAAGTTGTTGAAATTCGAGGTATTTGAAATTGATATTTTCATCCTGAAAATTAATAATAGGGGAGAGATAGGAAGTATTGAATACCGGCCTTGCTGCCTGTATCGTCAGTTTAGCATTGTACACATTGATTTCATCTGTACTTTCTACATTGAGTAAAAAATTACATTCAATTCTTTCTGCCGCATCAAATTTATCGGAAGTCCACTTACGGTTATTGATGAAATTATTGAGCGCCGTTTGTAAAGTGGTGAACGTATTCTTGCTTACATTGTTTCCAACACGGGTAGTCACTACCGTTACCCTTGCCTTGAATTCCTGGGCTTTTAGTTCACCCGTAAGTATAACGCTAAGTACTAAGATGATTATTTTATTCATGACATCAATTGAATAAGTGTTTGTATGATATCGGCCGCAGCCTCTTTTTTAGATTTTAGTTCAAAGGAATATTCTTTACCCCCTTTGTCAAAAATACTGATTTTGTTGCTGTCGTAGCCAAATCCGGCCCCAGGGTCTTTTAAGGAGTTTAATACAATCATATCTGCATTTTTGCTATGCAATTTCTGCAGGGCGTTTTCCTTTTCATGCTCGGTTTCCAGGGCAAATCCTACCAGCCATTGTCCTGCCTTCTTTCTTTCACCCAATGTTTTCAATATATCCTTCGTCTTAATTAAGGGTAGGCTTAAAGCGGCTTCTTTCTTTTTTATTTTTTCAAGCGCAGGCGTCTCAATGCTGTAGTC
>CALRKF020000048.1:0-27144 GCA_943367825.1 Chitinophaga pinensis
AGATAACCACCTGAACTACCAACACCACCACTATTGCCAAATCCTCCTGACCCACCGCCGCCTTGAGTACCACCTGTACCACCACCAGCTTGCCCATCGGTACCATTGCTACCATTAAGTCCGCCTGCACCACCAGCTCCACCTGCCCATCCACCATTACCACCACCACCACCGGCTATAATTACATTTCCAAATTGACTATATCCACCACCGCTTCCAACATCACCGTGGCCAACACCTGCGGTTCCTCCACCAGGCCAACCACCAGCTACTCCATCACCTTGATTGCCCTGACCACCAACAATTATTGTATAAGTTTGACCCGCACTAACGTTAATGTAGGAACTTACATGTGCACCACCACCACCAGTCTTACCTCCCTGTGCACCATAAACATGTGCATCGATTCTGGTAACACCTGCAGGAACAGTAAATGTTTGAGCGCCACCCGTATAATTAAAAGTGGCTAACTGACTAAAAATAGGTTTTGAGATTGCGATTAAGCTGATAAGGAAAATACTACGGCTCAGCGTTTTCCAAATGCTGGTTAAGATAGTGTGCTTCATAAATTATAAATTATAATAGGAGGAATGGATACTTATTTCCGAATAAGAAACTGATAATTATCGAATAAAATCAAAGGGGGTATATGCTGGCCAAAGGCCGCAAATGGGGCAGGTAGTGCTTTCATACATGTAGGTTTAGGTTCGGTTAGTAACAATAAAGCAATCTAAAAGATTATTGAATTGTTAAATTTCACAGCGAAGTTTCTAAAAGGTTTTTGAAATAAAAACAATCATATATCATACAAAAAACTGATACTTATCATATTTTTTACGAATTTTTTGTTGTATATGTAGGAAAGAAATTGACAGCCAAAAAATAGTGGAAAAATTAAAATCCTAGAGACTGATTTAGCAATGGAAATAAATACAAATGGAAGTTAGATAATCATTTTTAAAGGGCGCAAAAAAGCAATAAGACGTATAATATCAACGGAAAAATTTTAGCCATAGATTCAAACAAAACCTACTAATGGCTGTTAATAAAAAATGCTAATCGGATTTTGCGTTATAGGCAAACAGAAACTTCAATACGCTAATAGTCTCTTGAGATTAAAACTCTGCTACCCTATTTTTATACCTTAATTTTGCAAAACACTTTACAATCAAATTTGTAAACAAGTTGAGAACATAAAATAATTTTGAACCAATCACCCTTCTTCTAAAATATCAAATAATATGAATACAGAAAGCAAATGCCCTTTTTCGGGGGGAACTTTAAAAAAAACTGCCGGTACTGGCACAGGCAACCGCGACTGGTGGCCGAATCAACTTAAATTGAATATTCTACGTCAAAATTCTTCCCTTTCAAATCCAATGGATGCCAATTTTGACTATGCTACCGAATTCAAATCATTGGATTTGGATGCCCTCAAAAAGGAAATCGTTGAATTGATGACCAATTCGCAGGATTGGTGGCCGGCAGACTATGGTCATTATGGCCCATTCTTTATTCGGATGGCCTGGCATAGCGCAGGTACCTACCGTATTTCAGACGGTAGAGGTGGTGCTGGCTCCGGCACACAAAGGTTTGCTCCTTTAAATAGTTGGCCCGACAATGCAAATCTGGATAAAGCGCGATTATTACTTTGGCCTATCAAACAAAAATATGGCAGGAAAATATCCTGGGCCGATTTGATGATTTTGGCAGGCAATTGCGCGCTTGAATCAATGGGCTTTAAAACTTTTGGATTTGGTGGAGGCAGAGAAGATGTTTGGGAACCTGAGGAAGATATTTATTGGGGTTCTGAAACAGAATGGCTGGGCGACAAAAGATATAGTGGCGACCGCGATTTGGAGAATCCGCTTGGAGCAGTTCAAATGGGTTTGATTTATGTAAACCCAGAAGGACCTAACGGTAACCCTGACCCGCTGGCAGCCGCCCGTGATATTCGTGAAACTTTTGGCCGTATGGCTATGAATGTTGAAGAAACCGTTGCCCTGATTGCAGGTGGCCATAGTTTTGGTAAGACACATGGTGCTGCTGATCCTGGAAAATATGTGGGAAGAGAGCCTGCTGCAGCAGGCATCGAAGAACAAGGTCTTGGATGGAAGAATAGTTTTGGTACAGGCAATGGTGCTGATACCATTACCAGTGGACTAGAAGGTGCTTGGACCACCACTCCTACCAAATGGAGCAATAATTTTTTTGAAAACTTATTTGGCTACGAATGGGAATTAACAAAAAGCCCTGCTGGTGCACAACAATGGAAACCAACCGGCAATGCTGGTCAGGGTTTGGTGCCGGATGCACATGACGCTTCTAAAAGTCATGCACCATTTATGCTGACCACCGACCTTGCTTTGAGAATGGATCCTGCTTATGAGAAAATCTCCAGACAATTTCTAGAAAACCCCGATCAGTTTGCAGATGCATTTGCACGTGCCTGGTACAAATTAACCCATAGAGATATGGGACCAATTACCCGTTATTTAGGTAAAGAAGTCCCCAAAGAAGTATTAATATGGCAGGACCCCATTCCCGCAGTGGATTATACATTAATCAATGAAGGCGAAATAGCTTCACTAAAAGAAAAAGTGTTGGCTAGTGGACTGAGTATTTCCGAATTGGTTTCAACTGCATGGGCTTCCGCTTCCAGTTTCCGTGGATCCGATAAGCGTGGTGGTGCTAATGGTGCTCGCATTCGACTAGCACCCCAAAAATTCTGGGAAGTAAATAATCCTACACAATTAACCAAAGTATTGGATGTATTAGAAGGAATTCAATCGGCATTTAATGAAGCACAAAAAGACGGCAAAAAAATATCCCTTGCCGACCTGATTGTATTGGCTGGCGCTGCAGCGGTTGAGAAAGCTGCTACTTTAGCTGGGCATACCATAAAAGTACCGTTTACGGCTGGACGCAATGATGCCTCCGCTGCCGACACAGATGTAGTATCATTTGCTGTGCTTGAACCTGCTGCTGATGGATTTAGGAATTATATTAAACCACGCCATACTGCCACTACAGAAGATTTATTGATTGACAAGGCACAACTACTTACCTTAACTGCACCAGAAATGACAGTGCTGATTGGGGGAATGCGTGTTTTGAATACCAATTTCAATCAATCGAAGCATGGTGTATTTACCAAGCAACCCGAAACGCTTAGTAATGATTTCTTTGTAAACCTACTGGACATCAACACCAGTTGGAAAGCAACCTCTGCTGCCAATTATGAATTTGAAGGACATGATAGAAAGACGGGTGAAATTAAATGGACAGCCACCCGCGCTGATTTAATTTTCGGTTCCAATTCAGAATTGCGCGCCATTGCAGAAGTATACGCTACGGATGATTCAAAAGAAAAATTCGTGCATGATTTTGTTGCTGCCTGGAATAAGGTGATGCAATTAGATCGTTTTGATTTGAAATAAATGATGATGACTGTTCGTGTATTCGTAATAGTTATTACCTGAAAATAAAAAAAGGTGGACTGAAAATGGCCACCTTTTTTTATTAGGCTACATTGAATTGAAAAGTAGAAGAAAATTCAATATGGCTTAAAGTGACTGAAAGAAAAGCAGTACAAATAACCATCGCCTAATAATGCTATCAGCCCTTCTACTTCATTTCTACTACTACATTTGCGGTTAAACTAGCCTGTATCCTACCCGATTCTTTCATCTGCTGAATAGCACTGCGCAGGGTATCTTCCAATTGAATGATTCTTTTTTCCGCATTTTTAATATCTTCTTCCGAATGATGCACCCATCCTATTTTATTTTCGTGAAACTGTATTTTTGAATTATATAACGCTGTAAGTAAATCCTCCGCTTCTCCGATTGTGAATAGGCCATTGATTAATTGCATTTCCATTGTTCTTTTTTTTATAAAATATTATTGACCCTGTGCAGCAGTATAGCCAAGCTCACCATCGAATAAATAAAGATTTTCCGTTTTAATAATATCCATTTCTAATTCATTGACCTTTGCAATTGTTTCAATAACATCGGCGTACTTTAATATGCCCTTGCTTTTAAATCGACAACGCCAATGGTCGGTACAGAATGTTTCTGGAAATCCATTGGGCCATACTTTTGTGCCACGATTGGTAATCATATTCAATTCCATTCCAGGGTATTGATTGGATAAAATTTTGTCGGCTATTTTATCGGCACTACTTCCTTGTAAGTGCAGGAATACATCTACACCAATCAGTTCTTTTTTAGCAATTGGCTGAGGGGTAATTTTAATATTAAAATTGGCGATAGATTTTGAATAATCTACTGCTTGTAAGCTAGCAGGTTGCTGCCCCAATCTTTCGATTACAGCATCTGCAAATTCCCGGGTCCCTAGTAAATATTTTGAAGTGCCTTCCTTGTAAATATCGCTGGTATGTGCTCCATCTTCTAAGGTTTTAAGCCATGCGTTTTGAATTTTTGCGGCCACCTCTGCTTGTCCGATATACATTAACATTTGAATAGCTCCCAATAATAGTCCGGATGGATTGGCCTTATTCATCCCAGCAATTCTTGGTGCTGAACCATGAATCGCTTCAAACATTGCAAATCCATCGCCGATATTGGCACTTCCCGCCAAACCAACAGAGCCTGTGATTTGGGCAGCCACATCACTCAGTATATCTCCATATAAATTAGGCATCACAATTACATCAAATAATTCGGGTGTATCGGCCAATTTGGCGGCGCCGATATCTACAATCCAATGTTCCTTTTCAATTGCAGGATATTCTTCACCTACTTCATTAAAGATTTTATGAAAGAGGCCATCTGTCATCTTCATAATATTGTCCTTGGTGAAACAGGTTACTTTTTTACGGTTGTAGGCTTTAGCGTATTCAAATGCATAGCGAATAATTTTTTCTGTTCCAGGTCGGGAGATCAATTTTAAACACTGATACACTTCATCAGTTTGCCGATGTTCAATTCCGGCATATAAATCCTCTTCATTCTCTCTAATAATTACCAAGTCCATCACCGGGTGTTTCGTTTGTACGTAAGGGTGATAGGATACACAGGGACGTACATTTGCATATAGGCCCAATACTTTTCGGGTGGTGACGTTGAGGCTTTTAAATCCACCGCCCTGGGGCGTAGTGATGGGGGCTTTTAAAAAAACTTTAGTTTTCCTGAGCGAATCCCAGGCCGATTGTTCAATGCCAGCTGAATTACCTTTTAGGTAAACTTTTTCGCCTATTTCAATTTCCTCAAAATCCAATTGAGCGCCAGCTGCTTTTAATATTTTTAAAGTAGCGTCCATTATTTCAGGACCGATGCCATCTCCTTTTGCAATAGTAATCTTTGTCATTGGTTTTGATTTTGTATGGCAAAGTTGATTTGATTAATTCATATATTTTCATTTATCTTTATTATATAATACATAAACATTTTTTATGAATTACACTTTTCATCAACTGAAGGTTTTCATGTCTGTAGTAGAAAAAGAAAGTGTTACAAAGGCTGCGGCTGAATTGAATATGACCCAACCTGCCGTTTCTATTCAACTGAAAAACTTACAGGACCAATTCGATATTCCTTTAACCGAAGTGATTGGGCGCAGACTGTATGTGACTGATTTTGGGAAAGAATTGTATAAAATTGCAGACAATATTTTGCAGGAGGTTGCCAGTATTAATTACAAGACACAATCCTTTAAGGGAATGCTATCTGGTAAATTAAAATTAACGGTAGCTTCCACTGGTAAATATGTTATCCCTTATTATTTAAAAGGATTTTTAAAGGAGCATCCCAATATTGATTTAATCATTGATGTTACCAATAAAACCAAAGTAATTGAAAGCCTTGAAAAAAACGAGGTTGATTTTTCACTCATTTCTGTAATGCCCGAAAAGCTGGATTTGCAACAGGAAATACTACTCCCCAATAAATTATTTTTATCAGCCGCAAAAGATGCGGAATGGGATTTCGGAAAAAAAGCCAATAAGCATATTTTCGATAAACTACCGTTAATCTTCCGCGAAGAAGGATCTGGCACAAGAGTGAGTATGCAACAATATTTTGAGAAAGTACATGTAACCCCTACCGTTAGATTTGAACTAACTTCCAGCGAAGCGGTAAAACAGGCAGTAATGGCAGGATTAGGCTATTCCATTCAATCCTTATTGAGTATTAAAAATGAGTTAAAACAAAAGGATATAAAAATCATACCGGTAACAGGGCTTCCATTAGTTGAACACTGGAGATTGGTATGGCTCAAGCAAAAAAGACCATCGTTGGTGGCTACTGCTTTTTTGAAATATATTCAGGAGCATAAACAGGGTATTTACAAAGAGAATTTTTCTTGGATAGAAAAACATAGCTAATAAATCTCAACGATTAATTTTAATTACTGCCTTTAAAGTCAGGGTTACTTTAATAATAGTATAGTCTACAGCTCAAATGATATTAAATAATCACTTTCGAATGAATGAAAAAAGACTTGGCAAAAGCATTTGGAGAAGTCCTTAAAAATTTAAGGATGGAAGCAAATTTGTCCCAAGAAACTTTAGCATACGAAAGTGAATTAGACCGCTCCTATATATCGATGCTTGAGAGAGGTTTAAAGATGCCAACGATAGCTACCTTATTTCAATTGGCAGCAGTTTTAAAAAAAGCACCCTTTGAAATTATTAAACTAGTGGAAATAAAAAGCAAAGAAATTTAAATTATTTTCAGTTTAATTCATTCCACTTAGCTTGATATTCCTCTAAAGTTATTTCCCCATCATCAAATCTCTTTTGTAATTCAATTTGGGCAGTATTAGGAAAATGGGAAGCAGAATTAACCGTCAAATTATTTAGGCTTTCCTTTGCTTCAATAATGCCATTTTTAACAGCAGCCTTTATTAAATAGTAGAAAATAACCAACCCAACAATAGGAACAACAATATAAATGAAAGGGTAAAGAATAGTAGGTTCAATTTGTAGTTGTATTAATTTCATATCTATAATTTTATATCAAAATAATTAATAAATTCAATATGATTGTTTAATCTTTCTCCAAACCCAGGGAGGTGTAGGATTATCTTCTTTCCAAAGACCAATTTTTGAAGCAATTGCCTGATTTTGAATATTATCCCAAAGTGGGTTATTATCATATTTAAGAAAATGCCATGCCATTCCCATTTCAAGCATTTTCTCATTAACATTTAATCCATCAACAAAAACGATTCCAATTGACCGTCCATATTTATCTAAATTTCTTATTGTCACAGTAACTTGCTTTTGAAAAATCAATTCAGCCAAGTAATTTTTTGAAACATTTCCAAAGCTTTGCTTTTTTTCAGGGGCATCAATTCCATGAAGTCTTACTTTAATTTGAGCGTTAGATTCTTTAGAATAAAATACGAATGTATCTCCATCAGTAATCGAAACAACTGTCCCAACAACTTGGGAATAGGTAAGTGAAGTCAAAAAAAGTAAAGGCAGAAATAATTTTAACATAATTAACCTCCATGTTGCCAACATAACCCTTTTGAACGTGCAGCACGTGAACATCGTGTACCTTTTTTTGTCAAAGCAGAACACTGTCCACTATATGCAGGAGAAGAAACAGGTGTTTGATTTATCATACCTGAAGATGAAGTAACAGGTGATATTACATTAGTGTTTTTCTCATTTGTTGCCTTCAAACTTGGATTATTTAATTTAAAATTTTCAAATTGCAATTTTAATACTTCCAATTTTGACTCTAATGCTTGAATCTTAGCATTTAATAAGATATTTTCAGTTTTTAATTTTTCAATTTCTACATTGACATCCTTAATTTGAGCATAAGAAAAAGATATTTTGAAGAAAACCAATATAGTAAATACTATTTTTATAGGCATACTGCTATTTTATATTTAGTAAATTTAACTATAAATATGTGTATGTTTTCAATTTTTATAAAATACAATATAAAATAATTACAAAATTGCAAAGTTTCTTACGTAAGAACACTTATAAGTAATTAATTTAGTGATAATAAATATTGAAAAATTAGAAATAATTTACTATTTTTTTTGTTACTAAATTTAAGTTTTATGTTTCATTCTAAATCAATGTTTTTTAAATATTTTTCTACGTGAAAAGCTAATACATATAATAACTTCAAAAAATCAAAATGTATGATAAACGAATTTAAAGCAACACATAAATCAAATAATATGTATCTCGGCTGGGGTATTTTTATTTTTATCATATTAGGGCTAACATTACCTTTTCACTATATCCCTTCTAGATTTAAAATGTTTCCTAAAGACCACTTCACTTTTAAACATACAATTATTACAGAAGACGACCTTGATGACATAGTCAAAAGATATAATGACGCAACAAATATTTTTGAAAGAAATGCAATGAACAATGACCCTTTCCTACGCACGCTTAAAGAGCAAGGAATTATTTATGACAAAGACCGAAAAGATATTTACGATGAAAATTATAGATGAGTATTGGCTCCTCTTTTCATTAATGAATTTAAAATAATCAGATATTGTAAGTGTAAATAATTTTCAAATCCAAACCTTGGAATAAACTTTTACATCAACTTCAAAAAAGTCTTTTTAATATTAAACTATCTATATTAATCGATTTAATAAAATGTTCTACAATCTATAAACCAAATAGAAGTCAATAGAAGAAAGATTGTTTTGAGATTTTTGTGAGAGAGTAACTATAAATTTTCTGAAGAATCACTTATTTGTGGCATTTTTGTAGAATAAGTATAAGGAACAATTTTTTTTCGCATATTTCCCTTATCTGAAAAATGCCTTGAAATCTCATATGTTTTTTCGACAAAATCATTTTCCAATTCATTAATTTGATAATAAAACAGCTTTATGGATTTGCAGGTGGCTGACTCAAAAACCTCTTTTAACATTGTCCTATCAGAAAGGCCTAATGAATGCCCCATTACATATACTTGAAATTCATCCATATTTATGAACCTGATTAAATCATGATAATTTGGAGTTTTAAAATATCCAAAAGATTTAATGTTTTTTAAAAGTTCATTATTATTGACATTTTCAAATTGTTGATAAATACTATTATATTCGTCCCCAAATCCGAATATTATTGAGTTGCTTTTATCCTTCAAGCTTCCATGTATATTTATAATTTGGGCTTGTATATTCCTATCAAAACCACTCAAATATTTTTCTAATAAATTAGTATAATTAAAATTTAAAAACAAAATATTTTTTGGTTGATGAGTTTTTATTTCAGAGGTAATAATTTCTCTTGGCTCTATAAATTGATTGAATAAGAATAAATATTCTTTAATAATAGAAAAATCACAAGAGTTTACAACTTCAAGTAAATATTCTTCAATTTTAAATTTCAAATACTCTAATTCCCTATTCAGTTTTTTCACCTTTGCTATATCCAAATCAACAGGGGAAAAATCTTTACATAATAAATTAAAATATTCAAGTTCAATATCAACCCAATTAATTGATTGTATATTTTCAAGTGTATTACTAAGTAATTGTGACTTAATTTTAACTTTGTATTGTGAATTTTTTTTGATTTTTTCAAAATCCTCAAAACAGGATTCAGCAGTTGCAAATTTAAAATCAGGATTCCCAGTATTGATATACGATTTGCTTTCCATCTCGATTAAACTATCAGAGTATTCAAATTGAGAATATAGTTTATTTATAGCTTTGTATAAATAATCCTTAATAAAATCATGATAACTTGTCCTTAACTCATGAGCCAAATCAAAACCATTCCCAATAATAATTAATCTATTCATAAGCTAATTTATTAATATATAAATTCATCAATTAATCTATATCACCCAATAAATACTAAAAAAATATTCAAAACCTGGATTATTAAGTGACCTCCAAAAAAAAATCAAATTGAAAATGTTAAAGCAATAAGAATGCTAAAATCTTTTTTTAGTTAACTCATCAAATTGGTTTAGGAATTTTCAATATTTCTGGGTAGAGGAGAAATAAAACATTAAAACCAACATCAATTTTGATTAAATAACTACTAAATACTGGAAAATTGATATGTTATTTTCAGTAATCACAGCCTACATTTTTAAATTTTACTATTTTTAAAAATTGAAGCAAATTTCTCTAAAATATTAAAATCCAATTTCCCGTCTTCCTTTGTTAAATATCCTGTTCTTTGTTGATTAAATATTTCTTTTGTGGCTGATGCCATAACCAAATCCCTCGTACTTTCATTTTTGATAGAAGCAAAGATTCTCATGGCAGCAGCTAAACTATTTGCTTTATGAGTATTGACTGTATAGTTATGCATCAACGCATTAATGTGTTTCATTGCGTACTTTATCATGAAAACTAACATCGATAAAAGAAAAAGTCTAATAAGAATGTTTTTGGCCAAGTCAGTGTAAAAAAGTGTTCTCAAAAATTCTAGGGGTTGATTCGCATAATTTACAAAAACCTTACAGGTATCTTTCCAACACATGTTAATAAATATACAAGATGCTATAACAAGAATAATTATTAAAGTAATTAGAATACCACTCCATATATATGAAGACCGCTTATTCCAATCAGCTGCCTTAGTAAAAATTAGCTCCTGTTTTATTAATTCAAAGTTTGATAAATCATCTTTATATCTTGCTTTAATTTCTTCTATTTCAAATTCCATCTTTTTCCTCAAATCTTCAATATATTTAGCTTCTTCCTTCCCTTTTTGTGAAATTTCAGAAAACTCCTTAGACTGATTAATGTAAAATGATTTAGTCCATTTTTCCATTTCTTGCTTTAACTCTCTCTTCAAGTTTTCAGCATTTTGTTTCTGAGATTTTGATAATTCAGAAAATATTTCATCTTTTTCAAAAAGCTTATCAAGTCCAGCTCTTCTTCTAGCATTAATTAGCATAGCCAAACGCTCTCTAAGAATAGCAAAGTCTGAAAAATTAATATTATAAGTTTCCCTTATTGATTTATCTAAAAAAAGGTCCTCTAATAATAATAATGAAAACTCATAATTTTTAGTAAACTCGTCTATGATATTTTCTTGATTATCCCTATTACTTGTTAATATCGCTTCCAAGTCTCTATATATTTCAATAAAACTATTTAAAACGTCTCCTTTTGTTAAGGAGAAAACATTTTTAATGAATGAACCCAAGTTTAAATAATAATCATAAAAAGTAGTAATTAAAGAATCATTAGGATATTCTTTTCTAATTAAATACCTATTACATGAGTCTATAAAAGCTTCATAACTCTTGTTGAATTGTGAGACATTAGCCATAAAAAGACAAGTTTCATGTAAGTTATATAAATAATTTTTAAATATTATAACTCAGAATAACAAACAATCTGTCCTTTACAATGTCACATTTAGAATAAAAATCTTGAAAGTCAATACTATAAAGGATTTTAAGCATAAACTGATGCCCAGAATTGTTGCAAAAAGATTGAAATATGATACTTTGATTGGCAAGTAACTAAATAGATTTATCTTTAAAGACTTGCGAATTTCAATCCTTTTTTAAAATAGCGAAACGATGGAAATAGGACAAATATTTTTTGCAGATAAAAGCATTTATAAAGAAGCAAAACACTTAATTGTTTATTTAGGGGAATCAAATTATCGTGCGGGTTTTTACAAAGGAGTGATGCTTACCCATGCAAAAGGTTACGGAAATATAGAGATGAGAAAAGAACATTTTTCTGATGATTTTAATTTTAAGGATACCCATGTAGTTAATATTGGGCTTCTAAAACCAGATGACTGGAAGTTACACAAAGAACAAGGGACATTGACAGAAGAAGGGCTAAATTTTATTCTCACTAACGTACCGAAGTCTAAAGAACCGGAGAATACATGGGATGAACTTGTCCCAAGTTATATATAGTTGCCAATTTAATAATGATAAAAGAAATAAAGTGGTAAGATGTTAAAGGAAATGATGGCAACAATTATAGAATTAAAATTTTTGAAGGTGATAAGGAATTTAAGTGTTTAATAAATCTTATTACAATTTTAAATGAAATAGAAAATGACGATAATGTAAAATAAAAAGATAAACATTAGGCACAGTGATGCTTGAAATGTTAGAAGAATCAAGGGTTTGGACTTTATCAGCTAATTTCATGTGAGAAACCATTGCTTTTTTATCAGTTATTTTAAAATATTTTATAACCCTTATGTTTTGATTTAAATCTCAACTATGAATTCTTTATTAAATAAATCAATATTGTTAATTTTCGTCTTTGTGAATACTATTTACCAAGGACACTCCCAGTTATCTTTAGAACAAATGATAAATATAACACTTGGAGAAACATTCAAAGAGTCAAAGGATAATATTAAAGCAATGTTTACAAAAAAAGCCCAAATAACAAAGGCTGATTTTTTTGGAGCGTATAGAATAGAATACGAAAATGTGCCTTTTGATTATTATGGGGATGCTAATTACACTTTTCAATATGCAAAGGATACATTAGTATCAATTAAGGTCGATTTTTCATATACCGCAAATGACACAATAAAATTTAGGCGACTCTATAACACTTTAATAAATGACTTAAAGAATGATAATTCAAAAAAAATCCTAAGCCAATATAGCGACTTAAATAAAATAAATATTTTTCCATATATAAGTAAAAACTGCATTCTTAATACTGAAGAAGACAACAAAAATTACAAACCAATTAAATCAAAGTTTCTTGGACAAAACTTTTATTCAATTTACAATTCAATTAATACAGGTAAATTTCTCAGATTGTATGTTCAGGTATATGAAAGACATGTAAAAAAAATCGAAAACGAGAAAACTACAAAGTATGATGGTGGTGTAGTCGAAGCTACCTTAGAATTAACGAGTGAGAAATTCCAAAATTTAAAAAATAAAGAGGAAGAAATGGAAATAAGCGAATACCATAATATCCAAGAACAGAAAGAACAAATAAAATTGAAATCACAAAATGGAATCTATTTAGTGCCAATAAAAATCAACAATATGTTAAGATTAGATTTTATACTTGATATAGGCGCAGCTGATGTATCTATTAGTCCTGATTTGTTTATGGTTCTTTATAGGGCTGGAACAATTAATGAAAATGACTTTATTGGAACACAAACGTATGAATTCGCAGATGGTAATAAAGCAAAAAGTAATGTTTTTATTATTAAGTCAATAATTATAGGAAATAAAGAAATAAAAAATGTGAGGGCTTCTATAAACAATTCATTAACTGCACCTCTATTACTTGGGCAAAGTGCTTTAAAGAAACTAGATAATTATCGAATTGATAACTATAATAAATTGCTTATAATCGAATAAATAAAATATTTTATATCCATTTTTATGAGAAGAGATGCAACTTTATATTATTTAAATTATATCGATTATACTTCAATAAAAAGAGAGATTGAATTTGATGTAAATGCAAAAGAGCTATCCCTTAATATTGCAATTTTTCAAATCACCAATAATCCAAATATTAAAATCGCATTAAGTATTTCTGAAAAGATTGACGAATCGATTGAAAGGCATGGAGGGGTTAAAGCAGAATCAGATGATTTATATATATATGCATTAAAAAATAAGGGAGTTAATATTGTTTCAATTCTATTTGGAGAAGAAAGTTTGATTGATTTACTACACTTTAAAAAAAAGTAAAGCAGACTAATTATGAAATATTGATTATTTGATAAGAAACTGAAAATTTTATTTTGAAATATGCAAAAACATTAAAAAACATATTCAATATTGTTTTTAAAACATCCCCTTCAGCATCCCCCGAAAATAAAAAGAGCCTTTAAATCATTGATTATCAAGGCTCTTAAAATTAATTCGTGCCCAGGACTGGATTCGAACCAGCACATCCTTGCGAACGCTGCGACCTGAACACAGTGCGTCTACCAATTTCGCCACCTGGGCAGGTGTTTAATTAAAAAGGATTGCAAATATAAGTTCCTAAACCGAAACATTAAAATCGCGCAATGCATCGTTTAAACTTGTCTTTAAATCGGTACTGGGTTTTCTTTGCCCAATAATCAATGCACAACCCACCCCATATTCACCGGCAGGAAATTGCTTATTATAAGTACCGGGTATAACTACACTACGTGCAGGCACCCTTCCCTTCATTTCGATAGGGCTACTGCCACTTACATCTATTATCTTAGTCGATTGTGTCAACACAACATTTGCACCTAATACAGCTTCTTTTTCCACTATCACTCCTTCTACTACAATACAACGACTACCAATAAAACAACCATCTTCTATAATAACCGGGCTTGCTTGCAATGGCTCCAATACTCCACCAATGCCTACACCACCACTTAAATGCACACCTTTGCCAATTTGTGCACAACTACCCACTGTAGCCCAAGTATCAACCATGGTGCCCTCATCTACATAGGCACCAATATTTACATAACTCGGCATTAATACCACATTCTTCCCCAAATATGCACCATACCTTGCTACCGCATGTGGCACGGCCCTTACACCCAATTCTTTATAATTGGATTTCAATTTCATCTTATCATAAAATTCAAAAGGAGGCAATTGATAGGTTTCCATTTGCTGGATACCAAAATATAAAAGAATGGCTTGCTTTACCCACTCATTTACCTGCCAGCCATTTTCGGTGGGTGCCGCTGTCCGCAGTCTGCCTTTATCAACCTCTTCAATTACTGCTTTTACAGCATCGGTATATTTGGCTTCGCTTAATAATGCACGATTGGCCCATGCTTCCAATATCAGTTCCTTCATATCAATAAAATTTTTGCGAAAATAGAACTTGGTTTCTATACCACAAATTTATCATTCCAGTAGTGTATATTATTTACATACATATTGACCCCAACCGCAAAATGACTGCTGCCTTCCTATCTTTGTTAAATGAATATTGGATTTGATGCAAAACGTGCTTTTCAAAACTCCACCGGCCTGGGGCATTATAGTCGCACCCTGATTAGCTCCTTAGCCAAGTATTACCCTGAGCATCATTATTTTTTATTCGCACCGCATATCAGTTCCAAATTTTCCATTAGTGAATGTAGTAATCTGGAAAACGTATCACCACAAGGTTTACTTTCAAATCTTTTTAAATCTGTTTGGCGTAGCAACTGGATAAAAAAAGATTTATTGGAGAGAAAAATTGACCTATACCATGGACTTAGTCATGAGATACCTTTTGGCATTCAAAAAACAGGCATCCGATCTGTGGTAACCATACACGATTTAATTTTTGAACGCTACCCTAAACAGTACAATCCTATTGATGTAAGCATCTATAGAAAAAAATTCAGGTATGCTTGCAAAAATGCCAATCATATCATTGCTATTAGTCAACAGACAAAGGAAGATGTGATGGAATATTACAATATTCCTGAGGAAAGAATAACCGTTTGCTATCAAAGCTGTAACCCACATTTCACCCAATCTGTATCCGACGTCGAAAAAGAAAAAATAAGAAAGCAATACGAATTACCGGAAACTTTTTATTTATACGTAGGTTCTATCATAGAGCGAAAAAACCTTTTGCTCATTTGCAAAGCCGTTAATCAATTAAAGAATAATATTCCGCTAGTAGTAATTGGCAATGGAAGAGGGCAGTATATTAATTCAATCAAAAAATACATTGCTGAAAATAATTTAAGCAATCGAATCATATTTCTGTCCGAGCATCCATCAGCCATTGAATCACCTAGGTTTAAGAACGCAGCAGATTTTCCTGCCATCTACCAAATGGCTGTAGCACTAATTTATCCCAGTATTTTTGAAGGCTTTGGCATTCCTGTTTTGGAAGCAATGTGTAGTGGAACTCCCGTGATTACTTCCAATATTAGTTGTATGCCCGAAACGGGAGGCGATGCTGCCTATTATGTCAATCCATTTAGTGAAGAAGAGATGATCAATGCCATGCAGGAACTAATCACCCATGATTCGCGCAGAAATGAAATGATTCAAAAAGGCATTTTGTATGCTGCCAAATTCAGTCCTGAACTATGTGCCAGGTCCGTAATGGATGTTTATAAAAAACTATGACTGCTTTTGAAAACGATATCAAGGAATGTATTGCCGTTTTACAATCCGGCGGCATCATTCTTTACCCTACTGATACTTTGTGGGGTATTGGCTGTGATGCTACCAATGCAAATGCTGTAGCTAAAATATTTGCACTGAAGCAAAGATCAGATGAAAAAAGCATGGTAGTATTAGTGGGCGATGAAGCCACTATTCCTCAATATATCACACAACCACATTTACAAGTTTTTGACTATATCAAAGGAATTCATACCCCTATTACGGTCATTTACCAAGGGGCAGTAGGATTGGCTCCAGGGGTATTGGCCAGTGATGGCACTGCTGCCATCCGAATTGTAAAAGATGATTTTTGCAAGGAACTCATTCTTCGTTTAGGCAAGCCCGTTGTATCCACTTCAGCTAATATTTCAGGCTATCCTGCCCCAATGTCGTTTAACGATATTGATATTGCTATTAAAAATGGGGTGGATTATATTGTTCAATATCGGCAGGAAGAAGATATCATTGCAAAAGCTTCTTCTATAATAAAATGGGGCGATGACGGCCAATTGCACATCATTCGCCCCTAAAACAAATACAATCAATTATAATTTGAATCCTACGCCCACCTGTAGGCTTTGATTAGTCCATTTGTCTTTATTGTCAATATCATTGATATTGCTTAACCCAATCAGGTAACGGCCATATACTTTGAAACTACTCAAGTTCAACTGTACACCTCCAACCATCGACAGGTCACCAGTTTTAAATGCATCCTTCCCGTTTTGAAAAAAGGTTTTGCTTTTATTCAATAACAACCCAAACTGAGGACCAGCTTGTAAAGTCAATATTTTGCCAGCATTGTAATTTAATAAAACAGGAATGGTCAGGTATTTCAATTGAACGCCACTTAATTTATTGAATTGATACAAGGCGCTAAAACTACTACTGGTATCCACATTTATTTGATTGATCATTACCTCGGGTTGTATGGCGAATTTCTTTCCAAGTCCTACAGAAACGAAACCTCCTAGGTGATAACCAAAAGAAAATTCTTCTTTGAAGGTTTTACCAGTCAATTTATTCATAGTGGCACCGCCTTTAAATCCAATTTGAATTTTTTGTGCTAATAAGCTAGTACTAATAAAACTAACAAGGGCAAGGGCAAAAATTTGTTTTTTCATGATATACATATATTTGGTTACAGAATGGTGTTTCAAGTTTTATGCCATAGGCAATTAAATACCTCTAAACTTTTGTTAAGAGCATTAGAAACTACAACCTGCGGTTACTGAATAAATAGTACTGAATCTTTTTCCAGTAGTAGAAGGCAAATAATAATCCATGTAAACATTAGGTTGCAAAAAGAATTTTCCGACACTATAAGTCAGGTCCAAAGATAGTGCTACTGATTGCAATTGAAATTTATTATTGGCGTCCACTTTTTTAACCTTACTCAAACCTCTTATTCGATCATAAATTCGATTGGTATGGGTTTGTGTATTTTTATCACTTCCGTAATTCACAATCAAAGAGGGCACAATATCCAATTCGTCCTTTTCTGTAAAAACCTTGTAAATACTGAAATCATGTTCAATATTGGCTGAAACAGAAAAATAACTGGATTTATTGTCGGTTGAGTCATTGCCACTGATAAGTGTATCGCCCCGTAAAGGACGCTTTAGTATAAAACTCGTAAAACTGGCATCTTTATAATTTCCGTTGGCATACCCCACTGAAATACCAGGTTGTATAGCTCCAGATGATTTTTTAAAATACCCGTACAAATCATTTTGATAGAGCGATTTACTATTGTATTTTTTTTGATCACTGATAAACCGGGTATAGGAAACCCCAGCGCTTATTTTTTCACCGAGGTAATCATAGGCTGCAGTTAAGCCTGTTTGATACAATTGCATGGAGTTGGAAGGCGCTTCTTTGGTTAAAAAAGCAGCAATGCCCAAACTAATGCCTTCTTTGAAATGATAACTTATGCCGGGTGTAAGTACCAATTGATTGGTAATACCAGTAGCATTCACTGCCTGGTTATTGGCACTAAAAGTACCATTGCCCACAGCAATACTGATATCAACATAATTTTTATCCTTGCCTTTCAATAAACTTAAAAATGCATCATTACTCAACATTGAGTCTAGTGCAGCTTTATCTTTTTCGGACAGGGAGTCCAAGGAAATTTGTGCTTGTAAAGGATACAAAAAACAACAAAAAAAAGCTAGTATGGCAATTGGTTTTAGCATGCTAAATGGTTTTATTAGACTTTCAAAATCAAGAATGGTTTAATAGCTTGATTATTACCCTCCAAAGATAAAGTTCTTTATTTAAACTGCTATCTGGCCAAAAAGCCCTACCTTTGCGGCCAATTATTTAAAAACTGAGAATTACATGACCATGCTCAGTTGCTGTTGAAAGCGGTTTACTACCGGGTTGCAAGACACCCATTGACACATACCAACGGCCAAAAGCATGATTCCGAAAACCCTGACTACCGGTTTTTCATGTGGCTATCGCAAAACAAATTATTATGAATGCATTTCAAGCCCTTGGCTTAAATGAACAATTAGTGCAAGCTGTAACTGATTTAGGATTTGAAACACCATCCGCTATTCAGGAAAAAGCAATTCCAGTATTATTAAGTGGCACCACAGATTTTGTAGGACTGGCACAAACGGGTACAGGCAAAACAGCCGCCTTTGGTTTACCCCTATTACAATTGATTGATGAATCGCAAAGACATCCGCAGGCATTGATTGTTTGCCCAACCAGAGAATTATGTCTTCAAATTACGAATGACCTCGAAACTTATAAAAAACATTGCAAGGGCATTTATTCTGAAGCAGTGTATGGAGGTGCTTCTATTATGATGCAAATACGCAATTTGAAGAAAGGCGTGCAAATTGTGGTAGCAACACCTGGTCGTTTGATTGATTTGATTGAAAGAAAAGCCATTGACCTGCAGAAAGTAAAATATGTGGTACTGGATGAAGCAGATGAAATGCTGAACATGGGATTTAGAGATGATATTGATTTTGTATTAAAAAATACAATTAACAGAGAAAGCACCTGGTTGTTTAGTGCTACCATGCCGCCAGAAGTTAGGGCCATTGCTAAGAACTACATGGAGAACCCAAAGGAAGTAACGGTTGGTAAAAAAAATACTGCCAATGTAAATATCGATCACCAATTTTATGTTGCAGCTGCGCCTCACCGTTATGAAACCCTAAAGCGTTTAGTTGATTTCAACCCGGGCATGTATGGCATCATCTTCACCAGAACCAAGGCCGATGCACAAGAGATTGCAGAAAGATTGGTTAAAGAAGGATATGATATTGAAGCATTACATGGTGACCTTACGCAACAACAAAGGGACAAGGTAATGGGCAGGTTTCGTCAAAAAAGCATTCAGTTGCTGATTGCTACCGATGTAGCTGCCAGGGGTATTGACGTAGATGGCATCACCCATGTTATCAATTTCGAATTACCGGATGACATGGAAGTATATACACACAGAAGTGGCCGTACAGCAAGAGCTGGTAAGAGTGGCATTTGTATTTCTATCTGTCACAGCAAAGAGACTTATAAAATCAAGCAACTGGAACGCATGACCAATGCGCAGTTTCATAAACTGGACATACCAAGTGGCAAAGATGTTTGTCGCAAACAGTTTTTTCATTTCATGGATAAACTGATGCAAGCAGACATGAGTCATGGTGATTACGAAACTTATTTGCCTGATTTGGTAAAGAAATTTGAAGGCATCAGCAAAGAAGAAGTATTGCAAAGAGTAGCTGCACTTGAATTCAGTCATTTCTTAAAATACTATGAAAATGCAGAAGACCTTAACCGCAACGACTTTAGAAACGATCGCAGCAGAGATAGAAAGGATACTGTAAAAACTAATTTCGGAGAAGGAAGACAAGGTGGTCAATATAGCAGTCGTGGTGACAGTGGATTCACTCGTTTGTTTATCAACCTAGGTACTAAGGATGGTTTTTACAAAGCCAGTTTCCTTCAATTCATTTTGGATGAAAGCAATTTGAAAAAAGAAGTGCTGGGCAAAATTGATATGAGAGAAATGAATAGCTGGGTAGAAATTGATAAATCGGAAGCCGTTAGAATGATAAAAGCGATTGATGGTAAACGTTATAATAATCGGGTAGTTCGAATGAATGAAGCAGATGGCGGATTCAAACGCCCAAGTGATGAAGGAAGAAAAAGAACTTATGGCCCTTCGCGTGAACGTAAAACTTACAGATAAAAAAAATCCCCCTTTGCAGGGGGATTTTTAATTAAATCCGTTATTGTTGATTGTTGCAATATTTTACTAATAATATCTACACTAATTCTAATACTGTAATTTCAGGCAATACGCCAACTCTGCCAGGATAACCAATGAATCCGAAACCGCGGTTGACATATAATTTTTGTCGGCCATCCTCATATAGCCCTGCCCATTGCTTGTACATATATTGCACCGGGCTCCATTTAAAGCCCGGGATTTCCACTCCAAATTGCATTCCATGAGTATGCCCGCTTAGCATGAGATCTATATCTGGATAGCTTGGTTTTACCTGAGCCTCCCAATGGCTGGGATCGTGACTCAATAAAATTTTAAATGCATATTTTTCAGTACCCGGATGTGCAAGGTCCATTCTACCATGTTTAGGAAAGCGAGCTTTGGCACTCCAGTTTTCTATCCCCAATAACACTATTTCATCCTTTTCTTTTTTGAGGACCACGTGTTCGTTCATCAATAAATGCCAGCCAAGGTCGGCATGTACTTTTTTTAATTGCTCCAGATTATCATCCTTAGTCAATCCTTTATAAGGCCAGGGAACATAATCGCCATAATCGTGATTACCCAATGTACTATACACACCTAGTGGTGCTTTCAACTGACTAAAAACATCCATATAATCTTCCATTTCCTCAGCGCGATTATTGACAAGGTCGCCGGTAAACAATATCAAATCGGCCTGCTGCGCCATAATTTTATCAACCCCATGCTGCACAGCTTTTTTATCCATAAAGCTACCCGAATGAATATCGCTGATATGAACAATTTTCAACCCTTTGAAAGCATTAGGTAAATGGTCGTAGGACAATTGTAATTTTTTTACATGATAGTTATACTTATTGCCAAAGCCATATAATAAACTACCAAACAAAGTAGATCCAGCAGCTAAGCCAAGCCAGCTTAAAAAAGCAGAACGGCTAATTCCTTCTGCGCCTGTGTCGATTGAGCTTTTATCTGCAGAAAATATTTTTCCAAACAACCACTGAACACCCCTTCTGATATCGTCTATCAGGAAAAAAAATACGGCTACTAATTTTGCCAAAAACAATCCGATGATGGTAGCGAATAAATAGGTTCTGAATTTTCGGCCCATGAAATCCTGTTCGGTAAAGGCAAATAATAAAAAACAAATGATGGAGAGAATGGTTAGTCCCCAGTACAGCGCATATACAATTGTTTTAGTTTTAGGAGAAGCACTGGAGGTAAGCGACCTGATTACCTGAAAAATATAAGTATCCAACAATACCATGATGGAAATAAAAATAAAGGCACCGGAAGCTGAACGCATGAGTTGAAATTGGTTTTGAAGGCAGACGTATGAAAGATCAATATGTTTTAGCGAATGAAAAATTGTTTATTTATAACCATTTCAAAAATTCATCTACTTGCTGGCGTATGGCTTTAAAAGTAGTTTCATCTTCCAATTGGCCCTGTGGATTCATTAATTTATTAATCTGCGAAATGGGTAATTTATTGGGATGCACCGTGATTTTTAAAAAATTGAGGATATCCGCCAAGTGATCCATCCCACGTAGGTTTCCGGCTCTGCCGCTGCTATCACCAGTCAACAAGGCTTTTTTATGAAACCAAATCTCGTGGCTACGAGTGGTATCGATAAATGCTTTTAAAATACCGGGGAAGCTACCATTGTATTCTGGAACAATGAAAACAAAATGTTGGATGGGAATGATGAATTTATTTTCAATTTCCTCAAAATGTCCATCCCGGTTGAGTACATTAATTCCCTCAAGTGACAAAATCTGGCTTTCCTTCCCCCATTCTTCCAGTACCTGCTGGTATACATGCGCTAATTTGAGTGTGTTACTTGCCAGCCGATTGGTTCCCGCTACAATTGTTATCATCGATTTATGATTGTTTATAAGTATAACAAACTAATTGTTCCTTTGTTGCCCAATATTATGCCGATTGGTTATTTTTGCCAACCTGACATAATACTGTCCATATCGGCAAAGGGGAAAGGTATTGCGAGTAACCAATATGTACAAATTCAAAAACAGCTTAAAATCTATCAAAACAATATTAAAAGGATACAAGCAATGAGATTTACATTTTACGGTCATGCATGTTTTAGCGTAGCCATCAATGGCAAAAAGCTATTGTTTGATCCATTTATCAGTGGTAATGAACTTGCCAGTGAAATAGACATTGCCTCCATAGAAGCAGATTATATTTTTTTGAGCCATGGTCATAGCGATCATGTTGCAGATGCCGAAGCCATTGCAAAGGGCACAGGCGCCACGATTGTAGCAGCCTATGAAGTAGCTACCTGGTTTGCAGCCAAGGGCGTTGAAAAATATCACCCAATGAATACCGGTGGCCAATGGGATTTTGATTTCGGGAAAATACGGTGTGTAAATGCTATTCATTATTCCACCCTACCCGATGGAGCCGGCGGCGGTAACCCGATGGGTTTTATTATTAGTTCTACCGAAGGGAATTTTTATTACAGTGGGGATACTGCTTTAACCCTCGACATGCAGCTGATTCCTTCTTTTGCCAGCCTTGATTTTGCTATATTACCCATTGGGGGCAATTTTACCATGGATGCCGCTGATGCCATCAGGGCAGCAAAAATGGCAGGTGCTATCAAAGTGATTGGTGTACATTACGATACTTTTGGGTACATAAAAATAGACAAGGAAGCTACGATTGAGCAATTCAGAAAAGAAGGATTGTCGCTTTATTTACCTGCTATTGGAGAAACAATTTTAATTTAATATTCAAATAAAATAGCCCCCGGGCAATCATATATGGCAAGAATCATTGGGGTAGCCAACCAAAAAGGCGGCGTAGGAAAAACTACCACTGCTATTAATCTGGCGGCCAGTTTTGCAGTGCTTGAATATAAAACCTTGTTGGTAGATGCCGACCCACAGGCCAATAGCACTACCGGCGTAGGTTTTGACTTGCACAATGTGCAACAAAGTTTGTACGACTGTATGGTGAATGACGCTAAAGCAAAAGATTTAATTTTAAAGACAGAGATTCCGCATTTGGATTTGATGCCTTCGCATATTGACCTGGTAGGTGCCGAGATTGAAATGATTAATTACCCTAACAGAGAAGGCGTACTTAAAAAAATATTAGACCCTATCAGAGATGAATACGATTTCATTGTTATTGACTGCTCCCCTTCTCTTGGATTGATTACCGTGAATGCTTTAACCGCAGCAGACAGTGTAGTGGTGCCGGTACAAACTGAATTTTTTGCATTAGAAGGTTTGGGCAAATTATTGAATACTATTAAAATAGTACAGAACCGACTAAACCCTGAATTAAAAATTGAAGGAATATTGATGACCATGTACGATGGCAGACTTAGGCTCTGTAACCAGGTGGTGAGTGAAGTAAGGCGTCATTTTGATGAAATGGTATTCAGCAGTATTATACATAGGAATACAAGGCTTAGTGAAGCGCCCAGTTTTGGCAAGCCCGTCATTTTATATGATGCAGATAGTAAAGGCAGTATTAATTACCTGAATCTGGCAAGGGAGATATTGCAAAAAAATAATTTGACAAAAATTACAGAAGAAGAAAGAACCATTCAATAAATTAGGGTATGCTTTACAGTTAGTAAAACAGGCAACTGTAAATGCAGAGTAACCCCTTGGAGCTATTAAAAACTTGAAATAAAATATACATGACCCCTCCGAATAAAAAAGATGCATTGGGAAAAGGCATACGCAGTCTTTTACAGCATATTGATGCTGATTTAAAAAGCACTGCAGGCAGTTTGAAAGCGGAAGTAATTGAACAAAATACTAGCTCCTTGAGGGTTTCATTGGACCAAATTGAAGTGAACCCCAAACAGCCTCGTAAGGATTTTGATGAAGCTGCATTGAGTGAGCTAGCAGCTTCTCTAAAATTGCATGATATTATTCAACCATTGACGGTATCCAGAATGCCCAATGGCAAGTATCGATTGATAGCGGGTGAAAGAAGATTTCGCGCAGCTAAAATTGCAGGATTAAAAGATGTACCCGTATATGTTCGCCAAGCCAATGATGTACAGTTATTGGAATTATCCTTATTAGAAAATTTGCAAAGAGAAAACCTTAATGCGATTGAAATAGGCTTAAGTTATAAACGACTGATGGATGAATTGGACTATACACAGGAACAGGTAGCTGAGCGGATGGGCAAAGAAAGAAGTACGGTAACCAATTATATTAGACTTTTAAAATTGCCACCAGACATTCAAATTGCGGTTAGAAATGGTGATCTTTCGATGGGGCATGCACGGGCATTGATTAATGTGGATGCCATCGAAAAGCAGCTTTTTATCTATAAAGAAATTAAGAGTCGCAGTTTATCGGTTAGGCAAACAGAAGAGTTGGTAAGAAAAATGTATACTGCTGGCGCCGCTGTTAAAAATACGGTAAAACCGGCTCTGCCACCTGCTTTTAAAAAGATTGAAGATAATTTAGCATCGCATTATGGCACCAAGGTAAAACTCACCCACAACAAAAAAGGGTATGGTTCTGTATTGTTTGAATATTATTCATTAGAAGAATTAAATGCATTACTCGACAAATTGAATATTAAAGTAAGCTAATGCTCCTTTTCAAAAAACTTTTTTCCATTGGCTGTTTTTTGCTGATTGTCAGCTGCATTCAAGCGCAAGATAGTCTGAATGCTAAAAAAAATATTCCTGTTAAAAAAACTGATTCGGGAAAAGTATATCGCCCTAAAGTTGCTACTATTCGTTCTGCTATCTTACCTGGATGGGGGCAGATTACCAATAAAAAATACTGGAAGCTTCCGATTGTATTTGGTGCTATAGGAATATCAACGGGGGTATTCATCCACAATATCAAACAATACAAAACTGTTAAGAACGCTTACATCAATGCTACTGATGGCAATCCATTGAATGACTATTTGATTCCCGATACTTATTATGCTGTGCGAAATAGCCCAGAAGTTATCCGAAGTTTTAGAAATCAAGTTAGGCAGAACGTGGATTATGCTGCATTATTTATTTTGTTTTTCTGGGGGTTAAATGTCGTGGATGCTACTGTAGATGCACATTTGAAAACATTTGATGTAAGTCCGGACCTGAGCCTGCATTTAAAACTTGGGCATAGCAACCTTGCGGCCACGGATGGCATCAGTTTAGTATTACCCATTGGCAATCAAACTAAGTCGAAATAGTATAAGGCTGCCAGCTAATAATATTTTACTTTAGCATTACAGCATTCATTCATCATACAATTTAATTGAAATCTAGTTTATGCAAATTGCTTTAATAGGTTATGGAAAAATGGGCAAGGCCATTGAAGGCATTGCATTGGAAAGAGGTCATAGTTGCCCTTTAAAAATAGACCTTGACACGATGCATCTCTTTGATGCAGCGCATTTAAACACTTGTGATGTTGCCATTGAATTCACTGGTCCGCACAGCGCAAAAGAAAATATTTTACGTTGTTTGGAAGCAGGCATTCCCGTTATTAGCGGTAGTACTGGATGGTTAGCCGAATGGGAGGAAGTAAAGAACAAGTGTGAACAATGCAATGGCAGCTTATTGTATGCCAGTAATTTTAGTGTAGGCGTGAATATTTTCTTTGAATTAAATAAAAAACTAGCGGCCTTGATGAAAGGTCAAAATAGTTATTCCGTTAGCATGGAAGAGATTCATCATACCCAGAAAAAGGATGCACCGAGTGGAACAGCCATTAGCCTTGCCGAACAAATTATGGAAGAAAGAACAGGCATCACTAAATGGGTAAATGAAGAAAGTAAGGAGTCTTCTGAACTTTCCATTATCAGCAAACGAATAGATCCTGCACCCGGCACACACTTGATAAAATATAGCAGCACAGTGGATGATATTGAAATCATTCATACTGCTCATAGCAGGATGGGCTTTGCAACTGGCGCTGTATTAGCGGCTGAATTTATTGCCGGCAAAAAGGGCATTTTTACCATGAAAGATGTACTGGGATTTTAAAAATCACTGTTTGAAAAACAAGCCCTTAATATTAATTGTTTTATTTTTTAGTCTATGCATTAATGTTAGTAGTCAGTCTTTTAAAACAGACAGCCTCCAAGCTATCATTAATAGTGGTGCAAAAGCAACTGAAAAATTAAATGCTTACCGTACACTGACCAACCAACTATTATTAAAAAACTTCGACGATTGTATAAGTACGGCCAGTGAAGGCATGCAACTTGCCCAGCAACAAAACGACCGTTTAGCGATTGCAGATTTCTTAAAAATAACAGGCACTGCATATTATTTTAAGGGCAATTACGACAGTGCAGCCAGGCATTACTATGAAGCCTTAGCCGAATTAAAAGGCAGTAATGATGCCATGCCAAGAGCCGCCGTTTTAAACGAATTAGGGAAGCTGTATCGAAAGACTAGGGATTTGGATAGAGCACTTCAGAATTACGATGAGGCACTGGCTATTTACAAAAAATTAAATGCCGAAAATGAAATGGCCACCATTCTGAATGAGTCTGGAGTGGTATTTGAATACAAGCATGATTACAAGGAAGCTATTCGTCGCTATCAGTTATCGCTGGATATAAAGACCAAACTAAATGACACGGTTGGAATGGCTTATAGTCTGAATTTTTTGGGTGGCGTATATACCATAGAAAAGAAATTCAAGGAAGCGGAGCAATATCTGCAGGAATCGCTTCAATTAAGGCAATCATTACAAGATAGTTTTACCATTGCGCTCAGCTATTCAGATTTGGGTGCGATGTATTTTCAGCAAGGCAATTATTATAAAGCGATGGAGCAGTATTTATTAAGCAATGAGATTGCCTCCACAATGAAATTTGCCGACTTATTAATGGGCAATT
>CALRKF020000049.1:0-27060 GCA_943367825.1 Chitinophaga pinensis
AGCAAAGAAATGGATTTAATCCATCAATGAATGACAGTTGCCATAACAAAGACGGATATACGCTTTATGGACCAATGCCCGATAGTACCCATATTGATGTTGTTGGTGGATGGCATGATGCAAGTGATTATTTACAATACAGTACAACCAGTGCCAATGCCACTTGGCATTTATTAGCAGCTTTTAGAGATTTTCCAAATATTTTCAAGGATGCAGTTACTGCCAATGGTTTACCTGGAAGAAATAAAATACCTGATATTTTAGATGAAGCACGATGGGGATTAAACTGGCTTCTAAAAATGAACCCCGAGAAAAATATACTTTTCAATCAAATTGGGGATGACAGAGACCATATAAAAATGCGATTGCCAGGATTAGATACGAATTATTATGGTCGTGGATTTGAACGACCTGTATACTTCGTTTCAGGCAAACCTCAACAAAGAGGTAAATTCATGAATAATACTACAGGTGTATCCTCTATCGCAGGAAAATTTGCCAGCAGTTTTTCATTAGGCGCTAAAACATATTCAAAACTTGATAATAATTTTTCACAATTATTAGATAGAAAGGCCAAGGAGGCTTATACTTTCGGTAAAGCATACCCGGGTACCACACAAACGGCTTCTGTGCGCTCGCCCTATATCTATGCAGAAGAAAACTGGGTGGATGATATGGAATTGGCTGCAGCTTCTTTAAATAAAAATCAAGAAGGACTTGGTTGGGCTGCACAAGAACCCATTAGTCCATGGTTGGGAAAAGATACTGCCAACCATTATCAATGGTATCCTTTTATTAATCTTGGTCATTACGAATTGGCTAAAAATTTAGATGGACCTCAAAAAAATATTGTTATCAATTATTATAAAAAAGGAATTGAACAAGTTTGGAATAAAGCTAAAAATAATGCCTTTTATAGAGGTATTCCATTTATTTGGTGCAGCAATAACCTTACGGTTTCATTTGCCATACAAAATTATTGGTACCGACAATTAAGTCATGACCAAAGTTTTGCAGCCCTGGAACAGGCCAATTGGGATTGGTTATTAGGTTGCAATCCTTGGGGCACCAGTATGATTTATGGTTTGCCTGCAAAAGGTGATTACCCAATAGATCCTCATGCTGCCTTTACGCATATTGCTAAAATGCCCTTAGATGGCGGATTGGTGGATGGCCCTGTCTATACTTCTATCTATAAAAAATTAATCGGCATTCAATTATTTGAACCCGATGAATATGCCGAATTCCAAAGTGATTTAGCAGTATACCATGATGATTATGGTGATTATAGTACCAATGAACCTACCATGGATGGAACGGCTTCCTTAATTTATTTAATGGCAGCGAAGGAAAAGGAAGCAACAATAAATAAATTTCAGTATGACTATGGTGCCATCACAAGGGGAAACCCAACTAAAAAAGAAATTGCCATTATTTTTACGGGTGATGAGTTTTTTGATGGATTGGCCAGTATTGAGAAAACCTTAGACAAAGCCAAGGTAAAAGCAGGTTTTTTTCTTACTGGTAGACTATACCGAAATAGTGCCTTAAGCAATATTTTAAAAAGGCTATATAAACAACATCACTATATGGGCCCTCATTCAGACCAACATTTATTATACAATGCTTGGGAAAAAAGGGATAGTTTGCTGGTAACAAAAGATAGTTTACTCAAGGATTTATACAATAATTACATGGCTATGAATGCACTTGGCATCTCCTTTAAAAAGAAATATTTCATTCCTCCATATGAATGGTGGAATCAGCAAATTGCGGATTGGGTAAAGGAATCAGGCATACAATTATTCAATTTCAGTTATGGAACCCGAACCAATGCAGATTATACCTATCCCGAAATGGGCAGTTCTTATTTATCAACTGATTCAATTTTAAACAAATTATATCAACTTGAATCAGATAAAGGATTAAACGGATCAATTTTATTGCTGCATATCGGTACTGATCCCAGGCGTAAAGACAAATTATATAATTCTTTATCAACCATGATTAATTACTTAAAGTCAAAAGGGTATCAGTTTAAAAGAATTGATGAATTATTAAAGGAACGTTTTGATTAATTGAATACTTAACGCTATTATGATTTTATTTGAAATAAAAATGCCATCATAAAGATGGCATTTTTACTAATTCAATTTACTTTTGAAATTTAGGTTATGGAATAATTACTTTTATTACTTCGGCATTTGCTTTTAAGATGTAACTGCCTTTATTAAATGAACGCACATCTATCAAACTAGTACCAGCATTGAGTTTTTTGCGCATTACTAATATTCCTGCATTATTATACATTTCTACCACAGTTGATTTATCCAATTTAACATTCATCATTCCATCTGCAACTGGATTAGGGTATACTTGTATATTCGTTTTTTCTGCATCAAAATAAAGATTAACAACGCGGCTATAACTAGCATGACCTGAAATATCACGCTGAAGTAATCGATAGAAATTATTGCCGAATACTGGATTAGAATGTATAAAGGCATATTGCTGTATTTGATTACTGTTTTGTGCTGCAGCTACTTGCCCAATTGCATTCCAATGAGTACCATCCGAACTATGTTCAACAACATAATCCTTGGTATTCAATTCACTTGCGGTACTCCAATTTAACTGTACAGCATCATTTTGTTTCTTAGCTGTAAAGCTTAGCCAGTTAACTGGCAAAAGAATGGATTGATCACCGATAGCAAATGGAGAGAAACTACCTGTAAACCCTGTATATGTGAAGCTAGTAGCAGTACTTGAGTTAGATCCAGATTGATGTACCCAAGTTCCACCCTCATAATGGTAAAATTTAGGGCTAACAAGTAATACCTCTTCACCAGTATTCCAATTGAAAACAAAATCAACTCCACTACCAGCATTAGCATTTGTTTTTCCAATATTCCAGGTACGTTTAATTCTTGGAGAATTCCATATTGCTCCATTAGTTCCATTGGCATACACTTCATCTAAAATTAGAACATCAAAATCATCAGCCATACCAGTTTTATTGGTAATTGAAACAGGGTTATAAGCACTATTTCCTACTGGGAATAATACTGTAGTATTTTGCCCAATATTCAATTTCAATTTACCTGAACCATTTGTTTTTATATAACTATTAGCACTAGCACCGTTAATAGTGGTTGCTGTTAGTTGATAATTACCTACAACAAGGTTTTTATTTGATCCATTGAAATTGATTATTCCAATTGTTCTATTCTGATCCAAAATAAGATCATTAGAAGCTGTTGCACTGAATAAAATATTAGTTAATGCTGATGGAGCTGCATTGCTATTCCAATTTCCCGCAACATTCCAATCTGTATCAATATTACCTGTCCAGGTAGGTGATACAACTGTAAATTGAATAGTCGCATTTGCAATACCACTCACATTACTTGCAGTAATAACATAACTGGTTTGTGACATTAGGTTAATAGCTGCTCCGCTTATTTCACCAGTTGTTGTGTTAAGTGATAATCCTGCAGGTAAAGCTGGATTTACACTATAGCTAGTGGCAGCACCACCAGCAACATTGGCAGTAAGATTTGTTATCGTACATCCCTGCCAGATAGTATTGGGTGTTGTATAACTTACACTACTTGGAGGAGCATCATTGACTGTAATGACCACATTAGCTGTTGCTGTTCCCACAAAATTTGTTGCAGTAACTACATAGGTTGCCTGTGCTGTAATTTCAGTTGGTGTACCACTGATTTCTCCTGTAGCTGTATTGAGTGTTAAGCCAGCAGGCAAAGCAGGTTCTATACTATAAGAAGCAATTACACCACCCGTAGAAGTTGGCAATAATGTGCTAATAGGAATTGTTTTTGCGAAAACATTTGGTGTAGTATAATTCAAATTACTAGGAGCTGCATCATTTACTAAAATTTCCAAATTGGCAGTCGTACTTCCTCCTGTGTTGGTAGCTGTAATTACATAGCTACTCAATGGAGAAACAACGGTAGGAGTACCAGTAATATTACCCGTTGCAGCATTCAGTGCTAATCCTGAAGGTAATGCAGGAAGTATACTATAATTTGTAATAGCACCACCTGATGCTGAAGGAGTAATTGCTTGTATTACATTACCCTTTGACAAAACATTTGGAGTTGAATAAGTCAACAAAGAAGGTGCATTATCATTGATAGTAATTACTACATTAGCATTTCTATTTCCACCTGTATTACTTGCAGTAACAACATAGGTAGTTATTGGTTCTGCGCTGGTTGGTGTACCACTAATTTCACCAGTAATTGTATTTAAAACCAATCCATCTGGCAATGCAGGAGCTATAGAATAGCTTGTTGGCTCACCTCCTGTAATGGTAGGAATAAGTGTTGCAATACCAGTACCAACAGTATATACATTTGGTGTAGTATATACTAAAGTGGCAGGTGCAATATCATTCACACGTATGTTCAAATTAGCAGTGGCTAATCCACCTGTATTACTTGCTGAAACGGTGTAGGTGGCATCATTAGTTACCATAGTAGGTGTACCACTGATAATACCAGTAGTAGCACTAATAGCTAAACCGCGAGGTAAAGCAGGATTTACACTAAAGGTTGTAACAGTACTCGGAGATATGGTTGGTGCTAGATTTGAAATAGTAGTTGATTTCACGTACACATTTGGTGAATTATAAGATAGCACTTGGGTAACTGTTAGTGTAGCTGATATTGTTCCTGCATTGTAAATACCATTTGCATATTGAATTGCAATTATATTACAGGTACCTGCACCTGTTAATGTTATAGTAGTTCCATTAACGATTGCGACAGCAGGATTAGTAGAGATATAGAAAAATTCGCCCGTACTATTACTTGTAGGTGTAGTTAAAGAAAAAGCTGCATCATTCACAAATTTGTTAATAGCTGGGAACCCAGATATAGTTGGGTCAGTTTTGCCTACAGCACCTACTGTTAACACAGTTGAAATATTACCAGCATTATATGACCCATTTGCAGCATAGGCAGCTGTTAAAATTGAAATGCCTGGGGCTACCAAAGTGGCAGTGCTAGACGATAATGTTGCAACTGCAGTATTGCCAGAATAATAAGAAGCCGCTCCACCACTGTTACAAGAAAGTCCTGCAGTAATACTAAATGCTGCATTGCCCATTGTTTTATTGATAGCCGGCACCCATACCAATGTTGGGTTTGAATTGGCTGTTGTACCCACGGTTAATACTGCTGTAGCAGTTGCTGCGCTATAAATTCCATTAGCAGCCTGATTGGCAGTAATTATGGTTGTACCGGCTGCTACTAATGTAACAGTGTTACCAGATATAGTAGCAGTAGCAGGAGTACCACTTGTATAAGTAATTGCACCTCCAGAATTAGAAATGGCATTGATGGTGAAAGGTGCAGCTCCTAATACTTTATGCATATGCTGAAATACAATTACTGGTGCTGTTTGTACACTAATTTGAGCAGTTGTACTTGCTTCAGTATAATCATCTGTAGCTGCTAAGCTTGCTGTTAAAGTAGCAGTTCCAGTACCTGCAATACTTATTCTAGAACCTGCTACGGTTGCCACTGATGCATTATTAATTGCATAGCTTAATGCTCCTGTACTATTTGTAGCTGGTGGCGTTATTTGGAATGCAGGATCTCCTAAATTCTTAACAATATCAGAAATGGTTCCTAAAGTAGGATTGGTTCTTGCTGCACCAAATATCATGGCTGCATATGTTCCATCATATATAGAAGCAGCTGTACCATCAATAGACGTATAACTATTGCCATTTTTAGTAGCAATATTATCTGTATTACCATTGTACATATATACACGGAATGTAACAGTACCTGCAGTCTGCACAGCTGTACTGATTAAATCTACAGAGGACAGTAAATTACTTGCTCCTGTACCAAGTGTAAATTCACCCAAAGAGCTTGCATATCCATCAACACTCCATCTCAATTGCAATTTGGTTGTTGGTGTTGTTGCACTGGTCATATTTAAGCCTGGCAATACAAACCTATCATACTTTGTAGTAGTTGTTGTGGTTACCGTATAAGTAATATAAGGTGCAGTGGTATAATCCAAGCTTACACTGGAATTACTATGCTGCCATTTATTGAGAACATCGTTTACTTTGGTTAAACCACTAAAGTTTTGGTTAGCCGCAGATACTGTAACAGGTTGAATGTAGGTTGCAGTATATGGGAATGATTGGGTAGAAGTATTCGTTTGAGCCCATGCAGCTAAAATATTAATACCTGTATAAGGCATACCATAAACAAAACCTGCCTTAGTTGCAGTACCTCCAGCTGTAGTTACCACTACACTACCGGTAGCGCCTGTACGTAAAACTGCCGTAATTTGAGTATTACTTACTACAGTAAAACTAGATGCCAATGTACCACCAAAACTAACTGTGGTTGCATTATTGAAATTAGTACCAGTAATGGTTACTGTATTCCCTGCATTGGTTCTTGCAGGTGTAAAATAACTAATGGTGGGTGCCTGTACAAATGTGAAGCCTGCTAAACTAGCTGTACCACCAGGTGTAGTAACACTAACTGAACCGCTAGAACCTGCAGCAACAACAGCTGCAATTTGTGTAGGCCTATGATAACCTTCCACCCAATTACTAGAACTACCTGTTAAAGCAAAATTAGTAAGCGTTCCATTTTTAGGACTGGCTACTAGATCAGAAAGATTAGAGGCTGTTAACAAATTAAAATTATAATAAGCAATCAATCCAGTCGAACTAGAACTGATTTCGCTGTACATATTATTTTGAATTTCAATAGCTGTTCTAGCTGTATTCCAAATACGTACTTCATCAATATTGCCATCAAAATACCTGCTGTTTAATAGATCAGCTCCGATAGCTAGCACATCTGCATTAGCCACCGTTGTAACGCCGATACCAGTCAATGTTACTTCTGAACCATTGATATATAATTTTCTAGTAGCACCACTTTTTGTTGCTGCTATATGATACCATTTATTGGCCACCAATAATCCAGTAGCCGTATTCATACCGTCAAAATTAATACCGGTATATGGACTATTAGCATTTAACCGAAGGGCATATCCATTAGAAGCAGCAGAATTAAACTTGCTTACAATACCTGTACTACTTGCAAATGTTTCAGGCTTAATCCAACACTCAATGGTATAATTTGTAATAAGATCTAATGCTGCCACATCTGCTATACTTACATAATCGTTTGTTCCATCAAAATTCAAAGCACCACTATTTACTTGATAAGAAGTAGCTGTTGTGCCGCCAAAACTAACAGCACTTGGGTTACTCAATCCAGTACCAGTTATAGTCACAGTTGAACCTGTACCTGCACTGGTAGGTGTAAAAGATGTTATGGTTGGTGCTGAATTGGATAACATAAACATTGTATTACTTAATGTTCCTTTATATCCAATATAAGTAACAGTAGAATCGGTTTTTATTATTTGATCAGCAGTTTGATCAACCCATCCTGTTCCAGCTACATAGACTTTTAAAATTGGAAAGGCAAGGCTTCCACTGATATCTGAAGGACTCCATTGAAAACTTAAGTTGACACCAAAGCCTGCAGCTGTACTACTGGAGTTTATTTTATTAATTGTCCAGGTTCTATTAACCACATTTGGTACTGCTGCCCCTGTTGAACCACTAACTAAAACAGCATCAGATACAGACACTGAAAAATTATCTGTAGTGCCTGTATTATTAGTAATTGTAACAGGATTATAACTGCTATTACCAACGGGGAAAATAATGGGTGTTGTACTTACACTAGAAATTAATTTACCTGTACCATTGGTTTTGACATAGGCAGTACTACCTGCTTCTAATATTGAAGCAATAGTAGCATTGAAATTACCTATGGTCAGTATTTTTCCATTCATTCGAAGCGTACCTCCTACTGTCCAATTGGCACCGAATGTATAAGTACTTGCGGCATTTGCAAGAATAAAGAATTTACCTGCGGCAAAATCTGCTGGAGCCGAACCACCTGTACCAGTAGAATTTGTATTCCAAGAACTTACATTTTGTAATAATCCCAATGCACCTGCAGCTGATGAATAATATGGAGCAACCAATGCTGCTTGTATAACAGGCTTAATGGTACAACCATTGCCCTGTGAAGCGGTAAGTTTGTAATATCCAATATTCCCTGCTGCAAAACTGGTAATGGTTAAATTAGGTGTAGTTACGCCTGAAATTGTTCCACTATTAGTCAAGTCGGTGAATGTAATATTATCTGAACTCTTACTCCACTGATAAGTTGATACAGTTTGTCCTGATGCTGCAGTAACAGTTACTGAAGGAGAAAAAGTTGCACCTGTTGAAATATTTTGAGGTGAAGGCGGCAGATTTTTTACAAATGGGGTGCTATTCATATCAGCAGGAAAAACATAAAATTCGGATAGGCCACCCTCGGAGTATTTCACAGCCCTTACATATCTTGCATACACTGCTGGAAAAGTAAAATAAGCTCCTGCTGTCCATCCACTAGCATCAAGTCCTGTTCCGGAAACATTTGATACAACTGTAGTCCAGTTTACGTTATCTGTACTTACTTGAATGCTTCCACCCTCCCAGTTTGGTCCATCAGTTGGAGGATTGCCATATGTATACGATTGACTAACAAATCCTTTTAAATAAACCTGATTTATTAATGTAGACGTAGTTAAATAATTTTGTAAATAATTGGTAATATAAGCGGTACCACCTGCGCCTGTTGTACCTACAATTAATCCTGACTCCTGACTACCATCAGTCATAGAACCAAAATTATAAGTGTAAGAGGTTGCGATATCTGGGACATAAAATCCACTGTTAATATCAAGTGTATACCCAATAACATGCGACCAAGAAGGGTTAATAGCAGTATAACCTGCATTTACATTAACTAAGGTTATTCGTGTTGCAGACTGGCATGCACCAAATTGATCAGCTACATATAAATTAGCTACATTACTATAATTGATACATGAACCTGATGAACCAATCAGTTTTAATCTATACTGGTATAAATGCATAGTCGGTAAAGCTACACTTAGTGTAAGGGTACTGGTTGTTGCAGTAGTACCACTAAATCCAGAATAAGTATTGTTTGGATCCAAACTAGCTGTAATATCCTCCCAGGTAATACCTGCATCCTTACTTCTTTGCCATATAAAACTTGTTTGATTGGCTAATCCTGCAGCACTAAAGCTTTGGCTGGTACTATTTGTAATGGCATTTAAATTAGCAATAGCACCAACAGTTGGGCCATTATAGGTGATGGTAGCAATTGTTCTCGCACTTGCATTACATCCATTGGCATCTGTTGCCATAGCATAATAACTAGCGGTTGCAGCCATTACAGGTGATGTATAAACATTGCCAGTTCCTAATAAGGTTCCACCTGTTAATGCAGTATACCAATTAATACTTCCGTTGGTGGGTGGGGTGGCTGACACCGTAGATGTAGTTAATCCACATAAAGTATTACCAGTTGTGCTAGCGGCTGCTGGTAAAGCATTCATGGTTGCAATAACTGCTACTCTAGGACTCTCACATGAACCGGCTGAACTAATAGCAGATACCCAACGGGTAGTAGTAGACGAAATAGATGAAACAGTTGCCCAACTGACACTTGCACTTCCACCTGTAGCCACATTGTACCAATTTAATGTTCCAGAGGAAGCAACAGCGCTTAAAATAACATTTGAACCCTGACATCCAGCAGCTGGCATAATTGAACTAATAGTAGGTGTATTATTAATTGTAGCAACCACTGCAGTTCTGCTTGCTGTTGTACCAATACAATTTACAGCATCAACATAATAAGTAGTGGTAGTGCTTATTTCTGGAGTTACAAATGAATTGCCTGAACCTATTGGAGAACCACCTGTAGCGGCAGCATACCAATTAATTGTGGTTGCAACGGAAGTGCTGGCATTGGCCATCAAGGTTACTGAACCTGCATCGCATCTGCTAGCTGGAGTTGAACTTGTAATGGTTGGTGCAATTGTATTAATTGTAGCTGCCACAGCAGTTCGGCTTGTTGACAAACAACCATTGGATGTAATGGCACCTGCATAATAAGTAGTAGTTGCAGCAATGCTAGGCGTTGTCCATGGAGAACCTGTTCCAATCGCAGACCCACCTGTTAAGGCAGTAAACCATTGAATGGTATTTCCAGCAGCAGTAGTAGCCGCTAAATTTACGGTAGTTGTTCCACAGCCTGTTGCTGGTGTATTACCAGTAATAGTTGGAGCTGTAGTTACAGTAACTGTTACTGGACTTGAATAATAATAAACTGTTGGTGCAGTAGAACTAACGGTCTGTCTTCTATAATAGGTAGTTGCAGCAACAGTGGCTGTTGGCGTGTAGGCTATACCGGTAGCTGTACCTGCAGCGGTAGTCCAAGCTCCATTCATAGTAGTAGCGGTTTGCCATAGATAGCTAATGGTGCCTGAAGCAAAACTGGCAGGCGATACGGATGTCATGGCAGCTGGTAAAGCACCAGAACAAACTGACTGATCTGCACTAATTACACCAGCCTCTAATTGTCTGTTACGGAAAATTGTTATTACCGATGTAGATCCTGCAGCAATGATATCAGGTTTATTATCTCCATCAATATCTGCAATTTCAAGTTGATAATAGGCACCACTCGGAATGATGGTAACTGATGCAGCAAATGAAATGGCTCCTACTGTAGAAGTGTTGGCCAAATAGCCAATACCAGTTGAATTATTACTGAATATCAAATCTGGTTTAGCATCACCATTCATATCAGCTACTGCCAGCCCATAAGTTCCTGTTGCTAAGGATGACGAAAAATTTTGTAAAACATCTAATGTTAAAATTGATCCTGTGGAAGTATTTCGAAATACAGAAATATTAGGAGAACTAGCATTTGTAGCAATGACGTCCAATTTTCCATCTAAATCCAAATCGGCCAGTTTAACTGCATTGCAATTTCCTCCTGCTGTTGCTTTATAAATGGGCTCAGTAAAGGTAAATCCTCTTACAGAATATGCACCTTGTGTTGTTGAATTCTGTAATGCATAAATTTGCGCTGACCCACCTAAAATGACATCTGGTTTTCCATCTCCATTGATATCACCTGTTGCTCCAGTATAAAAATTTCCATCAGCTAAAATTTTATTGACAGAATTTGTATTTAACGGATTCCCTGTAATACATGAAAAAGTATTGGCAATGCTTGAATTTCTTGAATAATAGGCATTACCAGTAGCACCTGAACTTATACCCAGTATATCAATACGTCCATCAAGATTAATATCCATTGGAAGAAATGAAGTGGCTACTTTATAATCACCCGATGTTGATAAAATAGAATTATAATTTTGAAAGCTTACTGTCCCTGATGTTGAATTATTTATATTGGCAAATCCACCATTGGTTGCTGAACCATTAGAGGCTGCGATATCAATTTTTCCATCATTGTTTAAATCTGTTGCCAATACATTACTTACGGTAGTAATACTTGGTGAAATACCTGCTGGTGCACTTAATGTTAAAGACCCAGCGACAATAGTACCAGCAGTAGAAGTATTTCTATAAATCTGCGGTACGCCGCTTGATTTTAAATGACTTACAATATCCAATTTTCCATCGCCATCAATATCAGCTAATGCAATTTTTTGATCACTACTTGCTGGAAGTGAGGTAGCTGTATAATTTACTGCTGCTTCAAATGAACCATTTTGTCCACTTGCATAACCTGTATAGGGGATATTTGCAAGCGAAGCATTGATGGGAACAAATTTCCCAGCTGAAATAGCACTTAATTTTGTGCTTGTATTGAGTACAGTAAAATTATTTAAAGTAGCATGAGTAGGCACTGTTATGGTAATACTACTTGCGGTAGCTGCTGTAATAGGACAAAGCACTCCACCTAACATAACAATATTATTGGAACTGGTTGCACCAAAATATTCTCCACTAATGGTGACAGAACTTCCGACAGCTGCATATAATGGACTAAAGGAATTTATTTTTGGGGTTGCTGTATAGGTTATTGAAACTTCATCAATGGCCAAAGGACCACTGGTTTTTCCATTAGAAGTATAGACAGGAGCTGCACAACCTAAACTTAATCCAACTGTACCACTGGTGTAATTAGCTGCAAAATAAACCGACACCTGACTGGTTCCCTGACCTCCAACAATTGATAAACCAGCACCAGTAACTGACCAAGTATAGGTAAAATTACTTCCACCCGTAGTTACAGCTGTATACACCTGCGTGGTATTTCCTGCAGGTGATGAATTACCAGAAATACTTGCACTTGTAGGTAAAACACAAATGGGTGGCACTTGCGTAAAACTGGTTTGATAGGTAGCCGACCACTCAAATACAATACGATAACTTTGTCCTGGTATTAACGGAGCACTACTATAAGTAGCAGGACGATCGGTTGTAAAAGGATCTGAATTTGTATAAGTAACCCAACCTGTTTGATTATTCAAATAAGTCAAAAACTCAGCACCAACTAAATAAGAAGCACCATCTGTTGGAAGTGCTGGAAAAGCTGCTGTACGTTCAAACAAACACCTTGGAGGCGCTGCATCGGTTCCTGCATCTTTGTATTTAAATGAAACAGTAATGGCTGTAGCATTTAAGGGAACAATAACGTCTTTGTACAAATATATTTTACCGTTGGTGGCTTGAGGATTTGTAATAGTATTGGTACTATTATTATTGGAAACAAATGCCCCCGAAGTTCCGGCCGTTTTCTGTGCTGTACCAATAACCCATTTATTGACATTACTGGTATTTAAAAGAGTCCAGCCATGTGTACCTTCAAACCCACCATCAGTGCTAGGGTCAATGATGTAGTTTTGTGCTTGGGATTGAGACTGGCTTAAAAATAAAAATACTGGCATAGCCAGTAAATAAACTAGGTGTTGAAGGGTTTTCATATAGAGTTATTTAGGGTATTACTAACAGTTAGCAAAACATGTAGTAATTATCTTACAAAAGAAATGCAGAAAAAATGTTTATGTTGTAGACTATATAATTATATCGTGAAGTATAAATAACTTTTTATAGGTAGTATATTTACTACAAAAACCGAATAATTTTACATATATTTATATATAAAATTATATTTACCTGCAACAAAATGAATATAGCACCTTCCCTACTTTAACAGCTTGTATAACTTTTCAATTCAGTATTAGTAAAATCAAAAAATAATACATTTGGCCAAAACCTTTCTGTAATTTTAATTATCAAAATACAAATCATGAAAATAGTAGTTTCAATTGCCTTTATTTTCCTAGGAATGATGGGATGGGCGCAACAAAAAGATTTTATTGCAAGCAATATTGACCCAAATACCCCAGCAGGTGTCGACTTCTTTAAATACGCCAATGGTGGTTGGATTAAAAAAACGCCCATCCCTGAAAGTGAAAGTGGCTGGGGCATCGGCAATATGGTTCAGGAAGAGATTTACACTCGTATATATACCCTCAATTATAATGCTACTAAAGCAAAAGCAAGCAAAGGAAGTACTACACAGAAAATTGGCGATTTCTGGAAAGCTGCCATGGATACTGTTGCTTTAAATAAAGTAGGCTTATCTGTGCTGACTAATGAATTCAAAGCGATTGATCAAATCAAAACAGCCAATGAGCTAACTAAGGCGGCGGCTTCTTTCCATTTTGCAGGAGTTAATTGTTTTTTTAGTGCCTATGTTGTTCAGGATGACAAAAACAGTGAAGCAATGATTTTTCGCATGGATCAGGGTGGTATTGGATTGCCCAATAGAGAATACTATTTCAAAAACGATGAACGAACCAACAAGGTTAGGGAGGCCTATAAATTATATATGGTCAAAACTTTTATGCAACTGGGTATGAAAAAGGCCTTGGCTGAAAAAAGCATGAAGGACGTATTTGAATTGGAGAAGCGATTAGCCACAACCAGTAGAAGATTAGAAGACCTTCGCGATCCCTATAACAACTATAATAAAATGACTTTTGAACAATTGTCAACACAAAGTCCATCATTCAATTGGATTGAATATGCAAAAAATGCCGGTATTAAAAATCTGCAAGATTCAATTGTTGTTGGTCAACCAGAATTTTACAAAGCTTTTAGTCAGGAAATTAAATCTACCCCCCTTGCCATTTGGAAAAACTACATGAAGTTTAATGTAATTCGTTCAAATGCTAGTTTTTTAGATAATACTACCTTCATGAATGCATTTGAATATCGTCGGTCATTATCTGGTGCCAAAAGCCCAAGAGTAAGATGGAAAAGAGTTTTGGATGCTGAAGAGGGCGCAATGGGTGAGCTATTGGGCCAATTATTTGCGAAAGAATATTTCAACGAAAAAGCAAAAAAACGCTATAGTGATTTGGTAGAAGCAATCCGTGAAGCATATGTTGATAGAATTAACAATCTTTCTTGGATGAGTTCCGAAACCAAGGCAAAAGCATTGAATAAACTAAGTATGGTTGGTAAAAAAGTGGGCTATCCTGACAAATGGAAGGATTTCAGTTCCCTAGAAATAATACCCAATTCATTTTACAAGAATATGGTGGCAGCTAATAAATATTGGTATAACTATAATATCAATAAATTAGGAAAACCAGTTAATAGAGATGAATGGGATATGACCCCGCAAACATACAATGCCTATTATAATCCAAGTAATAATGAAATTGTTTTGCCTGCCGGCATTTTTGCAGTGCCTGGTATTAAAGATGAAGATCTGGATGATGCATTTGTATATGGCTATGCAGGCGCAAGTACCATTGGACATGAAATTACTCATGGTTTTGATGACCAAGGAAGACAATACGATGCCAAAGGGAATTTAACAGACTGGTGGACAAAAGAAGATGGAGAAGAATATATTAAAAGGGCAAAATTAATAATTCAACAGTTTAACGAATTTATTCCTGTAGACACTTTGCACATCAATGGTGAAGCTACACAGGGCGAAAATATTGCAGACCTTGGTGGATTGTTATTAGGACTAGACGCATTTAAAAAAACAAATCAATATAAAGAAGGAAAACTCATCGGTGGATTGACTCCAGTACAAAGGTATTTCTTAGGGTATGCTTATGGTTGGATGTATCAGGAGAAAAAAGAAAGACTTGCCAATCAAGTAATGACAGATGTTCACTCACCTGCTAAAGAACGGGTGAATGGTCCGGTGGTAAATATTCCCGAATTTTATGAAGCATTTGGCATTAAAAAAACCGACAAAATTTATAGGGAAGAAAATAAAAGAGTAAGTATCTGGTAAACATTTAAATACTTTAAATCATACACATGCGCACTTCATTAAAGAAAGATGAAAAATTATTGGTGCTCATCCGCCAACACTGGATTATAATGTTACTGCCCATTTTTGCATGGCTCTTGCTAACTATATTACTTTTTGTAACTGGATGGTTTAGCCTTTCTGCAAAATTTATAATTATATTATTGGCCGCCATCTATCCGATGCTGGAATACATAAAATGGAAATACAATCTTTGGGCTGTTACTAATATGCGGGTGATAGATGAGGAAGGTTTTTTTACCAGGTATAGTAAAGAAAGTCCCTTGGACAAAATCAATAATGTAGAATACAATCAACCGATATTAGGAAGAATATTAGGATATGGTGATGTGGATATACAAACTGCTGCAGAAATGGGTGAAACCAAGTATACCATGATACACCATCCCAAATTATTAAAAGACACTATCACATTGGCGCAGGAAGAATATAAGAAAAATCAAATCAGCACACAGGCTACTCAATTGGCCCAGGCCATCGCAAAAAATACCGGCACTGTCAATGCCGCATCTCAACAAATGATTGCAGATGAATTAGCCAAATTATTTGATTTATTACAAAAGGGGGCTATCAATCAAGAAGAATATATTGCGCAGAAAAATAAATTAATGGGGACTTAATCTTGAGTCTTCTCCTTGTTTTCGTCGTCAGCGGAATGGGATAGTAAGTCCATAAGGGCTTGCTGTTTGTCCTGCAATCTTTCTCTTCGATCATTATTTCTACGCTCCTGCCGATTGTTGAAATAAAGAAACAAACCCATGGAGATAAATATTCCAATGCCCAATACAATCATATTGATTATTTAAAATTGCACATTTTTTAAACCCAAGCCGTTACTCATTTCAGGATAAACTATACGTCCGAAATCAAACTGAACACCTGCTGCAATATCTTCGGCCAATAATAAAGGACCATCCATATCAACATAATCCAGTAATGGCGCTAATTGAGCAATAGCTGCTGTTCCAATACTAGTTTCATTCATACAGCCAATCATTACTTTCATATTGAATGCCCTTGCTTGAGTGATCATTCGCCTTGCTGGAGTAATTCCACTGCATTTAGTTAATTTGATATTGATGCCATGAAAATGATTATGACACTTCTCTACATCTGATTCCAAAACACAGGCTTCATCTGCAATCAAAGGAAGTGTTGAATGCTCATACAATACTTTCATGCCTTCCCAATTGTCTTTTGCCAATGGTTGTTCTATTAACTCCACTCCCATCTCCTTCAATAATGGTATTTTTTGCAAAGCCTGTTCTAATGTCCATCCAGCATTGGCATCAACTCTTAAAACAGCGTCTGTTTTGGCTCTTAAGGCTGCCACCATTTCCAAATCATTTTCAATGCCCACTTTTACTTTATAAATTGGCCATGGCTTTTCCTCCATTTTCATAATCATGCGCTCAATAGTATCAATGCCAATAGTGTAATCTGTCGAAGGGGCTTTATTGGTATCCAAATTCCATAATTGGTGCAGTTGTTTTCTTTTTATTTTACCATACAAATCCCATCCTGCCATATCCAGCGCACAAACTAAAAAATTATTATTAGGAAAAAGATGATGAGCAAAATGCCAAAATCGTTCTGGATCAGTGAAACTAAATTTTTCTATAAATAGTTTTTTTGCTTCAAGGTCGGAAGCCATTTTTTCAACAGGAATATTATAGTAGGCGATTGCACAAGCTTCCCCATATCCCTTAATACCCATGAATTCCAATTCTACAATAAAAGTAGGTTGTACTGTTTTGGTACCTTTTGAAATAGTAAAAGGATGTACAAAAGGGAGTTGATAAATTTTAGACTTTACATTCATCTAACAAAGATAAAGCCGCATTGGACAAATATGATAAAGTTCTATAGGAACTTATCGGCCAGAAGTTTGAATCAAATGCTTTAATTCTTCCGTAAAATCTGTTGATTTTATTAAGTCTTCAAGGCTTAGGTGCATGCGATAGCTCCAGTAATGGTTGGGATCAGCAGGTATATTGATGCGTTCATCATTAGGGTTTTCTCTTCTAATACCACCGTTCATTCCCATCAAATCCTGCAACTGGAAGATGCTCCACATTGCGGGAGAATACAAATGTTGCACGATAATTTCTTTATTAATCCAGGGCTCTGCATATTGAGGTGCTTCTCCATAATGCCCTAATATCGTATTAAAAAAACGTTGGGTTTTCTCCTTATCTTCTTCCCACCATCCTCTCACCGTACTCATGTCATGTGTACTAGGTGTTACTACCGACATATAAGGCGCATCCTTGGGATGAAAAAATTCAGTGGTAGAATCCTTGGGCATTCTTTGTATTTCTAAACTTAATATACCCAAGCCTTTCATCACTTCTGGCACACAATGCGGCACCATACCTAAATCTTCTCCACAAATAAGCATATTGGTACTTCTTTTCAATCCAGGTAGTTTATGCAATGCTTCCTTTTTCCAAAAATCATCCTGCCTTCTAAAGAAATAATTAACATACAAATCTTTTAAAGCCTGTTGACTATGAGGATCTAAATTAGCAAAAGAGCTGTTTTGCTCCATCCCTATTCGGAAATGAAAATGTTGTCCATCCTTACGGTCATCTTCAATCAATATTACATTACTGATCGTATCAAAAAGAGCATATTTAATTGATTCAGGTAATTCAGGATGTAAATTGAAATACCCTTCCACTTTTTGTTGGGTATCAAAAGCTTCTTTCAATTCATGTCCATTGAAAAACTGCTCCCTGGCCAGTCCTGCATTTTCATGGAATAACTGATCAATAATTTGGTCATTGATATAAGGCCGGCAATAACGATAAAGCTCAAACGAAATATGCTTTTCAAAAAATTCGTTGATATGCAATGGAATCGCTGGTACAAACCTACCTAATATGCCTTCTATAGCATGTAAAGGGATGCTCCAGATGCGAAAGAAACCAAGAATATGATCAATGCGAAAAGCATCAAAATAATTACCAATCTGCTCAAAACGCTGCCGCCACCAGGTGAAATTATCTTCCTGCATTGCCTTCCAATTATAGGTTGGGAAGCCCCAGTTCTGACCTTTAATAGCAAAATCATCTGGCGGTGCTCCTGCTTGCTCATTCATATTATACAAGGAAGGATCCATCCATGCATCTACACTATTGCGAAAGATTCCAATGGGAATATCTCCTTTAAGAATGATACCATTTTTATGGGCATAAGCACTGGCTTCTTTTAACTGAAGGTGCAAATGATATTGAGTAAAATAGTGTACCGCAACCTCATCATAATGCTTTTGGGAAGGACTTACCAAACGCTGGATAGCTGCTTCCTCATATTGGGTATTTGATTTCCAGTTGTTGAATTCAGCAGTTTGGTATTTATCTCTTAAAAAACAAAATGCCGCATATGGTACTAACCAATGTTTGTTTGATTCAAAAAACGATAAATATACAGGGTCAACAAGGAAACTTTCTTTTTGGGCATCATACAATTCCTTTATTGCCCTTGTTTTGAATTTAATAACCTGTTCATAATCTACTACAGCCAATTCATTTAATTGCTTTTGCTTTTTCTTAAGTGGCTTAATAATATCAGCATTGGTTTCACCTGCTACTTTCTCCAAATTAATAAAGAGAGGATGTAAAGCAAAAGCTGATATGGCTGCATAAGGATAGGAATCCTTATTGGTATGTGTAGCCGTAGTATCATTCAAAGGAAGTAACTGAATCAATTTTAAACCAATCTGTTTGGCCCAGTCAGTCAACAAGGTTAAATCAGTAAATTCTCCAGTACCAAAACTATTCTTTGTTTTTAAACTAAAAACAGGAATGGCAACACCTGCTCCTTTCCATAGTGTATTGCCAAAATTCGCCAATCCATCATGCAAAATGGTTAAATCAGATTGCTCTCCATGCCCAGGCAATAATCGATTATTCCCTTCTTCAAATTGTACAAATTTCTTAGTGCTGGTATTGTAAATACCATATTTATAGGCAATAGGAAATGTTTCTTTATCTAATTTAAGTTTGATACACCACCATTGTCCCTGACGTTCCAAAAGCAAGGGTTCGATGGTATCCCAATCGCCTAAAGAAGCAACAGAACCAGCCATGCAAACTTGTTCATCCGCCTCTAATAAAGGTGCTTTCACTCTTAGTTCATGCGTGTATAATTTTGGGGATTTGGATTTGGCTTTTGAATATTTATTGGGCAATAGCACTTGTTGAAAAGGCTGGGTCAAAAAAAGATTCCCAATATCGCCGGCATTGTTCCAAGTATCATACAAAACAATTTCATTTGCTGTACGATTAATAATGGTCACAATGCGATCATCACAACCGTCCACCATTTCTTCTCCGGAAGATTCTCTTAAAATATATCGGTAGCGTAAATCAAAACTATCATTTTCTGCTGTTACTGGAATATTGATGCTTGCATGCCAAAAATCTTCATTGAGGAAATGAACAGGAACTGCTGCAGTAAACTCATCATTGCCTAAAGCCTTATGGTTACCACTGATAAAAAGTGTTTGGCCATATTGCGAAGCAAATCGTAGATAAAAATGCAAGATCATCCGTTACACAGAGTTAAATATCCATGCAATATAAGACCAAAATTTTAAAATGTAAAAATTACACATTAAAAAGCTGAAAACTAACCAAAATTATTTCACTAATTTTTGGCCGTCTTTTCTGGTCAAATAGAAATGCTGCCCTTTTACAACAGGTACTGCTTTACTTGTTACAAATTCTAGGCTATCAATTGAGATAATGGAATACCATTCCATGGCCTTTCCTGCTTGATTAAAAATGCTTATAAAACCGCTATCCTGCGTACAGGCGCCCTTGGTACTCCCCAACAATGCAGCCTTGGTTTTTGGGGCTACTTTATGTACAGCCCTTTCATATCCTAAATCAGTCAAAGTAAGCAAAACTTCTTGCCTTTCGCAGTCACTACAAGGCAAAATCCCTGCAAATGCGCCATTTACCTTAGCTGGTGGGGCAGATGGCTGCTGTAAAACAGGCTTAACATCTACCAAACTATCCTTTAATGGTTTTTCAGTAGTACCGGCATTATTGCAGGCATTCAAAAAAAGCAAAACAGCGAAAACATATAAATTTCTCATTTCCATAATTTAGTCCCAATATTATCTAAAAAACCGCAGGCAATAAAAACTTCTCCCCTATATTTGCAAAAAAAATATCAGAATGGAAACAACAACAAAAAAATCTTCTGCCCTTAATTGGATCCTTTTTCTCGTTTCAGTTGCAGCATTCTTTTTTGTATACAAGATTGGAGGTGGCTATTGCTCTTTAGTACTTCCATTCAATGTTACCTTTTTTGCCAAAGCAATGGACTTGCTTTAGTCTGGTTTTCTTTACTTCTAAGTTTTTTAATGGTTGGTATATACCGACATTATTGTTGGCTACTAACGTAGCCATTTTTTATTGTATCCTTATTTCATCAATGAATATATGCGATTCACCTCCTGCGCCCTCATGCCATGCCGGTAATTTTCCATATTGAACTGCTTTTAATTTTACATACCTGGCTTTTACAGTTGAAAAATTAGCCACTATTGGCACAATTTGAACAGTTAAATCCTCAATAGGCAATTGCCCTTCTTTTGAATAAACTTCGGTGAAAGATTTCCCATCTGTAGAGATTTCAACAATCACTTTTTTAGGTGCAATAATCCATGCGCGGGTATCTTGCAAAAAACTGGTTGATAAACTTGAGATAGAAGCAATTTCTTTCAAATCAATAATAGCTTCCATCGTAGCTTTTTGAAAACCCTGCCAATTGCCCATTCTCCAATTCACCGTTCCTTTATATCCATTAATCAGGGCATCATCACTGCCTGCTGAATATTGAGGCTCACAGGGACTAACCAATTGAATAGTCCAGACATTGGGCGCTTTCATAAAAGAAGTAGTGGTTATATAACTCTGTTCTCCTTGCTTATTAATAGCAATCGCCTTAATGGTAGCTGTATTTTCAACGGTAAATGGAAGGGAATATTTTTGTGATTGAATTGTGGGTGTACTACCATCCAATGTATAATAAAAGTCAACTCCAGTTTGATTACTATAAATGCGAATGCTTGCATTTTTTTTGAAGGTCATTTTACCTCCGTCTACAATTGGATTCAAAACAATTTTATGTTCGTCAATACTTGTTATGGGGAATGATTTGCTCCCAAATGAAGAAGCTTTATTGCCCATTGTAAACACTAGTTTTCCTCCATTAAAAATATCGTTATAGCGAATAAATGACGGCGTATATGCTTTACCGTTAAGTGATGCAGATTGAATATAAAATTGTTTGTCGGATACAGATGGAGCAGTAACAGTAAAGGTTTTACCATTTTCCAAATTAATATGCGCGTCCTGAAATAATGGGGTTCCAATTATAAAATCATTGGTGCCTGGTGTAACGGGGTAAATACCCAAGGCACTTAATACATACCATGCACTCATTTGACCACAATCTTCGTTACCTGCCAGTCCATCGGGTGTATCCTGGTACATTTCCTTCATAATCTGATGCACCCTTTCCTGCGTTTTGCTGGCCTTACCTAGAAAATTGTATAAATATGCTATATGGTGACTGGGTTCATTGCCATGTGCATACTGTCCAATTAATCCACTAATATCATCTTGTTGTCTGCCTGTAGTGGCTGAGTTTTCTTTAAATAAACTATCCAGTTTTCGTTCCATTCTGCTCTTGCCACCCAGTAATTCCATATAACCACTGATATCCTGAGGCGTATAAAAACTATATTGCCAGCTATTGGCTTCTGTAAAATTATTATTCACCTCTCGTGGGTCAAAGGGACTTATCCAATTACCATTTTTGCGGGGACGCATAAAGCCGGTTTGTACATCCAATAAATTTTTATAGGACTGTGCTCTTTTTATATAATTTAAATAGTCCAATGGATGATTGATGTCCTTCGCAAACTGAGCAATGCACCAATCGTCGTAGGCATATTCTAATGTTTTACTTACACTTTCATGTTCATCATCCATTTCTAAATAACCATGATCCATAATGGCTGGCAATCCTAAATGATCCCAAGTGGCACTTTTCTTCATTGCTTCCAATGCCAATTCAGTATCAAAGCCAGTGATGCCTTTTCGATAAGCATCTACAATTACAGGTACACTATGATATCCAATCATACAATCGGTTTCGCAGCCACTTAATTCCCATACAGGCAAACGGCCGCCTTCTTTGTATTGTGCTAAGAAAGATTGTATATAATCCAAACTTCTTTGACGATCGATGATAGTATACAAAGGATGTGCAGCCCGATAAGTGTCCCATAAAGAGAATACGGAATAATTGGTAAACCCTACTGCAGTATGAATTTGATTATCCCTGCCTCTATACTGACCATCCACATCCATATTAACATTAGGCACAATCATCGTATGGTAGAGGGCAGTATAAAAGGTTCGAAGCTGGCTTTTATTTATTGAAGTAATGGCTATTTTATTAAGCTCCTTATTCCAACTTTCATTGGCAAGTTTCTTTACCTGTTCAAAATCCCAACCCGCTATTTCGCTAGCAAGATTTTTTTGTGCGCCCTCAACACTTACAGAAGAAATAGCCACTTTGGCCATAACCTGCTTAGCATTGAATTGAAAATAAGCTTTCACATTTTTAAAACTATCGAGCTCTCCAACACTTGGTGGCCAGGCTTCATCATCTTTATATAACGCATAATCCTGAAAGGGCTCCGAAAATTCAATGGCAAAATAAACATATTGATTATTTGCCCAGGCCTTGCTTCTACGCATACCTACCACTGTTTTGCGGTTGATTAATTTTATAGAAGCAGCAATAACTGGATCCCGGTGCTTTAAATCAAGGATGATATTATTTTTACCCGCACTGGCAAAACTATATCTATGAAATCCTACCCTTGTACTGGCTGTTAATTCCGCCAAAATATTATCATCATCCAGTTTTACTGAATAAAATCCCGGACTGGCCTTTTCGTTTTGGTGTGAAAATTTGGAGCCATATATTTTATTATCAGGAGAAGGATTTCCAGTCATTGGCATCAACAAGATATCTCCATAATCGCTACAACCCGTTCCACTTAAATGGGTATGCGTGAAGCCAAAGATATAATTATCTGAATAATGGTACCCGCTACAGCCATCCCAACCATCTAAGCGTGTATCCGGACTCAATTGCACCATACCATGAGGCATTACTGCACCTGGGTAGGTATGGCCATGCCCGCCGGTGCCAATCATTGGATCTACATACTGTGTAAAATTTTGTTGCGAAAGCCCTGAATAAAATGTAGTTAGTGTAAAAATGAAGGCAAGTAGGAATCGTTGCATGGCGAATATTTTGCACAAGGTAAAAAAAGAAACGACGCAAATTTTTGCGTCGTTGTTGAAATTGAAAATGAATTTACTTAGAATGGCAAATCATCAGATCCACCATCAGTGGGGGCAGTAGTCACTACCGGACGAGTACTCATTCCGGCATTGGAAACATTGCCTTGAATGGCACCTTGGCTATCATTGGTACCACTATTGCCACCTAATAATTGCAAATTTTGAACACGCATACGTAAAGTAGCTGCTGGCTGTCCTTCCTTATTGGTATAAGGATCAGCTTCAGGGTAACCCTCGGCATACACTGTTTTGCCTTTTGTTAAATATTGGGATACAGTTGTTCTGTCTACCCAATAAGCACATGCCACCCAGGTGGTTCTTTCCTTTTGATTACCTTGAGCATCTTTATAACGCTCTGAATGTGCAACATTGAAATTGATCACATTTTTCCCGTTGATCTCTTTTACCACGCAATCGTTTCCCAGATTGCCAATTACCTGTAACTTAATCATAACTTGAGTTTTTAAATGTTTGAATCTATGTATCTGAAATAAAATTATGACTTGTATTTTACAAAAGCTAATCCCAAATTTTTGGTCGGGGTGCTTTTATTGTTCTTAAATAATCCAACAATTGACCCGAATGCACCGCTTCATGATAGGCAATTCTTAATAAATAATCTCCCAGTCGCCTATCTTGTTTTACAGTACTGCGTACAATTCTAATCTCCTCTAAATCCTTTGTAGTAAAGCCATTCACCATTTTTAAAAATTTCTCTCTAAAAGGTTGGGCATTTCTTAATTCATCCTCTACAGAACCAAAGGGGTTTGTTAATAGCGGACTCTCATATTTTTCTAAGGCACCTCTGTCTAAAATAATCTGATGATAAATATTTTCGGTAGCCAAGACGTGACGAATCATTTCAATACAGCTCAAGGCTGTATCATCAGGTCGCCAAAACAAATGCTCCTCAGCGATACTCTTCCAGATTTTAATACTCCTCCTTCTAACTTCTTCAAAATTCAATATCAATAATTCTCGGGCATTCATACTTAATTATATTATAATCTATAGAAAGAAAACACTACCCCTCATCCTTTTAAGATGTTATTTATACAACCCAATACAAAATTGGTTTGAAAGGATGATGCCTTTAATTCATCTTCTTTTTGAGCGTACTCACCTGGTCTTGCAAATTATTTACAAGATTGGCTAAGCTGTTTACATCCCATCTTTGTTGCTGGGTAACTTTACTTATAACGCTTTGTGCCAACCACAATTCAACCACATCTTCTGCATTCACTTGATATGGTTGATATTGGGGATTATCACTTACTAGCGTTAGCTTGTTTTTAAACTTGGTATTTTTTACAATACGCTTATATACGATTCCTTCATTGCGACTGACAACTATATAAGGCATATTATTTTTAATATCGTCCAGAGAATCTGTCTTCTCACCAACAATAATACTACCACTGGGTGTTGGCAGCATACTATCACCTATAATTTCAAAAGCACGATAATTACCACCACTCAGCATAGGAAGGGTAAATGTGTTCAATTCATCAATAAATTCCGCATCAGCATAACCTGCCAAGTATCCGGCAGCAGCCTTCACAGGAACAAAATGAATGAGATTACGATCGGCGCTCATCATTTTTAACTGACGACGCTTGGCCATATAATTACTGCTAGTAGTATTAAGGTCTTTTAATAGGAGCTCATCCAGACTCAGTTTAAAAATATCACCTACGATTTCAAGAATATCAATTCTTGGATCGGCGCGCTCTTCTTCATAAGCCCCTATCAAGGATCGCTTAATGCCAAGTTTATTGGCAAATTCCTCCTGTGTCCATCCACGGAGTTTTCTCAAATACTTAAGGTTTTGACCGGCTATTGACATAATAGGCTAATTTGATTAGCACAAATATACTAATTATTTTAGTTTCACAAAATATTTTTTTTTCTTAAATATTGAATGACCTAAAATTCAAAACCAGTAATAATACCAAAAACTGGTTAATGCAAAATGCTGTTTAATATTATAGAATTAATGTTAAATTAACCACTAATGCAAACTAAGCAAAAATTACTGCTGGCTTAAAGTACCCTATTTATACAATCAGCCGTTCTTAGCTAAATGTAGGAATCGGAACTATTTCTCCTAATTCCAGTGCCCAATTAGATATAGTAAGTACCAGCAAGGGCATATTGATTCCTCAAATAAGTATTGATAGTTTAAAGAATTTAACACACTCCTGCAAACAGACTAATTGTTTACAATACCACCCAACCAGTCGTACGCAATGATATGGCAAGGGGCTATTATTATTACAATACATCAGTTGCCACCTGGGTAAGAATTGCAGACAACTTAAATGACTATGTATGGAAAGCAGGCGGTATATTTCGCATACAACTAAGGGATACCACCGATGGAGCTGAAATCATGGATGGATATACTGGTGCTAGTACTAATTACAGCCTCAAATTAAAAATTCTGAAAAAAACAGAGAAACAGGGGAACCCTTCCTAATGATGACCTACCAATCTTTTGGAGTTATTGCTATCAAAGCCATCCAAGAGCAACAACAAATTATAGTTCAACAAAATAACAGTATTAGCGCCCTTGAAGCCGACCTTCAATTGCTAAAGGAATCCTTTCTCAAAAAGAATTAAGCATACAGCTAAAAAAACCTACTTTAAAGAGTAGGTTTTTTATGCCCATACTATTTTTACTTCCCTTATTTTTGCTCAAAATATTTTATATGAACTATTTCCTTCCCATTCACAATATTTTACGCTGGGCCGTTTTATTATTTGGCCTTTGGACAGTACTGAATGCTATTGGTGCAGTAGCCTCAAAAAGAAATTATGCAGGCAAAGACAATAAATCAAGCTTGCTATTTATGATTTTCTGTGATATTCAACTGCTCATTGGATTGGTCTTATATTTTAACAATAGCTGGTTTGATGCATTAAAAACCAATGCAAAAGCAGTTATGAGTGATAGCGCTCAACGCTTTTTTGCTGTTGAACATGCATTGATGATGATTATTGCATGGTTGCTGGTACATATTGGCCGAAGCATGGTAAAACGTGCAGACAGCGATGCGAAAAAGAATAAACGTAGTCTTATCTTTTTCGGTATCGCATTAGTATTAATCCTAGCCATGATTCCATGGCCTTTCAGAACCGGTATTGGCAGACAATGGTTTCCTCAATTTTAATTCGACTTAGCAAGTATTCCATACCTCATGGCTAAAAGTAAAAACAAACAACCCGTTATCCTCATCACCAATGATGATGGCATCACGGCCCCGGGTATACGCAATTTGGTTGAGGCGGTTAAAACGCTCGGTAAGGTAGTAGTGGTAGCACCAGATAAGCCACAAAGTGGAATGGGACATGCCATCACTATTGGT
>CALRKF020000050.1:0-26133 GCA_943367825.1 Chitinophaga pinensis
AATATACTTAAACTTTCCTCTGCTTACGGTGCTGAACAAACAAAAGCTAATTATGAGAAGTTTGAATCAATGTTGGGAAATGGCTTTAGTGGTAAAGTTAATGTAAGTACAGAAGGGGGGATAGTAGGTTTAACTTTAAAAGAAGGCGCCAAATTAAGTACCCGAGAGCAGAAGTTTTTTGATTATTTAAGTCAAGTAATTAGTAATCCTAAAGAAATAGAAATTGGAATAATGAATATTAGTAAAAATGTTATAGGAGGTTCATTTAGTTTAGTGTTTAACGAAGAAAAATCGTATGCAAGAAACGTTTTAGACCTTGGAGACGAAGAAAATTCTGAAACAGACAATTTTACTGCATCCTCATTGATGTTGCATGAAATATGGGAATCATATTTAGCTCAAACTGACCCTGAATATAGTTCAGAGAAGCATAGGGCTTTATTTGAAAATAAATATCACTCTGCTGCAAAAGCGGTTCAAGGAGATGTTTTAGGAATAAAAATTGGAGATGATGTTGGCTACACAAATTCAAACGGAAATGGCTATGGTGCAACTAACTTTACGGATAAAGAAGGTAGTAAGAAAGTTACATTTACAATTTATGTCAATGGAAATGCAGTTGGTTCATATGAAGGAAGCGGTAATATTGATATGAAAAAATTTGGAGAATATTTACTCAAGCAATATGGTAACTAAGATAATTTTTGTCGCAGTTTTTTTCTTTTGTAGTTTAAATGGAAAAGCTCAAAATGTAAATCTTTATGATTCAATTTGTGTAAGGAATTTTATAGAATCTTCAAGCATCAAAACAAAAATTAACTTTGTACAAAAGAATTTAAAATCCTTTGTGCAAGTTTTAGGCTTTTCCAATTTAATTCTGTTGGATATTGCTAAAAGAACGAAAACGGTGATTGAAATAAAATCAATAAATGGCAATATGAAGGTTTCTGATGAAGTATTATCAAAAGAATTAAATGAACAAATGGAAAAGATAAAATTAAAAGAGCTACCGAATTCTCCTTAGTTTGCAAAAGACAGATAAATAAAAAGCCCGCCGGGCTTTTTATTTATCTGCCATATCAGTCATAAAACTGTCCTATAGTACGCAAGAGAAAAATTATCCACAATATTATTTAGTGGCAAGATTTATTTGCAAATCAGCTTTAAGAATAAAAGCAGAGATTAAATCTTTAACGGTCTCCTGTTGTTTATTGGAAAAATTTTGCACTTAGCAAACACATTAGGGAGTTCGTTATCGTTGATAGAACCCTTTGCTCATTCGCCCTGCTGCCCGCAAATCAATGTATCAATAGAAATCCCCAATACGGCTGCAATTTTTTTAACCACATCCTTGCTATGGGAAGCATTTCTACCCTGAAACCATTTCAAACTGCCCCCTCCGCAATAATATCTCCTGATTCAGGATACCTGAAAATCAGTTTCTATTAATTTAATATAGGCAATTTTTACTGCTTTACTTATATAATCCTGCGCAATTGCCACATACCGATAAAACTCTTTACTACCAGGAGTATGCCCCGAAATTTTTCTGACAACCAATTCAGGAACACCCATGATAAGCAATGTGGTTATAGCAGTTCTCCGCATGGTATGCGCAGTAATATGTTGATAGAACTGCCAACTTTTACCATTCGCGTTTTTTAATTCTTGAATTTTGCCTTGCCTACTCATTACCTTTATTAAGGTATCTGTCCAACCTGCTTTTTTAACCAGTTTTTTAACTTGAATATTTAGATTGGTATTTGCCAGTCGGGGTAAAATATATTTACCAGCCTTGTACTTGTACTTTTCAATGATCTTAATGGCATAGTCGGGAAGGGGAATCCTTACTGCCGTACTTGTTTTTTGTGTAAATATTTTCAGGTACACTTCGGCGCCATTGTAACTGAGGTGTTTCTTTTCTAACTTCATTAAATCACTCACCCTTAATGCAATTGTACAGCCAAAAACAAATATATCTTTTGCCCTTGCCAAACAAGGACAAAGGCTTGCTTCAAACGCTTTATTGCTTATAAGAAACTGCAATTGCGCTGGTTCTAATACCACCGGAGCCAGTACTTGTTGTGGTGTTTTAAATGTTTTGTAATAGTTGCCTACACTCAAGCCCTTTTCGTATTGGAGATAATTAAAAAAGGTTTTCAATATTTTAAAAATACCTCCCGCATAATTGTCATAGTAACCCTTTTCCCTGTAAAGGAAATTGGAAAACTGAAGATAAAACCGTTTCCAATAATTTTTTTCTTTTTGAAAGGTCTTCAACGAAGCCCTGTTGAGTAATTGTACTCGTAGTAAAATTTGTTTTTTTGCTTCAAACTCTAGCAACATTTTTTGTACATACTCATAATTTTTGATGGTTCCAGTACTCATTTTTTTTCCTGCAGCTGTTAATCTTTTGCCGGAAATAGTTGCCCGAATAAATTGTTGAAAATAATCTACTACTAATACTTGGACTGCATTCTTTTTCATACTTGCCTGTTTATTGAATGATAAAATAAACAGGCGAGTAATTATAATCCTTTCAAAGAAAAACGGCTACACAACTCCAACATTCAATCCCTACAACGCCTCCTCTTCTTTCTTCAATTCCTTATCGGTATAAAAAGTGCCCATTGGTAAAAAGGCAGCAATAAATGATTTTGCAAACCAGCCCAGGCTTTTTTTGCAAGTACCAAATACTTCAAATGCCAGCCATACATAGGTTACAAAGAGCGCCCCATGTACCCAGCCAAAAATTTTTACCGCCTGCGGAAAATCAAAAAAATATTTCAAAGGCATGGCAATGAGTAATAATATTAAAAACGAAATACCTTCGGCTAATCCTACCATCCTGAATCGATGTAGCAATGCCTTTACATTTTCTGTTCGCATGTATAATTGATGTTGATTGAAATTAATAATTCACTATTTGTTCCTGTATGTCGGCGGGCAATTCGCGCCATTCGTATTGCTGATTGCGTAATTGTGGCTCAAAGCCCGCATCGCGGATTGATTCCTGAATGGTTTTATACGTAAACCGGTGAGGCGCACCTGCCGCACTCACTACATTTTCTTCAATCATAATACTGCCAAAATCATTGGCGCCCCCATTCAAACAAAGCTGTGCTACTTCTCTTCCTACGGTTAACCAACTGGCCTGTATGTTTTTGATATTGGGCAACATGATCCTGCTGAGCGCAATCATCCTAATATACTCCTCGGCCGTAGTAAGGTTCTGCACCCCCCTGATTTTTGCCAATAAGGTATCTGCATCCTGAAAGGTCCAGGGAATAAATGCCAGAAAACCCTTGGCATGCGCAGGCTTCCTGCTTTGTACTTCCCTGATCTTTATCAAATGCTCAAATCGCTCCTGCAAGGTTTCTACATGACCAAACATCATGGTAGCAGAAGTAGTAATATCCAACTGATGCGCTTCGGCCATAATGTCTAACCACTCCTGTGCCCCACATTTGCCCTTGCTGATTAATCGTCTAACCCTATCCGTTAAAATTTCGGCGCCCGCACCGGGTAAACTATCCATGCCCGCAGCCTTCAGGGCCTTCAATACTTCGTGGTGGGTCGACTTTTCTAATTTGGTGATATGGGCCACTTCTGGGGGACCCAGGGTATGTAATTTTAAGTTGGGGTACAAGGACTTTAACTCACTAAATAAATCAACATAAAACTGTAATCCCAATTTGGGATGATGACCCCCCTGCAATAAAAGCTGGTCGCCACCATATTTAAAGGTTTCTTCAATCTTTAGTTTATACTCATCAATACTGGTAATATACGCTTCTGCATGTCCGGGTATCCGATAAAAATTACAAAACTTACAATTGGCAATACATACATTGGTAGTATTTACATTGCGGTCGATCTGCCAGGTAACCTTACCATGGGGTACTTGTTTTTTCCGGAGCTCATTGGCCACCAACATCAAATCGGCCAGGGGCGCATTTTCAAATAAAAAAATGCCTTCCTCAGCGGTCAAAAATTCAAAAGCCAGGGCTTTTTGATATAATTCATTCAATTCCATACTGCCATTTGTGTAATAAAGAACAAAAGTACATCCATAAGGTTGTAAATTACGCTAAGGCGTATGAGAAAAATTTATTTTAAACTTATCCTGCTCTTTCTTTGCCAACTCTGCCTGCTGCAAAGCCGGGCGCAAGAACTTGTAACCGAACCCGAAGCCAAATTCATCACCAGTTTTCCCTTTAAACAATATACCGGCGGTGTAATGGTGATACAAGCCCGATTGGCCGATATAAAAGACACCCTCAATTTTATTTTAGATACCGGCAGTGGCGGCATCTCCCTCGATTCCAGTACAGTAGATGAATTTAATATTCCCATACAATCAACCGATACTACCATCACCGGCCTGGGTGGGGCTCATAAAGTTCCTTTCGCCTTTGATCAAACACTTTTTTTACCCGGACTCAAAGTTGAGCACCTCAATTTTCATGTCAACGATTATGAAGTACTTACCAGCGTATATGGCGAAAAAGTAGATGGCATCATCGGCTATAGTTTTTTCAGTCGCTATATTGTAAAAATAGATTTCGACAGCGCCCAGGTAGAAGTTTATAGTCCCGGAAAAATGGATTATCCCGACGGAGGCCATTTATTAAAACCCATTTTTACTGCCCTGCCCATTCAATGGGCTACCGTAAAAGACAGGCGTAAAATTGGCTATAATTTTTATTTTGATACGGGTGCCGGTCTTAGCTTTTTGCTGAGCGAATCCTTTGCCAATGACAGCAATATTATATTGAGTAAAAGAAAACCCCTTGTTACTCAAGCAGAGGGCATGGGTGGTAAACTACAAATGCGACTCACCGTAGTAAAGGAATTGAAAATAGGACCCTATCATTTTTACAATGTGCCCACTTATTTATACAAAGATGTATTCAATGTTACCTCCTACCCTTTTACGGGCGGACTCATTGGCAACGATTTGCTCAGGCGCTTTAATATGATCATCAATTATCCGCACCGCGAAATTCATTTATTGCCTAATGGTAGATTCAAAGAACCCTTTGACTATACCTATACCGGACTGGGCGTGTATTATGTAGATGGAAAAATAATGGTGGAAGATGTGATAAAGGACTCACCCGCCGATAAAGCCGGCTTTAAAATAGGTGATGAAGTGTTTGGCGTTGGCGTAAATTTTAGCCATAATATTCTACAATATAAAAACCTCTTGCAGGTACCCAACGAAAGGATAAAAGTAATTGTCATCCGCAATCAACAGCCTTTTTTACTCAATCTTCGTACCATCAGTATTTTTTAGTGGAGGATTTAACAGGGCTTATTAATTTCGGCTTCATCGAATCGTTGCCACACCCTTAAATTTGCAGTATGATTCAGTTTGAAAAATTTTCATTGAGCAATGGCCTGAGGGTAATTGTACATACCGATAAGAGCACGCCCATGGCCGTGGTAAATGTTATTTATGACGTGGGCTCACGCGATGAAGATCCGGCAAAAACAGGCTTTGCCCATTTATTTGAACACCTGATGTTCGGAGGCAGTATCAATATTCCGGAATACGACGAGCCCCTGCAAAAAGCCGGCGGCGAAAACAATGCTTTTACCTCCAATGATGTAACCAATTATTATTGTCAATTACCAGCCGAAAATATTGAAACGGCTTTTTGGTTAGAAAGCGATCGCATGCTATCACTGGCATTCAGCAAAAAAAGCCTGGAAGTACAACGCAAAGTAGTATGCGAAGAATTCAAAGAGCATTATATCAATAAACCCTATGGCGATGTTTGGCATAAAATGAGGGAACTGGCTTTTACAACACATCCTTATCGCTGGATGACCATTGGCAAAGAATTAAAACATGTGGAAGATGCGACACTGGAAGATGTGAAGGCTTTTTTCTTTAAACATTATCGCCCTTGCAATGCAGTATTGGTGGTAGCGGGTAATATTAGTACAGAACGCGCAAAGGAATTAGCAGAAAAATGGTTTGGTCCTATTCCTGCAGGGGAACCTTATCTGCGCAATTTGCCACAGGAGCCAGCACAAAATGCTGCCCGAAAAGCAACGGTAAAAGCCAATGTACCATTAGATGCCTTGTATAAATGCTGGCATATCTACCCTCGTACCGATAAAAGATATTATGTGGTAGACCTTATCACCGAAATATTAAGTGGTGGTGGCTCTTCACGCTTGTACCAGTCATTGGTAAAAGAACAAAAACTATTCAGCAATATCGAATGCTATCATTTGGGTAGCACCGATGCGGGTTTATTGACCATCGAAGGAAAATTGGTAAAGGGTGTTACAATGGAAGCAGCAGAAGCCGCTATTGAAGCGGAAATAAAAAAATTGCAAGCCACGGGCATCAGCGAAAGAGAATTGGAAAAAGTAAAAAATAAAACAGAAAGCATGATGGCTTTTGAGGATATGAGTGTGATGAACAGGGCCGCTAGTTTAGCCATGTATGAATTATTGGGCGATGCCGACCTGATCAATAAAGAACTGGATCGGTATAGGGCCGTTACTGCAACCGAATTGATGGAAGAATGCAATATCATTTTTAATGAAAACAATAGTAATACCCTGTATTACTATGCCAATAACTAATACATGATCAACAGAACACAGGCTCCCGAAATAAAAGATGCAGTTTCCTTCAACCTTCAATTGAAACCCTGCGAAACATTTACACTCGATAATGGTGTACCTGTTTATGCGGTGAATGCCGGCGCGGAAGAAGTCTTGCAATTAGAATTGGTTTTTTATGCTGGCAATCATTTCGAAAAACAAAAAGCAGTAGCATCGGCTACCAATGCTTTATTGAAAAATGGTACCAGTACAAAATCTGCTTTTGAACTCAACGAACATTTTGAATACTATGGGGCTTATTGCAACCGTGCTTGTTATAACGAAACAGCCGTGGTTTCGCTGTCTACCTTAAGCAAACATTTAGCTGCATTGATACCGGTGGTAAAAGAAATGATTACCGATTCGGTATTTGCAGAAGAAGAACTGGTTACTTTTAAACAAAACAGCAAACAAAGACTTGCGGTTAATCTAAAAAAATCTGATTTCATAGCCGGCCGCTTAATTGATAGTTATGTTTTTGGCGATGACCATCCTTATGGTAAATACACCAATGAAGCAGATATTGATGGATTGAACAGAGTAGCACTGCAAGATTTTTTCAATACCTATTATGTAAATGGAAAACTGGTCATATTTGTCAGCGGAAAATTACCGACAGATCTTGCCGAGCAATTGAATGCCGTGTTTGGCAAACTTCCCCTGCAAGCCATGCAGGAAAAGATTGCTTATTTTCCAGTAGCACCTGCTACCACAAAAAAATATTTTATTCAAAACGATCCCGAAGGAGTACAAGGTGCTATTCGTTTGGCAATACCATTCCCCAATCGACATCACCCCGATTTTATGAAAGTGATGGTACTCAATACGGTCTTCGGAGGTTATTTTGGCAGCAGGCTCATGAGTAATATTCGCGAAGACAAGGGATACACGTATGGCATACACAGTTTTGTACAAAATCATTTACAGGAATCTGCCTGGATGATTAGTACCGAAGCGGGTAAAGATGTTTGTACTGCCACCGTGGATGAAGTGTATAAGGAAATGAAATTATTAAGAGAAACATTGATTGATGAAGAGGAGTTATTATTGGTAAGGAATTATTTAATGGGCACCATACTCGGCGACCTGGATGGTCCTTTTCAAATCATGGGCCGTTGGAAAAATATTGTGTTGAATGGATTAACTGCTGATTATTTTTATGATTCTATTGAAACCATTAAAAATATTTCAGCCGAAGAACTCAGGGAACTGGCAAAAAAATATTTAGAACCCGATCAGTTTTACGAACTGATTGTGATATAACAATTAAGCAAAGTACAATGCAAAAATGGTTACTTAAAATACTGGTGTCGGCTGTGAATGTATTTATACTGGCCTATATTTTACCCGGTATCGAAATCAAGGATATGTTTACCGCATTGATGGTAGCAATCGTATTGTCTATTTTAGATGCAGCCATCAAACCCTTATTGATATTATTTACCCTGCCCGTTACAATATTAACGCTTGGCTTTTTTCTCTTTGTCATCAATGCCTGCATCATATTAGTAGATGCTTATTTTGTGCATGGCTTTGAAGTAGATGGTTTTTGGCATGCATTATTATTTGGTGCCCTGCTTTCCTTCTTCAATGGATTGGTGAATGGAAAAGTGAAAGTGATGGTCAATACTGGTAGCGATAAGGAACAATAATATTCATTGACTTCAATCAAATAAAAAAGAGATAAGGTTTTGAAGCCCTATCTCTTTGCACCGTCCCCAACAGTGCTTATTGTATATTCATTTTAAACTGCTTCACCTGTGTTTTAATAATTTTTTCAATTTCAGATTCCAAGGTGGCCACCTGATTTTTATTGGCATTTTTTAGTTTTTCAGCTGCAATAAAAGCATCTCTCTGTGTATTAAGGGTAGTAATTTGAGTTTGAATCAAACTGCGCTGATTGGCTTTTTCATTGATGATTTTTTTAAGTTCTTCGGTTGATTTATTTTTCAAACTATCGGGCAATATTTTTCTATCCATTTTTTCCAGCGCTGCTTCACCTTCTTTGGCGCTAAGGTCAATTAAATCCCATTGTGCATTATTATAAACAGCCTTATTGCTTTTTGCTTTGATTCTTTTGATGCCGGCAGTTTTACTCATACTGGTGTTCAATTTGTCCTGCGCGCTGATATTGGCAGCAAAATAAGTGGCGTTATAACCATAGGTAAGATAAGTGCCATTCAGTTTTTCGTTGTAAGTAAACAGTAAACTGTCATAAGGTGTTGGCATATCTTCCATCTTTGCATCTTGGTTGATATTGGTAAAGCTACCCGTACCACATTCTGCATTCAGGTTCCAGTGTTCGCTGATACCTTGCATACGATCGCCACAATAAATCGTGTTTACAATCACTCCCTTGTTTTTTGCCTCTATGCAAGATTTGGTATAATGAATATCACCTTGTAAAAAATCTTCATTGCCTGCAATAAAAATCACTTTATAATTATCGGGTGCTGGGTCCCAGTTCAGTTCATTGAGCGAACTAAAAATTACATGTCCGCAGTATTCATCTCCGCCATTGGTGGTGAGCTTGAATAAATTTTGACTCAAACTATCGAGGTCGCTGATAAAGCCATTAATTTGTTTTACATATCCTACTTTAACATCATTGCTGCTACGGCCATATTCATATAAAGCGATTTCAATCTTGGGTGCTAAATTATTGCTGCATTCTACCTTGCCCATGGTGCTCACCATATTCCACAATTGTGCTTTGGCTTGTTCAATCAATCCGTCCATGCTATTGCTAACGTCTAATAGAATGGCAGCCTGAATTTTTTGTTGAACAGGTTTTTGTGGCGTCTTTTTTGGGGTTAATGCCATCAGTCCGATTACGGCCATCATGGAAAAAAGCCCGATACTGGTTTTGGTTGAATACTTCATTGTTTTAATTTTTTAGTGGGGAATCATTTGGACTAGGATGCAGGTCTTAGAAGGATTGCACAAGCCGAAAATGTTAAAAAAAACAAAAGGTAGCGGGGATAGGTAAATCTGCTTGCGTTCGTTGAATCAGCCGGGCATTTATTACATTTGTATACCGAATCAAGCTTATGCAATTCAATACAAAAAATCTTTCCTCCGCCGAATTAATCCGATTGTACAGGGCATTGCTTTTGCCTAGGATGATTGAAGAAAAAATGCTGGTATTATTAAGGCAGGGAAAAATCAGTAAATGGTTCAGTGGCATCGGGCAAGAAGCGATTGCAGTGGGTGCTACCATGGCCATGCAGGAAGATGAATGGATCATGCCCCTGCACCGAAACCTGGGTGTATTTACCGGGCGCAATTTGCCCTTGCATAAATTATTCATGCAGTGGCAGGGCAATAAGGATGGCTATAGCAAGGGTAGAGAAAGAAGTTTTCATTTTGGTTCTGCCGAACACCATATCTGTGGCATGATTTCGCATTTGGGTCCGCAATTGGCCCTTGCCGATGGCGTAGCACTGGCCTATAAATTAAAATCGGAAGCAAATGGTGAACCATTAAAAGTAAGTCTGGCTTTTAGCGGCGAGGGCGGCACCAGCGAAGGCGATTTTCACGAAGCCTTGAATGTAGCCGCTGTATGGGACCTGCCCGTTATTTTTTTAATTGAGAACAATGGCTATGGATTGAGTACACCGGTAGAAGAGCAGTTCCGTTGCTTTAGTTTGGTGGATAAGGCCAAGGGCTATGGCATGGAAGGGATAAGAATTGACGGAAATAATTTACTGGAAGTATATGATACTATTAAAGGGGTAAGGGACTATTGTAGTAAAAATCAAAAACCCTACCTGATTGAATGCATGACATTTCGTATGCGGGGCCACGAAGAAGCCAGCGGCACCAAATATGTACCCCCAACACTCTTTGAACTATGGGAGAAAAAAGATCCGGTAAAAAATTATGAACAGTTTTTATTAGAAAGCGGCTTGCTTACAGATATAACTGTTACGGATATACGAACTGAAATAAAAAATTACATCGAATCGGAATTGTCGCTAGCCTATGATGCGGCTCCGATGCAGGTAAATACGGCGGAAGAATTATCGGATATCTATGCGCAAAGAAAAGACCGTCCTGCCCTGGTATTGAATAACCATCGTATTGCGACAACCGCGGTGCAGGGCGATAAAAGATTTATCGATGGTATTAAAGAAGGTTTACAACAAAGCATGCGCAAGCATCCCAACCTTATTTTAATGGGACAGGATATTGCCGAATATGGAGGTGCCTTTAAGATTACAGAAGGCTTCTTGGAAGAATTTGGAAAAGCAAGGGTAAGAAATACACCCATTTGCGAGAGCGCGATTGTAGGCACTGCATTGGGATTGAGTTTAGAAGGATATAAAGCCATGATGGAAATGCAGTTTGCCGATTTTGCAACAGTGGGCTTCAATCAGATTGTAAACAACCTGGCCAAGATACATTATCGTTGGGGTCAGCAAGCCGATGTGGTTATTCGAATGCCAACAGGTGGCGGTGTGGGTGCGGGTCCATTTCATTCGCAGAGCAATGAAGCCTGGTTTGTACATACACCCGGATTAAAAATTGTGTATCCCAGTACACCCGGCGATGCCAAGGGCTTATTGATTGCAGCGATCAATGATCCCAATCCCGTTTTATTTTTTGAACACAAAGCATTGTACAGAAGTGTAACCGGTGAAGTGCCATCGGAATATTATGAAGTGGAAATTGGTAAGGCTTATACCGTAAGAAGCGGAACAGATATTACCATTATCACCTATGGTGCGGCCGTACATTGGGCATTGGATTTTGCCGAAAAAAATAAGGACATCAGTATTGAGTTATTGGACCTGCGAACCTTATTGCCCCTCGACTACGATGCCATTGAAGAAGCGGTGGCAGCCACTGGAAAAGTATTGATATTGCATGAAGACAGTTTGATTGGTGGCATCGGCGGAGAAATTGCGGCCTGGATTGCCGAACATTGTTTTCAATACCTGGATGCGCCCGTGATGCGCTGCGCTAGCTTAGATACACCCATTCCTTTTAACCTGGAATTGGAGAAAAATTTCATGGCTTATTCCCGATTGGCTCATATGGTGGAGCGCCTGATTCATTATTAAACCCGGCCATGAAAAAAATATTTTTTTTAATAGCTGGCCTCTTGTTGGGGCAATGCCTTTTTGCACAGCGCAGTTTTACCTGCTATGTAAAAGATGCCGATACCAAAGAATCCTTGTCGGCAGTTACTGCAACGGTAAAGGGTACACGCAATGGAGCCAGGGCCGACAGCATGGGAAAAATTATTTTTACACAGGTTGGCGATACCATACTTCAATTGGAATTTTCATTTGTTGGTTATCAAACCCAATCTTTTTCTTTTCGAATACCCCAAACCAATAGTGTAATTGTTTATTTACAAAAACAGGAGCACCAGGAGGAGGAAGTGATCATCAGCTCTTCTCGTACTAATTCGCGTATCGAGGATTTGCCCACCAAGGTAGAAGTATTGGGCAGCGAAGAAGTGGATGAAGAAGCGGGTACCATACCCGGTAATATTGCCAGTTTATTGGGTGATGTGGCGGGCATTCAAAACCAGCGCACTTCGGCAACTACGGCTAGTATCGATTTGCGGGTACAAGGATTACCCGGTAAGTACACACAAATTTTAAGAGATGGATTACCCTTATTTGGAGGATATAGTGGGGGCTTTAGTGTATTACAAATTCCGCCGCTCGATTTAAAGCAAGTAGAATTAATCAAAGGTGCCAGCTCTACCTTATATGGAGGCGGTGCCATTGCGGGCATGATAAACTTAGTATCTAAAACACCCAAGCTTAATCAGCCACAACATAGTGTATTGGTTAATTATAGTTCTTTGCGCGAACTCAATATCAATACTTTTCACAGTCGTAGAAACCAGACGACCGGCTATACTTTATTTATAGGCACCACCCAACAAAAAGCGGTGGACGTTAATAAGGATGGTTATAGTGATGTACCGAATATACAAGCGGTTTTCATTCACCCTAAATTCTTTTTTTATCCCAATACAAAAAATGTTTTCACGATTGAATATGATGGCACTTATGAAAATAGAAAGGGTGGCGATATGCAAGTGTTGAAGCAGGGTGCTACTGCCAATCATGCTTTTTTAATTCAGAATAAATCGTACCGACATGCAATTGCCGGCACTTGGGAACAAAAAATAAATGCAAAGGATCGTATCAATGCAAAAGCATTGGTTAATTTTTATGATCGTGCAATCGGTACCAATGTTTTTGGCATGCGTGCTAAACAACAGTCATTTTTTACAGAACTCAGTTACTTAAAAAATACCCAGCAGCATACCTTGGTAACAGGCATCAATGTTTCGGGCGAAAATTTTACCAAACGGCAACCCGATAGTTCGGGTATAGCCGATTATAAAAATGTAGTAGGCGGAATTTTTATGCAGGATGATTGGAAGATGTTGCCCAAGCTAACGGCACAAATAGGATTAAGGTTGGATTATAACAATGCATATGAACCGGTAATCTTACCAAGGCTATCGCTTTTGTATAAAATTAATACTGCATTTACCAGTCGCTTGGGAGGAGGAATGGGATATAAAGCGCCCTCGGTGTTCAACAATGATGTAGATGAAAGAGACTTACGCAATCATCCATTATCCAGTGATATTCGTTTAGAAAAATCATTGGGGATGAATTGGGATATTAATTTTAAAAAACGATTTGATCATTGGCAGCTAACGCTGAATCAGATGTTTTATATCACCGAAATAAAACATCCTGTTATAGAAGATATGAATGGTGGGTTGAACTATCAATTTATCAATGCCAGTCGGCCTTTCAATACCAAGGGTTTTGAAACCTATATGGCTTTGATGCATAAGGGAACAGAAATATACCTGGGTTATACTTATACTGTAGCGCGACAATTATTCAATCCAGCGCAAATAGAAGTACCGCTGAGTGCCAGGAGCAAATTTGCGGCGGTTATTTCCAATGAATTCAGCAGTAGGTTAAGGGCTTGTATCGAAGCATCATATACCGGTAAGCAGTATTTGGATGATGGGTCGCAAACAGCAGGTTATTTAATCAGTGCAGGTATGATTCGGTACGATATCAAGCAGGTTTCTTTTGTACTCAATTGCGAAAATATTTTTGATTATCGGCAGACTCGTAAGGAAAGTATTGTTTACGGTTCGCCGTTGAATCCATCCTTTAAGCAAATTTGGGCGCCGGTTGATGGCAGGGTGGCGAATTTATCGGTGCGGTTAAACTTCTAATTATCAGCCTTATTAAGTTGTAGATAAGGGCTGTGGTACTTATGATAAGAATCATATAATATATTAATGCTAGTCATGCTATTCATCCTTATTAAGCGAAACCTTTGTTATGCTAAAATCTGCTATGCCGAACATCGATGATCCTTCCCTTCGACATCAGATAAAAGTATAAAAATATTGTGTAAAGATTCGGCCCTACAGGTCTTTACATTGTCTCACATTGAGCACATGTAGGAATAGTTTTGGTTTATATGATAAAAATGGCGGCTTGTCTAGGCTGCCATTCTTTTTTTGGCGCAGGTGTTCCGCAGGATCACCTGTGTCTATCAATCCAGCCCGATTGCATCGGGAGTTAAGCTACAAGTGATAAATATTATTAGTGGCTATCTGCAACCTGATTTTGTTCTAAAATCCTCAGAAAATTTCCTCCCAATATTTTTTGAATATCTTTTTTATGATAGCCTCTTTCTAACAGTGCCTTGGTGATGAGTGGATAAGTGGTCACATCATCTAATTGTTGTGGCAATGAATTGACGCCATCGAAATCGCTGCCGAGTCCAACATGGTCTACACCAATGAGCTTAACAATATAATCCAGGTGATCGATTAGCAAACTCATCGGTGGCCTTAGTCCCTTCACTTCTTCCGGATATTTTTCAAATAAATATACTTCCATGAAATAGGGCTCTGGATTTATTTTTAACAAGGAATCCATTTCATGTTGGTGTTTGGCGGTAAAGTCGGCACTCCTTTTTTCAAAGCCTGCATCTAAAAATCCGCTATAAAAATTCAGGTGAATAACACCACCGTTTTCGCCCACGGCTTTTATCTGATCATCTTTTAGGTTTCTTCTATGCGGACAAATACTATACACACAACTATGCGAAACGATGATTGGTTTTGTGCTAGTGTGTATGGCATCCCAAAATGTTTGTTCGCCAACATGCGATAAATCGACCAGCATTCCCAATGCATTCATTCTTTTAACTACTTCCTTACCGAATGCATTTAGTCCTTTGTGTTGCAGCGAATCGCCCCTGGTGGTTTCATCCAATGCCGAACTGGCCCAGCTGGTAGAATTATTCCAGGTAAGCGTCATATACCGAGCACCTCTTTGATACAGGGCATCGAGTTTTCCTAAATCATTTTCAATCATATGTCCGCCTTCCACGCCTAAAAGTACTGCCAGTTTTTTTTGTTTTACTGCTTTTCGTATATCCTTTACCGTAAAGGCCTGCATCATCTTATTGGGATTGCGGTTGGTCCAGGCTAGTACGGTATCAATTTCGCGGTTGGCCCATTGGTAGGGTTGTATTTTATTGCCATCGCACCAAATAGAAAATAATTGTGCGTCTACTCCACCGGCCAGCATTCTTTTTAAATCAGAATTGGTTTTGGTCGAAAGGTCTTGGTCAAATGATAGACCTTTTTCAATGGCGGTGGTGGGAATATCATTGTGTGTATCTACTAATATTGAATGGAAATGAATTTTTTTGTATTGCTGTGCTTGACTCATTAATAGGGAGCAACTCAGCAAAGCAATAAGGGCAGTCTTTTTTATCATGATATTTTTTTAATCTTCTTTATTTCCTTTTTCTCCCACAAACCAATCTTCTTGACGCCGTGGCGTGGTTTCTAACCAGCCACGTTCGAAATTAGATAAATTTCAATTGAATTATTTTAAATTAGTACAATGAATCACACCTACCCGGAGTATTGGCCACAATACTTTACTGCTACCATTTATGAATGGAAACATTTGTTGGCAGATAACCAACCTAAAGATATTATTATTAATAGTCTGAAATATTTAGTGACTGACAAAAGAATTGTCTTAAATGCTTTTGTTATTATGAGTAATCATATACATCTTATCTGGCAACCTTTATTTAACCACACACCGTCAGAGATTCAGGCATCATTCATGAAATATACTGCAAAGCAGTTGAAACGATTTACCGAAAAGAATAATGAAGAATTGTTAGCTAGTTGCCTAGTAAACAAGGAAGATCGTGAATATCAAATATGGAAACGTCGGCCTTTAAGTATTGAACTCAGAACACCTGAAGTGTTTAATCAAAAATTAGCTTACATACATTATAACCCAGTAAAAGCTGGACTATGCTTTAACCCTGAGGATTATTATTATTCCTCAGCGAGATTTTATTATGATGGGAAAGATAATTTTGGAATATTGACGCATTATTCAGGCAACTAGAGTGAGCTTCGTGGTGCTGGCTTGTCGGAGACAACGCCAGGGCGTTCTGAACTGGAAACTTATATAAATTTGGAGTGCGAGGAACACCTACAACGGCAAAAAGCAATAAGGGCAGTCTTTTTTATCATGATATTTTTTTAATCTTCTTTATTTCCTTTTTCTCCTACAAACCAATCTTCTTTATTTTTAAACAACACATTAAAAGTGGTGAGTGAACCATAACAGCGGGTAATATACTGTTGAATATTTACTTTTTCCTCATCGCTTAATTTTTTGTTACTGTTTATATTTTGCTCCAGCACCCTTAGACGGTCTCGCAGCATTACAATTTTATGAAAGAAATCGTCAATGGGAATTTCTTTTGGCTTTAAACTTTTATCGGCCGTTTGCAATAGCATGTTTCCTCCCTTCCATTTATCGCCCAATGGCACTATTTCATTTACATCCGACCATTGTCTTAATATTTTAAGCAAGGATTTTTCTACTTCTGAACTGGTTTCAATTTCGGCACTGATATTTTCTGCAATAATTTCTTCCAGCTTTGTATCAGTTTTATCTATTTCTTTTATTCCATGATTAATGAAAGAAATTAAATAGCTGGCATATCGAATCCCTACAATAACGCCGGGTCCAAATTGAGTATGCTGCAAACGGGTACCTATTCCCAGGTAGAGTTGATCTGCTTCCATCTGTTTTTTATTAAAAGTAATGCGAAAAAAATAATCAGGGCGTTTTTTGCAGGAGCGCTATTTTATATTCATAGCTGCAATTCAACACGTATTGATTAAAAGTTATTTCATCTGCCTGACTTAAAAAATCGTAGCTGGGGCGATAGCGTAATAGAAAATAATCCAATTGTGCCCCTTGCAGGTGGGTGATTCTTTTGATTAATGTTTTGTTGAACCGATAGTTGATATAGTTTTCTTTTTCCTCTTCCTCCAACCTTAACTGAAATTTGCGCAATTGTTTATTTCTCTTAAAACGAAAAATATTGATGATTTCATTAGGGTCGGCACCCACCACACCATCGGTTCCAATATTGGTTTTGATGCCCGGCCGCTGGTGATTGAAAATACTTGCATAGGTCTGACGATTTTCCAGACTGTCCTGCCGGTATGATTTTGAAAATACCGTCACTCCTTTCATGAGACTGTATTTACCTCTGTAAGTTACTTTTAGGGATATATCAAATTGTTGGGGATTGGTGATCTGCTTTACCGGAAATTGTTGGGTAGGCTTGTTTTTAAAAACGAAATGAATGGAATCTTTTTCGTTCACCAAAATCCGATATACACCGAGGCTGTCGGTGATGGCAAAAAGTCCACCTGTGCTAACCACCCGCACATCGGGAATAAAATTAATCTTAGAAGAGTCGTAAACCGTGCCTGTAATAGTAAGCTGTGCATTCAATTTTGTTGAAAGACCAGCAAAGCACAAAAAAAGTATGACAATTCCCTTCCTCAAATTACAGTCCTGTTTTAAGCGGTAATATTACGCCAACAAAAACAAACTGTAAAACGGGCGCCCGTTTTTAACAGGCTCTTTGCTTTTCAATTGCAGCTTTTACAATCGCTGGAAAATGGGCATGTTCCAATGCATGTATCTTGCTTGCAAGGGTTTCGGGGGTATCCGTGGCCGTTATGTCACATTCCGCCTGAAAAATAATTTCACCATGGTCATATAATTCATCCACATAATGAATGCTAATACCCGTACGGGATTCCTTATTGGCAATAACGGCTTCGTGTACAAAATGACCATACATGCCTTTGCCACCATAAGCAGGTAATAGGGCCGGGTGAATATTGATTATTTTTTTGGGATAGGCTTTGATTAAAACGGCGGGTATCTTCCATAAAAATCCGGCCAGAACTATAAAATCAATTTTATACTCCTCCAGGGCCGATAAATAGGCATCTTGCCCGAAAAACCTTTCTTTTTCTATCAAAATGACCGGAATTTGATGATTTTCGGCAATTTTTACAACTCCGGCACCTGGCTTATTACATACTATTAATGCCACCCTGATTTGGGAGTTATCTTTTAAGGATTCGATTATTTTAAGGGCATTACTGCCTGCGCCGCTGGCAAAAATGGCCAATTGACTGGGAGGTTTTGCGGTATTAGTGGTTGGGCTGATTGTCTTCTTTTTTCCAAACCGGCTAAAAATACGACCAACATATTTTGAAAAAAACCGAAACTGACCCAAGGGAATGCTAATCAGCAATACCGAAATGGGCCAAAGTAGGGTAATAAATACAATATATAATAATATCCATAACAAACCCTTATCTAGGCCCGTGAGCAATAATAATTGCCTGCCCACCCAGCCACAAAGGCTGCCCCCAATTGCAAAAGTGGTAATGATGAATACCAACTGCAGGGCGCTGACCTGCCATTTTTCCTGCCATTTTCTAAACATGCGGCAAAAGTGAAACAAAAATTTGTGAATATGTAGAATATTTTTCTCTGTTTACAGAAACATGACAATCTCTTTCTATATTTTCAACAAATCCTTTGAAACCCACGCCAGTAAAGGAAAAAAAAATTTTAACAATGTTGATATATTGTGAACGTCGTACCTTAAATTTGCAACTTTAAAAGGATATTTTTCCACATTAGCCCCGACCAAACTGTATGAGTTGCATAAGCCAAAACGTAAAGAGAGTATTTACAGGTCTTCTCATTGTTGTTTCCTTACTTTTTTCCAATAGTATTTTAGCTGCCGATGGCGAAGCCATTTTTAAAGCCAAATGTGCTGCCTGTCATAAGCCTATTGGGGATTTATCTGGTCCTCAGTTAAAAGGGGCAAGGGAAAGACAAGCTGCTGCAGGATTGCCTGCAGACTGGGTATACAAATGGGTTGCCAATACTACCAGCATGGTAGAATCGGACCCCTATGCCAAGGCCTTGAAAGCCAAATATGGTGCTGTGATGACCCCATTTCCTGAATCTCAGGTAAGCAAGGCCGACATTGATGCCATCTTAGATTGGGCAAATAAGTATACACCTCCTGTACCACAAGCTGCTGCTGCTGGACAAGAAGAAGATCATTCCTTATTATATGGTATTCTTACCCTGATATTGGCTGTTGTTATCTTCACCCTGGTACAGGTTAATAGCAGTCTTCGTAAGTTAAGTGATGAAAAAGATGGTATCCGTCGCAGTGAACCGGTTCCATTCTATCGCAACAAATCTTATTTGATGATCTTGGTTTTGGCCCTTGCTGCATTAGCCGGTTATTTCTTTATGGAAGCCGCTATTGGAACAGGTCGCCAGCAAAATTATCAACCAGAGCAACCAATCTTCTATTCTCATAAAGTACATGCCGGTATCAACCAAATTAGTTGTTTGTATTGCCATGGTGGTGCACAGGATAGCAAGCATGCAAATATTCCTTCTGTTAATGTTTGTATGAACTGTCACAAGGGTATTAAAGAGTACGCGAAGGAAAGTGAAGCCTTGGTAAGAGCAGATGGTACACCTGTTGATGGAACTGCTGAAATTCAAAAATTGTATAAATACGCTGGCTGGAACCCCGATACCAAAACTTATAATCCGGATAATAACGGAGATGGTGTACCAGATGGCGCTACACAAATACCTTGGATTAAAATACACAATTTACCCGACCATGTGTATTTCAACCATAGCCAACACGTAAAAGTAGGTAAGCAGCAATGTCAAACCTGCCATGGTAATATTCAGGAAATGCCTGAAGTATATCAGTTCAGCACTTTAAGCATGGGCTGGTGTATTAATTGTCATAGAACAACCAAGGTTGATTTTTACAATAAGGCAGATAGCAGTGGTAATAAATTCTACAGTATCTACGAGAAATTCCACAATGATATTAAGAGTGGAAAACTGGATAGTGTTACAGTAGAAAAAATTGGTGGAACAGAGTGTCAGAAATGTCACTATTAAAATAAGCAAATAGCAAGTTTGAGAAAAGAATAAAGAGTAACATTGAACGGATGATGCTCACTATTATTTCAAATTTTTACATATTCGAATTATCATATTATGAATAAAAAGTACTGGCAAAGTTTTGGTGAGCTAAACCACACAGAAGGTTTTGAGCAGGCAAACAAAAACGAATTTAAAGAGGAGTTGCTACCATTGGCAGACCTAGAGGACAAGGGTTTGTTGGATGCCAAAACGCCCAGAAGAGATTTTCTGAAATATCTTGGATTTAGTACTGCTGCAGCTGCTGTTGCGGCTAGTTGCGAGATTCCTGTTCGTAAGGCAGTTCCTTATTTGCAAAAACCGGAAGATCTTATCCCAGGTGTTGCAAATTATTATGCCAGCACTTATGTTAATGGTGGAGATGCAGTACCTGTTGTGGTAAAACAACGTGATGGTCGCCCCATTAAAATTGAAGGAAATGAGTTGAGTACTATTACCAAAGGAGGTACCAGTGCACAGGCACAGGCTTCTGTATTGGATTTGTATGATACCACCCGCCTGCGTCATCCTTTGCAAAAAGATGGTCGTGGTTTTAAAGAAGTAAGCAGTTTTGAAAATTTCGATAAATTGGTTGGAGATGCCATCGCTGGTAAACAAGTGGTATTATTAACTTCCACCATTCATTCGCCCTCTACCCTACAAGTAATCAGTGAATTTTTAGCAAAATTCCCAGGTAGCCGTCACGTACAATACGATGCTGTTAGCTATCATGGAATCTTAAGTGCCAACGAAGCTTGTTATGGTAAAAGAGCCATTCCTTCTTATCATTTTGATGCCGCTAAAGTAATCGTTAGTTTGGGTGCCGATTTTCTTGGAAGCTGGTTGAGCCCGGTAGAATTTGCTGCTCAATATGCAAGCAATAGAAAAATCAAAGGCGAAAAACCCGAAATGAATCGCCATATTCAGTTTGAAAGCATGTTGAGCCTTACTGGTTCTAATGCCGATGACCGTTTTGTACATATGCCTTCTCAAACAGGTGCTGTTGCCCTTGCATTATTAAATGCCTTTACTGGTACTGCGCCTGCATTCACTGATAAAAAATTAAACGAGGGTATTGTATTGGCTGCTGAAAAATTGAAAGCTGCCAATGGTGAAGCCTTGGTAGTGAGTGGCAGCAACGACGTGAATGTACAGGTATTGGTAAATGCCATCAACGAAGCAATTGGCGCAGGTGGTAAAACCATCAACTGGTCAATCACCAGCAATTATCGCAATGGTAATGATACTGAATTTGCAAAATTAGTAGCCGATATCAATGCAGGTACCGTTGGTGCTTTATTGGTATATGGTGCTAACCCGGTATATAATTATAGTGATGGAAAGAAATTAGGAGAAGCCATCAGCAAATTGCCAGTAACTGTTTCTTTCAGTGGTACATTGGATGAAACAACTGAACTGTGTAAATACATTATTCCATCTCACCATTGGTTAGAAAGCTGGGGTGATGCAGAACCTAAAACAGGCTATATCAGTTTACAACAGCCTACTATTTATCCTTTATTCAAAACAAGGTATTTCCAAACATCTTTATTGAAATGGGCTGGAAATCCTGTTAACTACGAAACTTATTTTAAAACATATTGGACAGGCAAACTGGCCGGGGCTTATGATAAGGCCTTGCAGGATGGAGTTGTAGAACCAGCTACGCCTACAGTTGCTGCCGGCGCATTCAATGCCGCTAAAGTAGAGGAAGCAAAAGCAAAAGTGGCTGCTGTTAAAGCGGGTGTATTTGAAGTTGTTTTTTATCAAAAAGTATCTATCGGTGATGGTAACCAAGCCAATAACCCTTGGTTGCAAGAATTACCTGATCCTATTAGTAAAGTAACCTGGGACAATTATGCAGTAATGAGTCCGGCCCTTGCCAAAGAAATCATTGGCATCGATATCATGGGTAAGGACCAGCGTCAATCAGATAAATACGAAGTAACACCCGAAAAACCCGTGGTGAAACTGACTGTTAATGGTAAATCATTGGAACTACCTGTATTGATTGTTCCTGGTAATCATAGTAAAGTGGTGTCTGTTGCATTGGGTTATGGAAGACAAAGTGCGGATGCTGCTAAAACAGCTGAGTATATTGGTCGTTCTGCCAATGGTGCGGGTCAAAATGCATATCCATTGGTTGGTTTCGATGGCAGCAGTATTCTTTATAGTGCAGAAGTAAAACTAGAAAAAACAGATAAAACTTACCCTCTCGCACAAACGCAGGTGCATGGTTTTACCGAAGGTCGTCCCATTTTGCATGAGACTAACCTTGAAGCATACCAGAAAAATCCGGAAGAAGTATTGAAAGAAGTAAATGAGGAAAGAGAAGCATTGACACTGGCTGCGGGTCCTGATGGAAGAAAAGATTTTGTAAAAGATGCTACTATTTATCCTGACTATGTGAAGCCAGGTATCAAATGGGGTATGAGCATCGACTTAAATACTTGTACCGGTTGTAGTGCTTGCGTAGTAGCTTGTACTGCTGAAAATAATGTGAGTGTGGTAGGTAAGATGCAGGTACAACGTGCGCATGAAATGCATTGGTTGCGTATTGATCGTTATTTCACTGGTTCAGTTGAAAATCCGGATGTGGTTTTCCAACCCATGCTTTGTCAGCACTGCGACAATGCACCTTGTGAAAACGTTTGTCCAGTTGCCGCTACCAACCATAGCAGCGAAGGCTTGAACCAAATGACTTATAACAGGTGTATCGGAACAAGGTATTGTGCCAACAACTGTCCGTTTAAAGTACGTCGTTTCAACTGGTTGGATTATACTGGTGCTGATAGCTTTGGCGATAACCAACAACCATTGGTAGGTGTAGATTTGAATGAGTCTGTAATGCAGATGAATGATGATTTAACCAGAATGGTATTGAATCCAGATGTTACTGTTAGAAGTCGTGGTGTAATTGAAAAATGTTCTTTCTGTGTACAACGTTTGCAAGACAGTAAACTGACTGCTAAAAAAGAACAAAATCCTGAGTTGGTGCGCAATGTTAAAACAGCTTGTATGCAGGCTTGTCCTACCAATGCCATCAGTTTTGGTAATGTGAATGACAAAGAAAGCGATGTATATAAAATCAGGAATGTAGAGCAGAAGCATCGTAACTTCTATGTATTAGAGCAATTGCACGTATTGCCCAACGTTAGTTACCTGGCCAAAATCAGGAATACCGAAAGGCATATTGGTGTTGCAGAAGAAGCAGCAACAACAGAAAAAGCGAAAGCATAAATTCAATTTGGGGTGTAACAGTAAATGATGACTGTTGTATCCTTATTAATAATCGGCATAAAAACAAAGTTGTAATCTGTGTATTACAGGTTGCAGCCAAAAGCATATAAAAGATATGTCATTACTGAAATACGAATCACAGATTAGGGAGCCGCTGGTAGATGGCGACAAAGATTACCACCAGGTAACAGAAGACATCATTAGGCCGATAGAAGCAAAGCCCAGCAGGCTTTGGTATATTGGTTTTGCTATTAGCACCCTCTTGCTTTTATTTGGTGTGTACAGCATTTATCGTGAGGTAACCTATGGTATTGGTCAGTGGAACCTGAATAAGACCATCGGTTGGGGTTGGGATATCACCAACTTCGTATGGTGGATCGGTATCGGTCACGCCGGAACCTTGATTTCTGCGATCTTGTTATTGTTCCGTCAGGGATGGCGTACAGGTGTAAACCGTGCGGCAGAAGCGATGACCATTTTTGCGGTTATCTGTGCGGGTCAGTTCCCGATTTGGCATATGGGTCGTGTGTGGATGGCTTTCTTTGTACTTCCTTATCCAAATACTAGAGGACCATTGTGGGTGAACTTCAACTCACCATTGTTATGGGACGTATTTGCGATTTCAACTTATTTTACCGTTTCTTTATTATTCTGGTATTCTGGTTTATTGCCCGATTTGGCAACTGTAAGAGACAGGGCAAAAACCAAATTCAGAAAAATGTTTTATGGCGTGGCTTCTTTTGGATGGAGCGGAAGCACCAAACACTGGCAACGTCATGAGAGTTTATCATTGGTATTGGCAGGTTTGAGTACACCACTGGTATTATCGGTTCATACGATTGTATCTTTTGACTTTGCCACTTCCGTAATTCCGGGTTGGCATACTACTATCTTCCCTCCTTATTTTGTGGCGGGTGCGATTTTTAGTGGATTTGCGATGGTACAAACCTTAATGATTATTCTTCGTAAAGTATTTGCATTACACGATTATATTACTGTTGGTCATATTGAAGCAATGAATAAAGTAATTGTATTGACCGGTAGTATTGTAGGTTGTGCCTATTTGACCGAGTTGTTCATTGCCTGGTACGGACAAAATCCATATGAGTGGTATGCGTTCAGTCAGAACAGGGCGAATATCTTTAGTCCTTATGGCTGGAGCTATTGGTTGATGATGTTCTGTAACGTGGTATCACCACAGTTATTCTGGAGCCGTAAGTTGAGAAGAAATATCACCGTTACTTTCTTTATGAGTATTGTGGTGAATATTGGTATGTGGTACGAGCGTTTTGTAATCATTGTTACTTCTGTGTACAGAGACTTCCTGCCTTCTAGCTGGAGTACCTACTATAGCCCAAGCATATACGAAATTGGATTTTACTTGGGTACATTCGGATTGTTCTTCTTCTGTTTCTTCTTATTCGCCAAATACTTCCCGGTAATTGCAGTTGCTGAAATCAAGGCAGTGTTAAAGACCAGTGGTGAAAACTATAAAGTGAAAATGACGGAAACGGAGAAAAAGGATGCAGAGAAATTTTATATTGAAGAAGTAGCGCATGCGCATTAATACAAAAGACTAAAGGATAAAAAATTAATATTTAATATTTAATATTTTAAAATGGCTGGAGGAATTAAAAAATTTGTTGTAGCGTGTTTTGATGATGAAAAGGTGCTGTTTCCTGCGGTGAAAAATGTTCGCAAAGCCGGATACAAAATTCACGATGTGTATACACCTTTTCCGGTGCACGGATTAGATCATGCGATGGGACTGAGAGAAACCAGTATTCACACCGCGGGTTTTATTTATGCCATCACCGGTACAACCACGGCATTGTCATTTATTAGTTGGGTATTTACCAACGACTGGCCATTGAATATTGGTGGTAAGCCACATTTTGCGTTGCCGGCCTGGATACCTATCACTTTTGAGTTGACGGTATTGTTTTCTGCAGTAGGGATGGTGTTGACATTTTGTTATCTCTGTAATCTTGCACCATTTGTAAAGAAGCATGTATTTCATCCAAGGGCTACCGACGATTTGTTTGTGATGGCCATTGAGTGTACCGATAAAACAGATGATGCAGAAGTGCAAAATTTCTTACAACAAGCAGGTGCGAAAGAAATAAAAGTAGAAAGTGCTGAAACAGGCTGGTGGATTGGTCGTTACGACAGAGAGCAAAAATTATACAGAGACGAAAAAGGGTATTAATAAGTTACCAGTAAGTAATAACAGAAGCGGATAATAAAGTATTTTAAAAGAGATTTTAATAAAGAGAATGAAAAAAACTTTTATCATAACAGCCTTCATCATAACAACCGCAGTGGTTATGATTAGTTGTGGCAGTGGTCCACGCAGGGATACCGGAAGGATTTATATGCCAGATATGGCTTATAGCCGTGCGTATGAAACCTATGCACAAAGAGACAGCTTAGTGTTCTTTAATGATATGAGCAACCCGGCTGATTGGGGAAGCAAGATTTTTTATAATAATCAACCTGTAACGGGTACGATTAAACGCGGTGGAGTGGCTGCTTATGCATTGCCCAATGACAGTGCCGGTTATATTGCCAGTGCTGCTATTGTGAGTCCTTATCCTCCGATGGACAAAGCGGATAGTACAGAAACTTCCAGGTTATATAATATCAATTGTGGTGTTTGTCATGGCGCGGGTGGACAGGCCAATGGACCGATTGCTGGTAAATTGGGTGGTGTAAGAGATTTGACTTCCGATTTGGTAGTTAAACTGGCCGATGGCACTATTTTCCATTCTATTACTTATGGTAAGAACAATATGGGTAGTTATGCATCGCAGTTGAACAGTAAACAACGTTGGTTGATTGTACAATATGTACGTGCATTGCAAAG
>CALRKF020000051.1:0-25116 GCA_943367825.1 Chitinophaga pinensis
CTTTGCTTCAAATTTGATACAATGATAAAAAGGATTCTACTGGTTGTACTGTTCCTTATTTTGGGAATTGCTGGGTATTATATCTATATGTTTACCCGTGGTGGAAGTGGCAGTGGCGGCCCCAAACAGCCACCCCTTAGTTTAAAAAAGCACTCGCATGCATTTAATCAATCCATTGCCAATGTAATGACAGCCTATTTTGATATGAAAGCCGCTTTTGTAGAGGCAGATACCAGTGCAGCTAAAAATTCCTGCCGAAAATTTATGGACATGCTCGACAGTCTGCCACTTACTGAAATGAGCAAGGATACCCTATTGGTCGTGGAAACTGTTAAGAAGAATATAGTAGAACTGAAATCAAATGCAAGTTCTCTTTTATTACAAACAGAGATTACGGAAATGCGACAGGATTTCAGGGCATTGTCCGAATTATTATATCCTTCTTTTTTTATCGCCATCAATTATGACGGGCCTAATTTATATTGGCAAAACTGTCCCATGGCATTTGGTGAGGGAAAAGAAGCCAATTGGATAAGCAGTACAGTGGAAGTAATCAATCCCTATTTGGGAAAAAAAGATCCTACATATGGTGACGGGATGCTTCATTGCGGAGAAATAAAAGACACCATTAAGGCAAAATAAACCTGCCCATGTGAACAATTGGAAAGCCTTTTTGTTATCATTTTCCGTTATGAAAACTTATCTATTTTCTGTTGCCTTTTTATTTTTTAGTTGTGGCCTGATGTCGCAAAATTCCCTTCCTGGTAAATATACCTTGAGTGGATATGTTAGAGACTCTTTAACCGGTGAAACCCTCATTGGAGCCACCATTGCAGTGGCAGGTAATACAAAGGGCATCAGCAGTAACCAATACGGATTTTATTCCCTGACCCTGGACGAAGGCAATTATACATTGGTTATTTCTTATATTGGTTATTTCCCCAAAAGAATCCCTGTTCAATTAATTGGTAACCTCCCCCTGAATTTTGAATTATTACCCCGATCTGCTATGCAACAGGAAGTGGTAATCAGTTCTAGGAAAAGAGATGCCAATGTAAAAAATGCGCAAATGGGCAGGTTTAGTTTGCCCATGGAGCAAATCAAGGCTGTTCCTGCTTTTATGGGGGAAGTGGATTTATTAAAAACCATTCAGCTTTTGCCAGGTGTTAGAAATGCCGGTGAAGGCAGCGCTGGTATTTATGTAAGAGGTGGAGGTCCAGATCAAAATTTAATATTATTGGATGACGCACCGGTTTACAATACTGGTCATTTATTTGGGTTCTTTTCCATATTCAATAGCGATGCCATCAAAAACACTTCTTTAATTAAAGGTGGAATGCCCGCACAATACGGAGGCCGCCTTAGTAGTGTATTAGATGTTTCTATGAAAGAAGGAAACAATCAAAATATGCAGGTAGAAGGCGGTATCGGATTAATAGCTTCCCGTTTATCTATTCAGGGGCCAATTAAGAAAAACAAAGCTTCTTTTATTGTGAGTGCCCGCCGAACCTATATTGATGCACTGACAAAACCTTTTATTAAAAAATCAAGTCAGTTTTATGGGAGTGGCTATTATTTTTACGACCTAAATACTAAAATCAATTACCGATTTTCTGAAAAAGACCGCTTGTATTTGAGTGGCTATTTTGGCCGGGATGTTTTTGATTTTGCCAACGGTCGGCAAAGCCTGAAAGTTAATATACCCTGGGGAAATGCTACCGGCACCCTTCGTTGGAACCATGTATTCAATCGAAAATTATTCGGTAATACCACGGCCGTTTACAATGATTACAATTTTACTTTTAATGCAACGCAAAATAATTTCCAGGTAAAATTAGCCTCCGGCATTCGGGATCTCAGTTTAAAACAAGACTTTGACTTATATCCTTATACAGGACATAAGGTTAAATTTGGTGGCATATATACTTATCATCGTTTTACACCATCAGTTGTGAGCGGACAACAGGATTCCGTTATTTTTAAACCCGATAACGCACAAACAAAATTTGCACATGAGGCAGCCCTGTACTTTCAGGATGATTGGGAAATCAGCGATAAAGTAAAAATAAATGCGGGTATACGTTACAGTATGTTTCAGCAAATTGGTGCTTATAAAATTTATACCACCGATGCTAATGGAAATAAATTAGATAGTACAGTCTATAAAAAAGGATCGCCCGTTAAAACCTATGGTGGTTGGGAACCCCGTCTTACTTTGCGATATGCACTGAATGATGAGACCTCTCTAAAAGCTTCAGTAACCCGCAACCTGCAATACATCCACCTGGTTAGCAATGCAGGTACTACACTGCCCACCGATATATGGGTGCCCAGTACCTACAGGGTTAAGCCACAAATAAGCTGTTTATATGCCGCAGGCTTATTTAAAAATTTTAAAGATAATATGTATGAAACTTCCGTAGAGTTGTATTATAAACAAATGCAGAACCAGATTGAATACCAGGAAGGATATACACCCAATACCCTAGAGGATACTGAAAACTTTTTTGCTTTCGGGAAAGGATGGAGTTATGGATCAGAATTCTTCATTAACAAAACTAGGGGCCGACTAACGGGCTGGGCAGGCTATACACTAAGTTGGACATGGCGTAAATTCCCCTTGTTAAATGCTGGTGATAAATACCCGGCCAAATACGATCGCAGGAATGATCTGAGTATCGTGGCTATCTATGAACTAAATAAAAAATGGAAATTGTCTGGCACATTTGTGTTTGGTAGTGGCAATGCTGCAACCCTTCCTCAACGTTTTTATATTGTTGCTGGTGTACTAACGCAAGAGTATAGTCGCATTAATGAATACCGATTGCCTTCTTATCATCGCCTCGACTTAGCTGCAATTCTTACACCAAAGAAAAATGCACACCGCAAATGGAAAACAGAATGGGTATTTAGTATTTACAATGCTTATAGTCGCCAAAATCCTTATTTCGTATATTTTGATCAAACCGGAAGCCCATTACAGGGTAGCCTCGCAATACAAGCCAAGCAAGTATCCCTCTTCCCAATCATTCCGGCAGTAACCTGGAACTTTAAGTTTTAGTAAAACACTGAACGGGAATTATAAAAAGAACTTTTTTACAAAAGCATTCATATAATAAAAGCGCCCCAATTACGGGGCGCCTTCCTTAACATACTGTACGGATTTCTAGTTCTAGAAATTATTTTGGTTTTACTAATGTAAAATATTCTTCAATTGTTGCACCCGGAAAAGCTGGGCTAGTGGTCATGTTCATGAAAGTAAATAACCCATCTTCTATTAGGGTTAATTTTTTCCAGCGATGCGTGGTTTTATTGGTTGGGCAAACCAATGAATCGGAACCACTCCAACTATAGGTTCCATTCTCGGGCACCGATGTATTTAAATTAAACTTAAAACCACCAGCGGCTCCAAATTCAATATAATTTTCAGGAAGATAAACTTGCTTAATAATGCTGTCTCTGGTGAACACACCACTATAAAATACTTTCCACTGCACCCTGTTTATATTCCAATGGCCCAGCACTAGTTCTTCCTTCGGTTTGGAGGAAGTAGTTTCTTTTTTGCATCCGGAATTAATACTGAGGAAAACAAGGCAGACAGCCAATACCAAATAGGTAGAAGTCTTCTTCATTAGAATATTGATTTTCTCAATAACGACGAAAAAGAGGGTTTTATTGTATGTTTTTGGCTGGGTACGCTACAATTTATGCACAAACCGAATGGTACCGCTTTGTTCTAAAGTGCTGGCAATCCGTACTTCATAGCGGTTATCCCCATCGTTTACCACCATTAATGCCGTATTAGGAGGTATTTCTCCCAGATTTTCAGCATACATCACCAATTCATTGACCTCCTTATTGGGATCAATATTGAGGGTCACTGTTAAAGGATGGTCGGTGAGTCTTTTATGCGCCATAATCAATTTACCATTGAAGAACAAGGAAACTGTATCACCATCAATTTCACCATTGTCATAGAGCGTAACAGTAAATGTGTCTTTCTCTATTTCTATTGTCTTTAATACATTGGTATTTCTATTTTCAAAAAGATTATTGCTCAACTTGCTGGGCTCCTTTTTCAGAATAGGGGCTTCAATAGGGTTGGGCTCTTTTTTTATGGGACTATCATTTTTTACAATAGGTGGAGATGGCGGTACAAGCAGTTTGGGTTTAGCAGGTGGATTGATAACCGGGTTTGTATTGGTTTTATTTTGGTCTCTGAAATCCGGCGCTTTTACAATACCTGTTTTTGGCTTATTAATAGGCGTGCGGCTCTCTTTGTTAAATGCAAAATTGGAATTGGTTAGTACCCTTCTACTTAAAGTGGTACTGCCATTACCACAAGGGCCGTTCGATTTTTCCTGGTAGGGGGATGTTTTCCACCTGCCTGTCAACACTTCTTTTCCATCTTGTTTTTCATAATACAAAATATGCGTTTGCAAACAGTCGCTCCAGTCGGGCGGTGTGCTACCCTTAACCCTGGCCACTTCATTGACCACTATTTTTTTGGTCTTTTTATCATAAGTCCCATTTAGGCTGCATATCACATAAAATGCCCTACCATTGAAGTAAGAATAAGAATTGCCAGTTACTTCATTGCCATCAATTTCCAGTTCTAAGACATATTCAGTACTTCCTCCACTCAAAATGCCAATATCTCCATTGCTATCAAAAAAACCTCTCCATTGCCCATTAATTTTCTGGGCCTGTACATTGAATACACTAAATAATATCAATAAGATTAAAAAGCTTCTTTTCATCACAGATATAATCATTCACAAATTTAAAAATAATCTGTTGCAATTAGTCCTGAAATCAATCGTCAGTTTCACTAATACTTCGTTAAATTTGCAGTCCTGCATTAGCAGGCAAGCTTATTAAAGATATGATAAAGATTACATTACCCGATGGTGCCCAAAGGGAATACGAAGCAGGTACCACTGCATTGGATATCGCCAAATCCATTAGTGAGGGATTGGCCAGAAAAGTATTGGCCGCATCTGTAAATGGTCAGGTTACGGATATAACAAGACCCGTCAATGAAGATGCCAATTTTAAATTACTCACCTGGGATGATGCAGATGGCAAATCAACTTTTTGGCATTCCTCTGCTCACCTAATGGCAGAAGCAGTGGAAACAATGTTTCCTGGTGTAAAATTTTGGGTAGGCCCCGCCATTGATAAGGGCTTCTATTATGATATGGACCTGGGCGATCGCAAACTCACCGAAGAGGATTTAATTACACTGGAGAAAAAAATGAATGAGTTGAGTAAGCAAAATAATGCCTACCAACGCATTCCTATCAGTAAATCGGAAGCCATCAAATATTTTGAAGAGAAAGGCGATGAATACAAACTCGATTTGTTGAGCAATCTTACAGATGGGGAAATTACTTTTTATACTCAGGGCGGCTTTACGGATCTCTGCCGTGGTCCTCATATTCCACATACTGGTTTTATAAAGGCCATTAAGTTAACAAGCATTGCAGGGGCATATTGGAAAGGGGACGAAAAAAATAAGCAGTTGACCCGTGTATATGGTGTAACATTTCCCAATCAAAAAGAATTGGATGAATACTTGTTGATGCTGGAAGAAGCCAAGAAAAGAGACCATCGTAAATTAGGAAAAGAACTGGGCATCTATACCATGGATGATGATGTTGGGCAAGGATTGCCTTTGTGGATGCCTAATGGAACTGTGATCATTGAAGAGTTGGAAAAATTAGCAAAAGAAACAGAATCCGCCGGGGGTTATAAAAGAGTGGTAACTCCACATATTGCAAAAGAAAGTATGTACCTCACTAGCGGGCATCTTCCTTATTACGCAGATAGTATGTTTCCCCCCATGGAAATGGATGGCGAAAAATACTACCTCAAGGCAATGAATTGTCCGCATCACCATAAAATTTTTGATGCTGAGCCCAAGAGTTATAAAGATTTGCCTTATAGAATTGCTGAATATGGTACCTGCTACAGATATGAACAAAGCGGCGAATTATTTGGTCTAATGCGGGTACGTTGTCTGCATATGAATGATGCCCATATTTATTGCAACCGTGAGCAATTCTTTCAGGAATTTAAAGCGGTGAATGATATGTACATTAAATATTTTAAAATATTTGGTGTAGATAAATATGTGATGCGCTTAAGCTTGCACAACCCCGAAAAGTTGGGAAAGAAATATGTTGATGAACCCGAACTTTGGAAAGAAACCGAAGAAATGGTGCGCAAGGTATTAATTGATACTAATACCCCATTCATTGAAGTGCAGGATGAAGCAGCTTTCTACGGACCCAAGATTGATGTGCAAATTTGGTCGGCTATTGGACGAGAATTTACCCTGGCTACTAATCAGGTAGATTTTAACTCGGGACTGAAATTTAAATTGTCTTTTACCAATAAGGATAACCAACCAGAAGTACCTCTGATTATTCATCGTGCACCCTTGGGAACCCATGAAAGATTCATCGGATTCTTACTGGAACACTATGCCGGAAAATTCCCCGCATGGCTGGCACCCTTGCAGGTGAAAATATTGCCCATCAGCGATAAGTTCATGGATTATGCAAATACAATTTTAAAATCTCTTAAAAATGCAGATATTCGTGTGGAGATTGACGATCGCAACGAAAAAATCGGCAAAAAAATCAGGGATACTGAAGTAGCAAGAGTGCCGTATATGTTGGTAGTAGGAGAGAAAGAAATGAATGAAGGAAAGGCAGCTGTACGCAGACAAGGTAAGGGCGATTTAGGCGCAATACCTGTTGAAGATTTTATTCAGTCATTGAAAGCTGAAATTGTAGAAAGAAGAGAATCATAAACGTCTTTAAATACTAAAGAATATAAAACAACATTGTAAACTAAAATTTGTAAATGGCATTTCCACCCAGACCCCCCAGAGGGGCATTTAACCCACGATTTAGAAAAGAACAACAACAGGAACACCGCACTAACCACATGATTCGAGTGCCGGAGGTTCGCTTGGTAGGCGAGAATATCGAACCCGGTATTTTTCCCACCCCACAAGCACTTAAAATTGCACAGGAACAAGAACTTGACCTGGTAGAAATTTCACCCGGTGCACAACCGCCTGTTTGTAAGATTATTGATTATAATAAATTTTTATACGAGGAAAAGAAAAAGAAGAAAGAGCAGAAAGCAAAAAGCAAAACCAGCGAAGTAAAAGAAATCAGGTTCACCCCTAATACAGATGATCATGATTTTGAATTCAAGGTAAAGCATGCCGAAAAATTCCTGCTGGAAGGTGATAAAGTAAAAGCACACGTACAGTTCAAAGGACGTGCGATTATGTTCAAAGAACGTGGTGAATTACTATTATTAAAATTTGCCGACCGCCTTAAAGATGTAGGTGCTTTGGAAGGTATGCCAAAGATGGAAGGAAAAAGAATGCTGGTAATGTTTGCACCAAAGCCGCAAACCAAGCGTCGTACTTCTGAATTGGGTAAACTAATCAAAGAAGATAAACCCGCAGCAGATACTACCGCTAAAGAAGAAGGAGCTTAATTTTTTTGTATTAAAATAGTAAAGCGGAAGTCAGCAATATGACTTCCGCTTTTTTAATGATTTTTCTCCCAACCAATTGCTTTAATTAATTTTACCTCTAATGGAAATCAGTCTCAATAAATATATCAGTGATAGTGGATTTTGCAGTCGTAGGGAGGCTGACAAATATATTGAGCAATGCCGCGTAACCATTAATGGACAAGATGCTTTCAAAGGCAATCGGGTTAAAGAAGGGGATGATGTACGGGTGGATGGTGAACCCATTAAAAAGAAAAAGCAAACCGTTTACCTCGCATTGAATAAGCCAAAGGGCATTACCTGCTCTACTGACCTCAAAGACAAAACCAATGTGATTGATTTTGTCAATTTCAAATCCCGCATTTTTCCTATTGGCCGATTGGATAAACGCAGCGAAGGTTTGCTGTTTCTTACCAATGATGGTGATATTGTAAATAAAATTTTACGCGCTGGCAACGGACATGAAAAAGAATACATAGTTACCGTTGACCACCCGATTGATGCTGATTTTGTAAACCGTATGCGGAGTGGTGTTCGTATACTCGGTACCGTTACTAATAAATGTTTTGTAAAGCAAGAAACAGATACCCGCTTCAGAATTATATTAACGCAAGGGCTTAATCGTCAAATCAGGCGCATGTGCGAAGTGTTAGGATATAATGTTACTTCCCTCAAAAGAATTCGTATCATGCATATCGGGTTAGCAGGACTACCACCGGGCAAATGGCGGTATTTCACCCCAGATGAAATTAGTTCCATTAATCAAATGCTGGCCAATTCAAGCAAAACCGCCGATGGCGATGGTGGAATGGATGAATAGTAAAGATTTGAAAATCAATCATTTATTAGCTAAGCATCCAACCATTAAGCTTTCCCCTTTGCAGTTTCCCACCATTACCCTATCTTTGCCGCCCGAAAAAGGGATGAACTCTTTTTCAGACATTTCCCACAAGGCTCAATAAGTTTCTGAATGTTCGGAACGCCAGTAGGGAGTAACTCAAAATAGTTATGTAATGCCAAAGGTTAAAACCAACAGCAGCGCCAAGAAGCGCTTTAAAGTTACCGGTTCCGGTAAAATCACTTTCCAAAAAGCTTTTAAACGTCACATTCTTACCAAAAAAAGTACCAAGCGCAAGCGTAATATGCGTATGGATGGTGTTGTGGCTGATTCTAATTTGCACTTTGTTAAGCGCCTTTTAGGAATGAAATAAGCCATTCAATGCTGTTGTTAGCAGCAGCGATTTTGTAAACATCAATGTAAACTTCAAACTAATTAAGATATGCCACGTTCAGTAAATGCAGTAGCCAGCAGGGCCCGCCGCAAAAGAATATTAAAAGCTGCCAAAGGTTATTATGGTAAGCGTAAAAATGTATACACCGTTGCCAAAAACGTAATGGAAAAAGGTTTAACGTATAGCTACGTTGGACGTAAAGTAAAGAAAAGAGATTATCGCAGACTCTGGATTGCACGTATCAACGCTGCAGTTAGAGCTGAAGGACTAAACTATAGCCAATTCATTCACAAATTAGCCGAAAAGAATATCGACCTTAACCGTAAGGTATTGGCTGATTTAGCAATGAACGAGCCAGAAACATTCAAAAAACTGATTGATTCAGTAAAATAATATTATCGGTTTAAGTAACTGAAACCGCCCATATTTACCCGGGCGGTTTTTTTTATGCGCTAAATATTTTCATTGCATTATTTTTGCTCATGGACCACACAAATACCAACATGAACAATTCCTATAGCGATCTTGTTCAGCAAACTTTTAATTTTCCACAGGAAGGTTATAATGTTAAAAATAATTATCTCCAGTACAATGGGCTCGACCTTAAAGCACTGATTGATAAATATGGAACGCCTATGAAGCTAACCTATCTTCCCAAGATTGGTATGCAAATAAAAAAGGCAAAAACCATGTTTGCAGCTGCTTTTAAAAAGCATAAATACGAAGGCAAATATCATTATTGCTATTGCACCAAAAGTTCGCATTTTTCTTTTGTGGTAGAAGAAGCGCTAAAGCATGATATCAACCTCGAAACATCTTATGCTTATGATATTGAAATTATCAAAAAACTCTATGAGAAAAAGAAAATTACTAAGGATATTTTCATTATCTGCAATGGCTTTAAACAAAAAGCCTATACGAATCGAATTGCAGGATTGCTCAACAACGGGTTTAAAAATGTAGTGCCTATTTTAGATAATACAGATGAGCTCAGGGCCTATATTAAATCGGTAAAAGTGCCTTTTAATTTGGGTATCCGTGTGGCAGCAGAAGAAGAGCCTAATTTTCCTTTTTATACCAGCCGTTTGGGTATTCGTGCAAAAGATATATTGGAGTTTTATGTTGATAAAATTGAAGGAAACGAACACCGCTTTCAGTTAAAAATGTTGCATATCTTTTTAAACAAGGGTATCAAGGATGATATTTATTATTGGAGTGAATTGAATAAGGTTATCAACCTTTATTGTCAATTGAAAAAGATTTGTCCTGAATTGGATTCAATTAATATTGGTGGTGGATTTCCTATCAAACATTCTCTTGGCTTTGAGTACGACTATCAGTTCATGATCAATGAAATTGTACGTAATATAAAAGTGGCCTGTAAAAAAAATAAAGTGCCCATGCCCAACCTGTTTACCGAATTTGGCAGCTATACCGTTGGCGAAAGCATGGCACATATCTACAGTGTTATCGGCGAAAAAATGCAGAATGACCGCGAAACATGGTATATGATTGATTCTTCCTTCATCACTACCTTGCCCGATACCTGGGGAATTGGCGAGAAATTTCTGATGCTGCCCATCAATAAATGGGACAATGAATACCAACGGGTGGTACTAGGCGGTATTACCTGCGATAGTCATGATTATTATGATAGTGAAGAGCATATCAACGAAGTGTTTTTGCCAAAAGTAAATGGAGGAGAACCGCTCTATGTTGGATTTTTTCATACAGGTGCCTATCAGGATCAGATCAGTGGCTATGGCGGCATCAAACATTGCCTGATACCATCACCCAAGCATATTATTGTGGGGCATGATAAAAATGGCAAACTGGTAGATTGGGTATATGCCAAGGAACAAACGGCTCAGAGCATGCTTAAAATTTTGGGATACCAGCAATAAGCATTTTTGTAAAATAAATTGGAGGGGTAGCAGGAGCTACCCCTTTTTTATTTGATATGGTAGGTACAAAAAATAAGCCCATCAGACTATTCCTGCTGTGGGCTTCAAACTGTATAGTGGCTCCTTACTGCCACTACAATACTAACGTTGATACCTGTACTAAAGTATGCCTAACTTAAAATAAATTGATTTTTGTTTCTTTTTTAATTTGTTCTTTTTGTCGATTTGGTACCCGTTTTTTTCATACTTAGTATCCAGGTAATACTTGCCATCTGATTTTTTCCAATAAATAAAGCCAGGCGGATGCCAATAATATAATTCACCATCCTGATTGATACTTGCTTGTTCATCTTTGATTTCGAGCAAAGCTGGGGGTGGTTGAAAGCCGGCTGATTGTTTTGAAATGCCGGTAATATTTTTATGCCCACAGCTAATTAGTAATAAGAATAGTAAGACTGGTAACCACTGCTGTAATTTAATTTCATTCATTGGCCAGATGTTTTATTTTTAAGTTCAAAAATTTTACCAACTTCAATTTTAAACTACAGTATGAAAGTCTTTTTCATTTTTTTAACTTTAATGACAGGGGTAATAACCCTACCTGCACAGTCATCCGCTATTGATTCAGTAAAAGCTGCCGTCAATCAATTATTTACTGCTATGAAAAATGCAGATGGCGCTTTGTTGAAAAATAGTTTTGCCGACAGTGCCTTATTGCAAACTTTAACACCAACTAAGGAGGGTAAAATAATTGTAATGAACGAGTCGATTGAATCCTTTGTAGATGTTATCAGTAAGGAAGCACTCGGCAACGCTGATGAAAGAATTGTTTTTGAAACGATAAAAATTGATGGACCCTTAGCAATGGCATGGACGCCCTATCAATTTTATTATAAGGGAACATTCAGTCACTGTGGTGTAAATTCATTTCAATTGGTGAAACTGAATGGTATTTGGAAAATTCAATATATCATCGACACCCGCAGAAGAAAGGGTTGTCAATAAAATAAATGCCCCTCCAGGAATGGAGGGGCTTAACCAAAACCAACTGTATACTATTTATAGAATAGCAATTTCTTTACTGCCTTGCTTCGCTTCTTCTTTTTTAGCGAGTTCAAGTATTAGAATGCCGTTTTCATATTTCGCTTTAATATTGTCAGCATCAATTTTTTCATCCAAGGTGAAGCTGCGTTTGAAAGCTTTTTGGCTAAATTCTCTTCTGATGGTTTTTTCATCCGCTTCTTTAACTGTTTCTTTTTGAGCGGCACTGATCGTTAATAAATTACCTTCCAATTTGATGGAGAAATTATCTTTTTCCAAACCAGGGGCCGCTAATTGCAAATGATAGGAATTGTTCTTTTCAGTAATATTTACTGGTGGAAATCCAAATACATCCTCCCGCATGGTTTTGCCAAGGGTAGCAGGAATCTCATTAAAAATTTCGTTCAATAATCCGTCAAAGGATTTTCCAAATTGATTGGTTGTTCTAAACTGTGTCATAGTTATTTGTTTTTAGTTTTAATGTTTTTGTTTGTGCTGCTAAGTCTTCAAATTATAGTCCAATCCAATTATTAGGACAATTTTTCAAATTTCGCTATAAAAAAGCGCCAAAATGGCAATTTGTACAATGATTGTATGGCAAAAAGGCAGTTGAGTTATTTATTATCAGCATTTCCGAGATACAGAAATTTTATACAGGTATTTAATAGGAGGTCGTAATTTTGCCATTCAAACTAAAATATAGCATTATGTATCCCCAAGAGATTGTTATTCCAATGAAAGAAGAATTGACGGAAAATGGTTTTGAAGAATTATTGTCGGCCACTGATGTAGAAAAAGCATTGAGCGAAAAAGGTACTACCCTGGTTGTATTGAATTCTGTTTGTGGTTGTAGTGCAGGAACAGCACGCCCTGGTGTATTGATGGCTGTTCAAAACACCAGCAAAAAGCCCGACCACCTGACAACCAGTTTTGCTGGTTTTGATGTGGATGCAGTTAAAAAAATAAGAGAATATTTATTGCCCTATCCTCCCTCTTCACCTGCTATTGCATTGTTTAAAGACGGACAGTTAGTGCATTTTATCGAGCGTCATAATATTGAAGGTCGCAGTGCTCAAATGATTGCTGCCAACTTAATTGGTGCTTTCGATCAACATTGTAATTAGCTTTTTTTATACGCTTTACCATAGATTCCCGTTGTAACCCAACGGGAATTATCGTTTATATTAAATATCTTGCGTTGCAAGTTTTAAATCTATCTACTTAACGCAATCAACACATGTATCCTAATTTATACTATATTTTTAAAGACTGGTTTTCTGTACAATGGGAAGGCCTTAAATTCCTGAATACTTTCGGACTGATGGTGGCCATTGCTTTTATGGTAGCAGCTATAGTACTAACGCTTGAGCTTAAACGAAAAGAAAAGCAGGGGCTATTGGCTCCCAAAGAAGAAATTATTACAGTTGGAAAGCCAGCAAGTTTGATGGAATTGCTGACCAATTTTCTGGCAGGATTTGCTTTCGGGTTTAAATTATTTGGATTGTTTTTTAGTAAGGCTCCGGAGGTCAATCCCCAGGATTATATTTTTAGTGCACAAGGCAATTGGTTAGGTGGATTGGCATTGGGTGCAATACTAGCTGCATTAAAATGGTATGAGAAGAATAAGCAAAAATTAAAATCACCCGAAAACAGAACTGTACGAATATGGCCGCATGATCGGGTAGGGGATATTGTAATCATCGCATTGATCTTTGGAATTGTGGGCGCCAAATTATTTGATGCCTTTGAAAACTGGAGCAGTTTTATCGCCGATCCGGTGGGTACTTTGTTTTCTGCAAGCGGACTAACATTCTATGGTGGGCTTATCATGGCTGCAGTGGCTGTATGTTGGTATGCGCATAAACGTGGGATTAAATTAATTCATTTAGTAGATTCCGCTGGTCCGGCACTTATGATTGCTTATGCTGTTGGCCGAATTGGTTGTCAGGTGGCAGGCGATGGCGACTGGGGCATTTATAATAGTGCCTATATCACCGATTCTACTGGAAAAGTGGTGGAAGCCAAGGCCGGAGAATACCAACAACAATTACAACAGTACGCCATGTATTTCGAAAAGGGCAATGTATTGGATTCAGGTAAAATCATCAATAATACTTCTCGTAAATCCGATAGCCTGTCTGCTGTGCCTTCCGCCTATTTTAAAGCCCCTTCTTTTTTACCAGTTTGGATGGTGGCTTATAATTATCCCGGTAATGTAAATAAAGACGGAGCCATTGTATTACCCGGTAATACCGAAGAACATAACCGGGTTTTGCCCATACCTGTTTTCCCTACGCCTTTTTATGAAACCGTCATAAGTTTTTTACTCTTCCTTTTTCTATGGGCCATTCGTAGAAGAATAAAAACTGCAGGAGTAATGTTTGGTACTTACCTTATGCTTAATGGTTTTGAACGTTTCTTTATTGAAAAAATAAGGGTAAATACAACCTACAACAACTTACCTTTTAATCCTACACAGGCCGAAATCATTTCCATCGCTTTGTTTATTGCTGGTCTGTTACTTATTTATATCAAAAAATCTAAGGCAAGCAATTAAGTTACCATAGTCATCGTAAAGCATATCCAATTGGGTATGCTTTTTTTATTGCCTTCACGCCACTGCCTGTAACTATTTCCCTACTGATTCGTAACACTTACACTTGTTTGAATAATCGAAATAGATTTTTTTTACCAATTATCCCTTTATTTTACCGTTCAGTACTAAACAATGTACTATGCAAAACAAAGTACCTACTTTTGTGAAGTAGTTATCAAAGTATATAACTGAGTATTTAAACCAAACATTTCGGATTAGCCACCGGAATTAAAAACAAAAAGTATAGCCATGAACAAATTTTTCAGCCTGCTGGCTGCAATGAGTATTGTATTGTCCAGCAATGCCCAAACCGGAGGCAAAATTTCCGGATCTATAAAAGACGGGGGTAACCAAAAAATCATTGATGCCGCCACAATTTCCCTTTTGAAAAGCACCGACAGCAGTTGGGTAAAAGCTGCTGTTACCGACAAAGAAGGTAATTTCTACTTCGAAAACCTTAAAAATGGTTCCTATCTTTTGCTGGCCACTTCCATTGGTCATGCCAAAACATACAGCGGACCAGTAACTATTTCTGATACACAAAATTCGATTGTAGTGGGTGTACTGCAATTAGTACCTACTAGTAAAAGCCTTAAAGAAGTAGTGGTTACTTCTAAAAAGCAATTGATTGAGCGAAAACTCGACAAAACCATTGTTAATGTAGATGCTGCCATTAGTAATGCTGGTACAACTGCATTGGAAGTGTTAGAAAAAGCACCTGGTGTAATGGTAGACAAGGATGGTAATGTTAGCCTGAAAGGTAAACAAGGCGTTATGATTATGCTGGATGGCAAACCGACTTATCTTTCAGCCACCGAATTGACCAGTATGTTGCGCAATATGCCCTCTGCCAATATTGATCAGATTGAAATCATGACCAACCCATCAGCTAAATATGATGCATCGGGTCGTTCTGGTATCATCAATATCAAAACAAAGAAGAACAAACAAAAAGGTTTTAATGGTAATGCTGCATTGTCCTATAGCCAGGGGGTATATTCCAAAACCAATAATAGTTTGAACCTGAATTATCGGAACGGGAAATTCAATTTATTTACATCCGTAGGTGCATCAGACAGGAATGGTATTCAGAACCTGACAATTACTCGCCATTATAAAAATCCCGATCAAAGTTTGAAATCTGTATTTGAACAAAATGCCAGAGAACATAATATGTCGGGTAATTACAATGCAAAAATCGGGGTTGATTATTATCTCGATAAAAAAACCACCATTGGTGTTGTACTCAATGGTACCACCAACCCACAAACGCAAATTGGGTTCAACACCAGTTATCTTAAAAATAATTTATTGGTAACAGATTCCATCGTTACCGCTAATAGCAGGGAAGATGCCAGTTGGAAAAACGGTGGAGTGAACCTGAATTTTAGAAGAGTATTGGATTCTGCTGGAAGAGAATTGACCGCGGATCTGGATTATATTAACTATCGTTCTGTAAAAGATCAAACCTTTATCAATCAGTCCTATGCACCCAACTGGGTATTGAAATCAGGTGATCGCTTATTGGGTGAATTGCCTTCGAATATCAATATTTATGCTGCTAAAATCGATTATACGCATCCTTTGAAAAAAGGCGGAAAACTCGAAGGCGGATTGAAGACCAGCTTTGTATCTACAGATAATACTGCCGGCTATTTCAATATGGTTAATTTAAATAAACTGCCTGATTATGATAAGACCAATCAATTTGATTACAAGGAAAATATCAATGCAGCTTATGTAAACTATAGCAGGGAGTGGAAAAAATGGAGCCTTCAAACAGGACTGCGTTTAGAAAATACCAATTACAAGGGTCATCAATATGGTAATCCAACACGAACAGATTCTTCCTTCGATCGTTCTTATACCAGTTTGTTTCCAACTGCCTACTTGGGTTACAATGCCTCTGAAAAAAATCAATTTGGTTTATCCTATGGCAGAAGAATCAACAGACCAGATTATGAAGACCTGAATCCATTCTTATATTTCCTGGATAAATATACTTATGGAGCTGGTAATCCATTCTTGAGTCCGATGTTTAGCAATGTGTTGGAATTAAGCCATACTTACAAACAGTTTTTGACAACCACATTGAACTATAGCAATACAAAAGATTTATTGAATGAAACTTTTGAGCAAAAGGGCAATGCCATCATCGTTCGCAAGGGAAACTATGGTTATATGAATGATGCCAGCCTTTCTATCAGTGCCCAGGTACCTATTGCCAAATGGTGGACTTCCATACTTTACACTGAAGGAAAATACAATCAATTTAAAGGGAAATTATATGGCGAAGATTTGAATATTGATGCTACTACTTTTTTAGTGAATGTAAACAATCAATTTAAATTCAAAAATGGATGGAGCGCTGAAGTAAGTGGATTTTACAGAACAAAGGGTATTGAAGGACAAATAGAAATACTGGCATTGGGACAAATGGACCTTGGGTTGCAAAAGCAATTGATGAAAAATAAAGCTACCCTCAAATTGAATATGCGCAATGTGCTAAATACTATGAATCCAAAGGGTAATATTAATTTCCAAAATACAGCCGCTACATTTAGTCAAACCAGAGATAATAGGGTAGGTACTATAAGTTTCAGTTATCGTTTTGGAAAACCTATCAAAGGCATTCAAAAAAGAAAAACAGGTGGTGCGGGTGATGAACAGAATAGGGTGAAGTCGGGGAATTGAGGAGGAGGATAAGGATGAGGTTGAGGATGAGGTTGAGGATGAGGTTGAGGAGGATACTGGATAATGGATGCCCGCCCGGATGACTCGGTCGGACGGGTTTACCCGAATGACGAAGTCAGGCGGACTAGATTCTTGATACTTTATACCTGCTACTTAATACTAGCTCTACAGATCGTTCGCTTCTTTTTGTTAGCCCGGGGTTCGCCCCGGGTTTTTTCATGGGGGTTGCTCATTTATTTTTACTTTTGTAAAAAATCAACCATATGCCATCATTTGATATCACCAGCAAAGTGGATTTACAAACACTTGACAACGCAATTAACATTGTAAAAAAAGAAATCACCAATCGATTTGATTTTAAAAACTGTCATGTGGTGATTGATCTCAATAAAAAAGATTTTATAGTAAACCTGGAGGCAGACAGTGAAATGAAGATTAATCAGATTACGGATGTAATGCTTAGTCGTAGTATGAAACAAGGCCTCGCACCTGAAGTGTACGATTTAAGTAAGGAAGCCTATCCAAGTGGCAAGGTTACTAAAAAAGAAGTACCTGTTCGGAATGGCATTAAGCAAGAAGACGCCAAGAAAATTGTAAAAATGATTAAGGATGCAGGCTTAAAAGTACAGGCTTCTATCAACGACGATATAATACGCGTTACTGGGAAAAAGATTGATGATTTGCAGGAAGTGATTGCGGCCAGTAAGGGTTGGAATTTGGGTATTGCCTTGCAATATGAAAATATGAGAAGTTAAAATAGATTTAGCGTTTAAGATTCGATTCGCCATAAAAAAGGCTGAAAAATGCTTTAATCTGCCTGTATTTTCCCTATCTTTGCACACTTATAAAAAATCAGTACGGCAAAATCCGTGCACTAAAACAGATAAATATGAAAAAAGACATTCATCCTAAGACCTACAGAGCGGTGGTTTTCAAGGACATGAGTAATGGTCATACCTTCCTTAGTCGTAGTACTGCCTATAGCAGCGAAACCGTAAAATGGGAAGATGGCAACGAATATCCAGTTATCAAATTGGAGATTAGTAATACTAGTCACCCTTTTTACACCGGTAAAAATGTATTGGTAGATACTGCAGGTCGTATTGACAAATTCAAAAAACGTTACGAAAAAAAGGCAAAATAATTGGGTAAAAAATATATATTTACCCTTGAAGTTTGTTTTTCATGGCTATACTTTAAGTCCCTTCGGTTCTCCGGGGGGATTTTTTTTTGGCCTAAACTTTGTGTAATTCGTTCTTTGTAAATGAATGTAGAAGCAACATTTACGAGGCCGGCGGTATCTATAATCCTGTAGAATTTTGTATATTGCAAGACTTCACTTTTATATCATAGCATGATGAGAAAACTACTGCTTTTTGGCACTCTTTTGTTTGCCAGCTATACTTTAACTGCACAAGGGTTTAGTAATAAGGGGAAAGATTTTTGGGTGGGTTATGGGAGCCATGTGTCCATGTACAATAACAATGGCACCTTAAATGCAGGTGGTGGCTCACAGGATATGGTGCTTTATTTTACTTCGGATGTTCAAGCAAATGTAACGGTGAATATTCCTGCTACAGGGTGGACTGCAACCTATACAATTATTCCTCCTCCCTTGGGTACTGGATTAGTGGAAACAGTTGCCATTCCCAAATCTGGTACTAATGATGCTAGATTAGGCTTGGAACAAAAATATCTTAAAAAAGGAATACACATAACCAGTGATAAGCCAATTGTAGCCTATGCACATATTTATAACGGTTCCATTTCCGGAGCTACTTTATTGTTTCCTACCAATACTTTAGGCAAGGAGTACTATTCCCTGAATTATAAACAAAATTCAAATGCAGCTTATTCTTACCCTTATACATTTGTTATTGCAACGGAAGATAGTACCATTATCGAAACAACACCTTCAGCCAATACACAATACCGTAGTGCTGGGGTAACTTATCGAGATACATTGATGCAAGGTGATATCTTAAATTTATTAGGACAATTGTTGACAAATACCACCAATTCTTCTACAGGTGTTGAGCTAACGGGTACTAAAATAAAATCTGTGGCCACAGCCACCGGGCAATGTAAAAAAATTGCCGTTTTCTCAGGCTCAGGTAAAATAGGCATAACCTGTCCTGCAGGTACAGGTGGTAGTGCCGATAATTATATTCAACAATGCTTTCCCTCTACTGCTTGGGGAAAGGTTTATTATACAGTACCTACAAAGGACTTACCCAATAATTATTTTAGGGTGATGGTTAAAAATGCAAGTACAGTTGTTCGGTTAAATGGTGTCATCCAAGGCGGAATAATTAATAATACCTATTATGATTTTCCATTGACCAATCAGCCTACAAAGATTGAAGCTGATCAACCCATCATGGTAGCGCAGATGATTACCACCCAAGGACAATGTAGTAATGGCTCACCCGGGGATCCAGAAATGATTTACTTAAGTTCTATTGAGCAAACCATTGAAAAAGTAACCTTGAATTCAACTACCCATGCAGCAATTACAAAGCATTATATCAATGTTATTTTAAAATCTACAGGCGTTGCTACCTTCCGGCTCGACGGAGCAGTGCCTGCTACCACATTTACGCCGCATCCGCAAGATCCTACTTATGTATATGCACAATTTCCGGTTTCCGCTGGGGTGCATCAATTACAATCAGATTCGGGATTTTCTGCAATCGCATATGGATATGGATCGGCAGAGTCTTATGGTTATAATGCGGGAACAAATTTAAGAGACCTCTATACTTTTGTAACACCCATTAACCCTTTGAATATATCGACCCAAACAACTGCTTGTACGGGTAATCCATTTTATTTTGCAGTAACCTATCCTTATCAGCCATTGTCATTGTACTGGGATTTTCATGGGGCAATGGGTTATTCAAATGTTACTGTAGGAGGTCCTGTACACGATACTACTTATTTTATCAATAGTCAGCAAGTTTGGCGATATAAATTACCTTCAACCTATACTTATTCTCCGGCGGGTGTTTATCCAGTAAGTGTAACTTCAGAGACATCTGGTTCGGATGGTTGTGGTAATTATCAAATCAGGGATGATTCATTGTATGTATATGATCCTGCAACGGCAGTCATTGGACATATCAGCAATGGCTGTTATGTTGATTCGGTTGCTTTTTTTGATAGCACCGCTTATCCTTCTGGTTCTGGTGTGTATGATTATCAATGGCAATGGAATTTTGGTGATCCTGCAAGTGGTGCTGCTAACACTTCTGTTTTAAAAAATCCTAAACATAAATTCAGTGCTGCAGGCACCTATACAGTAACCTTAACTGCATTGAGCAGTGTAGGATGTTTTACAAGTCCTGCCAGTTATCAAATAACTGTAACAGATATTCCTAGTGCAAAATTTGGCGTAAGCAGTCCAATTTGTAATGGACTGCCAGTTACCTTCAGTGATACCTCTCAGGCAGCAGCACCGGGTGTATTGGCCAAGTGGTATTGGGATTATGGCGATGGAATAAAGGATACCGTCAATAATAATGGCAATCGCATTCATACTTATTCACCATGGGGGAATAAAATTGCTAAATTAAAAGTGGAAACCAATAGTGGTTGTCAGAGTCCTTTCTTTACCAGAAACCTATATGTTGGTCCAATTCCATTTGTAGATTTTAATATGCCTGCCGTTGTTTGTTTGCCTTATGATTCGGCTCATTTTATCGATGCCAGTACTATTGCAGATGCTTCTCAGTCGGGCTTTGGCTACAAATGGTATTTTGGAGATCCGCCCAGTGGTATTAATGATACTTCCTTATTAAAAAATCCTGCTCACTTATATCCAGGTATGGGTCCATTTAGTGTACACTTAACCGTTACTAGTAATGTGGGTTGTGTCCACGATACCATTAAAGTATTTAATACGCTTTTTGCACAGGCACATGCACCCTTTACGGTGAATCCAGAAAATTGTTTAAATGATGTTACCAGTTTTACCAGTAATGCAACTGGTAGTGGTAGTGCCATCATCGAATACCATTGGGATTTTGGAGATGCAAGTTTCTCCACCTCGCAAAACCCAACGCATACTTATGCAACAGCGGGCACTAAAACAATTAAACATTGGGTGGTAACCAGCAATGGTTGTTATAGTGATACCACCACACATACGATTATCATCAATCCATTACCTACGGCTAATTTTACCAGTACAGGTCCGTTCTGCGAAACAGGTAGTATTCAATTTACCGATGTGTCTATTGCCAATGCAGGTACTATCACAGGTTGGGCCTGGACCTTTGGAGATGCAGGAACTTCTACTGCTCAAAGTCCAACGCATACTTATGCCGCCGCCGGTTCTTATACGGTTACTTTAACCGTTACCACCGATAAAAACTGTGTAAGTGCTGTGTATACTACAACGGTTGTTATTCATCCTTTACCTGTTACTAGTTTTACACATGCACAGGCCTGTCTTCCTTATGGGCTGGTTAATTTTACCAATAGCAGTACAGTAGCAGATGCAACTGCACTCAATTATTTGTGGAATTTTGGGGATGCAGCTAGTGGAGTATTGAATACAACTACTACCATCAGTCCTGCACACTATTTTAGTACAATCGGGCCTTATACCGTTACACTAACGGCAACGAGTGCACCGGGTTGTATCAGCAGTGCCAACCAAACAGTTGCCGATATTTACGCACAGGCGCATGCAAACTTTAGTGTGAATCCCGAAAATTGTTTGAATGACCCAACTGTATTCACGAGTAATGCTACCGGTAGCGGTAGTACAATCACTGAATATCATTGGGATTTTGGGGATGCTAGTTTTTCAACCCTTCAAAATCCTTCGCATACTTATGCAACTGCGGGTACCAAAACCATTAAGCATTGGGTGGTAACCGATAAATCATGTTACAGCGATACTACCACTATTTCAATTGTGGTAAATCCATTGCCAGTAGCTGATTTTAGTTTTGCAGCACCTCGTTGCGAAACCAAAATCATCAATTTCACCGATGCTTCTGTTGCCAATGCAGGTACACTGGCCAGTTGGGCATGGGATTTTGGCGATGCTGGTAGTTCAACATTACAAAGTCCTACCCATACTTATGCAACTGCGGGCACCTATACAGTAACGCTGACAGTAACTACCAATAAGGGTTGTGTAAGTGCGGTAAAAACAAAAACCATTGTGATTGCTCCTCAGCCCGCACCAGGCTTCATCAATCCGGAAGTATGTTTGAGTGATGCTTTTGCACAATTCCTGGATACCAGTCATATTGCTACGGGTAATATCATTACCTGGGCATGGAATTTTGGTGATCCTGCTAGTGGGGTATTGAATACATCGAATTTGCAAAATCCGCAACACCGGTATAATGCCATTGGCAATTATACGGCAACACTAACGGTAACGAGTGATAGCGGATGTGTGGCCACGGTGGCACAAAGCTTTACAGTGAATGGAGATATTCCGGTATCTAATTTTAATCCTTTGAATCCTGCCACTATGTGTGCCAATGATTCAGTTTATATTCAGGACGCAGCTACTGTTAATTTTGGTAATGTAACCAAGGTGGAGATATATTGGGATAATATAAATAATCCTACAGTATTCCAAACGGAGGACAATCCCTATCCTGGTAAAATATACGGTCATCTGTATCCGAATTTCCAGAGCCCATTGACAAGAACCTTTACGATTCGTTATCGGGCTTATTCTGGCGCTACCTGTGTGAATGATAAGATTAAAACTGTGGTAGTGAATGCAGCGCCGAAGGTACAGTTCAATAATGTTCCCAATATTTGTTTGGATGCGGCTCCTTATCAGTTTACAGAAGCTAGCGAAATTGGGGCTGTTCCTGGTACGGGTGTGTATAGTGGTACTGGTATTACAGCAGGGGGTCTTTTCAATCCTGCTGCTACAGGACCAGGTACATTCACCATCAAATATACTTTTACTTCTGCCGTGGGTGGTTGTGTCGACAGTTTATCAAAAACAATTCCCGTGTATGCGCCACCAGTAGCTGATTTTAGTTATAGTGCTTTGAATTGCGAAAAAGTAGCGGTAACCTTTACCGATGCCTCTACTACACCAGTGGGTACGCTTACTACCTGGACATGGGATTTTGGAGATGGCACACCAGTGGTTATTCGAAATAGTGCTGCAGCATTTACGCATGTGTTTGCTTATTGGGGTAATTTTAATGTAACCCTAAAAGTTACAACCAGCAATGGCTGTATCAGTGTGCAGAAAGTACTGCCCATTGCAGTGAAGCCTGAACCGCATCCTAATTTTACCTTCCCGGCAAGTGTTTGTTTACCAAATGCAGTAGTGCCTTTTAATAATACCTCCAGCATTGCTGATGGTACAGAAAACGCGTTTACCTATTTGTGGGATTTTGGTGACCTGAGTGCTACGGTCACTGCTAAGAATCCTACACATACTTATTCTTCTGTTGGGCCATTTGCAGTAAACTTGCAGGTTACCAGCGGCAATGGTTGTATCAATGATACTACCATTCAATTGAATGTGATACATCCTCAACCCAAGGCCAATTTTATAATCAATAAGCCCAGTGTTTGTATAGGAGATAATGTTGGCTTCATCGATTTGAGTGATGGCAAGGATGGGGTGGTGAATCAATGGAGGTGGAGTTTTGGAGATGGTACAACGGATAACGTACAAAATCCAACACATCTCTATACCAGTACCAATACCTTTACGGTAAGTTTGTATAGTATCAATAGTCATGGTTGTAACAGTGATACGGTAACTAAGCCATTCGACGTGTATCCTTACCCGGTAGTTAGTGCTGGTCCGGATAGGGTGGTACTCGAAGGAGGTTCCATCATTATCAATGCCACTGCCAGCGGCAATGATTTATTGTATTTGTGGACGCCGGCTACCTACTTAAATGATAATAGAATACTTACCCCAACAGCCAGTAATCTATTGGATGATATGACCTATACTTTTACGGTAACTGCCAGGGGTGGTTGTGCCAGCAGCGACAAGGTATTTGTAAAATTACTCAGAGCGCCCTTGGTACCCAATACTTTTACGCCCAATGGCGATGGTATCAACGATGTATGGTCTATCGAATACCTCGAAACCTATCCCAATAACCGTGTGCAGGTATTTACGCGCACAGGCCAGCAAGTATTTGAAAGCAGGGGTTATGGTAAGCCTTGGGATGGTACGATGAATGGAAAACCATTGCCTTTTGATACTTATTATTACGTGATAGAGCCGAATAACGGTAGAAAGCCAATTACTGGCTATGTAACACTGATAAAATAAATGCATTGGTAATTAAATAAATAGAGGGCTTCGGGTAGATTCCGAAGCCCTTTTTATATACTAAAATGTGTATAATCCGTGTATTTCTTCCAGGCCTTTGATGCTGCGGTTTTTACATGAAAGGTATCCTCTCCAGCGGGATTTTTTCTTATATTGCGCAACTCAATTCTTAATTATTCCAAATGCGGAAATTTTTACTGACTACAATAGCCATTGTGGCTTATCAACTTGTTTTTTCTCAGGACTTTAGTAATAAAGGCAAGGATTTTTGGCTGGTGTTTCCGGCGCACGTTCCTTCAAGTGGGCAAGCTCAAATGGGCTTGTTTATAACCTCTGATAAAAATTCTGCTGGTACTATATCTGTGAATGGATTTAATACCACTTTTACAGTGGTTGCCAATCAAGTAACTGGCCCCATTAATATACCTTATGCCAATGCCAATGTAACGGCAGGAGAAAGTGGAACGGTGGTAAACAAGGGGATACATATAAAGACTAATGCAGGACAACCTGCCGTAGTAGTATATGCACATATCTATGCAGGTTTTCGCTCCGAGGCTTCTTTGATTTTACCTACGAATACATTAGGAAAAGCTTATTATTCCATGAATTTCTGGCAGGCAAGTACTGGAGGCTCAAAATCGCAGTTTGATATTGTTGCTACTGATACCAATACCATTATCAATTATCGTTTGAGAAGAAATGGCGTGCTGGATGCCACTACTCAGGCAGTTACACTTCCCAATCGAGGAGATGTGATTCAGATACAAGATGACGCTGACTTATCTGGTTCATATATTGAATCAGTTTCCAATGGTG
>CALRKF020000052.1:0-23884 GCA_943367825.1 Chitinophaga pinensis
CTAACCAATAATATCAATGGCTTACATTTATACGAACAGGGTAGCTTTAGTGCTGGCGATATTGATGTATGGGGTATCAGTGATAAAAATCTTTTTTTGGAGGCCAATAAAGTATTGCGTGCCGAGAAAGACCCGTTCTTTGCTGTGATTCAAACGGCCGACAATCACCGTCCTTATACCATCCCTACTGAAGACAGGGCAGACTTTAAAATGCTTCAGTATACACAGGATAGTTTACGGAAATATGGCTTCGATACAAATGAAGAGATGAATGCTTTTAGGTATACCGATTATTGTTTTCAAAAATTTATGGAAGCAGCAGCCAAAGAAACTTATTTTGACAATACCATTTTTGTATTTGTAGGTGATCATGGTATTAGAGGCAATGCAGCCAATATGTTCCCCAAAGTATGGACGCAACAGGGACTCACCTGCGAGCACGTACCCTTATTGTTTTATGCACCAAAGTTAATCGCTCCCCGTAAATCAGCTGAAATTTGTAGTCAGGTTGATATATTACCAAGCATTGCGGGCTTGGCAAAAATTAATTATTCGAATAATAGTTTTGGTAGAAATTTATTTGACACCAATCGGCTGAATACAAAACCACTCGCTTTTATTATTGACCACGATAATCATAGCATCGGAGTAATCAATGAGGCTTACTATTTTGTAAAATCCATCAATGATAGCAAGAAGGAAATGTTCTCCTTAACCGATGATGCACCAGTGGCAATAAATGCATCCACCATTGCTGTAAAAGCTTATTTGGATAGTATGACCACGGCTTATTATGAAACGGCCAAATACCTTTTGTATAATAATAAGAAAAAATAGCCCTTCATTCATTTTAATACAACCGATTCTCAGTTGGCAGGTTGAAATATCCCTTAATACAGCGAGCTTTCTTATATTCGCATACTTTATTAATGCCAGTGATGCAAGCAAATTTTAAACGGATACCCAAAACCATACAATGGATCATGCGATTATTCCTGATCTATCTATGTATGTTTACGGCCTTCCGTATTGCTACTGCTGTTTTTTTTAAACCTGCCGATACACGCATAATAGAATTAGTACCTTCATTTTGGTTAGGATTAAAATATGATCTTCGATGGATTGCCATTGTACTTTCTCCTATAATTGTATTATCCATTTACAAAAAATTCTCCCCTTTTCATTCTTTAAAAACCAAAAAATCCTGGACTATTTATCTGGCCATTGTAACCCTGGTGATCATGTTTTTTTATGGCGCCGATTTTGGCAATTTCAGTTACAATCATACGAGGATTAGTGCCAGTGCCTTGAATTTTAAAGATGATCCCTACGAAATGTTCAGAATGGTATGGGAATCCTATCCGGTAATTTGGATTTTGGTAGGATTAGGTTTTGCTGTTTTTATTGCTGCAGGATTTTTTCGGAGAAGCCATGATCATGTACACCACAAAAGCAACCTGCATAAATTTGAATACAAGCGTCGTTGGTACCTCCTAGGTTTATTCTTGATGTGTTGGTTTATTTTCGGTTTTCCTCAATTGAAGCCATTGACCCGTCAGGATGCCTATCGACTCAACGATAATTTCAAGAGCTATCTGGCACTCAATCCATTTCAAAATTTTATCACAACCCTAAAATATAGGACACCAGATTTTAATACAAGTGGTGCTGCCAGGTATTACGAAACAATGGCTGATTACTTGCAATTAGATTCCACTACAAAAGCAACAAAATCCTATCAGCGAATTGTAATGCCCAATGGTAAAAGTTTGGAAAGCAATCCTAATATAGTACTGGTTTTATGCGAAAGTTTCAGCATGTATAAAAGCAGCATGAGTGGCAATAAACTCAATGCAACACCTTATTTTAATTCACTCTGTGAAAAAGGTATTTTCTTCGACAAATGTTTTACACCCACTTTTGGTACTGCCCGTGGATTATTTGCCACTATTACAGGAATACCTGATGTACAAATGGCTAAATTTTCTTCTCAGAATCTGGATGCAGTGCATCAAAAGACCATTATCAATAGTTTCGAAGGCTATAACAAATATTATTTTATCGGGGGTAGAAGTCAATTTAATAATTTCAAAGGCTTGATGAGCAATGTCAATGACATTAATATTTATGAAAAGGGGAAATACCAATCACCTGAAATTAATGTATGGGGTATCAGTGATCGTAATCTTTTTAAGGAAGCAGATGCTGTATTGGGAAAAGAAAGCAAACCATTTTTTGCTATAATACAAACAGCCCATAATCATCGGCCCTTTATGTTGCCTCCCGATGAAAAAGAATTCACTTGCCCTATAGTAGATATTGATACCCTTAATAAATATGGATTCGATAGTCAGGCAGAATTTGAAGCATTTTCCTATACTGATTTTTGTTTCAAACAATTTATAGAGGCAGCCAAAAAACAACCCTATTTTAATAATACCATTTTCATTTTTATTGGCGATCATGGGGTAGAGGGAGAAGCTGGTGCGATGTATCCAAAAGCCTGGACTTCGCAAAGGCTGAGCGACGAACACGTGCCCTTATTATATTATGCCCCTGCTTTATTAGAGCCAGCCCGACATTCCTATACTGTTTCGCAGGTTGATTTATTGCCTACACTGGCGGGCATGTTGCACCAAACTTATTCCAATGCTGGTATTGGCAGAGATGTAATTAATCAACAGGATTTACTTCATGCGGCTTTTATAATACACCACGATGAAGCCAATATCGGTATGGTAACAGATGATTACTACTATATTAAGAATTTGAATATTAGTAAAGAAGACCTGGTGCCGGTGAAGGATAATCTTCCTCCACTAAGTCCTGCTCAGGCTGATTCAATCAAGAAAAAACTCTCTCAGTTGGCTTCCGCCATTTATGAAACCGGCAAATGGATGCTGGTGAATAATAAATAATTCACTTGCAAGTACCCCTTTGAAAGTTTATATTTATAGAAATTATGGGTATGGGTAAAAAAATCTTGGCAGCCTGTCTGCTCCTGTTCTTTTTTTGGGGAATAGTTAAAGCAGATATTGTTGTGCCCGGAGAAATCAACCGGCAGTTTCAAATTAGTAATTTGAATAAATACCCCGGTTACAGTTTCTATTTTATTTATCAGGGTTATTCCTATAATATGGGTTACCATCCCGGTAAACCAGATACTACTCTTATAGAAGGGCAACAAAATTATTATGTAAGCACAAGAGGCAACGATCAATCTCCTTTATTGGCATTGAGTAAAGATAGCAGTCAATGGACTTATTCCACTATCTCCATGGGTGGAATGTCTCATGTAAATACCAATATCAAATCTATAATAGATGTATTTGAAATCAAGGGTATTAAAAATGGTAAAATTCAGTTGAAAAAAATAAAAGAATTAGTAACCTATAAAAATGGAAAAAAACAGGAATTAGCAGTAGGTGCTGGTTTTTTAAATGGCACAGGCTTTACCAATGGAATGGCCATCGTATCGGTTGCTGCATTGATGGTATTAATCTTTTTATTTTTCAAGATGAAAAGAAAACCTAAATATGTACAATTGGCTACCTGATTTTTTTTGCAATCATTATTAATCTCGGCGACTTTTTGATGTCATAGGGCGAGAAATTATAGTCGCCAAATACTTCCTGAATTTGCAAATCCTGGTAAGAAAACATTTCTGTAAAATCACCTAAAGAAAACTTGGCTACCTGTTCGGTATATTCCAATGGTATGTCCAATGACTCGTCTTCCACAACAATTTTTTTATAAAAATGGGTTTCATCCAGCCATTTGGTAATAATGAAAGTGATATCCTCAATTTGTTTTTCACTTTGATGAATCAGGTGGTCTTCGGCATAGTGCACATTGAGATAATCCATCACAAAATAAGCACCAGGTTTAAGTGATTGAGCAATGGTGCGAATTGCATTGTCATGTTCACGCATGGTTTTAAAATAACCAAAGCTGGTGAAAAAATTAAATGCATAATCGAAATAATTGATCCAAAATGGAAGGCGCATATCGTGTTGGTAAAAATGCAATTGCTCATTGGCCGATCCGAGTGCTTCCTGTATACTCTCGGCACTCAAGTCAATGCCGGTAACATCAAATCCCTTATCTGCCAGGTGAATAGAATGCCGGCCTTTTCCACAAGCCACATCCAACATACGTGCTCCTGGCAAGGGTTGCAGATAGTCAATCAATTTATTGATGAAGTTGGCGGCTTCCTGCTCATCTCTTTTGAAATAAAGTAAATGATAGTAAGGCGTATTGAACCAATCTTTAAACCATTGCTGCTGCATGCCGCAAAGGTAATGAACTAGCCTATACCCTGTATACCTTATAAGAAGGTCATTGCGGCTAACGCTCTGCCAACTCTTTTGTATCTTTGCTATCCCTAAATTATTTCAGTAATGACATTGATAAAAAGTATTTCCGGCATCAGAGGCACTATCGGAGGGAAAACAAATGAGAACTTAACACCATTGGATATAGTAAAATTTGCAGCAGCTTATGGTACCTGGCTGGCCACTGCTTCAGAAAATAAAAAACTAATCATTGGAAGGGATGGAAGAATCAGTGGCGCAATGGTCAGTAACTTGGTTTCAAATACACTCATAGCATTGGGATGGGAAGTGATAGACCTGGGATTAAGCACGACGCCCACTGTTGAAATGGCCGTACAATTGCAAGGGGCAGCGGGTGGAATAATACTTACTGCCAGTCACAATCCAAAGGAATGGAATGCACTAAAATTATTAAATCATCGTGGTGAATTTATTAGTGCAGAAGAAGGACAGTTAATTCTATCCATTGCTGAAAAGGAAGCATTCAATTTTAGTGCAGTTGACAAATTGGGTACTTATCACATAGATACTATTTCGCTTGGACAACACATTGACAAAGTAGTCAATTATCCCTTGGTAGATACAGCGGCTATCAAAAAAGCTAAATTCAATATTGTAGTAGATGCCGTAAATAGTACTGGCTCCATTGCAGTACCTGCATTATTAAAGGCATTGGGTGTAAAAGAAGTAACCGTATTAAATGCAGAAGTGAATGGTAAATTTGCACACAATCCAGAGCCATTGCCCGAGCATTTAACTGCCTTAAGTAATGAAGTAGTTCGGCTGAATGCCAACTTAGGCATTGCAGTAGATCCCGATGTAGACAGGCTTTGCTTTGTATGTGAAGACGGCAGTATGTTTGGTGAAGAATATACATTGGTGGCTGTTGCAGATTATGTGTTGAGCAAAAGGAAAGGAAATACCGTAAGTAATATGTCTTCTACCCGCGCATTGAAAGATATCACTTTGAAACATGGTGGTTTGTATTTTCCTAGTGCAGTGGGCGAAGTAAATGTGGTCAATAAAATGAAAGCTGTTGAAGCTGTTATCGGCGGAGAAGGCAATGGTGGAATAATTGTTCCTGATTTGCATTATGGTAGAGATGCACTTATTGGCATTGGTTTATTCCTGACTCATTTGGCCCAGCAGAAAAAAACTATTAAACAATTACGCAATACCTATCCCGATTATTTTATCAGCAAAAATAAAATAGCATTGCAAAAGGAAACAGATGTGTTGGAAATTTTTGATAAGATAAAGGCCAAGTATAAAAACCAGCCAATCAATACGGAAGATGGATTGAAAATTGAATTTGATAAGGATTGGGTACACTTGCGAACAAGTAATACAGAGCCGATTATTAGAATTTACGCAGAAAGTAATTTTGAAACTACAGCCGACAATATCGCCAAAAGATTAATGCAGGATATTGGCGAAATGGCATAATGTTTTTTAATTTGAATAAAGTTTACAGTGATCATTAATCAGTAGGTATGAATACAAATAGAATTTATTTTGATAATGCAGCCACCACTTTGTTGGATCCGCATGTGTTGGAAAGCATGATGCCCTATTTGACCAATAAGTTTGGTAATCCCTCTTCTATTTATTCTTATGGCAGAGAAACAAGGATGGCCATAGAAGCTGCACGCAAATCGGTGGCAAAAATATTAAATGCCCATCCGGCTGAAATTTTTTTTACTAGCGGCGGTACAGAAAGTAGCAATACCGCTATTAGTGCAGCTGTTAATGATTTGGGATGCCGTCATATCATTACTTCACATATTGAACACCACGCTGTTTTGCATACCGTTGAACATTTGCGCCGACAGGAACGTACAAAAGTGAGTTATGTAAAATTGTTACCCGACGGGCATATTGATTTGGAAGATTTGGAAAGATTATTGGCTTCTACTGAGTCTAAAACACTGGTTACACTCATGCATGCTAATAATGAAATTGGTAATATATTAGATATGCATGCCACAGGAAATTTGTGCAAATTGTACAATGCCATCTTTCATAGCGATACGGTGCAAACAGTAGGGCATTTCCCCTTCGATTTACGCAATACTCCCGTGCATTTCATTACAGGTGCTGCACATAAATTTCACGGACCAAAAGGAGTCGGAATTTTATACATCAATGAGAATGTGAAAATAAAACCCTTTATACAAGGTGGGGGACAAGAAAGAAACATGCGTGCGGGTACAGAAAATTTATATGGTATTGTTGGATTCGGCACTGCTTTAGAAATAGCTACCAACCGCTATGAGGAAGACAGTGCCTATATTGGAACACTGAAATATTATATGCATGACGAATTACGCAAACATATTCCGGGTATTGCTTTTAATGGAGATGTGCTTGGTAATAGTTTATATACAGTATTGAGTGTAAGTTTTCCTAAAACAGAAAAGTCTGAAATGATCCTTTTCAATTTGGATATAAATAATATTTGCGCCAGTGGCGGCAGCGCATGCACCAGTGGAGCCGACCAAGGAAGTCATGTTATACGGGCCATTAATAATAATCCTAATCAGGTAACCGTTCGGTTTAGCTTTAGTCGTCATAATACCAAGGCTCAGGTAGATGAAGTAATACATAAACTAAAAGAACTGATTTAATTACCCATTTAAAATGCAATTGCATAATCCGTCCAATCATTGGACGCAATGCGTATTTTTGTCCTTTCATGCAAATACCTTGTACCGATATCGAACTGGCGATTTTAAAAAAAATAGCTTTGGCAGCAGCAGAACTAAAACTTCCCTGTTATGCTATTGGCGGATTTGTGCGTGATAAATTAATTGGAAGGGCAACCAAAGACATCGACATCGTTTGTGTGGGTGATGGTATTGCATTAGCAGAAAAAGTAGCGGGTCTTTTTTCTCCCAAACCAGAAGTTCATTTTTTTAAAAACTTTGGTACAGCACAAATCAAAACAGCACAAATTGAAATTGAATTCGTTGGTGCCAGAAAAGAGAGCTATGATTTTTCCAGTCGGAAACCTGCTGTAGAAAATGGCACTATCGAAGACGATCAAAACAGAAGGGATTTTACCATTAATGCACTCGCCATTAGTTTGAATGAAAAGGATTATGGGCAATTAATTGATCCATTCAATGGTATGCAGGATTTGCAAAACAAGATTATAAAAACACCCTTGGCACCCGGTATTACTTTTAGTGATGATCCGTTGCGTATGATGCGTGCTATTCGTTTTGCTGCACAATTGCAGTACACTATTGAGGCAAATACTTTAGAAGCCATTGCCAGTTATGCTGAAAGAATAAAAATAGTCAGTAGTGAAAGAATAGCGGATGAATTGAATAAAATTTTATTGAGCTCCAAACCATCCATTGGATTTGATCTGTTATTCAAAACAGGATTACTCGACATTATTTTTCCTCAAATGGCACAATTGGCAGGCGCCGAATATATTGATGGTCATGGACACAAAGATAATTTCTATCATACACTACAAGTAGTTGATAATATTTGTAAAAATACCGATGATCTTTGGCTGCGCTGGGCAGCAGTATTACATGATATTGCAAAACCCGCTACTAAAAAATTTGAAGAAGGACATGGTTGGACATTTCATGGCCATGAAGCTGTAGGCGGTAGAATGGTGGCGAAAATTTTTACAAAACTTAGGCTTCCTCAAAATGAGAAAATGCGTTTTGTTCGTAAAATGGTAGAATTGCATTTACGGCCGATCAGTTTAACCAAAGAAAATATTACAGATAGTGCCATAAGAAGATTATTGTTTGATGCGGGAGATGATTTTGAAGCACTCATGACATTGTGTGAAGCTGATATTACCAGCAAAAACAAACAAAAGGTTAAAAAATATTTAGAGAATTTTGAAATGGTAAGGGCCCGCTGCGCAGAAGTGGAAGCAAAGGATCATTTACGCAACTGGCAACCACCTATAACAGGAGAGATGATTATGGAAATATTTGGGCTTCCTCCTTCTAGAGAAGTAGGCCTAATCAAGGATGCTATTCGAAATGCCATTTTGGATGGAGATATTGAGAATAACCTGGAAGCAGCTACTCAATTAATGATGCTTAAAGCAATGGAAATGGGACTCAAAACTCAGTCCTGAAGGCTTAATGCTATTTTTTATTTCTAACAACAGAATCACTAATTTTACAGTATGGCAATTTTAAAATTTAGAGCATATTGGGAAGATGATGACAGCATTTACAGAGATGTGGTAATCAAGCATACGCAAACGTTTTTTGACCTGCATTTGGCCATACTTAAAAGTTTTGAGTTTGATAGCCAGCACAAGGCCACTTTCTATCGTAGTAATGACCAATGGCAAAGAGGCAGAGAAATTTCTGTAGAAGCATATGAAAAATCTTATAAGGTAGCACCATTGATAATGGCCGATACCACTATTGGTTCTGAAATAAAAGATCCTAATCAGAAATTTATTTATGAATATGATTTTAATAAGTACTGGCATTTTATGGTAGAGCTTATTAATGTTGACAAAGAGGAAAATAAAAAATTAGAATATCCAAGCTGTATCCGTAAAGAGGGTATCGCACCATCACAATATGGTACAAAAGGACTCGTAGATAGCCGCCTTGCTGAAATGGAAGAGAAATATGATTTGCAACCCGATGCATTAAGCGATGGTTTTGGTACCGAAGGTGACCCAGATGATGATAGTGGAAGCGATGCAGAAGAAGAAATAGCTGGCGATGAAGCCAATGATGGTTTCTAAAATTTTGACTGGTATAAAATGTTGGGCTCTTCATCAGCCTAAACAAATACATGAATAAAACTTGCATCATAATTTGCGGCCCTACTGCTGTTGGAAAAACAGCCCTTGCTATTGAATTGGCCGCAGCACTCCATACCGAAATCATTTCTGCGGATAGCCGTCAGTGTTATAAAGAATTGAATATCGGCGTAGCCAAACCAACCACGGAAGAATTAAATAAAATTCCACACCACTTTATCAACTCTCATTCAATTACACATGACCTGAATGCCGCAGACTTTGAACAATATGCATTGGCTGCCGCTGAAAAAATATTTGAGAAAAATGACAAATTGGTGATGGTGGGTGGCACAGGACTTTATATAAAATCTTTCTGCGAAGGACTGGACGCCGTGCCAGCCGTACCTGAAGCTATTCGTAGCGAGATTGTGTTGAATTATGAACAGCAGGGAATAACTTGGTTACAGAATCAAATAAAGTTGATTGATCCACTATTTGTAGAAAAAGGTGAGATACATAATCCACAGCGAATCATGCGGGCATTGGAAGTGAAAATATTTACCGGCAATAGCATCCTAAGTTATCAGCTTAAACAAAAAAAACAACGAGATTTTAAAATTATTAAAATCGGATTGGAATTACCAAGGGAATTATTATATGAAAGAATCAATCAACGTGTAGATGAAATGATTGCTGCCGGATTGGAACAGGAAGTGAAAAGTCTTTTATCATTCCAATCTTTGAATGCCTTGAAAACAGTGGGTTATACAGAGTTTTTTGAGTATTTTAAAAAAGAGCATGCCATCTCATTTGCTGATACTGTTGCCCTGATTAAACAACATACCCGGCAATATGCAAAAAGACAAATGACTTGGTTTAAAAGAGATGCTGAAATTATTTGGACAAGTCCTGCTAAAGGTCTGTCGGCATCATGGGTATCGGAAATTTCATCGGCAATATAATCTTTCCGCCCTCATTACTATTTCCTTCTTCTCTAACACCTTCCATTGTAATGCCCATGGCTTCAATTTTTAGACTGATGATTTTTTTGGCGCTGTTTCTGATGAAACTGGCTGTGCCATTATAAGTAACAATACTAAACTGGTCTTCAGTTGATTTTTCTAGTGCAGAATTTCCCAAGATGGATGTTATCTGTAGCGTGCCATTTTCCAATATGACATTGACCTCATTTACCGGGCTTCCCTCCGGAAATTTATACCTGGCAACGTACTGCTGGAGCGAATCCTGTGAGGCTTTCACCGTTAAACAAGCAGCAGTAAGTAAAACAAAAAAGAAGGCCATTCTTTTCATACAGTATAATTTTAATAAATATACGAATGCCTTCGCAATAATGTTACAAATTATTGCGAAGGATTTTTATTTTTTTTATATGATTAGCAGGGATTAAAATTTAAAGCCTAGGGTTGCTACAATATTGCCCCTTGTTTGCTTGAGACTGGCAAAGGTATTGGCCCTGTCCTCTAGTCTGTAGGCAAAATCAGCATCTTTGCTAATATTATGAACATAAGTAAGGTCAAAAAATACCCCCTTATTGCGATAACCCAAACCGCCACTCAGTAACATTTTATTTGCTTTGATTGCTGCATCCTTATAAGGGTTACCATAATAAGCAAATCCCAAACGCCCCATAATGGTATTGAATTTCAATTCTCCACCAATTCTTGCATTAAGGGCTCCCTTATATTCAGCCTTGATTACTTTATTAAGTGCTTTATAATAATTTTTTTCGTCCTGGGTAGGTTGATCATTATTACTACTAAACCTGCTGGCACCATGAGTTACGTATTCAAGGTCTGCAGTGATAAAGGCCCTTTGCCTTTTTACATTTTCAATTTCCCTGAAAACATAAGAAGCACTTCCAATCAGTTTCCAAACGCCTGTCTGGAAGTATTTACTTTCTCCTGCAACATTATTTGTAAAAGTTAGGGAACTGGCTGAAAAACTACCCACTGGATTTTCCAATTGCGTATTCAAGGTAGTAGTTCGGGTATCTGATAGAGAACTAAAAGTAGGCGTATGCAGGGCAAGTCCAAGTCGGATATATTCCTGTGGCCTGTATATCAAACCCAACTTTACATTTACCCCCCAACCACTTGTTTTGAATTGATCATTGTAATCAAATGATTTAAAATGATTAGATCCATTGGAAGAAGTATCAGATTCTTTAAAAGTCATATTGCTACTATAACTTAAATAGGGTATTCCAATCGTGCCTCCAAAAAACCATTTGTCTTCATGATTGTGTGCAAAGCCCATTGCAAACTCAGTAATTCCACCCTTGGTTACCCTGGTCATCTGCTGACGGATAGCTTGTCCTGCATCTAAAATATATTCAGGAGCACCTTTTACTTGATAAACCCCATTTACTTTTACAGTGTCTATCAAATAAGCATATAAAGCGGGTGCACTTGTATATGGAAAAATAGAATTGCTGTTTAATACTTCGTCTATGGATTTTCCACTCTTGGCAAATTCTTCCGCAAATTGCTCACTAAAGCTGCTGTAATTGTTTAAACCGGTATAATTTATCTGATTGTTGAAATTAGCGGTTTGAGTGATTGCAAAACTCACTGCACTGCTGTTCTTAGTATATCTATTGGGGAATCCTAGTACCAGTCCGCTGGTACCAAAACTCATCGCATTCTTTTTAGATTTTGTATCCGTATCGCGATAGCTGGCTTTATTATTATTCAATATAAAGCCAGGCGTTATCACAAATTCGCCAGTCTTATAAAAGCCAAGGCCAGCCGGGTTGACAAAAGTGGCATTGATATCTCCACCCAAACTTCCCATCGCACCACCAATGGCCAGATTACGGGCAGTACCGTTTTGTGGAAAATTAGAATAACGGATAGCATCTTCAGGAACCTGTGCTAAAATTTGTTTGCTGGTAAAGAGTAAACAAAAGAGTAAATATTTTTTCATGGCAAAAGTATTTTAGTGAGCCGGTGAAACCGGCTCATAATTGGAGTATAAATTGAATTGGTCATTAGTTTCTTCCAGGTCTGGTTACTGATTTGCCGGAGGAACTACTACCAGAAGAACTACTACTACTGGAAGAAGGACTATAGGTTCTGGTATTATTACCCGAAGAACTGTTATTACTTGATCCTGAATTATTAGAGGAGCTACCAGGACTAAATATTTGTCTTACTGCTCTGCCAAATCCAGATTCTTTATTACTGTTATTGTATTGTTTTCCTGGCGAAGCCCAATTGGTACCACCTGTTTTAGGATTGCTATTAACAGCATTGTTATAACCATTGTATCCTCCGAGGTTAATCATCCTTGGAGTACTATTCACTGTTACAGGATTTACTTTGGGATTGTAAACAGGCCATGGAGAATAATAGGGGTTATAATAGTAACCACTGTTATTGCAGGAGCAACTGCAGTATCCATAGGGACTATTGCGGTAGCTATAATCATACTCGTCGTCCCAATCTCTCCAGCGACGGTCGCGAATACCCCAACGAATCTGGCGATCCTCAGTAGTCTGACGATTGTTTTTAGTCTGATCCTGTTGTTGATCATTATTATTTTCTTCCACTACCTTGATAGGACTATAATAAACATCATCAGGTGTTTGGCCGCTTTTATAGGCGGTACTGCAACTGCTGAAAGCTGCTACAGTCAATGCTAAGAGTAAAATTTTAGAGTTCATGGCAATTGGTTTTATCCGTTAAGAATGAAGTTACTACTTTTGTAAAGATTTACAGTACTAAGAATATACATTTAACATCAAATCTTTTGCCATAAGACGCTTAAGTTTAATGTTTTGATGTTAAAGATGTGCTAAGAAAAAAATATTGCTCAATTAATTTAAAACAATGCCGTCTAGGTGCCGGCGAATAGTGTATGGCGAAAGAACTGACTACAAGACAGGAAGATTATTCTCAATGGTACAATGATTTGGTTATCAAAGGTGGACTGGCTGATTATTCAGCCGTCAGGGGTTGTATGGTAATCAAACCCTATGGTTTTGCCCTTTGGGAAAAAATGAGGGACCAATTGGATAAAATGTTTAAGGATACTGGCCATGTCAATGCCTATTTCCCTTTATTCATTCCAAAAAGCTTTTTAAGTAAGGAAGCTGCTCATGTTGAAGGCTTTGCCAAAGAATGTGCGGTGGTAACCCATTATCGCTTGATGAATGACCCCAATGGGAAAGGAATCATTGTAGACCCCGACGCCAAATTAGAAGAAGAATTGATTGTAAGGCCTACTTCAGAAACCATTATTTGGAATACCTATCGCGATTGGATTCAGTCTTACCGCGACCTGCCATTATTGATTAACCAATGGGCCAATGTAGTAAGGTGGGAAATGCGTACAAGATTGTTTTTACGTACTGCTGAATTTCTTTGGCAGGAAGGGCATACTGCACATGCCACCAAGGAAGAGGCTATTGAAGAAACAGAAAAAATGCTGGGCGTTTATGCCGATTTTGTGGAAACCTATATGGCAGTACCTGTTATTCGTGGTGTAAAAACTCCCAACGAACGTTTCGCCGGTGCTGAAGATACCTATTGTATAGAAGCATTGATGCAAGATGGTAAAGCATTGCAGGCAGGTACCTCGCATTTTCTTGGACAAAATTTTGCCAAAGCATTTGATGTACAATTCCTGACCAAGGAAAATAAACAAGAATATGTATGGGCTACCAGTTGGGGTGTTAGTACCCGTTTGATTGGTGCCTTAATTATGGCGCATAGTGATGATAATGGATTGGTAATGCCTCCAAAGATTGCACCCTTACAAGCCGTAATTGTGCCAATTTACAAAGGAGAAGAAAGCAAGCCTGTTATTGATGCAAAAGCAAAAGAGATATTGAATCAATTAAAAGCAGCAGGGGTATCGGTGAAATATGATGACAGTGACAATCGGCCGGGATGGAAATTTGCAGAACATGAATTGAAGGGAGTGCCTGTAAGAATTGCCATGGGTTTAAGAGACATTGAAAATGGGGTAGTGGAACTAGCCAGAAGAGATACAAAAGAAAAAAATAGTGTATCCGTTGACGGTATTGCTGATACGATAGTAAGATTGCTTGATGAAATTCAGCAAAACATGTTTGATAAAGCCCTCGCCTATAGAACTAGTCATACTACTGAAGCCAATAGCTGGGATGAATTTGTTAAGCTCCTGGATGAAAAAGGAGGCTTCATCTCCGCACATTGGGATGGCACAGCAGAAACGGAAGATGCCATCAAAGAAAAAACAAAAGCTACTATTCGTTGTATTCCTTTGAATAATAAAAAGGAATCGGGTACTTGTATACTCAGCGGAAAGCCAAGTCAGGAAAGAGTGCTGTTTGCAAGGGCATATTGATTTTCAGGTAAGCATTCACTTGGATTATAAATGGATTTAAAACAAAAGGCATTGATATTTTCAATGCCTTTTGTTTTGTAGTGTGAATATTTTTTTTAATATTCGTTTTTCAACCAATACAATAACCATGGAACAAGGCCAGCACTTATTGAGTACTGAATTACAAGTTGATACTTCCACTCACGGACATTTAAAGGAAACTGCAATGTGGGCAAAGCTCTTGGGAATCGTAGGTTTTGTTATGAGTGCACTGTTGGGGGTATTCTCTTTCTTTGCAGGCACTATATTCGACAAAATGAGTCAGGATGGATATGGCGCCTACGATAAAAATGCGGCTGCCATGGGAGCTACCATGATTACCGTCATTTACCTGATTTTTGCTGCCATTGGTTTAATGGTATCATTATTTACCTACCGCTTTGCGGTAAAAATGAAAGCTGCCCTTCTCAGTAATGATCAGACATCATTGAATGATTCCTTTAAAAACCTGAAATTTTTATTCAGGTTCTATGGCGTGATAGCACTTATTTATATTTTCTTTTTAGTCATAGGACTACTTTTTGGAGGATTGGGGGCCATCATGTCTGGTGGATTTTAAATAGACAAAATATTGACAATTAAATAAATTCTTATGCAAACAGATGCACTTGATCAGTTGTCAGACATGAATAAACTGGAACTGGATGGAGAAACAAAGAATCATTTGATGAGCATGAGTAAGTGGACGAGGTTTATTGCTGCAACAATTATGGCAGTATTACTTTTATTTCTTTTATTAATAATTACATTAGGAAAGGAACTCGTTCAGGGAATGGAGGAGAGTTGGTCGAAGTTAGGTTTTATTATCAATTTGGAACCGACAACTGCTATCGTGATTTTTTCTGCGGGTATTGTTTTTTTTATAATTACTTATTTTTTTCTCCTGCAATTTTCAAATAAAACAAAAAAAGCTATTCCTGCTGAGCATACCGAGGAGTGGATTGAAAGTATACGGTCACTTCGATTATTCTTTACTTTATTTGCTGGCATCTCTATCTTGGGTGTTCTTTTTGCAGCTTTAACCTTATTTAATATTTTAAATGGATGATGTATGGAAATCAATCAAATTTCATTGGATATTGAAGTAAATGATGCTGCAAAGGCCGAATTAAAATCATTGGCATTCTGGATAAGAATAAATGCATTGATAGCCTTTCTTTCCTTGGGATTATCCGTTGCTACTGCTGTACTTATTGGTATTAAATACAATGCCAGCAATGCAGGCAATTATTTCGAGAAGCAATTACTATCTATGATAATTTCATTGCTATTAAATATCATTCTTTTTTCTGCTGGTAATCAAATGCAGGAAGCTATTGCTAATTCCAATCAGGCAAAATTTGCCAGTGGAATGGCACAATTGGCCAAGTATTTTAAAATCATAGGCATATTATTTATTGTATTTATTGTAGTCATTATATTGGTTTTTTTATTTGTGATGCTTATGGGAGGTTTTGGTAGGGGGTAGCAGTATTTTTTAATGAATAATTGAATAAGTTATGTTAGAACAAGAAGAAAGTTTTCTGCAAAATGAATTACAAATTGATGACGCTGCTCGTACTTATTTAAAGGACACCGCCATTTGGTCAAGAATAACCGGTATTGCAGGATTTCTATTCAGCGCACTGGTATTGGTCTTTGCCTATATTTATGCGGAGAAAAGTTCAAGGCCTAATTGGTATCGGGGGGGAGGAATGACGACCGACCAAATGGTAGCTGTTACCACCTATATTGTTATTGCAATTTTACATGCCATACTAAGTTACTTACAGTTTCGATTTGGTAATCAGTTATTGGCAGCCATTCGCAACGAAGATTCCATGGAGTTAAATAGCTGTTTCCGAAATGTAAAAGTATTTTCGGTTATGCGGGGAATTATTGCCATTTTGGTGGTAATCCTGCTACTGATTACAGTAATAAGCCTGTCAAGTACTGGATTCTAATTTCGGGTTAGTGACTATTCTCTGGTAGCTAAATAATTATAGTCTTCCAGTAGTTTCTCCAAAAATTGATCTGCATACATATCAGAGTTGATTTTCAAAACTTCTTTTACTTTATCAGCCACTCTGTTGCACATATCAAAATTGTTGCGTTTGTTCGCTTGGGTTAGTACACTCTTAATCGTATTGATATCCCTGTCACTAAGCCGCATTACATCAGGGAAAGTTACCTGATAATTGATTTCGGCTACCTGCATGAAAATGGTGTCGTCCAAGCTCATTTTTGTTTTGGTATTAACCACCACCGTACCGGCAATAATATCACCTAGCCGTTGATTTTTTTCAGTAACGGCAATTGTAATCACTACTGCAATCCCACAGATGGCAGTGATGAATGTATAAACAATTATGGTGGCAGTAGTAAGGAATATGAAGCCAAATAAAAAAGGCCATTCGAAAAATTTAACAATCCAGCGATAAATATATTGGCCCAGGGTGGCTTCACCCCCATCAAGACTAATGACCCGGATACCCAAGATTTTCTTTCCAACGGTCTGGCCATTCATAAAAACCTCAGTTAACAACGAATAAAATAACATGGGAATCGAAATAGCTAATATATCCATAGCAATTCTACCCTCATCCATTCCAAAGAGCAAACTGCTATAACTATCTGTTTCACCATGCAAAATGTATTTCATTGTCATGAGATACAGTATCAGTAAAGCGTAATCAATCATATAGGCCAACAAGCGCTTATGGAATTCGGCTATTTCGAACTCCAGATCGATATTAAACGCTGTATCAATTTTAAGCAAGGCCATTTGGTCAGATTTAAGAAAATTGGTCCTAGGCTTAGTGCATTTTGCGATAGGCTAAAATGCACTGAGGAATGCAATAGACCAGATTTATGCAAATTAACCATTGAAAAACATAACTTGATTTTTTTATTTATAATTTTTTCGGGAATTTACAGCATCATATACCTGAAAGATACATTATGAGGGAGGCCTTATTTATTAAGAAGAATGCTGAAAAATGGAAAGAATACCAACATGAACCCAGCAGCAATCCTGATGAAACAGCACAGCGGTTTATCACCCTGATAGATGATGTATCCTATGCCAAAACTTTCTACCCCCGTAGTCAGGTTACCAGGTGGGTTAATGGCATTGCTGCAGGCATTTATCAAAGTATCTATCAAAACCGTAAAGAAAAATACAGTCGGATATTTACCTTTTGGAAATTCGAATTGCCACTTTTATTTAAAAGGTACCATCGTATTTTTTTGTTTACCACATTGGCTTTTATCTTGATTGTTGCCATTGGTGTTTTTTCATCGATGGTGAATCCTGAATTTGTTAGGGGCGTTTTGGGGGATACTTATGTAAATGAAACCCAGGATAATATTGCCAAAGGCGATCCATTTGGAATTTACAAAAGCGAAAACTATTTCGCCATGTTCATAAGGATTGCCTTCAATAATATTAAAGTGGCGTTTTTTAGTTTTGCGGGTGGTTTGTTATTTGGATTGCCCACGCTTTACATCATGTGGCAAAATGGTATCATGTTGGGAACATTTGAGCATATGTTCTTTACACAAGGGCTTGGAATGAAATCGATTCTTGTTATTTGGATACATGGTACACTCGAAATATCTGCCATTATTATTTCCTGCACGGCTGGTTTTATATTAATAAGTGGTTTTATTTTCCCTGGCACCTATAGCCGTTTACAATCCTTTAAGAAAACAGCAAGGGATGCTGCTAAAATCATGTTGGTATTGGTACCCATTTTCTTACTGGCTGCTTTTTTTGAAAGTTATGTTACCCACCTTATGAGCCAGACTATTGACAAGGAGGACAATGGAGGATTACCTACATGGGCAGGTATACTAATACTTGCAGCATCCATTTCATTTATTATATGGTATTTTGTTATTCAACCGACTCGATTACACAAAAAAGGATTTTATATCAAACCGGATGGCATCATTCATCGGTTGAAAGAAAACAATGCGTAAAATCACTTTCATATTCACATTAATTTGTTCTCAGGCGCTTTCTGCAATTGCGCAAGAGAAAGAGTATGTGTATAAAGATTCTACCCTGGAAGCCACTCAAACTACTCCTGTACAGGAAGCTACTGCTCCAATAGAAGATACTGTTTACAATAATGATGCAAATGATGAAGTTGAAGAAGTTAAACCCGATACCCTGCTTTATTATTATCCATTAGACATTGCTGCAGATACAATTGAAGTTTGGAAAAATGCCAAGTCCTTTGCTTATGCTAAGTACCTCGATAGTCTTTTAAGGGAGGCGAAAAATAAAAAGAAAGATACGCCGCCCCCAATTAAACCATCAGGCAGGTCATGGTTGGAAGCGCTATTTACGTCGCCTATTCTGAAAGTGATATTTTGGATTTTGGCAGGCGTTTTCGTCCTATTTATCGTATATCGTCTATTCCTTGCTGATAGTATATTTAGGAAAAATGTAACAAAAGCAGACAATGTTTTTGAAGCAGTGAAGGAAGAAGAAATCACTAGCGAAACAGATTTCGATGCAGCCATCAGCCTTGCTTTATCACAGCAACAATATAGAACGGCCATCAGGTATCAATATTTAAAAACGCTGCACTTGCTGGCCAATCGTGAATGGTTACAGCTGGCAGTGGATAAAACCAATTTTCAATATGTGCGTGAAATAAAGCAGTTTGAATTGCAAAATGGGTTTAGTAAACTAACCTTGCATTATGAATATGTTTGGTATGGCGAATTTGCTATTGATGCCATACAATATGCACGGATGGAAAAGGATTTTAATGAGTATAATAAAAAAGTATAAGCTGCATTGAGACACAACTATACATACCGTTTGTTTTTACTGCTGCTCGTGTTGAGTTTGGTTGCCTGTAAATCAGATAAGCGTAGTATGCCAGTACTGAAAGAGACTTTTGGTTTATCTGATAAAAATCCCTTTGGGGCTTATATTGCCTATAACCAGGTTCGGGAAATGTATAGTAAGAATACCATTCGGGAAAAACGACAATCTTTTAAAACTACTTGGAGCCAGATTGCCGACGACAATGCCTTGTACATATTGCTGTCAAGAAATCTTTACCTAACTACAGATGAAGTGAATGACATGCTCGAATATGTAAAAAAGGGCAATGATTTATTTATAGCAGCATCCACTATTGACGAAAATTTATTGAATAAGTTAGGAATAGAGCAACATAGCCAAAATAGCATTATTACAGACTTTGATAGGATGCATGCTACTGCTACCAACTTCAATTCCAGGTCCTATTTTTATTATTACCTGCCGCTTAATCAATATTTTTCGGGGTATGAGGACAATGAATGGATAAAACCCATTGCTACCAATGAAGAGGGTAAAGTTAATTACCTGGTATATTTTCATGGTAAAGGAAGAATGTTTTTGCATGCAGAGCCACGAACCTTAAGTAATTATTTTTTATTGCAAAAGGATAATTTTAAATATTTACAACATATACTGGCCTACACTAAAAATGATCCGGAACATGTTTATTGGGACGATTATTACAGGAATCTCCGCCAACGTAAATCCGATAATGAAGAAGGCTTCTCTACGCTGAGTGAAATAATGAAGCACCCGGCATTGAAAACAGCTTTTTGGCTTTTACTACTATTGCTATTATTGTATTTGTTAATCGGTTCAAAACGGAGGCAAAGAATCATTGAGCCCATCAAGCCAAACGTAAATACTACCGTTGCATTCACAGAAACCATTGGAAGATTGTACCTGCAAAAAAAGGACAATAAAAATATGGCCGAAAAAATGTGTACTTATTTTAATGAACAAGTACGGCATCAGTATTTCTTAAATACCAATCATATCAATGATGATTTTTTAACTGCATTGAGTAGAAAAAGCGGTGTGGAAAGGGCCAAAGTGGATAGCTTGTACCGTGCGATGGAACAATCACAAAAAAAACAGGAGATCAGCGATTATGAATTATTAAGTTTAAATGAATTGTTTCAACAGTTTTATAAAAAATAGTACTATATATTTTATTCTTTACAAGTTTTGGATAAATACCAAATTAAAAACAATGTACCATGGAAGAAAATATTTTTCAACAAAGAATTGATTTAAGCGGATTCAGTCGCTCCGTATTTGAAATCAGGAATGAAATCAGTACCGTGATTGTGGGGCAACATAAAATGGTAGACCTGCTGCTAATTGGTTTGATTTGCGACGGGCATATCCTAATTGAAGGAGTGCCAGGGGTAGCTAAAACATTGACCGCTAAATTAATTGCTAAAATTATGGATGTTGATTTTAGCCGTATTCAGTTTACACCCGACCTCATGCCCAGTGATGTAACAGGTACATCTGTTTTCAATCCCAAAGAGGGAAATTTTAATTTCAAACCAGGTCCTATCTTCAGCAATATTGTATTGATTGATGAAATCAATCGGGCACCTGCTAAAACACAAGCGGCCCTTTTTGAAGTGATGGAAGAACGTCAGGTAACCGTTGACGGTACTACACACGAAATGCGCTACCCCTTTATTGTATTGGCTACGCAAAACCCAATAGAGCAGGAAGGTACTTATCGCTTGCCTGAGGCACAGTTAGATCGGTTTTTATTTAAAGTAGAAGTACAATATCCTTCTTTACAGGAAGAGATTAGCATTCTTAATAATCAACAAGGAAAGGGGGCTATTCAATTATTGGATATGGTAAAGAAGATTTTATCTGCAGCCGATATCCGTCATTATCGTTCCCTCGTACAGGAAATTATCATTGAACCCAAATTGATTGAATTCATTGCTAAAATTGTGAATGAAACCAGGAATAATCCTTCCTTATACTTGGGAGCATCTCCCCGTGCATCTTTGGCTATTTTACGAAGTGCCAAAGCCAATGCAGCTATTAAAGGCCGAGACTTTGTAACGCCTGAAGATATTGTAGAAATGGCACCACATGTATTAAGGCATAGGATTATACTTACTCCTGAAAAAGAAATGGAAGGTGTAACTGCCGATGATTTAATTGATATCATACTAAAAACAGTGGAAGTGCCCCGCTAAGGAGCTTGATTTAAAAAGTATACAATGCAGGCATTGCAAAAATATATCGGAGGTTTATTTCTTACAGGCAGGTTTTACTTGGGCCTGACTGCCTGTATTGTATTGTATGTTGTTTCTTTTTTTTATCCTTCTTTTATCAATTTCAGTAAAGTGATATTGCTGGTGTTTTGGTCACTCGTATTGATTGATTATCTATTCTTATTTGTTTTTAGTAAGGCGCCCGCTGCAAAGCGACTACTGGCCGACCGACTAAGCAATGGAGATGAAAATAAAATTGAATTGCAGGTAAAAAACAATATGCCCTTTACAGTGGATATTGAAGTGATTGATGAATTGCCTGTTCAATTTCAAAAAAGAGATTGGTTACTCAAGCAACGTTTCAAAGCCAATGAGCAGAAAAGTATTTTGTATGTGATGCGACCCGTTCAAAGAGGCGAATATGGATTTGGTAGCATTTTATTATACGTTAAATCATTATTAGGTTTATTGCTGCGTAGGCACAATATTGAGGCAGCTACTGTTGTGCCTGTTTATCCTTCGTTTATGCAAATGCGTAAGTACGAATTGCTGAGCCAAACTACTATTCAATCTGAAATGGGGAATAAACGAATGCGCAAAATCGGTCATAGTATGGAGTTTGAGCAGATAAAAGAATATGTCCGCGGCGATGATATCAGAACAATCAACTGGAAAGCCACTGCCCGAAAAGGAGGCTTGATGGTAAATAATTATACAGATGAAAAAAGTCAGCAGGTATATTGTGTCATCGACAAAGGCCGACTGATGAAGATGCCCTTTGCAGATCTCACCCTCTTAGATTATGCCATCAATAGCAGTTTGGTATTAAGCAATGTGTGTTTGCAAAAACAAGATAGGGTAGGTGTACTTACTTTCTCCAATAAAATGGGCTCATTGATTCCGGCAGATAAAAAACCCATTCAAAGAGAAAATATCCTCCAATTATTATACAACCAGGATACATCCTTTCTGGAAAGTGATTATGAAATGTTGTACCTGCAAATCCGTAACCGTATTAAACAACGAAGCTTATTGGTGCTCTTTACCAATTTTGAATCAATGACTGGTTTACAAAGACAACTTAATTATTTACGCAGTATCGCTAAACACCATTTGCTAATGGTGGTGTTCTTTGAAAATACAGAATTACAACAGCTGACCAATTTGAATACGAATAATTTGGAGGAAGTATACGTAAAAACCATTGCAGAAAAATTCAGGTATGAGAAAAAGCTGATTGTAAAAGAATTGATGAAGCATGGAATCTTGGCAGTATTAACCCCACCCGAACAACTAACTGTGAATGCTGTCAATAAATACCTCGAATTAAAAGCTCGTCAGGCAATCTAAGGAGCCCATATTAGATAACCGTATATATCCTCATTTCAATTTGATACATTTGCACTAACCTAAAAAAGATTTATCAATTAGTGTAAATAAAATTTTGTCTAAAAAAATAACATATCGCCATAAGAATGCCGAGAAATTGTCATTGGATACTTTGCCAAGACAAATTATTCCAGTAAATGACGAAACAAGGGCTCGTTACGAAACAGGTCAGCTAATTCTAATTGACAAACCACTACACTGGACTTCCTTTGATGTGGTTAGAAAAATCAGGGGGATGCTTCGCATAAAAAAGGTTGGCCATGCAGGTACTTTGGATCCATTGGCAACAGGTTTGCTGATTGTTTGTACAGGAAAATTTACCAAGAAGATCAATGAATACATGGCTGCTGAAAAAACCTATACCGGTACTATTACCCTTGGTGCAACTACTCCTACTTACGATCTGGAATCAACTCCCATCGAACAAAAAGATTTTTCTTTTGTAACAGCTTCTTTATTGGAAGAAAAGAAAAAAAACTTTGAAGGAGCAATCATGCAATTTCCTCCTATATATTCAGCAATTAAAAAAGAGGGAGTTGCCCTTTATGAATTGGCAAGGAGAGGGGAAGAAGTTGAATTAAAGGCAAGGCCAATAACTATTCATCAGTTTGAATTGACAAGTATCGAATTGCCGCTGGTTCATTTTAAAGTGGTTTGTAGTACGGGAACCTATATACGCAGTCTTGCACACGATCTAGGGCAGGCAGTAGGTTGTGGTGCTTATTTAAGTAGCTTGCGTAGAACCAAGATTGGTGATTGGGAAGTAAATGATGCAGTAACGATGGAGGAATTTGTAGAAAGTATACGAGATCAACCTGCTAATTAAACGAGTATCCAATACCGATAGTTAAGTTAAAGTTTTCATATCGCCATTTCCTGTATTCATCATTAGTTCCCTTGTAAAATATTTTCTTATAAAAATCATTGAAGCTCAGTGCAGGCACTTTCCATCCATTGTTGTTATAAGCATCTTCTGGTCGCTTGA
>CALRKF020000053.1:0-22649 GCA_943367825.1 Chitinophaga pinensis
GAAGCATATATGTTTTCATTGCTTTAATTTTATACAATAAAAATACATTTTTCTGTAATGCTATGTTAAAGGTTTTATCTGCTCAGCGACCTTTGCCCAATCTTGATAATGCCAAATCCGTCAAAAAAAAGGGCAAAAAGCATTTTTTATTTTAGTTTTGTTCAGTTCGATACCACATCAATATGGTTCTTATATTATCTTACAGACTTATAGTCCGCAAAACAAATTATTATGGTCATTAATTTAAGTGAACAACATTCACTCGTTAGCAATTGGGTCGGCGAATTACGCAATGTAAATATTCAAAATGACCGTCTTCGTTTTCGCAGGAATCTGGAGCGCATTGCTGAAGTAATTGGATATGAAATCAGCAAAACATTGCCCTGGGAGGAAAAAGAAATCTCCACCCCCATGGGCGTTTCAGTTTGTAAAGTTTTAAAAGAACAACCAGTATTAGCAACAATATTAAGGGCTGGATTGCCCATGCACAATGGATTATTGAATTATTTTGATGCTGCCGACAACGCTTTTATCAGTGCCTATCGTAAGCATAATCCGGATGGAGGATTTGAAATAGCATTGGAATATATGGCCAGTCCTGAAATTGAAAATCGCATAGTGATTGTCAGCGATCCGATGCTTGCCACTGGAGCTTCGCTGGTTAAAACCATTCAGTTTCTGAGAGCAGAGGGAGAATTCAAAGAATTGCATATTGCCTGTTCAATTGCCTGCACCGTAGGCATTGAATATGTAAAAAGAGCTGAACCCACTGCTACCATTTGGTGTGGAGATATTGACGATGAATTAACTGCCAAAGGGTATATTGTTCCTGGATTAGGGGATGCAGGCGACCTAGCTTATGGAATAAAACTGCAGAACTAACCATTAGCTAATTGAATGAAAGGCAGGGGCTTAACAAAGTGATAAGGGTAAAAAGCCCTTCCAAAAAAAACCATAAGGACTAAAGTTTAGCTTTTCAAATGCAGCTTTTTATTGCAATTCCTTATCTTTATCGTCCTGAATAGATAATTTGATGAAAAAATTAGTTGTAATTATTTGTACCCTTTCTGTACTTGCTGCCAAAGCACAGGATCCGCATTTTTCGCAATTTTTTGCTTCTCCGCTTACCCTCAATCCTGCTTTTACAGGAAAATTTGATGGATTGTGGAGATTGGCAGCAAATCACCGCGACCAATGGCCAAGTATTCCAAAAGCTTATGTAACCTCTACTGCCTCTTTGGATTTTCCTATTCTTAAAAAGAAGATTCCTGATAATGATGTGTTTGGTGTGGGCATATCTGGGCTTAGTGATGCGAGTGCCAACAGTATTTTAAAACTTAATTATGGCTCTGTTTCCATGAGCTACCATAAAGCCTTGGATGAAAATGGATACAATACTATTGGTGCCGGATTTCAGGGCACTTATAGCAGTATGAACCTAGATGTTACCAAACTGACATTTGAAGACATGCTCACGCAAAACGGATTTACTGGAACTACTTCAGATATTTTAACCAATGGAGCCAAACAAAATTATGTAGACTTAAATGCGGGTTTACTGTTCAGTGGAAGTACCAATGGTATTAACAATTTTTATATCGGAACTTCCATGTATCATATAAATCGCCCCAAGGTAAGTTTCAAAGACAAAAATTGGTACTTAGGTGGTCGGGTAACTGTACATGGTGGTGGTTCTTTTCCAGTGGGAGAAGTATTAATGGTACATACATCGGTGATTCACCAGATTCAGGCAAAAGCGCATGAAACTGTATTGGGTGCTGCATTGTCATATAGCCTTAACGGCGATAATGACAATCCTTCTTCTGTTTATTTTGGATCTTGGATGCGTTTCAATGATGCTGTTATTCCCTATGTAGGTTTGGAAGTGGCAGGTTTAAGAATCGGTGCCAGTTACGATTTTAATATCAGTAATTTAAAAGCAGCCAGCAATAGCCGTGGTGGTTCAGAATTTTCTATTATTTATATCAAAAGACCTTCCGACTATAAAGGCATTCCTTGTCCGAAGTTTTAATAATTCATTTTACTGTATAAGAAATGGGCTGTCTAAGACAGCCCATTTCTATTTTAGTGTATGCTTAGTTGTTAGTGTTTGTATTATTTACCCTTAAATATGGGCTTACGTTTTTCCATAAATGCAGTGGTACCCTCTAACATATCTTCGGTAATAAAACAATCACCAAAAGATTCTACCTCTTTATCATACCCGCTTTTTCCATTGGTATAGGCACTATCGCTTACCGTGGCAATATTAACACATTCGATTATTTTGCCCACTGCAATGGGGGCCTTAGTTTGTATAAGTAATAAGGTTTCCTTGGCCTTTGCTATTAAATTTTCAGGCGTAGTTATTAAGTTAACCAGCCCCACCTGCCAAGCTTCCTGGGCATCCACCAAACGGCCTGTCATTTGGTATTCCATACTTCTTCCCTTTCCCACCAATTGAGTCAATCTTTGTGTACCACCATAACCAGGTATTAAACCCAAATTAACTTCGGGCTGTCCAAAACGGGCATTATCACTGCAAAAACGAAAATGGCAGGCCATGGCTAATTCGCAACCACCCCCCAATGCAAAACCATTCACTGCGGCCATTACAGGTTTTCTGGCATTTTCAATTTTAAAAAATACGTCTTGCCCACGCTTTGCCAACGCCATGGCAGCTTCCTTACTAAGCCCGGCAAACTCACTGATATCAGCACCCGCAACAAATGCCTTGGGGCCGGCCCCAGTAATTAATACCGATTGAATAGCTCCATTTGAATACACTTCATCCATCGCCGCATCCAATTCATTGAAAACATCTTTGTTGAGTGCATTTAATTTATCGGGACGATTGATGGTAATGGTAAAAATTCCATTATCCAAATCAGTGAGAATGGTTTGATACATACAAGTAATTTATCAAATTTAAATATCAACGAAATATTATTGGTCAAATGTTAACAATAATACGTTGATAGCAATATCGTTTCGAATTTAAAAACTACGGTTAGTTTTTACCCAATTGGTAATATAGTCTGCAATTTCTTTTGTCGGTGTGCCCGGCGCAAAAAGTGTGCCTACCCCCATTGCATTCAAAGCCTTCATATCATCTTCCGGAATAATACCGCCACCGGTTAACAAAACATCGTCCATCCCTTTCTCTTTCATTAATTGTATCAGTTTAGGAAAGACTGTATTATGCGCACCACTTAGAATACTAATACCTATTGCATCTACATCTTCCTGCAATGCTGCATTCACCACCATCTCCGCTGTTTGACGTAAACCGGTATAAATCACTTCCATCCCTGCATCACGCAAGGAAGCGGCAATTACTTTGGCACCCCGATCATGTCCATCCAAGCCTACTTTGGCTAATAAAACCCTTATGGGACGTGTATTTTCTGTACTCATGATAAATAGATACTGTAAAAGTAAATCTATTTAGTAAATTTAAAAACTCAACTATTAATTATGCAATACAGAAAATTTGGTCAAACGGATTTAACAGTAAGCGAAATAGGTTTTGGAGCATGGGCCATCGGCGGCAATGCCATGGTAGGCAATACACCCATCGGATGGGGTAAGGCCGATGATGAAAGCTCTTTGAAAGCCATACATGCCGCGTTGGATGCTGGAATCAATTTTTTTGATACCGCCGACTTCTACGGACTCGGGCATTCAGAATCATTATTGGGCAATGCCATTGCCAATCAAAAAGAAGTACTCTTTGCTACCAAAGTAGGGCACCGCAATATCAATGAAACCATCCAATTGGATTATAGCAAGGCGTATATACTACAAGCCTGCGAGGCCAGCCTGAAAAGATTAAAAAGAGATTATATCGATTATTACCAGTTGCATTCTGCGCGTTTATCGCATTTTGAATCTGAACAATGCATAGAAGCCATGCATCAATTGCAGGACGCTGGAAAAATAAGGTATTGGGGATTATCATTAAATACATTCTATCCCGAACCAGAAGCCGATTTTTTAGTTGCTAAAAAAGAAGGGCAGGGATTTCAATTAGTATTCAACATCATCAATCAAAAGGCCAAAAACTTAATACAAAGCGTACACGAAGAAGGGTATGGCGTAATTGCCAGAATGCCCTTGCAATTTGGTTTGCTCACCGGAAAATTCAACAGCAATACCCTTTTTGCAGCAGACGACCATCGTAGTTTTCGGCTCAATGAAAAAATTATGGCGCCGGCCATCGCAATTTTAGAAGAAAAAATATGGCCCCTTTGTAATCAATACGGCATTAGTAAAGCAGCATTGGCTTTGAGTTATATTCTAAGTTATCCGGGTGTTAGCACTGTTATTCCGGGTATACGCACTGTAGAGCACGTACAACAAAATACAAACGGTATAGTACGGCTGCAAGCCGAAGACCTAATCAATATTGAAAAGGCCTATTCGGATGGACTGGTTGAAATTGTAGACCTAATGGAAAAACAAGGTTAAACAACTAAAAATGCAAGATGGCTTTTTGGATTCTAGTAATAGTATCCTCCTTACCAATTGTTTGTGCTATTACGAATACCCCCGGGCCCATTTTACTACCGACTAGCATTACACGAAATATCATCTGTAATTCGCCCACTTTGATATTCTTTGTTGTAGCAAGGGTTTTAAACAGATTTTCGATGGAGGCTAAATCCCAGACATCAAGACTATTCAAATCATTCGAAAAATTTTCGAAAAAATCCTTCTTTCCAGCATCCCATTTGGGTTGAACACTGGGCAGATCCCAGCTAACAGGTGCTTCAAAGAAAAATTTACCCTGCTCATAAAAATCGGTCAATAGTGTACAACGGTCTTTCACCAATTCAATTACCGTTAATAAATAGGCTTCGTTGGAGATTGATAATCCCCTGCTTTCCATCACAGTTTTAACCAGTGATACCAATTCAGTAGCAGTAGATTTTTTTATCCATTCATGGTTGAACCATTTGGCTTTTTCATAATCAAATTTGGCGCCTCCTTTATGTACTTTATCCATGCTGAATTTTGCAATTAATTCCTCCATGGAAAATAGTTCCTGCTGACTGCCGTCGTTCCAACCTAAAACGGCCAATAGATTTACAAATGCCTCCGGCAAAAAACCAATTTCTTTAAACCCCTTTGTCAATTCATTGGTTGCAGGGTCGTTCCAATCCATCGCATATACAGGAAATCCAAGTCTGTCACCATCTCTTTTACTTAATTTACCATTGCCATCGGGCTTTAATATCAATGGAAGATGGGCCCATGCTGGCATAGCATCTAATCCGAATAAATTCTTCCACAATAAAATATGAACAGGTGCACTTGGCAACCATTCTTCACCTCTAAATGCGTGACTAATTTTCATTAGGTAATCATCCACTACTACCGCCAAATGATAAGTAGGCATACCATCTGCTTTCAACAAAACTTTATCATCTACAGTATTGGTATCAAAACTTATTTCGCCCCTGATCATATCATTAAAAGCAACAAATTCATTGGCTGGCATTTTTATCCTTATAACATAAGGCGTTCCGGCTTCCAACAATTTTGCTGTCTCTTCCGGCAACAAACGCAAGGAATTGTTCATGCTCATCCGAATGGCATGATCATATTGAAGGCTATGGCTTCCCTTTGCCTTTAAATCTTCTCGCATTTTTTCAAGCTCCTCACTTGTATCAAATGCATAATATGCGTTTCCGGCCTCCACTAACTGTTCGGCATATTGACGATAGATAGCTTTGCGCTCACTCTGGCGGTAAGGGGCATACTCACCTCCATGTATAACACTTTCATCTGGCTCTAGGCCACACCATTTCAAACATTCAAAAATATACTCCTCTGCTCCTGCTACCCACCTTGTTTGATCGGTATCCTCAATACGAACTATAAAATCGCCCCCATGGTGCTTGGCAAATAAATAATTGAACAAAACGGTTCTTACGCCTCCAAGGTGTAGTCCACCTGTAGGACTTGGTGCAAATCTTACTCTTACTTTACTCATAGCTGCAAAGATAACACAGATGAATGATTGTGGATTTTGGTTTTCAGATTGTAGCTTTGCCCAATGTCATTTATTGCGCCACATTATAATAAAGCCAAACAGCATTCCATCATACGCTTTCTGAAAAGAGATCGTTATTGGATTAAAACACCAGGATGGCTGAAAAAACTATATCCTGGCTGCATTTGGGATATGCCAAAGGATGAAAAGATCCTGTATTTGAGTTTTGATGATGGCCCACATCCCACAATCACTCCTTTTGTATTGAATGAATTGAGTAAATACCAGGCCGCTGCCAGTTTTTTTTGCATTGGGGATAATGTGCAAAAATATCCGGAGACATTTGATTTACTCAAGCAATCGGGACATGCTATCGGCAATCATACCCAGCAGCATGTCAACGGCTGGAAAAGCAGTGACGATGCTTATATTGAAAACATCATTGCCGCTAATCAATCCATTGCGAGTAACTTATTCAGGCCGCCATATGGTCGTATTAAAAAAAGTCAGATAAGAAAGTTGAAGCTGGCTATGCCCGAAATGAAAATTATCATGTGGAATATTTTAGCGGGCGACTGGGATGCTGCCATTGCACCGGAACGATGCTATGAAAGAATGAAAAATAAAATAAAATCTGGTGATATCATCGTTTTTCATGATAGTGAAAAAGCTGCACCAAGAATGCAAATGGCTTTGCCCCAATTATTGCAATATTTTTCATCAAAGGGCTACCAGTTCAAAAAAATAGCAATTTAATCCATCTAAAAAATAACTACTATTTACTTTTATAAAACAGTTGGGCCGGGGTAGAAACCCCGGCCCGTTTTTAATCCGTACCCTATGAAAACTGAGTCGAAGTTACAACCTTGTTCTCAGACTTGCAAGGGCTATTTTCATTATAAGGTGATGGTATGTGGTACGCCATTAATGGTTAATATAGCTTGGTTATCGCAATCGCCATTGCCATAATCCAGTATCCCCAAATGATTATTTCTGGTAATACGTTTTGTGCCTTTTACAATCCATCTGCAAGTGAATTTTTTAATCAATGGATCAATGATTAAGGAAGTCCAGGTATTGCCAGCAGAATTGGTTCCTGCAGCACCGCCTGTAATTTTATATACATCATCCAATGGGAAACCTGGGGTGCCATTGCCTTCAATTTGCAATACTGATTTAGTACTATTCCATTCTTTCCAATGGTTGTTGTTTACATTGGTGATTTTACCATTTAATACAGTAACCTTCCAGCCTTGTAAATTGGAGGTGCTGGTATTTTCTGTAATATGAGTTCCTTCTACTTTGAAACTATCTACCTGATAGTTTATAAAAGTAGTACTTACTTTAGCGCCTGGCACTACCATACGGTTGGTATAAATACTTACAATCTTGCCCATTCTGTATTTACCATCTCTTCCCAAACAACCAGTGCCAAAATCGATGGTAACGGTTTTTGGAAATACACCCGGAATATTGGGTATTACTGAAATGGTGAAGCAACGACTTAAGGTATCAGGACTAACAGGGCCCTCTCCCAAGTTGAAGAGTCCGGATACATTGGAACCTAGCCCTAGGTTTTCTCCAACCTGATTACTGTTCATGCTGGCAGTGATATTAAACACATCATCATACTGTGTTTCCATATCAGCATCTGCAGTTGTAACACTTAAGGTAGCGGCTGTTTCTTCAGGTGTTTCGGTGGTTGCACTCAGGTCTGCATTTTTTTTGCAACTGCTAAAACTAAGTACGGCCATAACTGCAAAAGCAGTGAGCCATGTGGCGAGATAAATTGACTTTTTCATAAATAATTTTTAAAAGGTGAATGAATAGAACCCAAATAAGACCTAGGCTGATGCCAATAGTTTAAAGCCTTGTTAATTTATTTTTGCTGATTTTTGCAAAACAAAGAAATACATGCACTTTATAGATACCCATACACATTTATATTCCACTGAGTTTCGCAATGATATCGATGATATTATTATCAATGCCCGCAAGGCAGGTGTAAGTAAATGCTATTTACCTGCCATCGATAGTGAAACACATGAAGAAATGTTGAAACTAGAAAATAAATATCCTGAAGATTGCATTGCAATGATGGGCTTGCATCCCTGCAGTGTAAAGGAAAATTATAAGGAAGAACTAGCCATTGTAGAAAACTGGTTGACCAAAAGAAAATTTGTAGCGGTCGGTGAAATTGGACTAGATCATTATTGGGATAAAACTTTTGTTGAAGAACAAAACATAGCTTTTCGAATTCAAATTGAATGGGCACTTCAATATAAAATACCAATTGTAATTCATACCCGTAATGCTATGCAGGAAACGATCAATATTGTAAGGGAATACCAGGGCCGTGGATTGAGGGGTATCTTTCATTGTTTTAGTGGTAGCTACGAATCAGCTTGTCAAATAATTGACGCAGGATTTTACCTGGGCATTGGCGGAGTAATAACGTATAAAAATGCTGGACTTGCTGAAGTAATCGCCAAAATAAATCTTGCACATTTGGTATTGGAAACCGATGCTCCTTATTTAAGCCCGATACCTTTTCGGGGCAAACGAAATGAATCTAGTTATATAAAATATGTGGCAGATAAAATTGCCAGTATTAAAAATATTTCAGTAGAAGAGGTTGGAAAAATTACGAGTGCCAATGCAGCAAAAATATTTGGAATAAAATAAGGACTAAATAAACTCCTTCCATTTATCAAATCCTTAGCTCACCTAGGCAATCGACGTACCTCAAATACATAACAGGGCCAGGTAACATTCATGTACAAACCCTTGGCTTTCCAGGGCGAATAGGTAGTTGTATGAATCATTTCAAGGCCGGGGTATTGAGCTGAATAATATCGATAATTATAAGCTTGGTAAGCCCGACTATAAACAGAATCTTCTAATTGAAAATTAGCTGCAGCAAATTCACTCAATAATTCTTGGCTAAGTGCTGCCCGATGTACGGTATGAGTGAGCTTCCATGCGGCATCCGGATTGATATCTGTATAAAGCGTAGCCATTGGGATAATTAAACTGGCACCTGCACTATCGGTAACGGCTGAACGATATAAAGTTGCAAACTCTCCTTTTTTGGCATGTACAAAATCTGTACTAAGTGCCTTCATAAAATATTGAACACAATCCAAATCATTGCAATCCGACAAAGCAATTAATTCCTTAGCAGTCAACCTGCTTCGGGTTGGAGCAGCAACTGCATTTTGCTGATCATTCGCTATTGCTTTATCCAGGTCCTCCATTTTAACCGCACGATTTTGCGAAGGGCCGCCGCAACTGGTGATTATTGCAAGACAAAATAGGAGGATTGTTGTATGTAAGAATGATTTCATAAAATTTACAGAATGGCGCTGGTTATTTTTTTATTCGATAAAAAGTAAAGGCAACAGTATCGTAAACACTATTCGGGCTAATTTCCATTTTATCAACCTTGTCGATAGTCATATCATATTTGGTAAGGTATCGAACATAATAATTAAAAATAGTATCTCCGTTTTCTTTAAAGGCATACAATCGTGGAAAATACTTACGATCATTATTTCTTTCACTTACATATTTATAACTGCCTTTGACAATGATACTGTCATTGCTAGGATAGGCAACGGTAGTATAATTCAAAACACCATTGCGGTGCAAGCGCATTAGGACTAATCCTTTATCCGATTTAGAAGCCCAGGAACCAAGGTATTCCTCATTTTCACGCACCACTTCTGAATCGGTGATTTTTTCAACCCCCCTATCAAAGATTTTCCTAACCAGTAAAAAGCCCAATCCTAAAAAAAGTATTAGCAAAAAACCACCTGACCTATTCATTCAATTTAATTTGAAACAAGATAATTAAAATAATTAATAAGATTTACTCTAAAAATACAGCACATATAAAATAGCAATTCCCCATTAATAGAAAATTAACTAGTCATTTCATGGCATTGTTAAATTTGAAGCCGCTGGGGATAGAAAATTATTTTTTAAAATTTGCAAACTTCTGCTGCACAATTTCCTGTACGGGCACTCCGCTTATTTTACTCTCTAACCAGCTGATTACATCCAGGTATACAAATGCCCTTGTCTCCAACCGATTATTTTCATGCTGCTTTAATTTTTCGAGTAGCTTCTCCAATGCTGGTTTTATATTTTTGGCAGATAACTGAAATGATCGTCTTAAAAAAGCCAACATCTCCTCTTCTACCACACTCATATTTTCCATCTTGGCCATAAAACGATACACCGACTTAATAAGGTATTCCATCAATTCATAATTGCCCAATTCGTAATGTGCAATCAGGTGCAATAACCTGCTATAACATTGCAAATCGGTACGAAGGTCAACTTTCCAATTAATAATTTTATTCAAATAATCGATGGCTTTGCTGCTATCGCCACTACCAAAATACAAACTGGCAATCTTATAATAGAATACCAATATCCGATGCCTGTCGAGGTACAATTCATATTCTTCCAACTTGGCTTCTATTTCAGGCACAAGTGCTAAACCCGCAGTAAAACTACCCTCCAAAAAATGTTGATTAATCTTGGATATAAATAGGTATACAAAAGTTTGTATCAAATTATTTTCATTCTGCTGCACCACATCAGTAGTTGAAAACTTTTCAAATACCACCAATGCTTCTTTTAATCTCCGATGGTTACGTAAATCAAAATGGGCACCCATCAGATTGTGCATACCTTTAATATAATGCGAAGTTTCTACTTCAATCATCACAGGTGTTTCCGCAAAAAGATCTACCCATTTTTGTGTATAGCGATAATACATCAGAAAATCTTGCCGAATAAATGCATACCAGCAAAGACATTGATAACGATATAATTTTTCGTAAAAATTACTGTTGGCGGTTTCTACAGCAGGCAATACAGCTTCCACCATTTTTTTGATGGTCGCATCATCTTCTGTAGTCCTGGCATGACCATGTTTGATATACCAACCATATAACCTCAAAGATAAATTCGATAATAAGGTAATGCTATTTAGTTTTTCGGATGCCTGATTGGCTTCTGCAATCAATACATCGGCCCTGTTTTCGATACTCCGGGTGATATAAAGCGATTCGATTTTTTTCTCAAAAAACAAGACCTGCATTAAATATGTCATCTGGTGATGCGCAGCCGCCAGTTTCTTCATCTTATCCAACACATTCAAACTTTGTATATACAAACCTTTGTTGTAAAGAATACGTGCATAGTCCATCTGCTCGTGCAACTGTATGTCGATATTGTCTTCGTCCTTTATCAACCGAAGACTACTCAGTATTTGTTTGTAGCAATTGGCGCTAATATTGGAAAGTTGGGCCTTACTGATGGAAGGATTTTTCTTCAACAGTACCGCCTCCTGATAATCGTCCATCTTATCCAGGGCATCAAACAATTGGGTAACCTTTAAGTCCTCGGCAGCAGAATTCCGCTTCACAAAAAGCTTAAAATTGCGCTTTTCAGATTTTTTCAGGGATTTAACCAACTGAAACAAGGCGTTATTTGAACGGTTGGGCATTGTAGTTTAAAAATGATGAAATCCTTATCCATACTGCATTATACAGCATTTTGTCAGCCTTGCACACTGTAATCTTGACCGCATTTTGATTCCTCCGACTGCCTTTATATGGATACTTTCGAAATTGGGCTGACTGTGTCGGCAACATACAAAAATAAGCAGGCTTCATCTTTTATTTTAATTTTTTAATACAATGAGCGATAAAAGGGTTTTTATTTTCGATACAACACTACGCGACGGCGAACAAGTACCTGGTTGCAAATTAAATACCAAGGAAAAAATTGAAGTGGCCCTGGAACTGGAAGAACTGGGCGTAGACATTATTGAAGCGGGCTTTCCTATCTCTTCACCGGGTGATTTTGAAAGTGTAAATGAAATTGCTAAAATCATTCGGCATGCTACTGTATGCGGACTTACCCGTGCTGTACAAAAAGATATAGAAGTGGCTGCTGAGGCACTTAAATATGCTAAAAGACCCCGTATACATACCGGCATTGGCACTTCCGATTACCATATCAAATCCAAATTCAATTCCACCCGCGAGGAAATACTTGAAAGAGCCATTCAATCTGTAAAATGGGCCAGAAATTATACCGATGACATTGAATTTTATGCAGAAGATGCAGGCCGTACTGACAATGACTATCTGGCAAGGGTAATCGAAGCTGTTATTAAAGCTGGAGCTACTACGGTAAATATTCCGGATACTACTGGTTATTGCCTTCCACATCAATACGGCGAAAAAATTGCCTTCCTCATCAACCATGTTCCCAATATTGACAAAGCCATCATCAGTTGCCATTGTCACAATGACCTTGGCCTGGCTACTGCTAATTCTATTTCAGGGGTACTGAATGGTGCAAGGCAAATTGAATGTACCATCAATGGATTGGGAGAAAGAGCAGGTAACACCTCTTTAGAAGAAGTGGTAATGATTCTTAAACAACACAAAGACCTTGGTTATTATACCCATATCAATGCAAAAAAATTAAACCCCATCAGTAAATTGGTAAGTGATACTATGCGTATGCCAGTACAACCCAATAAAGCAATTGTAGGTAGCAATGCTTTTTCGCATTCTTCTGGCATTCATCAAGATGGATTTTTAAAAGATACACAGACCTATGAAATAATAGCTCCAGAAGAAGTAGGTGCCGATAGCTCTAAAATTATTCTTACCGCCCGCAGCGGCAGAAGCGCATTAGCCTATCGCTTTCAAAAACTGGGATTCCCCTTCGACAGAAATGACTTAGATGTATTATACAATGAATTTTTAAAAATCGCCGACCACAAAAAGGAAGTAGAAGATACTGACTTGCAGGAAATAGCCATTCAATACAAAAACAAAGAGGCGATTACTGCTTAATAGCAAAGAAAATAAAATGGGACAAACATTATTTGAAAAAATCTGGAACCAACATGTTGTCAAAACGATTGACGGCGGGCTGGTGGTTTTATATATCGACAAGCACCTGATTCATGAAGTAACTTCTCCACAAGCATTCAAGGGAATTGAAAATAGGGGACTTTCACTTTTCAGGCCAAAACAAATTGTTGCCACTGCCGATCATAACGTGCCTACACTTAATCAAGAACTTCCTATCAAAGACGAATTAGGTAGAGCACAGGTAGATGCACTGATTAAGAATTGTAAGAATCATCAACTTGATTTATATGGCTTGGGCCATCCCTATCAGGGTATTGTACATGTAATTGGTCCCGAGCTTGGTATCACACAACCTGGCATGACCATCGTATGCGGCGATAGCCATACCAGTACGCACGGTGCTTTTGGTAGTATCGCATTTGGCATTGGTACCAGTGAAGTAGAAATGGTTTTTGCATCGCAATGTTTATTGCAAAGCAAACCTAAAACCATGCGCATCAATGTAGAAGGTGATTTGCAAAAAGGGGTTGGTGCAAAAGACATCATTCTTTACATCATTGCAAAAATTTCTGCCAGCGGTGCTACCGGTTATTTTGTTGAATATGCTGGATCTGCTATTCGCTCATTAAGTATGGAAGCCCGTATGACCGTTTGTAATATGAGTATTGAAATGGGTGCAAGAGGAGGCATGATTGCACCAGATGAAACCACTTTTGACTATATCAAAGGAAGAACATTTGCACCCACCGGAGCAGAATGGGATAAAAAATTGGCGAACTGGAAAAAACTATTCACCGATACAGATGCATCCTTCGACAAAGAAATTCATATTGATGCCAGTGCTATCGAACCCATGATTACATACGGCACCAACCCGGGCATGGGCATTGCCATTTCTTCGAATATCCCTGACCGTAATACGGTGAATGAAACAGATAAGGGTGGACTGGAAAAATCCTTGACCTATATGGGCTTAACAGCAGGTGCTCCCATCAAAGGACAAAAAATTGATTATGTATTTATTGGCAGTTGTACCAATTCTAGGATTGAAGACCTGCGCGAAGTAGCCGCCTTTGTAAAAGGAAAGCAAAAAGCAGCCGATGTAGAAGTTTGGATTGTACCCGGTAGTAAACAAGTAGAAAAACAAGCCATCGAAGAAGGACTGGATAAAATTTTAGTAGCAGCTGGATTTCAATTAAGACAACCTGGTTGTTCGGCTTGCCTAGGTATGAATGAAGATAAAATACCAGCAGGTAAATATTGTATCAGTACCAGTAACCGAAATTTCGAAGGCCGACAAGGTGCTGGCGCCAGAACATTATTGGCTAGTCCATTGACCGCCGCAGCTGCTGCCGTTACCGGTTATATAACAGATGTTAGAGAACTATTGAATTAAAAAAAATGAAAGCATTCAACATATTAAATTCCCGCTTTATTCCAATTCCGGTCGAACACATCGACACCGATCAGATTATCCCTGCCCGTTTCTTAAAAGGCACCACCAAAGAAAATTTTGGAAAAAATCTTTTTAGAGACTGGCGCTATGAAAACGATGATGAAACTAAACCCAGGCCTGCATTTATTTTAAATCAAACCGATTATACAGGAGAGATTTTAGTCGCAGGAAAAAACTTTGGATGTGGCTCCTCGAGAGAGCACGCTGCCTGGGCCATTCTGGATTATGGATTTCGTGCAGTAGTATCGAGTTTCTTTGCCGATATTTTCAAAAACAATGCACTCAATAATGGGGTATTGCCTGTAACTGTTTCTGAAACTTTTTTGGCAAAAATATTTGCACAAGAGAAGAGCAGTACACTTACAATTGATTTGTCGGCACAAACCATCTGCATTGATGCTAGTGGTGAAAGCGAAAGTTTTGATATTAATTCCTACAAAAAAGAATGTATGCTTAACGGATACGACGACATCGATTATTTGTTGAGCATAAAAGACGAAATCATTGCATTTGAAAAACAAGCTTATTAAATTTTTATGAGTGTTATAAAAAATATTGCAGTCATCGAAGGAGATGGAATTGGACCCGAAGTAACCCGTCAGGCTGTAAAAGTATTGAATGCCATTGCAAACCAATATGGACATCAGTTTAACTATACCTATTCTTTAATGGGTGCCGTTGCCATTGACGAAACAGGTGCTCCCTTGCCGGAAGCCACCATCCAACATTGCTTAGAGGCGGACGCCATTTTATTTGGGGCTATCGGTCATCCTAAATATGATAATGACCCTAGTGCAAAAGTCAGACCCGAACAAGGCTTACTTGCGTTGAGAAAAGCCCTGGAACTATACGCCAATATTCGCCCGATAAATACCTATCCAAGTTTGCAGCATTTATCTCCTTTAAAAGCAAAGAACCTGGAAGAGGTTGATTTTATCATCTACCGCGAACTAACAGGAGGCATTTATTTTGGAAAGAAAACAATCAATGAAGCACAAACCATTGCTTCGGATGATTGTGTTTATACAAAGGAAGAGATTGAAAGAATTGCCATACTTGCTTTTGAAGCAGCCATGAAAAGAAGGAAAAAACTTACCCTGGTGGACAAAGCCAATGTATTGGAAACTTCTAGACTATGGAGAAAAGTGGTAAAGGATATTGCCAACAATTATCCAGAAGTGCAACTCGATTTCCTTTTTGTAGACAATGCCGCTATGCAGATTATCCTGAACCCGAAACAATTTGATGTAGTACTTACAGAAAATATGTTTGGGGATATCATCAGCGATGAAGCAAGTGTAATCAGTGGATCACTGGGACTTTTACCTTCAGCATCTATCGGCAATAAAACCGCTTTATTCGAACCTATTCATGGTTCTTATCCGCAAGCTGCAGGTAAAGACATTGCCAACCCAATAGGATCTATTTTATCAGCAGCGATGTTACTGGATCACTTTAGCTTGCATGAAGAGGCTGCACTTGTAAAGGAAGGGGTAGAATGGACATTGCAAAACAAATTTGTTACAAAAGATATTGAGCCCATCAATTTTTATTTCACCAATACCATTGGTGACTTAATCAGTGATTATATCAATCATAGTATTGCCGGCAAAGTGAATGTGGAAAATATTGAGTTGAGAAAATCAACCATCATTTAATAAAATAAAAAAGTTCTTTGTTTTTAATAAAGGCGGGATTATATTTGTTTACAACAAATCCTTCATGCTACTACGCAATTTACATAATGCCATCACAGTTATTACCTCAATAATTATTGTGGCTGTCATTATTATACCTGCATTGCACGGAGGAGGGACAAACGTTTAACTAACATTCAACAAGTATACGCAACCCGCCTCCAACAGGCGGGTTTTTTTATGCCTGTTAAACAATTTATGGTATGTATTATAACAACAACACGATTATTTATTTCAATAATGCTTTTGTAAAAGCAGCAGAAGCTACTATGGACCTCTATAGCCAAAGTCTGCACTATGGCTATGCTGTATTTGAAGGAATCAAATCTTACAAAACAGCCAACGGCACTAAAATATTTAAAGCAGCCGAACATTATGACCGACTTCGCCATTCGGCTGCTGTTATGCAAATGCCATTCGATATCCCTACAGAAACATTGATTGACCTAACCTATCAAGTATTGGAAAAGAATAATTTTTCAGATGCTTATATCAGGCCAGTTGTTTTCTGTTCACCGAATATGTCGCTGTCAAAAGGAAAAGAATGCTTTCTGGCCATCACCGCCTGGGAATGGACAAATGGCTATCTCGCTAATAAAATGCGCTTAATGACTTCTTCTTATTGTAGGCCCAACCCTGGCGCTTTTCAAATTGAAGCCAAAGTAAGTGGTCACTATGTCAATTCTATTTTGGCTTGTCAGGAAGCAAAAGACAAAGGTTTTGATGAAGCCTTATTACTGGATGGTGCCGGATTTGTGGCAGAAGGACCTGGCGCCAATGTATTTTATGAAAATAACGGTGTACTATACACGCCATCAAAGGGCAATATTTTACCAGGCATTACACGTGCCACGGTTTTAGACATCTGCCGCGAATTACAAATACCAGTGGAAGAAAAATTATTTACACCTACAGACATGTATCAAGCAGACGCTGCCTTCTATTGCGGAACAGCTGCTGAAATTGTAGCATTAGAATCTTTAGACAATATTCCATTTAAAAAGAATTGGGAGGAAAGCTTAAGCTATCTAATCCAACAAGCCTACCGTTGTAGGGTACTTGAAGAAAAAATTAAGATTGAAAAACGCGCTTAAATTAAAAAACAATGTCAGCTATCAATAAATATTCTAAAACCATCACGCAGGATGTAACACAACCGGCCGCACAGGCAATGTTGTATGGCATCGGACTAACAGAAGAAGACCTGCTAAAAGCGCAGGTAGGTGTGGTAAGCATGGGCTATGATGGCAATACCTGTAATATGCACCTGAATGATTTAGCCAAATTGGTTAAACAAGCTGTTTGGGATGCTGATTTAGTAGGGTTGATATTTAATACCATTGGCGTAAGTGATGGTATCAGCAATGGTACGGATGGAATGCGCTATAGCTTGGTGAGCAGGGATATTATTGCCGACAGCATTGAAGCAGTATGTGGTGCGCAATATTATGATGGACTGATCGCCATTCCGGGTTGTGATAAAAATATGCCAGGTTCCATTATTGCAATGGGAAGATTAAATAGACCAGCAATTATGTTGTATGGTGGCACGATTGCACCGGGTCATTATAAAGGAGAAGACTTAAACATCGTATCTGCATTTGAAGCACTGGGTAAAAAAATTGCCGGTCAATTAAGTGAGGGCGATTTTAAAGGGATTGTACAACATGCTTGTCCGGGTGCAGGTGCCTGTGGTGGCATGTACACTGCCAATACCATGAGTAGCGCCATTGAAGCACTTGGCATGAGCCTTCCCTATTCATCTTCCAACCCTGCATTAAGTGATGCTAAAAAAGAAGAGTGTATAGCTGCAGGAAAAGCCATTCGTCATTTATTGGAAAAAGATATCAAGCCATCTGATATTATGACAAGGGCTGCTTTTGAAAATGCCATCACAGTTGTTATGGCATTGGGTGGAAGTACCAATGCTGTGTTGCATCTAATTGCCATGGCAAAATCGGTAGACATTCAAATTACACAGGAAGATTTTCAAATCATCAGCGATCGGGTACCCGTACTCGCAGATTTAAAACCTAGCGGAAAATATTTAATGGAAGACCTGCACAATATCGGAGGTGTACCTGCAGTGATGAAATATTTATTGAACAGGGGTTACTTAAACGGCGAATGTTTAACCGTTACTGGTAAAACTATTACTGAAAATCTAGCTACTGTACCCGATCTCAACTTTGAATCACAAAATATTATTCTTCCCATTGAAGCACCTGTAAAAACAACAGGTCATTTACAAATCTTATTCGGCAACCTAGCAGAGAAAGGATCAGTGGCAAAAATTTCGGGTAAAGAAGGTGAACTATTTACAGGTCCTGCACGTGTATTTGACGGCGAACAAGCATTAATTCAAGGCATCCACTCTGGAAAAATAAAAGCGGGTGATGTAGTGGTAATAAGATATGTAGGACCACGTGGAGGCCCAGGCATGCCTGAAATGCTAAAACCAACATCTGCCATCATTGGTGCAGGTTTGGGTAAATCTGTTGCGCTTATCACCGACGGAAGATTTAGTGGTGGCACCCATGGATTTGTGGTGGGACACATAACGCCTGAAGCCTATGACGGAGGATTGATTGCATTGGTACAAGATGATGATCCAATTGAAATCAGTATTCCAAATAAAACCATGACTTTACAAATTAGTGAAGCCCTTATTGCTGAAAGAAAAAAAGCATGGAAGCAACCGGTTTTAAAAGCTACTAAAGGGGTATTGTATAAATATGCCCATACAGTAAAAGATGCAGCAGCGGGCTGTGTAACAGACGAATCATTATAAAAATAATTATAGCAACTTAAAATATTTATATGGAAACAATCATCAAAACTCCTGTTGCACCAACCTCCACAGAATCGGTATCGCCGAAATTGACAAAATCTATTTCTGGATCGGTGGCAGTATTGGAAGCCTTGCTGGCCGAAAATGCCAAAACCGTTTTTGGATATCCCGGAGGAGCCATCATGCCCATTTATGATGCATTGTATGATTATAGAGAGCAAATAACGCATACGCTTGTACGCCATGAGCAGGGAGCTATTCACGCTGCACAGGGATTTGCAAGAGCCAGTGGTAAAACTGGGGTAGTATTTGCTACTAGCGGACCAGGCGCCACTAACCTCATCACCGGCTTAGCTGATGCAATGATTGATTCTACTCCATTGGTATGTATTACCGGTCAGGTGTATGCGCATTTATTGGGCACCGATGCATTTCAGGAAATAGATGTTATCAATATCACTACACCCGTTACCAAATGGAATTACCAGATAACCGATGCAGCAGAAATTCCACATGTACTTTCCAAAGCATTTTATATTGCAGGCAGTGGTAGACCAGGTCCAGTATTAATAGACATTACTAAAAATGCTCAATTACAAATTTTCGAATATGAAGGCTACAAGCCCTGCGAACATATCCGTAGCTATCGGCCGAAACCCATTGTTAGAAAAGAATATGTTGAAGAAGTAGCCAAACTAATTAATGAAGCCAAAAAACCATTTGTAATTTTTGGACAAGGAGTAATCTTAGGTAATGCAGAAAATGAATTGAAAACATTTATTGAAAAAGGCAACCTGCCAGCTGCCTGGACAATCATGGGAATGAGTGCCCTGCCCACCGACCATCCACTAGCAGTAGGTATGCTGGGCATGCATGGTAATTATGGCCCCAATGTATTAACCAATGAAGCAGATGTTTTAATTGCCATTGGAATGCGTTTCGATGACAGGGTTACAGGACGCCTCGATAAATATGCACGACAAGCGAAGATCATTCATCTTGATATCGACCCTTCTGAAATTGATAAAAATGTGAAGACCACGGTGCCAGTATGGGGCGATTGCAAAGAAACCTTACCCCTATTGACTTCATTGATTAACAAAAAAGACAATCAAGCTTGGTTTGAAAAATTCAATGAATATAAAAAACAAGAATGGCAAATATGCATTGAACCCGAATTAAATCCTGCTACTGAAATATTGAGCATGGGAGAAGTGATTAAAACATTGAATGAAATCACCGAGGGTAATGCCATTATCGTTACAGATGTGGGTCAACACCAGATGGTAGCTTGTCGATATGCAAATTACAAACAAAGTAAGAGCAATATCACCAGCGGTGGTTTGGGGACGATGGGCTTTGCACTACCCGCTGCCATCGGCGCTAAATTCGGAGCGCCCGATAGAACAGTCATTGCCATTATAGGTGACGGAGGCATACAAATGACTATACAAGAATTGGGGACCATCATGCAATCGAATGTTGATATCAAAATTATCATTCTCAACAATCAGTTTCTAGGTATGGTACGGCAATGGCAGGAACTTTTTCATGAAAAAAGATATTCTTTCACCGATATCCAAAGCCCCGATTTTATTCAAGTTGCAGCGGGCTATGGAATTCCCGGAAAAAAAGTTACGGCACGTGAAGAATTAAAAAAATCATTAGAAGAAATGTTACAATCCAACTCTGCCCATTTACTAGAAATTATGGTGGGCAAAGAAAATAATGTATTCCCAATGGTGCCACAAGGATGTAGTGTATCAGAAATCAGATTGAAATAAATAAATCGACTATGCAAAAAAAAGAATATACCATCACTGTATATACCGAAAACCAAATCGGTTTATTGAATCGCATTGCCATTATCTTCTCCAGAAGAAAAATCAATGTAGACAGTCTGAATACTTCTCCTACTGAAGTAGAATCAGTTCACCGCTTCACCATTGTTATCAATGAAACAGAAGAAGTGGTACGTAAACTATGCCGCCACATCGAAAAACAAGTAGATGTTCTAAAAGCTTTCTACAATACAGAAGAGGAAATTGTATGGCAGGAAATGGCTTTGTATAAAGTACCCACCAGCGAAATCGCTGAAAAAGTAAAAGTAGAAAGACTCTTACGGGAATACGGTGCAAGGGCAGTTACTATCCGTAACGACTACACGATTTTTGAAACTACGGGCCACAGAGAAGAAACAGATCGATTGGTGGCATTCCTGGAACCCTTTGGGTTGATTGAATTTGTGAGAAGTGCCCGTGTAGCTGTTATCAAAGCAAGTAGTGGCTTTCATGAAAAATTAAAAGAATACGAACAGGCAGCACCTGCAGATGAATTGGTGGAGAATGAATACCTCAATCAGCAGGAAGCAATATTTACAATGTAATTTTTAAAACAACTATAACAACATTAAAAAAACAATAAAATAAATATCATGGCACAATTAAATTTTGGAGGCACTGTAGAAAATGTAGTAACAAGAGATGAATTTCCACTGGAGAGAGCACAGGAAATTTTAAAAAATGAAACAGTAGCTGTGATCGGCTACGGCGTACAAGGTCCCGGCCAGGCATTGAACCAAAAAGACAATGGCATCAATGTAATTGTAGGACAACGTAAAAATTCAAAAAGCTGGGACAAAGCTATCAAAGACGGTTTTGTACCAGGCGAAACACTTTTTGAAATTGAGGAAGCCCTTGAAAAAGGAACGATTATTTGTTATCTATTGAGTGATGCAGCACAAATTGCCATGTGGCCTACTGTAAAAAAATATTTAACCCCTGGCAAGGCCTTGTATTTTTCTCATGGCTTTGGTGTTACTTATAAAGAAAGAACTGGCATTATACCTCCCGCCGATGTAGATGTATTTTTGGTGGCACCAAAAGGCAGCGGTACATCTCTACGCAGGATGTTTTTACAAGGAAGAGGTTTGAATAGTTCCTATGCCATTTTTCAGGATGCAACTGGAAAAGCTTTTGAAAGAGTAGCAGCACTGGGTATTGCCATTGGAAGTGGTTACTTGTTTGAAACAGATTTCAAAAAAGAAGTGTACTCCGACCTTACCGGCGAAAGAGGCACACTAATGGGTGCCATACAAGGCATTTTTGCAGCTCAATATGATGTATTGAGAAGCAAAGGCCACTCTCCTTCTGAAGCATTTAATGAAACCGTAGAAGAACTTACCCAATCACTGATGCCACTGGTGGCCGAAAATGGTATGGATTGGATGTATGCTAATTGTTCGACAACAGCACAACGTGGTGCGTTAGACTGGTGGAAAAAATTCCGTGATGCCACTGCGCCAGTATTCAAAGAATTATATGAAAGCGTTGCCAGTGGCAATGAAGCACAACGCTCTATCGATAGCAATAGCAAGGCCGACTATAGAGAAAAACTGGAAGAAGAATTAAAAGAACTGCGGGAAAGTGAAATCTGGCAATCAGGAAAAACAGTGCGTTCCCTGCGTCCAGAAAATCAACCAGCTAAGGCTGGCAATTCACTCACTACAGGTGCTTCTGTAGAAAAACAATTACTTAACTAAAATGAAAATAACTTCCGATACAAAGGGGCTCGACTATACAGCTGCTGCTGCCCGTTTAAAAAACGTGGTGAACAGAACAGCCCTGCAATTTAGTTTTAGCTTATCCCGAAAATATAACTGCAACGTATACCTGAAAAGAGAAGACCTGCAGGTGGTGCGTTCTTACAAAATTCGGGGCGCCTATAATTTACTGAGCAGTCTACCGCCGGAAAAATTACAGAAAGGCGTGGTATGTGCTAGTGCCGGTAATCATGCACA
>CALRKF020000054.1:0-22602 GCA_943367825.1 Chitinophaga pinensis
ATAGGTTTTATTTGAATAAATAGTTTGATGATTGGCGTACCTTTGCGGCTTCAAAATTTACCCATACCGGATTATGCTATTAGGATTACAGAATGCCACGTTTGAATTTGGCGCCAGAACCATATTTGAAGATGCCACCTGGCATATACAACCCAATGAACGCATTGGCCTGATTGGCTATAATGGCACGGGTAAGTCAACCATTTTAAAAGTACTTACCGGGCAATATAGTCTGAGTAAGGGTACGGTAGAAAAAGGGAGGGATACCACTATTGGCTTTTTGCACCAGGACTTATTAAGTTTTGATACAGAAGATTCGATTCTTACAGTAGCGATGGGGGCTTTTGAAAGGGTATTGCAATTAGAAAAAGAGATTGAAGCATTGGGGCATGAATTGGAAAAGACCGGGGATGAAAAACTGGCCCATGACTATGCAGATAAGCTGCACGAATTGGAAGTGTTGGATGGTTATAGTATTCATCACCGTACAGAAGAGATTTTACAGGGACTAGGTTTTAGCAATAGTGATTTACAAAGACCCTATAAAGAATTTAGTGGAGGATGGCGGATGCGGGTATTATTGGCTAAGATGATTTTGATGGCGCCGGATGTATTGCTATTAGATGAACCTACCAACCACTTGGATTTACCTAGTATCGAATGGTTGGAAAAATACTTGCAGCACTATCAAGGTGCTGTGGTGATTGTAAGTCATGATCGGTATTTTTTGGACAGGATGGTCACCAAAATTGTGGAACTATATCAACAGGAATTGCATTTTTATACGGGCAATTACTCCTTTTACGAATCAGAAAAGGAGTTGAGAACTGATATTCAGAAAAAAGCCTACGAAAACCAGCAGGATTATATAAGACAACAGAGTCGTGTTGCAGAAAGATTTAAGGCCAAGGCCAGTAAGGCTGCCATGGCACAGAGTATTATCAAAAAACTCGACAAATTGGAGCGTATTGAAGATGTAGAAATTGAAAGGCCGAATATCAAAATTAATTTCAAGGTAGACAAGCAACCCGGCAGAATCCTTTGCACACTAAAGCATATCAGCAAAAGTTTTGGTGACGTAAAAATTCTGGAGAACACCGGTGCCGAAATTGACCGGGGAGATAAGATTGCCTTGATAGGTGCTAACGGTAAGGGCAAATCGACATTGCTGCGTATTATAGCCAATGCCGAAAAATTTGAAGGGGAAAGAATTGGCGGGCACAATGTGGATGAATCCTTTTATGCACAGCATCAATTGGAAGCATTGAATGTGAATAATAATATTCTGGAGGAAATGCAAACCTGTGGCAGTGGCAAAACCGATTTGGAATTAAGAACATTAATGGGATGCTTTTTATTTGGAGGAGATGATATAGATAAAAAGATCAAAGTATTAAGTGGAGGAGAAAAAGCCCGTGTAGCCTTGGCAAAAAGTATCGTAAGTAAAGCCAATTTCCTTTTATTGGATGAACCTACGAACCACCTTGATATGCATTCGGTTGGATTATTGATTGAATCTATGAATAAATATGAAGGCAGTTTTGTATTGGTAAGTCATGATCGATATTTTATTAGTAAAACCGCCAATAAAATCTGGGAAATAGAAGACCATAAGATTGTAGAGTTCAAAGGCACTTATACCGAATGGGAAGATTGGAAAAGAAGAAGGGAATTAGAGGCCAAAGCAAAACAACAGGACAATAAAGAAGAAACAACCAAGAAGAAGGGCGGCAAGGAGCCAGACAATGTTCCACAAGTGCCAAAGGAAAAAGTGCAACCAGAACAAAAGGCAGGCGGACAAAGAACGCCCATTGATAAGGAATTAAAAAAGGAATTGCAGAAATATAAGAACAGGTTTACGCAGTTAGAAATAGACATTGCACAGTTGACAAAGAAAAAGACTGAATTGGAGGCATCGCTGGCAAGTCCGGAGGTTTATGGTGATAAAAACAAATTTGTGCAAGCCGAATCAAACTACAAAGCAGCTGCTGCAGACTTAGAGAAAGCCAATAAAGAATATGAACTGGTTTTCGAGAAGGTAATGGAATTGGAGGATAAGGCCAGCTAAAATAAGTAGTGATGGCCGTCTTTTTAATAATCTAAGTTTGATTTTCGGCTATTTTTATAAACAAAATCTTACCTTCGCTCCTTAATGAAAGTACTCATTAAGCAAGCCGCCATTATTTGCCCCTCCTCTCCTTTTCATGGACAAGTAAAAGATATACTTATACAGGATGGGATTATTGTTTCCATTGACAATATTATTACCGCAACCGATTCAACTATCATCGATCACAAGGGCTTAGAACTAAGTCTGGGTTGGATGGATTCCTTTGCGCATTTCTGTGACCCGGGTATGGAATACAAGGAAACCTTGGAAACAGGTGCAGCAGCTGCTGCTGCTGGTGGCTATACGGATGTAATGATTATTCCGAATACAAAACCGATTATTGATACCAAATCACCGATTGAATATATTGTACAAAAGGCAAAGGGTTTATCGGTTAATATTCATCCCATTGCTGCTATCACAAAAAATACAGAGGGCAAGGAATTGGCAGAAATGTATGACATGCATGAATCTGGAGCCATAGCATTTGGAGATGGTACAGCTTCTATTCAGAATGCAGGATTATTATTAAAAGCCTTACAATATGTAAAGACTTTTGATGGTACTGTAATACAAGTTCCAGACGATCGCTCTGCTGGTGCACATGGCTTGATGAACGAGGGCATTATTTCCACACAATTGGGTATTCCGGGCAGGCCTGCCATTGCAGAAGAGTTAATGGTGGCCCGAGATATCATGTTGTCGAAATACACTGAAAGCAAATTGCATTTTACCGGAGTATCTACTGCAAAAAGTTTGGAATTTATACAAAGGGCTAAAGCAGCAGGTGCTTTAATCAGTTGTTCCACTACTCCCTACCATTTATTTTTTACCGAGGAGGATTTACAGGATTATGATACAAATTTGAAAGTAAATCCACCTTTAAGAACAAAGGCTGATAGAGAAGCCTTAAGAAAGGCCGTTGCAGCCGGCACTATTGACTGCATTGCATCGCACCATCTTCCTCAGAATACCGATAATAAAATTTGCGAATTTGAAAATGCCGGTTATGGAATGATTGGATTAGAAACGGCATTTAGTATTGTAATGAGTACGGGTTGCAGCGTAGAAAGATTTGTGGAGATGCAGACCATCAGCAACAGAAATTTATTTGGACTACCCATACCCGAAATAAAAGAAGGTGCCAGGGCTTGTTTAACCCTTTTTGATTCAACCGAAAATTGGGTATTGAAAGAAAACAAGATTGTTTCAAAAAGCAGGAATAGTCCGTTTATTGGACAGCCATTAAAAGGAAAAGTGATAGGCATAATCAACGGGAATAAAACAGTATTGAATTCATGAAAAATATAGCTGCAAGAGATAAGGGAATTATTACAGGTGTATTGATGGTATCGGCCATCCTTATCTGCTTTTACGGGATACATGCCAACGTAAATGGATATACGCAATATTTGGCTTATGGCATTTATATGGCAGGAATACTATGGTGTTTATTTGATTTTAAAAAGACAGCTCCTGCAGCAGCCAGCTTCAAGGATTATTTTTCGGCCGGATTCAAAACCTTTATAGTAGTAGTATTGATTATGGCCATTTTTACTTATATATTTTATAGTAATAATTTACAATTAAGAGACGGACCGATTGCAGAAAACAATCGCTTATTGTTATTAGAAGGCAATAAGACTCCTGCTGAAATTGAGGCCAATGCCAGTCAATTGCGAAAAATATTCTTGCCTATGATGACAGGTATCTTTACATTTAAGTATCTGATTATTGGAGCCCTGGTGACTGCAGTAGGTGCAGCCTTTCTTGGTCAGAAAAAAGCCGAATGAATTTAATGCATCAAAAAAGCACTATGGATTTATCAATTGTAATACCATTATTGAATGAAGATGAATCATTGCCAGAGTTAACGGCATGGATTGAGCAAGTGATGACTGCAAATGCTTATAGCTATGAAGTGATATTTGTAGATGATGGCAGTACCGACAATAGTTGGAAAGTGATAGAGGAACTAAGAGCAAAGAACCCGCAGATTAAGGGTATAAAGTTTCAAAGAAACTATGGCAAAAGTGCAGCGCTCAATGAAGGGTTTAAAGCTTCACAGGGAGAAGTAATCATTACCATGGATGCAGATATGCAGGATAGTCCTGATGAAATACCTTCACTCAGAAAAATGGTTGTAGAAGAGGGTTTTGATTTGGTGAGTGGCTGGAAGAAAAAACGTTATGACAATACACTCACCAAGAATATTCCGAGTAAATTATTCAACGCTGCTGCAAGAGGTATGAGTAAAATCAAATTGCATGATTTTAATTGTGGACTGAAAGCATATAGTAAAAAAGTGGTAAAGAGTATAGAAGTATATGGAGAGATGCACCGCTATGTGCCGGTATTGGCGAAATGGGCTGGGTTTAGAAAAATTGGCGAGAAAGTGGTAGAGCATCGTGCCAGAAAATATGGCATTACAAAGTTTGGATGGAGTCGTTTTGTAAATGGCTTCCTGGATTTGATGACTATCTTTTTTGTTGGCAAGTTTGGAAAAAGGCCCATGCATTTTTTTGGACTCTGGGGCAGCTTTTCATTTTTCATCGGGTTGGGTATTTTCACTTACCTCAGTATTTCTAAATTCTTTTTCGATACGGTGGGCATGACACAAAGGCCATTGTTTTATTTTGCTTTGATGATGATGGTGATAGGTACCCAGTTGTTTTTGGCTGGATTTATAGGTGAATTGATTTCAAGAAATTCTGCAGAAAGAAATTCCTATTTAATAGAGGAAAAAGTAGGTTTATAAGAGAAATTCAATTTGAAAATAGAACACTGATGACAGGGATTGTGCAGATTTTTGAAGCTGTACAAATTTAATTTGCCTATTATCAAAAGCAGATTGTAGTGAATGAAAATGAATTTAATAGAGGGAAAAACAGGTTTATAAGAGAAAATGAAAATAGAACACTGATGACAGGGATTGTGCAGATTTTTGCAGCTGTACAAATTTAATTTACCTATTATCAAAAGCAGATTGTAGTGAATGAAAATGATTTTATTAGAGGAAAAAACAGGTTTATAAGAGAAAAGCAATATAAAAATAGAACACTGATGACAGGGATTGTGCAGATTTTTGAAGCTGTACAAATTTAATTTGCCTATTATCAAAAGCAGATTGTAGTGAATGAAAATGATTTATTATTTGGAGAATTAACTGCAACAATCATTAAAAGTTTTTATACAGTATACAATAAACTTAGCTTCGGATTTTTAGAAAAAGTTTATGAAAATGCGTTAATACTTGAATTAAATGATGCAGGCTTGATGAGTTTACAACAAATGCCTATTAAAGTATTTTACAAACAAAAAACAGTTGGAACCTATTATGCAGACATTTTAGTTGAGAATAAAATAATTCTAGAATTAAAAGCAGGTGAAGGATATATTTTAGAGGAACATGAATTACAATTGGTCAATTATTTAAAGGCAACTGAAATAGAAATAGGGCTACTTTTATGTTTTGGGAAAAGGCCACAATTCAAAAGAAAAATTTTTAGTAACAGCAGAAAAAATCTGTAATCACCCGCAAAATCATTCTCATCCGTGTTCCAATCCAAAAATATAATCATCATTGGTCCAGCGCATCCATTAAGAGGTGGATTGGCTTCGTATAACGAAAGACTGGCCAAGCAATTTCAGGACGAGGGGCATCAGGTAAGTATCTATACTTTTTCCTTACAATACCCTTCCTTTTTATTTCCGGGTACAACACAATTTTCAACAGAACCAGCTCCAGCGAATACCAACATAAAAGTTTGTATCAATTCTATTAACCCATTCAATTGGTTAAAAATTGGCAACCGCTTAAAGAAAGCTAAACCAGACCTTATCATCGTAAGGTATTGGTTGCCCTTTATGGGACCCTGTTTGGGGACCATCCTTAGAAGGGTTAAAAAAAACAAGCATACTAAGATTGTTTGCATTGCTGATAATATCATTCCCCACGAAAAACGCATTGGGGACAAACCCTTTACCAAATATTTCATTGTACCCATTGATGCATTTATTACCATGAGTGAGAGGGTGATGGCAGATTTAAAAATATACGCTCCCACTAAGCCTGCTAAATTTGTGGCACATCCACTCTATGATAATTTTGGCGAAAAGATTAGTAGCACCGAAGCCCGCTTTCATCTAAATATTGACCATGGTACTCCGCTGCTTTTATTTTTTGGCTTTATCCGAAAATACAAGGGACTCGATATATTGTTTGATGCTATGAAAATATTGCAAGCCAGTAGACCAGCAATTAAATTGCTGGTGGCAGGCGAATTTTATGAAGACCGTCAACATTATGATGAGCAAATTGCCGCTCTTGGAATAGCAGCGCAATTGATTTTAAGAACAGATTTCATTCCAGACAGTGAGGTTAAATATTATTTATGTGCGGCAGATGTAGTGGTACAGCCTTATCGAAATGCCACTCAAAGTGGTGTTACTCCATTGGCTTATCATTTTGAAAAGCCCATGATTGTTACCAATGTGGGCGGACTTCCTTCTTTAGTACCAGATCATAAAGTGGGTTTAATAGCAAGCCCCGATGCTACTGATATTGCTGCTAAAATTTTGGAATTTTTTCAACTGGGAGAAAACTATTTTCTACCCCATTTGATTGAAGAAAAGAAAAAATACAGTTGGGCCATTATGACAGAAACAATTTTGGGAATAGCCAATTGTAAGTAAATTGCCATTAAATAAAATCTCTACATGATTTATAGAAGCAAAGCTCCATTGCGTATTGGCCTTGCAGGTGGCGGCACAGACGTAAGTCCTTATAGTGATGAATACGGCGGTGCCATTCTGAATGCTACCATTTCCTTATTTGCTTATGCAAGTATTGAATTGACCGAAGATGAAATGATTGTGGTGGAAGCATTGGACAGAAATGAAAAACAAGTATTTCCTTGGGCTACTGAATTGCCCATTAATGGAACATTAGACTTATTAAAGGCTGTTTACAATCGTGTTCAAAAAGATTACGGCATTCCTCAAAAAGGATTTAAACTATCAACTTTTGTAGATGCACCTGCTGGTAGTGGTTTAGGTACTTCTTCAACGCTTGTAGTAGCCATATTAGGAGCATTTGTTGAAATGCTGAAATTACCATTGGGTGATTATGATATTGCACATTATGCTTTTGAAATTGAAAGAAAGGATTTACTATTGGCCGGAGGCAAGCAAGATCAATATGCGGCCATGTTTGGCGGTGTAAATTTCATGGAATTTTATGCTGCTGATCAAGTAATTGTAAATCCCTTGCGCATTCGTCCCGAATACATGCATGAATTAGAGAATAACTTGGTTTTATTTTTTACTGCTACCTCCCGAGAAAGTGCTTCTATTATTAAGGAGCAGGTAAAGAATGTAAACAACAAAAATGAAAAAAGCATTGAAGCCATGCATCAATTAAAGGAGCAGGCAAGGAGGATGAAGGAAGCCATGCTTAAAGGAAAATTGCATCAAATTGGAGAGATCCTTGATTTTGGTTTTCAACAAAAAAGATTGATGGCCGCCAATATAAGTAATGATACCATTGAACATATTTATGATGCAGCCAAAGCTGCAGGCGCCACTGGTGGAAAAATAAGTGGAGCCGGTGGTGGTGGATTCATGATTTTTTATTGCCCCGGCAATACCCGTTATGCTGTCATTAAAGCATTGAATTCATTTGGTGGTGAGGTGAAAAAATATGCTTTTACCAAACACGGACTAACTACCTGGACAATTGCTGATTAATATTTCAGTTTGGAAAGCGCTGTTTTAAAGCAGCATTTTTATTTACCAAAAAGCTGTGCTCCCCATCAAAATCTCTTGTACGCTAAAGCCGTTGAATGATTAACTTTGTCCGGTCAAATAAAAACTACCATGTCAGCAAAGATTAAAAGTATTATTGAGGCTTCCATTTTAGTAAAAGAAAAACTTTTAAAAGATGAGGCCTTGATTACAACCGTGGAGCAAGCCGTAGCCTTGATTGTAGCTGCATTCAGAAATGGAAATAAAGTACTGTTTTGCGGCAATGGAGGCAGTGCTGCAGATGCACAACACCTTGCAGCAGAATTTAGCGGACGTTTTTATACAGACCGAGATGCCCTTCCTGCAGAAGCCCTGCATTGCAATAGCTCCTATTTAACCGCGGTAGCCAATGATTATAGTTATGATGTAATTTATAGTCGGCTTATTAAAGGCATCGGCAATAAAGGAGATGTATTAATTGGTCTTTCCACTTCTGGTAACAGTAAAAACATTATCAATGCATTTGAAGTAGCCAAAGAAAAAGGAATGGTCACAATTGCATTTACCGGTGAATCGGGCGGAATAATGAAATCCATCAGCGATTATCTTTTGAATGTTCCCTCTTCTGATACACCCAGGATTCAGGAAAGCCATATTATGCTTGGCCATATTATTTGCGAATTGGTGGAAGCCGAATACTTTAATAACGCCTAATACTATTCGCTTTTTGCATGATTAAGGAAGCCATTATATTAGCGGGAGGTTTGGGCACACGTTTACGCTCAGTTGTGTCGGATATTCCCAAATGCATGGCTCCCGTGGCTGGTGAACCCTTTTTGAAATATGTTATTAGTGCTTTAGTTGACCAAGGAGTTGAACATATCATTTTCTCAGTTGGTTATTTACACGAACAAATTGAATCCTATCTACAGGAAAATTATCCAAGCTTGGATTATACACTTTCTATAGAGGATAGTCCACTAGGTACAGGTGGCGCCATTCAATTGGCCTGCCAGCAAGTGCGAGCTAATAATGTATTCATCTTAAATGGAGATACCCTATTTTTAGCTGACTTAAAATCCTTGGCAGTTTTTCATCAAGAAAAGGAGGCCGTTTGCAGCCTCAGTTTAAAACCCATGGAAAGTTTTGACCGTTACGGAAGCGTCGAATTATCGGATGATGGCAAAGTACTTAGTTTTAAAGAAAAACAATTTCTTGAAAAGGGACTTATCAATGGCGGCGTTTATGCTTTATCGGTAGCTCCATTTTTAGCATTGGCACTTCCGTCCGTTTTTTCTTTTGAAAAAGATTTTCTGGAGATACAGTCCCGGAATGGGAATATATATGGTTTAGCACAGGATCGATATTTTATTGATATTGGCATACCAGAAGATTATCAGCGTGCACAAACAGAGTTGTCGCGATCATTAGGGATTTTTGATAAAACCTGGACCTTATTCCTCGACAGGGATGGCGTTATCAATCATGAAAAGCACCTGGATTATATTCATCATTGGGATGAATTTGAATTTTATGATGGGGTAAAGCAGGCTATAAAAATATTTGCCCGTGTATTTGGGCGTATTGTGGTTGTGACCAATCAGAAAGGGATTGGCAAGGGGATTACTAAGCCTGAAGACTTGGAACTCATTCACCACAATATGGTAAATGCCCTAGAGGCAGTGGGTGGTAGAATTGATAAAGTATATTTTTGTCCAGATTTAAATGAGGATAGTCCAAACCGAAAGCCCAATCCCGGCATGGGTTTACAAGCAAAAGCAGATTTTCCTGAAATTGATTTTAATCGTGCCGTGATGGTGGGTAATACACTTAGCGACATGGCATTTGGCCGTAACCTCGGTGTAAAAACAGTATTTCTGCCCACTACCCGACCCGAAGTAGATACCCATGATCAACGGATAGATGCTGTTTATCCTTCCTTAATTGCTTTTGCATTAGATTTATGATTGCTGCTAAAGAAAGTGAAGTTTTTGAGTAAAGGGGCAATTCATTCTGATTAAAATAGCATCCCAAGTTTTAGTTAAAATTTTCTGTCAATCATTTTTTTACTTTCCCCTTATAAATGGATTACCTAATTTTAATACATGAAGACAATCCTATTAAGTATCGTTTTTTTGCAATTAACAATTGTTGGTACTGCACAAAAAATCAGTTCAGCAGATGAGCGATTGCTTAGTGCTAAGGAAGACAGTTTAAAGAGCTTGTCTGTAAAAATCATTCAAGGAATTAATGCATCGGATCGTTTTTTAGCAGATAGTCAATTTACCCGCACCCTGGTGAGGGCACTGAAAACCACTAATTCATTTTATTATCCCTTTGATTCACTGCAAACCATTTCGAAATTATACGCACCAGATAGCAGCTTTAGAATTTATACCTGGCAAATGGTCATTAATGACAATGTGGTAAGGCAACATGGAGCTATTCAAATGAAAACTTATGATGGTTCTTTAAAATTATATGGCTTAATCGACAAATCGGATGTAACCACTAAATTGGAAGATACAGTGGGAGGCCCGAAGGGATGGATTGGTGCTGTTTATTATAAAATCATTTTGAAAAAAAGTGGCAACCAGAATTATTACACATTACTTGGCTATGATGAAAACAATATAAATACTAATAGAAAGATTATTGAAGTACTTGATTTTTCTGGCGATGAGCCTGTATTTGGAGGAAGGTATTTTAGTTTTGAAGATGACAGTCTGTTCAAATCCAGCAGGAGTCGGTTTATCCTGGAATATAAAAAATCGGCTGGCGCCCGTTTGACATATGATGCAGATCTCGACCTCATTATTTATGAGCATTTAATTTCGGAAAGCAATGAGCCTAATAAAAAATGGACCTTAGTGGGTGATGGTGATTATGAAGGATTCAAATGGAAGGGAGGAAAATGGGTGCACATAGAAAAAGTGTTTAATTTAATTACACCGCTCAATCAGGAGCCTGTTCCGAATCCTATCCGCGATGGACAGGGTAATATTGACCCTTCCAAAGTAAAGGGTGGCGAAGATGAAAATCAGCCAGCCAGCAAGCCTGATGCCAAGCCAGTTGTACCAAAGAAAAAAGGGGAATAAACCCCTTTTGATCTTTAAATTTTCTAATTATATAACAGTAAAGAATAAACGAATTTAATCATCCAATCGTAATACGGCTAAGAAAGCTTCCTGTGGTACTTCTACATTACCAATTTGCTTCATTCGTTTTTTGCCTTCTTTTTGTTTCTCCAATAATTTTCGCTTCCGGCTGATATCGCCTCCATAACATTTGGCGGTAACATCCTTTCGCATAGCACTGATATTTTCACGTGCTACTACTTTGGCTCCGATGGCTGCCTGAATGGCAATCTGGAATTGCTGACGTGGTAATAATTCTTTTAGCTTCTCGCAAAGCTTGCGACCAAATTCCTGGGCCCTGCCGCGATGGATCAGGGCACTTAAAGCATCCACACGTTCAGCATTTAAGAGAATATCCATTTTAACAATATCACTTTCCCTGTATTCGATTGGATGATAATCAAAAGAAGCATAGCCACGGGTCATACTTTTTAATTTATCATAGAAATCAAATACAATTTCTGTCAAGGGCATTTCAAAGCTCAATTCCACCCTGGTAGGTGTCAGGTAACTTTGGTGTGTAAGTATTCCCCGCTTATTGATACAAAGGGTCATGATATTACCAATGTATTCAGGCTTAGAGATAATCTGTGCTTTAATAAAGGGTTCATCAATATGATCGATACGGGTAGGATCGGGCATTTCAGTGGGATTATTCACTGTAATCAATTCTCCTTTAACCGTAGTGGCTTTAAAACTAACGTTGGGAACCGTAGTGATAACAGTTTGATTAAATTCCCGCTCCAGTCTTTCCTGGATAATTTCCATATGCAGCATGCCCAGGAATCCGCAACGGAATCCAAATCCAAGTGCCTGAGATGTTTCCAATTCAAATGTGAGTGAGGCATCATTCAATTGCAGTTTATCCATACAATCCCTCAACTCTTCAAAGGCATCTGTTTCAACAGGGAATATACCTGCAAATACCATTGGCTTCACATCTTCGAAGCCATGTATCGATTCTTTGCAAGGATTTACAGTAGTAGTGATGGTATCACCTACTTTTACTTCTTTGGCATTTTTGATGCCGGTGATAATATAGCCTACATCACCTGCGCGAACTTCCGGCTTGGCTTCCATCCCCAATTTGAGGATACCTACTTCATCGGCACCGTATTCTAAACCTGTATTACTGAATTTAATTTTATCGCCTTTTTTAAGCGTACCATTGAATATGCGGTAATACACGATGATACCGCGAAAAGAGTTGAAAACACTATCAAAAATAAGTGCTTGTAAGGGGGCAGTGATATCGCCGGTAGGTGCAGGAATGCGATCAATGATGGCCGTTAGTATCTCTTCAATTCCAATACCACTTTTGCCACTGGCTAATAGAATATCTTCTGCTTTACAACCAATCAATTCAACAATCTGATCGGTCACTTCAGGAATCATCGCACCATCCATGTCAATTTTATTAATGACAGGAATGATCTCTAAATTATTGTCGATAGCTAAATATAAATTGCTAATGGTTTGCGCTTGGATTCCCTGACTTGCATCCACCAATAAGAGCGCTCCTTCGCAGGCAGCCAGGGCACGACTTACTTCATAACTGAAATCCACGTGGCCGGGTGTATCAATCAGGTTCAATACATATTCTACCCCTTTCCACTTATAATTGATTTGGATGGCATGGCTTTTAATGGTGATGCCTTTTTCTCTTTCCAGATCCATATCATCCAGTACCTGCGCCTGCATGTCGCGTTCCCCAATGGTATGGGTAAATTCCAGCAAACGGTCTGCCAGGGTACTCTTACCATGATCAATGTGTGCAATAATGCAAAAATTGCGAATATTCTTCATGTACTGCTGATTCCTTTTTTTGGATGGGCGAAGGTAGTTGATTTTATGGGATTTTCGACCTTTGGTGGAGCGGAAATGGTCATTGAACCCTCGCCTTTAGTTACTACAAATAAGTATTCCTATCCGTAATGTGCCCTTAAATTATAGATGTTGAAGGATTATGAGCAGTTTTTCAACGCTTCCTACTATAAATCAATAATTTTACTACTCAAACATACTATATGAAATATCTAATTTCCTTTTTCCTGCTATTGATGGTTGGTTATACAGAGGCGCAAGATCTTTCTATGCCGGTGGCTAAATTTAAAACAGGCAATGATATTAACTGGGCCAATCCCAGTTGGGATGATAGCCAGTGGCCTGATATTAAGACCAATATCAATTGGGAATTACAGGGATATGATGGATACAACGGATATGCCTGGTATCGGTTTCATATTACCATACCTGCTCTTTTAAAAACCAATTCGATTTGGAAAGATTCTCTTAGCATTTTTTTATCCAAAATTGATGATTGCGATGAAGTTTATTTGAATGGAAAACTCATTAGTAAATCGGGTTCCTTTCCTGAAGAAAGCAAGGGCTATATCACTACCTGGAATAGTGTACAGGATATTCATATTGCCACTACAAATTCACTTATTTTCTGGGACAAGGAAAATATCATTGCCGTAAAGGTGTATGATGGTAATGGCGGAGGCGGTATGTTTGCGGGCATACCCAATATTCATATTCTGGACTTAATTGATGGCATTCATATGCAGGCAGCTGCAAGTAATGACAATACAAAACAGTCGTTTAATATTAAAAATAAATTTAGTGTACCCATTACCGGTACTTTACAAATTGATATCAGCAATGCTTTAGAAAACAAGTTGCTATCCAGTTCCAGCAAAGTCATTAAATTAAATAACCATGCAGCCTATCTGGAAACAATTAAGCATCCTGCTGGTAATGACCCGATTCAAATACTGTATACTTTTACAGAAGCACAATCGAAAAAAAAGATAGTCCTCAAACAGTTACTGCCCTATATTCTCACCCCTACACCAGGCCCAGCGCCGCGAATCAATGGAGCAAAAGTTTTTGGTGTAAGACCAGGATCGCCATTTTTATTTAAAATAGCTGCTACTGGTAAGCAGCCATTGCATTACAGTGTTGAAAATTTGCCGGAGGGTTTGGTGCTGAATAAAACCAACGGAGTCATCAGTGGTGTATTAAAAAACAAGGGTGAGTATACCATGCAATTTGTTGTTAAAAATCTAGTGGGAGAAACTAAGCGTAGTTTCTTAGTGAAATGTGGTGAGCAATTGGCATTGACACCACCCATGGGATGGAACAGCTGGAATTGCTGGGGTTTAAGTGTAAGTGATGAAAAACTAAAAGCATCTGCCAAAGCTTTAATGGATAAAGGATTAATTGATCATGGCTGGACTTATATGAATATTGATGATGGATGGGAAGCTGCAGCCCGTGCCCCTTCTGGAAATATTATTACCAATAAAAAATTTCCGGATATGAAAAAACTGGGCGATTGGTTACATAGCAATGGTTTGAAATTTGGCATTTATAGTAGTCCGGGTACACTCACCTGTGGAGGCTTCCTTGGAAGTTACCAACATGAAGCAGCCGATGCCGCCACCTATGCATCTTGGGGTATTGATTATTTAAAATACGATTGGTGCAGCTATGACGAAGTGTATAAAGCCGAAAAAGACAGTAGCCTGGATGCATATAAAAAACCCTATCGCATCATGCAGGCTGCATTGGAAAATCAACCCAGGGATATAGTATACAGTCTTTGTCAGTATGGTATGCAGGATGTATGGAAATGGGGTGCCAGTGTAAATGGTAATTGTTGGAGAACAACTGGCGATATTGAAGATACCTGGGAAAGCTTAAGTGGGATTGGATTTAATCAGTATAAGCAATATCCATATGCAGGACCTGGTCATTGGAATGACCCTGACATGATGATTGTAGGTCAAGTAGGTTGGGGCGAAAATTTACACCCAAGTAGATTAAGTCCTGATGAGCAATACACCCATATTAGTTTATGGAGCATCCTTTCTTCGCCACTCTTAATTGGATGTGATATCAGTAAACTGGATGATTTCACTTTGAATTTATTAAGCAATGATGAAGTGATAGAATTGAATCAGGATCCGTTGGGCAAACAAGCACAACAGGCTTTGAAAACAGCAGGGTATCAGGTATGGATAAAAGAGTTGGAAGATGGTTCAAGAGCATTGGGTATTTTCAATACAACAGATCAATACAATGTAGTTAGATTTTATTGGAATAATTTAGGATTACCCTATAATACTTATGCAGTAAGAGATGTATGGAGGCAGCAGGATTTGGGAAATTTTGCATCGATGTTTGCCACCAAGGTTGCACCGCATGGTGTAACTTTGATTAGAATAAAGAAGGCCTAGTTTTTTGGGTGTTGAATTAATAGTCGCATCAAATTATTTCGATACTATTTTTTCATTCATACCAATTGGGCAAATAAATAAAAATAGTGAATGACAAAGTTATCCGTCAATATCAATAAGCTAGCAACATTGCGCAATAGTCGTGGTGGTAATAATCCAGATTTACTTCAATCGGCAATTGATATTGAAAGATTTGGTGCAGCAGGGATTACAGTGCATCCTCGTCCTGATGAACGACATATACGATATCAGGATGTGTATGATTTAAAAAAAATAATTACTACAGAATTTAATATAGAAGGTAATTGTAAAGAGCAAAGTTTTGTGGACCTGGTATTGGCGAATCAACCTACGCAAGTGACCTTGGTACCGGATGGCCATCATCAATTAACCAGTAATCATGGATGGGACACAATTAAGGAACAGGATTATCTAAAAGGCATTGTGAAAGTATTTAAAGAAGCAGGCATAAGGGTTTCCATTTTTGTTGATCCAGACCCGAAAATGGTAGAAGGGGCGAAAGAAACCGGAACAGACAGGATTGAATTATACACGGAGTCTTATGCCAGTCAGTTTTTAAAAATGGATAAGGAAAAAGCCATTGCAGCATTCATAACAGCAGCAAATAAAGCCAATGAATTAGGATTGGGCATCAATGCAGGTCATGATCTTGATTTACACAATCTTCAATATTTTGCAAAGCATATTCCTGGATTGCTGGAAGTATCTATTGGGCATGCATTAATCTGCGATGCCATTTATCTTGGATTGGAAAATACGGTACAGTTATATATGCGTCAATTACAATAAAATCTTAAGCGAATTTTTTTGCGTCTTCCAGAAATTTGGCAAGGCCAATATCAGTCAGAGGGTGCTTTAATAGTCCAAGGATAGAATCCAATGGACAGGTACAAACATCAGCACCAGCCTCGGCGCATTTAATGATATGATTAGGATTGCGAATAGAAGCAGCCAAAATCTCTGTTTTGAAACCTTGCATTGTATATATTTGGCGCAACTGATGAATCAGTTCCATTCCATCCCATCCACTGTCATCAATTCTTCCGATAAAGGGAGATACATAAGTGGCGCCTGCTTTTGCAGCCAATATAGCCTGACCAGCACTGAATACTAAAGTGCAATTGGTTTTGATATTATTTTCAGTGAACCATTTAATGGCTTTGATACCTTCTTTAATCATGGGCACTTTTACCACAATATTTGGATGAATGGCAGCCAATTTTTTTCCCTCAGCAACAATACCATCATAATCGGTAGAAATTACTTCTGCACTGATATCACCATCCACCATTTCGCAAATGGTTTTGTAGTGATTATTAACGGCTTCTTCACCTTTGATGCCTTCTTTAGCCATGAGTGATGGGTTAGTAGTAACGCCATCTAATATTCCTAAATCATTGGCTTCTTTTATTTGAGCTAGATTAGCTGTATCAATAAAGAATTTCATTGCTGTGCTTTTATATTTGAGTGGGATAATTAAAAAAAAATGGCAAGTTACTTACATCGCACCGCTCAACCACCTACCCTTGCTGCCTTCCGGCCCTGGGGGAGTTCAGCAGGAGCTGGCCGTATAAGACTTGCCGCTGCAAATATAGGTAGTATTCAAGGAAGAAAAAAACAGGGGGTTGAATTTATAAACTAGTGAAAACGGTATTTTATAAGTCACCATAAACAGTTAGTCCTAAAAGCTAAGTCCGGGACGGTCGGTTCTGGAGTTGATTTTACCCACTCCTATCAATTGATCACTGCGGTCTGTAAATCCTTTGTAATAAATTAAAATGGTATAATTGTTTTCTGTTTCCCAGTAATCGCCTTCTAGTTCGGATTTTAAAATAGGGTTCTTTTTATCCACGGCGATATAGGTATAATTATAATAACCTTGTTTTAAAAAGGCAGCCACTTCATAGTTCCCCGTTGCCACATTGTAGGTCATTTTTGTTTTTTCATTCAATTCGTAATTGGTAAGCTGTCCTGCTAGATAGATATCCTTTGTAGTATAAGGCAAACCTCCTGGTGCTTTTAAATTAAAATGAATATGGGCATAATCGCCCTGCCAGTAGGGATTGATAGATTCATAAGTTTCGACAGCATACATGCCATTGAGGTCGGTGAAATAAACGTATTTCACTGCACTTCGATCTATATCGGGCTTTAGGTATAAATCGGCACGTTCTTTATCATAATGGCCACTATCCACCCGATCGCTGAATAATCGAAAACTACGAAGGTCGAGCCAACGCCATTCTTTTCCGCCCGGAAAAACTAAATTATTTTCTGCACTATATTCTAGGTTATTGCCTCTTACAAAAGTGGGTGCAATATCTTTTACGGCATTATCCCATCTGTTATTTTGCAAGATGACTACTTTCACTTGTTGCGCAGCGCTAAATGAGTTGATGCCTGACAAACTTACATTAAATTGAATTTTTTGATGTGTTCGAAATTGTTGAGTGCTGAAAGGCTGAATAATTTTTGCTGCCACTGAGGCTTTTTGGTCCAGTACCAATAATCGACGGGTGAACGCTAGTTTAGCCGTATCACCGTCTAGAAAAACTTTTAGCAAATAATTACCACTTTTTGTAGGCACTGCATTTCGCTCAGGAAGGATGGCTTGATAGTGCGTATACTTGATGAATGCCAATGAGGAATAACGATAATTGGTAATGCGGTTTTGCGTGAAACCTTTGATATAATCGAAAGCACTCATATTAACGGGCTCCCAATTGTAATTGCAAAGCACAAAACTGTAATAATAGGATTTTGTATTGGCCTCCATATCATCGAAATGAAGCTCTAGTTGATCACCACTATTGATATTATATACCGGAAGACTTTGTTGGTCGCCATACATATGAAAACGAACCGATTGTATATTGGATTTATAAATCCTATCGGGTAACTGCGCTTGCAAGTTATTGATACTGCAAATTAATATTAGTATCAGAAGACTAACTAGTTTGACGATTTTCGGGATAAGGCAATATCTACACAAGTTTTTTGCTTGCTGAATAGGCTGAAATAAGTAAGACTGTATAGAAAGCATGAGCGGTTATACGTTTAAATAAAATACATTTGTAAGGTACTAAAATTATGCCGATTGAATATAGCCGCCTTTATAGCTCGGCGCATTGCCTTTAGCCGACAACAAACTTTTTCGCGTTTTATCATACGCCTGGCGGTGGCAGCTACTGCCATCAGTGTGGCCGTAATGATTGTAGCATTGAGTTTTGTGAATGGCTTTCAACAGGTAATCAGTAATAAGGTATTTAGCTTCTGGGGGCATATCCATGTAAGGCAGGATGTAGAGAATAGGCAAACTATCAGTGAAGAATACCCGATAATGAAGGATGATAGTGTAGAACAGTATATCAAACATCTGCCCGAAGTGCAATCTGTTGCAGCCTATGCCACCAAAACGGTTATTCTGAAAAATGGTCCCGAAATAGAGAGTATTGTGGTCAAGGGCATTGACTCCAGCTTTGACTATAACAGAATGAATGCTTTTTTGAAAGAAGGCAGTTGGATACATTTTGAGGATAGCGGTTATAGTAAGGAAATAAATATTTCAGCCTATGTTGCCAACCGGCTCAACGCCAAAGTACATGACACTATTTTTTCTTATTTCATACAACCGGATGGAAGCAAACGACCCCGCAAATTAATTGTGGCTGGCATTTTCAAAACAGCTATTGAGGAATATGATAAGCAGTTTGGCATTTGTGATATCAATTTGATTCGAAGAATGAATAATTGGGAACCCGGCCAGATTGGTGGTTATGAAATTTTTTTAAAAGACTATCAGAAAATTGATACCGTTGCATCCCTTTTGTACGACCAAATGCCACAAAGTTGGTATAGCAGAAGTATTAAGGAAATCTATCCCAATATTTTTGACTGGCTGGCTTTGCAAGGACAGTTGAAAAATATTTTATTGATAATAATGATGGTGGTAGCAGTAGTGAATCTAATCACTTGTTTGATCATATTGGTACTAGAGCGAACCCGAATGTCGGGCATATTAAAAGCATTGGGTGCCAGTAATTGGGATATTCAAAAAATCTTTTTATTTAACACTTCTTTTATTGCCATAACTGGTATTATCATAGGTACTGCATTGGGACTAGGCATTTGTTGGTTGCAGGAAAAAACACATTTAATTACTTTAAATGAAGAGGCTTATTCTATGCCCTATGCGCATGCAAATGTAATATGGTGGCAGGTGTTGATGATTGGCCTCGCTACATTTGCTGTATGTTTTGCCACTTTAATCATCCCCACATTATTGATTAGAAAAATCAAGCCGGTAAAAGCTATTCAATTCAGGTAAGTTGAGCCACTAATATTCCGGTGGCGACTGCTGCATTTAAAGATTCTGCCTTCCCTTTTTTAGGAATGGTTATTTTCTCCTGTACAATTTCCAATAAGGCTGGGTGAATGCCCTTGCTTTCATTACCAATTAAAAGTATGCCTTCAGCAATAGTGCCGATTTCCTGCATTGGCTTACCATTCAAGGCTGCTGCATAAATCGGAATTTTTTGTTCAGGTAGCCAGGAAAGTAAATCCACATAAATGATGTTCACCCTTGCCAATGAGCCCATCGTACTTTGAACTACTTTAGGATTATATTGATCAACCGACCCTATAGAACAGATTATATTTTCTATGCCGAACCAATCTGCAATGCGTATAATGGTACCCAGATTACCCGGATCCTGAATGGTATCCAATGCAAGGCTTAATTTATCTTTTAATAGAGGAGTTGTTTCTACAAATATTTGTTCAAATACAGCCAATACCAAATGCGGGGTGGCAAGAGCAGATATTTTTTCCAATTCAAAATCGGCTACCTCAAAGACTGTCTCAATATTTTTTTTGGCAACCATTTGTTCATTGGCCTCTAACCAGGGCCTGAGTGCAAAAAGGGCTTTACATACCATTCCAGGTGATTGCAATAAGTCCTCCACTAGCTTTGGTCCTTCTGCTATAAAAACACCAAATTCATCTCTGAATTTTTTATGGTGTAAACTTTGGATATATTTGGTATGTGATTTGCTGAACATAGCCGCCCTAGATTAAGTAATGGTTAAATTAAACTTCATACAATATAGTACCCTTTTTAAACGGAGAGCACCACTACTGTTATTATTATTTATTTTTTCTTGTACGATTCCACGAAATTATCAAAAAAACAAACCTTTTGTTTTTAAAAATACTATTGAAGTTAAAGGTGGGCATTTTAGCAGGGAGGAGAAAACGGCTTTAAAATCGAGGCTCAACGCACAATTGGATGACAGTGCTCGATTTAACACTAAGGATGTATTGTTTTTTCTTCATTTTATTGACCACCCGCCTGCATTTGATACCAATGCTACTTATCAATCTGCTAAAAATATGCAGGCTGCCATGTTGCACCTAGGATATTATGCAGCGAAAGTACATTACAAGGCAGATACCATTCATTTCAGGCAGCAACAAAGAATGCATATTAATTATACCATAGAATCGAATAAGCCTACCCTTATTGATACTGTAAGCTATCGTATTGGTAACCCAGCATTACAGGAATTAGCCATCCAAAATATAGACAAATCCTTTTTACAAAAACAACAACCAGTTAGCAAATCGGGTGTACAGGGTGAAATTAGCAGATTGGTGGAATTATACCGCAATAATGGCTATTACAAATTCACCTCCGACGAACTAAAAGTGAGGGGCGATACTACATTGGATGTATTAACCAATATCAGTGATGATCCTTTTGAGCAATTAGAGGCTTTGAATACGGCACAACAAATGCGTGATTCTCCCAGAGTAAAATTAAGGATACTGCTAAATACGCCCAGGGACAGTAGTAAATTAAATAAATACAGTTTAAGAAATATTTATATTCTACCCGATTATGTTCCAGGCGATCGTTTGAATGACAGTACCATAGAAGAGCGTGTAACCAAAACAGGCAATTATATCATACGCTATCACAATAAATTATTTAAAACTGGATTTATACTCCGCAACATATTTTTAAGGAAGGGCAATGTGTACAACCAGGATGACTATTACAAAACCCTGAATGCGCTTTCTAAAGCTGGGGTTTGGCAAAATGTAAATATCATCACCAATGAAGTGAAGGATAGTAGCCAATTGGATATGATTATTCAATTGATACCAGGCACCCGATTCAATTTCCAAACTTCTTTGGAAGCCAGTTATTCTGCCACCAGTAATAATAACAGTGCAGTAGTAGCTGGAGCAGGAAATCTAATTGGACTAACAGGCAATATTTCTATCCTAAACCGCAATCTGGCAAAAGAGGGTATTCGAATGACACATACTGTTTCAGCGGGTATCGAATTCAATAAAAACCGATCTAGTCAGGGCAGCAAGAACAATATCATCAACTCGAATGAAGCCAGTTATTCCAATAATATCATAATACCAAAACTCATTTTCCCTTTCAAAAAGTTTAATAACAAAAAATTGGTGCTGGGTGAAACCTTTATTAATACAAGTGTTTCCTATATTAACCGCATCAATTTATTCAACCTTCAAACAGTAAGGTTAGGATTGGGTTATAATTATTCCACCAGGTTAGGCCGGCAATGGCTATTCAAACCACTCAATATTGAATTCAGTAAACTATATAATCGTTCTTTAATTTTTGACAGTACACTTAATGCCAATCCTTTTTTAAGATATTCTTTTAATAATGCATTGGTGGCTGGGATTATCAATATTGGTTATTCTTCTAATTATACAAATCCCAAAAACAATAAAAAACAGCATAGCTTCAAATGGAATTTAGAAGAGTCAGGATTGATATTAGGTAGATTTGGTTTATTTAAAAATTATCTGCGGCAGTTTGTTAAAACCGATATTGAATATACCTATTCGCGTAACTATACCAAATCGGCCATTGTCACGCATTTTGCCGCAAGGGTTGGCATACCTGCTTCCAAATCGGATACCACACTCCCCTTCTTTAAACAGTATTTTGGTGGTGGAAGCAATAGCATGCGCGGTTGGCCAGTACGTGGTATTGGAAGAGGCAGTCAGCCCTTGGCTCCTTATGATAACAATTCTTTTAATGATAGAACTGGTGATATTCAATTGGAAGGAAATTTCGAATACCGGTATGATATCGCACAATTAATTCCCAATACCCTTACTTTAAGAGGCGCCCTTTTTGCAGACATTGGCAATGTTTGGAACATGAAAAATTCAAAAGCCTCCGGAACAGATAGTGCACAGTTTAAATTTAAAAATATTTATCGCGACCTTGGAATTTCTGCAGGGACTGGCTTCCGACTTGATTTTAACTATTTTATTCTGCGTTTTGATTTTGGTT
>CALRKF020000055.1:0-22452 GCA_943367825.1 Chitinophaga pinensis
CCTTGTTTGACCATGTTGAATTTCCCGACAATTGGGAGGGCAAAACTGAGCGCTTACTGATGCAGGTTTTTTATCATACTGGCATGCGGCAGGCTGAACTGCTTAGTTTAAAGGAAACACAATTAGATCCAGGGAATAGCTCTATCAAAGTTTTAGGAAAAGGAAATAAGGAAAGGGTGATTCCCGCCGAAAAGACCTTGATGAATGCCTTAATGGAATATAGGAAAGACAAGCGTACACAATTTGAACAATTTGATTCAACCGTACTATTTGTAAATGCTAAAGGGAAAAAATTGTATCCCAAGTACGTTTATAATGTTGTTCGGAAATACCTTTCTGTGGTTACCACCATTGAAAAGAAAAGTCCCCACGTGCTAAGGCATAGTTTTGCTACCCATTTAATGAACAATGGAGCCGACTTAAATGCCGTAAAGGAATTATTGGGGCATAGTAGCCTAGCTGCCACACAGGTATATACGCATAATACCATTGAAAAGTTGAAAGACATTCATAAGAAAGCCCATCCGAAAGCATAAAGCTAACCACGCTGTCAATTTGATTTAGTTGACAAGTCTTGCATAGTTTTTATTGAATAGTAAGCTATTTTTCTATTGTAAATTTTAACAAGAAGAAGACAAATAATTTTTTGTAAACCAGCTATAATAAATTAACTTTATAGTGTCAATGAAAACTACCATTTATCCAATCCCTAAAACCCATGTAATCTTATTTACTCAGCTCTTTTATAATATTAATCACAGATTTAAAAATCAGAAGTATGAACGTAAACATTCAAACTGTGCATTTTGACGCAGACAGCAGATTAGTATCCTATATCCAAAAAAAACTCGACAAACTTCCTCAATTTCATGATCGAATTACCAAGGTTGAAGTGTTTTTAAAATTGGATAATATCGTACATAATATCAAAGACAAAATAGCAGAAATCAAGGTGCAGATTCCAAGGCATGAATTATTTGTGAAACATTCTTCTAAATCTTTTGAAGAAAGTTTTGATACTGCCATGGATGCATTGATAACGCAGTTAAAAAAGAAAAAAGAAAAGCTTGCTGCATAATATCAAAACCCTCCATTAGGAGGGTTTGTTTTTTATTAACAAATGAAATTGGTTACTTTTAAAACAATTGGTATAAAATTAAAATAGATGCGGCTTTTAAGCTATATAATACTTTTTATTGCCAATTCCTGCAATGATGCCAAGCGCGACAAACAGCCTGCTCCATTGGATGCAAAAGCTGCCTTATTAAAATCAGAACAGCCTGGATTGATTTTACAACCATTTGGACAGGTGGATCCAGATTTGATTAGTTTTATCCAATTACATATTCCTGCAGAATTAAAAATCCAAATTAAAGTAGTACAAGCAATACAATTACCGATTGAAGCATTTTATGCAGTTCGGGGAAGGTATATTGCAGATACATTATTGCGCTATTTAAATCAATTTTCAACTACACAATACCCTTATGTAATGGGCATTACAGCAAATGATATTGAAACAACAAAAGGAGAAAATCTACATTGGGGTGTAATGGGACTTGGGTTGCAACCTGGTAATGCAGCCATCGTATCAGTTTATAGGATTAAAAAAAGCAAACAAACACAAAGTGCTTTGGCGCAAAGATTGTTAAAAGTAGTGGTACATGAATTGGGCCATAATTTCGGGTTGCCACATTGCAGCAATCAGCATTGTATAATGGTAGATGCCGAGGGAAAAGATAAGTTGGATGGGGAACAGGGGTTTTGCAAAAATTGCCGGGAATTTCTAGTAAATCGGGGCTTTTTATAATTGCTAACATAAAGTTGATAAAATTTTCTTTTTCAAAGTTTTTCTGTTAATCATTTTCACTTACCTTTGCCTTCCCAAAAAAAAGGGAGGTACATTTTTATGCCTTCAATTGCTGGGAGTTCTTTGTTTTTAAATGCCTGCACTATTTTCAAGATTTCTTTCAATATTTCGAATGAAGTAAGGATTGGTAAAGGGTATAAAAATGCCGAAGTAGCTCAGTTGGTAGAGCAACTGATTTGTAATCAGTAGGTCGGGGGTTCGACTCCCTTCTTCGGCTCAGTTCTTTGCGGATTTATTTCGTAAAGTTGGCTATGTTTTTCCTAGGGAGGAGGCAAATGGGCAGTTACCAGAGTGGCCAAATGGGGCGGACTGTAAATCCGCTGTCTTTCGACTTCGGTGGTTCGAATCCACCACTGCCCACAGTTCTTTAGATATAAAGTTCATTCAGTAGTTGTATTTTACTATGTATTCTCTTTGGGTACTACAAGAAATCACCTGCTTAATGGTAGCTTTACAGCCAACAAGCGGAAGTAGCTCATTTGGTAGAGCGGTAGCCTTCCAAGCTTCAGGTGGCCGGTTCGAGCCCGGTCTTCCGCTCATTGCTTTGCAATACCTCACAGCTAATTCCTGTGAGGTATGCAAAAGCCGTGGTAGCTCAGGGGTAGAGCACTTCCTTGGTAGGGAAGGGGTCGTGAGTTCGATTCTCACCTATGGCTCAAATGATTGTTCTCTCTTTTCCCGAAAGGGTAAGGATAAAATAAAAGCCTTATAGTTTACAGGCTTTAAAAAGTAGACTGATTTTTAAATTAATTCTTAAAAAAAATAACAATGGCAAAAGAATCATTCAAAAGGGATAAACCCCATTTAAACGTTGGTACTATTGGTCACGTAGATCATGGTAAAACAACATTAACTGCCGCTATAACCGATGTTTTGTCTAAAAAAGGTTTGGCGGAGAAGAAAAATTACGATGATATCGATGGTGCTCCTGAAGAAAAAGAAAGGGGTATTACGATTAATACTGCTCACGTTGAGTATGCAACAGCTAGCCGTCACTACGCTCACGTAGATTGTCCAGGTCACGCTGACTATGTAAAAAATATGATTACTGGTGCTGCACAGATGGATGGTGCTATCTTGGTAGTTGCTGCTACTGATGGTCCTATGCCACAAACCAAAGAGCACATCTTGTTGGCTCGTCAGGTAGGTGTACCTAGAATTGTAGTATTCATGAATAAAGTGGATTTGGTAGATGATCCAGAATTATTGGAATTGGTAGAAATGGAAATCCGCGAATTGTTGACTTCTTATGGTTTTGATGGTGATAATACCCCAATCATTCAAGGTTCTGCAACAGGTGCCTTGGTTGGAGAAGCTAAATGGGTAGAAGCTATTGATAAATTAATGGATGCTGTGGATAGCTATATTCCTTTGCCTCCACGGTTGGTTGATCAGCCTTTCTTGATGAGTGTTGAGGACGTATTCTCAATCACTGGTCGTGGTACAGTAGCTACTGGTCGTATCGAAAGAGGTCGTATCAAAGTGGGTGAACCAATTGAAATCGTAGGTTTGATGTCAACTCCTTTGACTTCAACTTGTACTGGTGTTGAAATGTTCAAAAAATTATTGGATGAAGGGGAAGCTGGTGATAATGCAGGTTTATTGCTTCGCGGTATTGAGAAAACTCAAATCCGTCGTGGTATGGTACTTTGCAAACCAGGTTCTATCACTCCACACACTGACTTCAAAGGTGAAGTATACGTATTGAGCAAAGAAGAAGGTGGACGTCATACTCCATTCTTTAACAAATACCGTCCTCAATTCTATTTCCGTACTACTGACGTAACCGGAGAAGTTGAATTGGCAGCTGGAACTGAAATGGTGATGCCAGGTGATAATACCAATATCACTGTTAAACTGATCCAACCAATTGCGATGGAAAAAGGTTTGAAATTTGCGATTCGTGAAGGTGGCCGTACAGTAGGTGCAGGTCAGGTGACTGAGATTTTGAAATAAGGCGATGAGTCCATGAATGCAATTTCATGGTATCTAAAATAGTCAAGAGTCATCGGTCAAATGTCTGTTTTTACGATAGATTTTGACTGATGACTATTGATTTTTCTACGGGCATGGTGCAACGGTAGCATACGGGTCTCCAAAACCTTTGATCTGGGTTCGAATCCTAGTGCCCGTGCTGAATAAGGTTAAAAAATTGAAATTATGAACAAATTTTCTGCTTACTTGAGGGACTCATACCATGAGCTTACCCAAAAAGTTACCTGGCCCGGTTGGGACCAATTGACTCAAAGCACCATGATAGTGCTGGGTGCTACTTTATTCATTACTGCTATTGTTGCAGTGATGGACCTCGTAGCCAATTCAGGTATGAAATTCATTTACTCCTTATTTAAATAATGATGGAAGAAAATATAACAATTACTGCCGGTACCGCTACAACGCCTCCTGAAAAGGAATCAAAGTGGTATGTACTGAGAGTAGTAAGTGGAAAAGAACGCAAGATTAAGGAGTACCTTGATAAAGACATCATTCGTAATGGATGGGAAAAAGTTATCAAACAGGTTTTCTTGCCAGTAGAGAAGGTTTATAAAGTGGCCAATGGAAAGAAAGTAATGAGGGAACGAAATTTCTATCCTGGTTATATTATGCTGGAAGTTGGGGATGGTAAACTGAATGATGATATGATTCAGCACTTGAGCAATATCAGCAATGTTATGCATTTCTTAACTGATGGAAAGGGAAGTAAAGGAAATATTATTTCATTGAGAAAGGCTGAAGTAAATAAAATGTTGGGTAAGGTAGATGAAATGAGTGATGCAAGTGGTGTTACCATGAGCGAACCATTTATCATTGGTGAAACCATTAAAATTATTGATGGTCCATTCAATGATTTCAATGGCGTAATTGAAGAGGTACACGACGAAAAGAAAAAATTAAAAGTACAAGTAAAGATTTTTGGTCGTGCTACACCGGTAGAACTCAACTATATGCAGGTAGAAAAATTATCTTAATAAAAAAAGCCATCTCAAGATGGCTTTTTTGTTGGAAAGTATACAACGCTTATTGTAAAGTTTCAGACAACCATTTATAAAATTCATGTTGCCATACCAATGCATCTTGCGCTGTTAAAACCCAATGATTTTGATCGGGTAATAAGATGAGTTTACTTTTAATTCCCCTGAGCTGTGCAGCCTGAAATGCTTGTTGACCTTGTTCAATCGGAACACGATAGTCTTTGCCTCCCTGATAAATTAAAATAGGGGTATTCCATTTTGCCACTAAATCGCTTGGATTAAATTGAGTAAAGGATTTTTGAGCAGCGATATTTTTCTTGTCCCAATAAGCACCACCCTTATCCCAGTTTTCAAACCACATTTCATCCGTTGTGCCATACATACTTCTTAGGTCAAATACACCATCATGAGCTATAAAACTCCTAAAGCGGTTTTGATGAATACCCGCCAAATAAAAGACAGAGTAGCCTCCATAACTGGCGCCAATACAACCCAGGCGTTTGTTGTCGACAAATTGCTCTTTACTCATATTGTCAATGGCCGATAAATAATCTTTCATTACCTGACCACCCCAGTCCTTACTGATTTGCTCATTCCATTTTGTACCATGACCAGGCATTCCCCTTCTGTTAGGCGCTACTACTATATAACCATTGGCGGCCATTAATTGTAAATTCCAGCGAAAGGAATAAAATTGGGTTAGCGCAGATTGAGGACCACCCTGACAATATAGCAGGGTAGGGTATTTTTTAGTTGGATCAAAATCGGGTGGGTACATGACCCATACCAACATATCTTTTCCGTCGGTTGTTTTAATTATTCTTCTTTCTGATTTTCCGGTTTTAATGGATGCATACAATGCATCATTCACATGTGTAAGCTGCACCATATTGCCTGTTGAAAGATCTACCCGATACAACTCTGCAGCATGATTCATATCGGTGCGGGAAACAATTAATTGATTGCCTGATTGGCCAACAATGCCATTGATATCAAAATCACCTTTTGTGATTTGTTTGATGAATGGAAGGCTTTTGGCAAAGCCGGGGTAGTTTACAGAAAACAATTGTAAAGTACCATCGATGGGTGCATAAAAATAAATTTCTTTGCCATCAGTACTCCAACGATAACCTTCTACATGTATATCATCTCTTTGTTGTGTAAGGTTCATTTTAATATGTCCATTGGAAACAACAATGTCTTGTTTGTCTGCTTCATAGCCATCTCTTTTCATGCTAAGCCAGGCTAGTTCTCCCTTACTATTGAAGGAAGGATTGAGATCGTATCCCATCATTCCCTCTGTAAGGTTAGTAGTTTTGCCGGTTTCGATTTGGTAAGCATATAAGTCTGTGTTCGTACTTAGCGTGTAGGCGGTACCGTATTTTTTCTTAGTGCAGTAAACAATTTCCTTCCCATTGGGATTCCAAACAAAATCTTCGGCACCACCAAAAGGTTTTTGCGGACAATCAAAGGGTTCATTCTTCATTAAGTCAATGGGTTCACCCTGGGTGCCATTGGTAAGTGGCGTTAAAAAAACATGTCCGAATTTGCCATCTTCATATTCATCCCAATGACGATAAGTAAGGTTGTCAAATATGTACACATTTGATTTCGCTAGTTCGGGGTAGAAATCAGTTCCTGTAATATTTTTAATTTTTACATCATTACTACTTATCAAATAGCGGCCGTCACTTGAAATTTTATCATTGACTAAAAGGCTATCTGGATTAGTAATTTGTATCGGATCTCCTCCTGCAATAGGCAGCATAAATGATTTTCTATAAGTTTTGTTTTCAGCAGCGTTGGGGTAGGCTACCGTATACAAAACAGCTTGTCCATCCTTGCTAATGCCAAGTGCGTTTACGCGTCCCAGTTGCCATAATAATTCCGGAGTCATTTTGTTTTGCGCAAAGCTGATAAGTGACAATGCTATGCCAATAAACGTTAAATATTTTTTCATAAACCAGTTTTAAAATGAATAAGTGAAACAATAATAGCTGTAATGATTTATTTTGATTTTATCGTCTTAGGATAATCCATTACCAGCTGACAAAAGGTTTTAACACCCACATACAATTGACTATCATCTATCATAAAATCGGGCGTATGATGTGGCGGTGCTTTAGTGGGATCATTTCCACGAGGCATGCCTCCTAAATAAAAAAAGAAGGAGGGTGCTTTTGTTCCATAATAGCTAAAATCTTCTGCTCCAGTCACCCAATTCATCGTACTTACATTTTCTTTGCCCGCTGCTTTTTCCAAGGAAGGAATCATTAAACTTACAAGTGTAGGGTCATTATAAGTTACCAGTGTTTTGGTATCAAAACTAACTGCTGCTGTTGCATTGCTGGCCTCCGCAATTTTTTCAGCTGTTTTTTTGATGCGTTCATGCACTTCTGTTTGCATACCTGCATCCAGTGTTCTTATGGTGCCATCCAAAACACATTCTTCCGGAATAATATTATTTCGCACCCCTCCATGAAATTTTCCAACAGTAATAACAACAGGTGCTTTTGTTAAATCCATTTGCCTGCTTACAATATTTTGTAATCCTTCTACAATCTGTGCAGCAACACTTATCGGGTCAACACCTAACCAAGGTTGACTGCCATGCGATGACTTGCCATTTACTTTGATGGTAAACCAATCGGCTGCTGCCATAAATGATCCGGATTTATATTGAATATTCCCAGCAGGAATCCAACTTTCTATATGCATTCCAAAAATCACATCCACTTTGGGGTTTTCCATCACTCCTTCAGATACCATCAAACTGGCACCACCAGATTCTGTTCCAGGTGCACCTTCCTCGGCAGGTTGAAAAATGAATTTGACGATGCCCGCAATATCTTTTTTCATTTCAGATAAAACCTTTGCAGCGCCCAATAGCATGGCGATATGTGCATCATGTCCACAAGCATGCATAATAGGTACTTTTTGTCCAAGAAATTCACCACTATCCTTACTGGCAAAAGGAATATTTACTCTTTCCTTTACTGGTAAAGCATCCATATCGGCACGTAGCGCCATTACTGGCCCAGGTTTTCCTCCTTTCAAGATACCAACCACACCCGTTTTGGCAATATTGTCCTGCACTTCCAGTCCCAGGCTTTTTAAATAGTCGGCAATCAGTTTTGAAGTATTAAACTCTCGATTACTCAGTTCTGGATGTAGGTGGATGGCCCTTCTCCAATTAATCAATTGAGATTGGGTTTGCATCGATTTTTCTGCAATAACAGCGGTAATATCTTGTGCTTTTGCCGGAGTAATAAATAGGGAAGATACTAATAAGAAATAGCTAGTTATTTTAATGGCCATATTGTTTTTTTACTTTGAAATTAGTGTAGAGGATATTTTTAAAAAAAAATCAATGGAATTTGTTAAAAAATTGATAAGTTTACAATTGTGAATCATTTCATTCAACTGCTTCAAAACTACACAACTTTTCACTATGCTTCGAAAATTTACTTCACTCAGATCGATTGTTCAAAGAGCAATCTTAAGTGCCTTGCTTTACGCAGGCTTAGCGACAACTGCTTATAGTCAAACTACCATTACGACTGAAACAGGCACCAATTTTACTGGTGCAAACGGGGTTACAGGAAGTGCTGCAGTAACTTTTGTAGTTCAAAATACTACTGCTGTTGCTAAAGTACTTACTCAAGTAGATGTATTTTGGAATACGGCCAATACAGGTACTGTTGCTACATTATGGTATTCAGCTACCTCCTTATCAGGAGCTCCAACAATTGCTTCTCCTACCTGGACTTCAATTGCCACTTCCCCTGCAATCACTGTGGCCGCTAATGGTTATTTGCCTACCATTACAGGGTTGAATTTTATTATTCCTGCAAATACCACTTATCGATTTGCTATTCAGTCGACCAACGGTATTCGATATAGTGGTACAGCTGGTCCTCCATCACCAAATACATTTAGTGCTGCGGGTGTAAATTTACAAGTATATGATTTTCAAATTTCCGCTTTAAATGTGGGATACGGTGGAGGATTCCCTAGCCCGGCCAATAACCCCAGGGCATTCACCGGACGGATTACTTTTATTGATGCAACACCATGTACAGGAACTCCTGCACCGGGTAATACGATTTCGAATGCCAATCCTGCTTGTCCAAGTGTTAACTTTAACCTGAGTTTACAAAACCCAACCAATGGTACAGGTGTTACATACCAATGGCAATCCTCTCCAAATGGATCTACATGGTCAGATATTACTGGTGCTACTAATGGATCTCTTTCTACTTCTCAAACAGTAGCAACCTATTACCGTTGTAATGTTACTTGTAGTGGAAATACCACTGCATCTAACCCATTACAGGTTACTATGAATACAGTTAATAACTGTTATTGTAATTCAGGGCCAACCCTTACTGCAGATGAAGATATCTTTAATGTCACTGTTGGAACATTGAATAATACTTCCACCTGTGCTTCTGTAGGACCTGGTCCGGGATCTGCATTAAATCTTTATTCAAATTATACTTCTGGCACAGGTGCTCCTGCTGCTCCCGCATTGGGCCAGGGTAGCTCGGCTCCATTCTCTGTTCAAGTGGGCACTTGTGGTGGTAACTGGAGTAATAGTGTAGGTATTTTTATTGACTTTAATCAGAACGGTGTTTTTGAAGTCCCTTCTGAAAGAGTTTATTTATCTGCAGCTACTACTACGGGGCCACATATTGAATCTGGAACAATCGCTATTCCAGCTGGTGCCAGCTTAGGCCTTACCAGAATGAGGGTGATTTCAGCTGAAACAGCCCCTGCTAATATTGTGCCTTGTGGTGCTTCTTCTTCTTGGGGAGAAACCGAGGATTATATGGTAAATATTGTTTCATGTGTTGTTGGAGCATTCACAACACAACCAAGTCCTGCTACTATTTCCTGTGGATTAAATACTTCCTTTACTGTTGCAGGTAATGGAACAGCTGCTGCTTTCCAATGGCAAGAAAATACAGGTGCTGGTTGGAATAATATCATCAATGGCGGTATTTATAGTGGCGCAACTACTACCACTTTAACACTTACTGGTGTTCCACCAACGTATACAGGTTATCAATATCGTTGTGTTTTAACGGGTACTTGTACGCCTGCCACCAATTCAAATGCAGCTACATTAACAGTAACACAACCGCCTGCACCAAGCATTTCACCTGCACCCCCTGTGAGTGCATGTTTGGGTACCCCAATTGCACTCAACATTACAACTGCAGGTGGATTTGGTGCGCCAGTAGTGGCTACCTTTAGCCAAACTCATACCCCTCCTTTAACTTGTGTAAGTCCATGTTCATCTACTTCTCCTATTACCATTAGTGGTATTCCAACCGGAGCTGTTATTACTCAAGTAAGAGTAACCATGAATATGACACATACCTGGATTTCGGATATGATTGTCAATTTAAAAGCACCTAATGGTAACGTGCTAAATTTATTCAATGGAGACGGTGGATCAGGTGATAATTTTGTAAACACAGTTGTTAGTTCTGCAGGTGTTACAGGATTTGCTTCCGGTACACCTCCTTATACTGGAACATTTGCACCAAAAGCATCTGCAAGTGTAGGACCAGCAGGTAGTGTATCTAATGTGGCTGCTTTCAGCGGGCTCTATAGTGTTCCCAATGGTGCATGGACATTGGTATTACAAGATTTATATGGAGGTGATGATCCATTCTTAAGCAACTGGTCAATTGAAATTACTTATACTCCGATTGTTCCTGTTCAAGGAACTTGGACACCAGTAACAGGATTATATACTAATGCAGGTGGTACTGTTGCTTATACTGGGGGATTAACATCTACAGTTTATGCAGCACCTACTACTAATACTACTTATTCAGTTACTTATACTGTTGGAGGTTGCAATTCACCAGCAACATCCATTCCTGTAACGGTAAATACTCCAATTAATATTACTGCACAGCCTGTAAATAAATCAGTATGTACCGATAAATCAACCAGTATTGCAGTAACAGCAACAGGTACTAGTCCGGTTTATCAATGGCAGGTAAGTACCGCAGGCGCTGGTGGTCCATGGTCGAATATTAGTAATGGTACCAATTATACAGGTGCTACTACCAATACTTTGACAATGAATAATCCTCCAGTGATTTGGAATACAAATCAATATAGGGTAGTTGTTACAGGCGCTGCACCTTGCGGAGCAGTTAATTCCAATCCTGCAATACTAACTGTATTTGCGCTACCAACTGTAGGGTTAACTGCATCTCCTTACACTAGCCTATATCCTGGATTAAGAACTACTTTGTCTGCTAGTTCTTCTCCAACAGGTGCTAATTATACTTGGTTGTTGAATGGCGGTCAAATTGCATCTGGCACAGCTTCTAGCATAATTGCTGATGTAGATGGATTAGGCACATATCAAGCAAGGGTTACAGATATTAATGGTTGTGTAAATATTACCAGCGGATTATCTATTTCGGATTCTGTTTCTGGCAAAGTGTTTATTTATCCTAGTCCTAATAAGGGCGAATTCCAAGTGCGTTTTTACAGCGTGAAAGGGAATGAAGTGCCAAGGAATTTGGTAATTTATGATACAAAGGGATCCAAAGTATTTACACAAACCTATTCTATTGGTCGTCCTTATGACAAAATGAGTGTAAATATGGGTGCGGCCCCAACTGGTATATATAGAGTAGAATTATCTGACAGAAACGGCAAGCGAATTGCCACTGGTACTGTTATGATAGTAAAATAAATTGGTTAAGATTAAATAAAAATCCCCCTGCAAAGGGGGATTTTTATTTTAATAAATTCTATGATGCAACATTTCAAACTCTTTACTTGTCTATTTTTTTATAATTTATTTTAATTTTAACAGTTTTACAAGATTTTGCCTATTTTTACGAAATAATCATTCACTAAAACTAAAGCTATGCTTAAAAAGTTACTCTACCTTTTTTTAGGGTTGGTATTAGCAGCCAACATTTCAATGGCGCAAATAACCAATTACAAATTCAGCGCTAATACTGGCGGTGCTTCGGCATTTGTACCCATCGTGGGTGGAACTGTATTGAATACACAATACAACGGTTCACCTGATAGTGATGATGGATATGTTAATGGTGCTCCAATTGGATTTACATTTAAATATGATGGTATTAACTATACAACCTACAATGTATGTACGAATGGATTTATATCTTTTGGTGCTGCATTGGGTAATACTGCGAACTGGACTAATAACATCACAAGTAGTACAGCAGTAACCCGTCCTATTCTTGCTCCTTATTGGGATGATTTATTAATTAATGGTACAGTTTCTTATGTTTTAACAGGTACTGCTCCATTGCGCGTTTTAACTGTACAGTGGTTAAATGCAGGTCAATATACTGGTGGTTCAACTATCTCTTTTCAGGTAAAGCTTTATGAAACATCAAATATTATTGAGTATGTTTATCGTCAAGAAGCAGGTGCACCTGATGCAGGTGTAGGTGCTACTATTGGTATCTCAGCAGTAGGTACTGGTACTGGTAATTTCTTGTCACTTTCTACCGCTACTAATGCTGCTGCTGTAAGTTCAACAACTGAAACAACAACTTTATTACGACCCGCAACTGGTCAAATTTTTCGTTTCGATCCAGTTTATTGCGCAGCAAGAGGTTTGTTCTTGAGCGGTGGCGAAAAAATATCAAATGTAACTTTTGCGAATTTCAACAATTCATCTACTTCAGTTGCTGAATATGAGAATTTCACAACTGTAGTAACAGGTGCTACTCCTGGTAATACCTATCCATTATCTGTCTCACTGGTGAATAGCTATTCTGGAGACAGAACTTATGTTTGGTTTGACTTCAATGCGAATGGTTCATTTGCAGACGCAGGCGAATTGGTTTATACAGGTACAGGTGCAGGTCCTTTTAGTTCAACTGTAACTATTCCTGCAGGTGCTACTCTGGGATATACCAGAATGAGGGTAAGATTGGATGATAGTGGTGGTGCTCCTTCAAATAATACACCATGTGGAGATGCAGAATGGGGTCAAGTAGAAGATTACACTATATTAATTCAATTATGTGCTACTTCTGCTGGTACTGTTTCTCCTGCTATTCAAACATTATGTACTGGTGATGCTAGTTTCACTAGCAATGCTGTTGGAACAGGTATTACTCAACAATGGCAGGTAAGTAGCAACGGTGGTGCTACCTGGTCTGATTTGACCAATGCTGCTCCATACGCAGGTGTAACAACTGCTACTTTATCTATTAGCCCAGTTTCTGCTGGATTAAATGGTAATCAATACCGTGTATCTTTAGGTGGTACTTGTACCCCTGCTAATACCTTTACCAATGCTGGTACTTTAAAAACATTGGCAATTGCACCAACTATTGCTCCTGCAACTCCATCGGTTTGTTTGGGTACTACTCAAAACTGGACTGTAACTGCTCCTGCAGGTGTTGGAACTCCCGTAAATACAACGGTTAACTCTGGTGCAATTACGGTTAATGTGCCTGATGCTACAGCAACTGGTATTACCAATCCTTTAACTGTTACTGGTATTCCTGCTGGCGCTATTATTAATAGTATTTCTGTAAACATAAATTTGACACATACTTGGGATAGCGATATGACATTCAATTTGGTAGCGCCCAATGGTCAGTCATTAAATCTTATCAATAGACGTGGAGGTAGTGGAGACAACTTTATAAATACTACTATTAGCTCTACAGGGGTTCTTTCATTAGCTACTGCATCTGCTCCATTTACTAATACTTATGCTGCTGATGCTGCAATTGGTGCTGGTGCCACAACCAACCCTTCAACTGCTGCCAGTTTTGCTGCTTTGTATAGTGTTCCAAATGGTACTTATTTATTAGCAATGCGAGACCATGTTGGTGGTGATTTTGGAATTTTGACAAACTGGTCAATTACCATCAACTATTCACCAATTGCTCCTCAACCTGTAGTGTTTGCTCCAACTACCAATTTGTTTACGGATGCTGCAGCAACTGTTGCTTATACTGGTACTCCAACAAATTCAATTTACTATAAGCCAACTGCTGCTGGTAGCTTTAGCTATACTGCTTCTTATACTGCCGCACCATGTGTGTCTGAGGTTAAAACCTTAAATGTAACTGTTAATACGCCTGTATCTATTACAACACAGCCTGTAAATGCTGCTGCTTGTACTGTTCAGGGTACAGCTACTTTCACTGTGGTTGCTGCTGGTACTGGTCCTTTAACCTACCAATGGCAGGTTGACAATGGTACTGGTTTTGCAAACATTGCGAATGGTGGAAGTATTGCAGGTGCTACTACTGCAACTTTAACTTTGACTAATATTCCTCAATCTTGGAATGGTTTCAAATATCGTTGTAATGTAACAGGTGTTGCTCCTTGCGGTGCATTGGCAACTAATGGAGCTGCAACACTTACTGTAAATCCATTACCAACTATTACTTTGTCTGCTTCTCCTTATAAGAAATTATTCCCAGGTTTAGTTACCAATGTATCTGCAAGCTCTACTCCAGCAGCTGCTACTCATACTTGGTTCTACAATGGTGGTTTAATTTCTGGTGTTACTGGAAATACTGTTTCTGGTATTGATGTAGACAGAATGGGTGATTATTCTGTAAAAGTTACCGATATCAATGGTTGTATCAGTACTTCAGGTATTGTTTCAATCACAGATTCAATAACTGGTAAAGTGTTCATCTATCCTAGCCCTAATAAAGGTCAGTTCCAAGTAAGATACTATAGTGTAGTTGGAAATGAAGTTCCTCGCGCATTAACTGTATTTGATGCTAAAGGTTCTAAAGTATTTACTCAGGTTTACAGCGTTAATAAGCCTTATGCTAAAATGGACGTTGATTTGAGAAATATCGGAGCTGGTATTTACTGGGTTGAATTGAGTGATAGAAACGGAAAACGTTTGGCTACTGGAAGAGTAGTAGTTTTAAGATAATTACTGATTAAGTTCAATCATATTTCAAATCCCCTGGAAATTTCCAGGGGATTTTTTTATGTAGGTTAAACCTTCTGTTGGGGTCAGCGTCTTTATATTATAAAACTTGTATAATGAAAAAAATATTGACTGCTATTTCAATTCTATTTATAGTATCCATGCTTTTGAATGCTTGTGCCCCAGCTGTTGTTACCGTAAGGCCTGCTCCTGGAGTAATCATTCGGCCACCAGCACCGTCTAACGCCCATATATGGGTAGGAGGCAATTATATCTGGCGTGGGGGAAGGTATGTTTGGGTGGATGGCTATTGGGACAAACCACGCGGGGGTAGACATTGGGTAGAAGGGCATTGGAAAATGAAAAGAGGTGGTTATGTATGGGTACCTGGCCGTTGGCGTTAATAATAATTTTACATTTTTGCCCTAATAAATCCCCGTTTATCCTTTCCCATTTGGAAAGGATTTTTTTATATAAGCTATTTGTATTTGTACTTTTAAAATTGCATTGTTCTGGGGAAAAAACTTATAAATGATAAAAAATGCTTTGAATGCGATAGATGTATTTGATAGAACGCAAAGTCATTCAACGTATCTAAAAAAATTGATAATTAAATATTACAGCGCTGAGTATTTCGTAAGTAATTGATGGACTTAATCATACTTTATAAAGCCTTTGAAACTAGGTTTAAAACGCCTTATTATTCTTGTATTTGAACAGGTAGGAATATAAAATAATTTATTATTTTTATTCCACTAACCTATTAAATATGCAAACCATTAACCTGCAGCAGCTATTGCTGATTGATATTGAAACAGTTCCCTGTCAATCTACTTACGAATTACTTGATACCGAATGGCAATCCTTATGGAAGGATAAAATAGCAAAATTATTACCCGAAGGGTTGGATTCAGCTTCCTTTTATGCTCAGCGAGCCGGTGTAATGGCAGAGTTTTCAAAAATAATTTGTATTAGTCTTGGATATTTTAATTTAAAACCTACAATAAACTTTAGCGTTAAATCTTTTTCTGGCGATGACGAAAAGGAATTATTAATCTCCTTTCTCCAATTTCTAAATCAACACGATGAAATAATAAAGGGCTGGGGTTTTGCAGGACATAATATCAAAGAATTTGATGTGCCCTTTATCTGCAGGCGTTTATTAATAAACGGGTTGGTTATTCCGGATTATCTCGATTTCCAAAATAGAAAACCCTGGGAAACAAATTTGTTGGATACCTTTCAGTTTTGGCGATTTGGTGATTATAAAAACTATACTTCTTTAAACTTACTGGCAAAATGCCTTTCCATTCCATCCCCTAAAGAAGATATGGATGGAAGCATGGTAGCAAGCGTTTATTATCAGGATAAAAATCTTCCCCGCATTGTTTCCTATTGTCAACAAGATGTATTAACAGTTGCCAATATTATATTACGATTTGCCAATAAAGAATTGCTTACTGCATCGCAGCTAAAATATATACAATAAGAAAGCCCTGTAATAACAGGGCCTCTCATTTATTTTCTGAAAGAATTATTTTATTGAATAATTATCTTCCTTATTTCAGTGTTATTTTCATCAACTATTTTCACCAAGTAAACTCCTTTTGCAAAGAGGCTGGTATTGATTTGAGTGGATGCATTGCTTGTTTTTTCCTGATAGATTATTTTGCCATTGATTGAGCTGATGGAAATTGAAACTGGTAATGAATTGTTTTTAGCAATCAGTATATTGATAAAATCAGTAGCAGGATTTGGCGCAACTATTACCTGGTATTTATTACTAAATAATACTGTTTTCACGGAGGAAAGTACACTGTGTTCGTCTCTGTCAACAATTTTCAAACGGTAGTAGTTTATTCCATTAACTGGGTTATTATCAACACTGCCATAGTGGTTTTTTAAAGCACTGTTTCCAATAGCTGTAATGATTGATAAGGTATTCCAGTTGCGGCCATCAATTGATTTTTCCACAACAAATTCTTTGCTATTTAATTCCTGTTCTGTTGACCAATTTAGTTTTACAGTATTGTTCAGCTTTTGGGCAATGAAATCTGTAAGCTTAACAGGGATTACGCCAGAATTTAAGGAAGCAAAAGTAAAAGGGCTAAAGCTGCTAACACCCGTTACTGTAACAGCACCAGCGGCAAGGGTATTTCCTGGATCAGGTGTTCCACCTAGATCATCCCAATTAGATACGCCAAAATGAGCCATCCTGATAGCACTAGGTGTGATAATATTACTATTGACATCTGTATAATTGAATTTTAAATCAACCGTTCCTGCAGTGGTTTGGTCAATGATCCAATGTTCAAATCCGCTTACAGAATAATTAGGATAAGTACCCAATGTTGTAGGGTTAATAGTATAAGTGCCATATCCTGCATTCAAATATTGCACAGCATAGATATTACCACCTGTATAATTAGAAAAATCTACAGGAGCATATTTATTTCCCTTTCCTACCGGGAATGTGAAAGCTGTAGAACCTGTTCTTTTCAATTTGCCATCTACAAATGAGCTAGTAGACGCACCAGATACAGTTGCTGAAGAGGATAGGTCAATGGTGGAACCTGAAGGACCTACCAATTTACCTTTTGTAAGTGTCAATGCACCGTTGATGGTAACATTATCAGCAATAGTAATAGAGTCTCTTGCAAATGCAGGGTCAAAATTGACGGTGACATTATTTAATGTTGAACCTGCAGCAAAACGAAGGGTGCCAGCATTAGCAGTAGTACCGAGGGATTTTTCAACTATTATATTTGAATTAGTGGTATTTAATTTTCCTAAAGCTGTTGCAGTAGCTACAGCAGCTTTTGTTAATTTGAGTGTATTGGTAGATGACAAAAATAAAGTGGTGGCAGTGGCAGCACCCTGTGTTAACTGAAGGCCTCCTCCTGAACCATTACCAAGTGTCAAATTGGTATTGGCACCAAGAATAATATCATCGTCTGTGGTGGTAGTATCTCTTTTTAATCTGAAAAGCATAATCTCTGCACCATTGCCATTGATACTCTGCAAGCCAGCATTTCCATTCATGGTAAGTGTAAGACGGTTTCCATCTCCAGTTGCAACAGATTCGAAAGTACTTCCATTCTGGAAGGTTACATCTCCCCATGCACTTAATGTACTGAATGGGGAAGGAGCACCATTGAAATTAACTACATTGTCTACTGTCCAATTTCCTTTAACGGTAGTGGTGCCACTTGATAATACCTTAATGCCGCCTGTTAGTTTAAGGTTATGATAAGTTAAGGAAGCTACCCTAATGGTATCGCTACTGGTTAAACCTGTTTGTGCATAATCAACGGTACTACCTGTGGCAAGAGTATTAAGGAAGGGTCTTCTGTTATTTTGAATTACTAAGTTGGCATTGTTTAGCACATCAATTCTTGAAGCAGATGTAATAGAATCAACACCGGGTAAAACAGTGAGTGTTGTTGCTGCTATACCATCACCTACAATGATTTTTGAATTGGCACCAGCATTGCTAACATCCCAAACACCGGTATAATTAGCATTGGTTTGATTGGTAATATTGAAGTACTGATAAGCATTAGTGAAATTACTTGGTGAAGGACCTGTACCATCTGTAGTGGTACTCCAGGTGCCCAGGTTGGTTAAACCAAGATTAGCTTTAGTATTATAATAATTTTGTACAATACCACCTGAGATATTTACAGTAGCATCTGGAGCGGTTCCTCCACTGCAGGTAACAGTTCCGGTAAATGAACCCTGAGCCGCAGTATTTGCAATTCTAAAATACACAGGAGTAGAAGCAATTGTGCCTGCTGTATATCCTATGGGTTGGCCTGTGGTATAAAAAGTACTATTGTTGAAAGATATCTCCACATTTGCAGAAGGAGTGATGGTAATATTGCCAGTGGCAGGGCTTAAATTTACTGCAGCTAAAGTAAAGGTTTGGGTTGTTGATGCGCTACCAAAATTTGTGGTAAGATTACTGATACTACCATTTGCGGTAATTGTAGCGGTTGCTGCGGATCCAGGTGTAACATCTGCCCATGTTAAGCCGACATTAATACCATCCACAATTGTTTGTACAGAATTGGTGGCAGAACCTTGTCTTAATGCGATTGCACTAATTGAATTTTGACCAGCTGTTGTTAAAATTGTTAATTCAGGTGTGCCTGCGGTGGCTTCTGAGCTAGGTACACCTGAAGGGAGTACCCACATTGAAACAGGGTCATTTCCTGCTACACTAATGGTATACTTAACAATAATCAAATAAGTGGTATTCTTTGAAAAATTTGTAGTACCATAAGTTGCTGTTGAAGTATTACTTAATCCAAAATTAACTCCGGAAGCAGTAATTCTAGCAAAAACACGTGCAGCGAATAAAGAAAAACCAGTTCCTCCACCAGAACCAATATGTATAAAATAATCCCCTGATTTCGTAGCAGCGGCATCTGTTACATTCGCCAAGAACGAATAATAAATATTTTGACCATCTGTAGTTTGATTAGTGAAAGTGATATTATCATCCTCTCCTCCTAAATTATTAACTAAAGCAGCATTTCCTACTCCGCTACTCTGAAAGCCAGTGTAAGTTAATCCAGTTGTTGTAGCAATCGGATTAGTTCCGGCACCAGCAGTTACGGCTGTCCAACCGTTAGCAGTTAAGTTTCCCGAAAAAGAGAAGTCCTGAATCAATAAGGATTGGGAATTAACAAAAGAAATTGAAAAAATCAAAAGACTTAGTAGTAATGATTTTTTAGTAAAGAGTTTTTTCATAATCATACTTTTAATTGAAATACAAAACTAATTGATAATATTGGCTGCACGCCAAAAACCTTGCTGCTTTTTATCCACTTAATGTAAATTTAAAGTAGCAATAATGGAGATGGTATGAAGGCAGGAAAACTTGGCTGGCTTATGGTATTTTTTTAAGCAGCATAATATAAACGGGAAAGTGATCGCTGTACCCGTAATTGTAAGTCATTCCATCCCAGGAGCGCTTACTATAGCCTTTGAATTTGCCTGTTTTTTGCACTAGAAATTCCTTATTAAAAATGCTTGGCTTTTGATAGTAATAACCAGTTTGCTCTTTGCTCAACCAGCCACTGCTGATAATAATCTGGTCGAATAGTCCCCAGGCATCCTGGTAAGCCAGGGTACCAATTCCTTTTTTGTACATATCTACCCAGGGATTAAATAGTCCGCCGGGGGCTACATCTTTTTCTTTTCCCTTGGCATTTAAAACCTTGGTAACACTCGGACTGATAGGGTCATCATTCAAATCGCCCATGATGATAATTTTTGCATTCGGATTGATAGCTGTTAAACTATCCACCCTTATTTTAGAAACCTTTGCGGCAGCGGCTCTTGCAGGAATACTTCTTTCTTCGCCTCCCGAACGGGAAGGCCAGTGATTGACAAATACATGTATGGTATCGCCATCTAGAATTCCTTTAACATATAAAACATCCCTTGTAAAATAGGAATCCTTACTTCCGCCGGGTAATTGAGTGAAAAAAGGAGCGCTGTATAAGGGTTTAAAGTATTTTGGATTATAAATCAATCCTACATCTACTCCTCTAACATCAGGACTATTATAATGTACGTATTTTAATTTGCGGTTCTTTAATTTTTCTGATTTAATGAGGTCGTTTAATACAGTGTCATTTTCAATTTCAGCAACACCCAATAAAGCCAAGCCATCAGGATTAATATCGGTGGCAATTTGAGATATGGCATCTGCCATATGATTTATTTTTTCAAAATAAATTCTACCATTATACTGCCTTTCACTGTTGGGCAAAAATTCTTCATCATCTTTATAAGGGTCATTAATGGTGTCGTACAGGTTTTCAAGGTTATAAAAGCCTATAAAAGACACTTTGTATTTCCCTGCTTGTGCAAAAGAAGGAATAGCAAAAAACAAATACAAAACGGTAAAAAAGAAGATTTTTTTCATGTGCTAAAATAAGCTTCAAAGGTATTGAATGTGGGTTAATATAAAATTAATATGCTGGTAATTATTTGTTATTAAAAACAGTGTGCTAATGCAGCTTTTAGTCTAACTTTGTGCTCCTTTTAAAAACAGATTATGCTGCGAAAATTAAACCCCGGATTGCTTTTGCTCTCCCTCTCCCTATACTTTACAAGCAATGTCTTTTCACAAGTAACACCAGTTCCAGATACCGCCACAGTGGAAGAAGTTAAAGAAGCCATTGGTGATAATATACCCATTGTTACCTTGGATGAAAATGATATGCAAGATGGTAGTGCTCAGAATATCTCCAGTCAGTTAAGTGCGGGCAGAGATCCATTCTTCAATGCCGCTACTTTTAAATTCAGTGCCGTACGATTCCGTATACGTGGTTATGATAATGACCTTTTTGGTACTTATATGAATGGCGCACCCATGGAAAACCTAGATAATGGTTTCACTCCTTTTGGATTATGGGGAGGATTAAATGATGTCTTGAGAAACAGGGATAATACCCTTGGTTTGCGACCAACCACTTATGCTTTTGGCGATTTAGGTGGTTTGAATTATATGGATACCAGAGCCAGTCGTCAAAGAAAGCAAACGAGTTTTAATCAGGCTTTCAGCAATCGAAATTATACCTATCGTACCATGCTTACGCATTCAACCGGTTTGAATAAAAAAGGTTGGGCATTTAGTGTTAGTGGTAGCCGTCGTTGGGCAGGTGAAGGATATACCGATGGTACTTATTATGATGGATGGTCCTTTTATATGGGAATTGATAAAAGAATCAATGATCGTCATTTATTATCTTTTGTTGCCTTTGCAACACCCACCGAAAATGGTCGTCAGGGATCTTCTGTACAAGAAATGATAGATATCGCAGGAACCAATTATTATAATCCATTCTGGGGTTATCAAAATGGAAAGAAAAGAAATGCCAGTGTGGCAAAATCCTTTCAACCCATTGGTATTTTCACCCACGAATGGAAAGTGAATGAGCGAACTACTTTATTATCTGCAGCCAGTGCTAGTGTTGGTAAGCGCAGTGTAACAGGGCTTGATTGGTACAATGCACCAGATCCCAGGCCAGATTATTACAGGTATTTACCTAGTTACTATGATGAGCAACCAATGTTGGCTGAGCAAATTAGAAAAGCATTGTTGAATGATGTAAATAAACGTCAGATTAATTGGGATGGTCTTTACAATGCTAATTATGGCGCCATTGGTACTGTATATAATGCCAACGGTATTCTAGGCAATAATGTTACGGGTAGGCGTAGCCGTTATATAGTAGAAGAAAGAACCACTAGCACTACTCGCTATAATTTCAATACTACTTTAAATACATCTCTTGCAGAAAATGTTGATTTTAGTGCTGGGCTTACTTATCAATCACAGAAGAATAGTTATTATAAGACAGTGAACGATTTGTTGGGTGGCGATTTTTATGTGGATGTAAATCAATTTGCTGAAAGAGACTTTGGTACGGATCCTTATGCAACACAAAATGATGTGAATAACCCCAATCGCATTTTAGGCGTAGGAGATAAGTTTGGTTACAATTACGATATTAATATCAAAAAAGCCAGTGCCTGGATACAAAGTGTATTTAAATTCCGTAAAATAGATTTCTTTATTGCTGCAGAGCATTCCTTTACTCGTTTTTGGAGAGTAGGGAATGTAAAATCGGGTTTGTTTCCTAACAACTCTTATGGCGCCA
>CALRKF020000056.1:0-22303 GCA_943367825.1 Chitinophaga pinensis
GAATAAAACCAGCAACCTTTTTTTCCAACTTTTCAATATTAAAAAATCTACTGACAGTGCTGTTACAGAAGAAGAAATAAAGGCCATGATTACAGAAGGAAGTGAATATGGCACTATTGAGGAAGAGGAGAAAGAAATTATTGAAAGGGTATTTCATCTTGGTGACAGGAATATTACTTCCCTCATGACACATCGAACTGATATTGTTTGGTTATCGATGCAAGACACGGTACAATCTGTTAAAGAAAAGTTTGAAGATATCATCTATTCAAGCTACCCCGTTTGTGATGAAACAGTAGATGAAATTAAAGGCATTATCAATATCAAAGACCTTTTAAAAGCCTCTTCAAATGTTGTTTTAAAAGACATCATGAAGCCTGCTTTATTCGTACCCGAAAATAATACCGCCTATCAGCTATTAGAAAAATTCAAGGACACTAAAATCCACTCCTGTTTTATAGTAAATGAATACGGCACTTTGGAGGGAATGATAACGCTGAATGATATCATGGAAGCCATTGTGGGAGATGTTCCGCAGACTGGGCAGGATGAATATGAAATTGTGGAAAGAGCGGACGGTAGCTTTCTGGTGGATGCCCAAATACCTTTTTATGATTTTCTGAGCCGGTTCGACAAAACAGACTGGATAGATCAGGATGACCATGATTTTGATACTTTGGCAGGTTTTGTATTGCATGAATTAGAACATATTCCTGCAACAGGAGAAACATTTGGATGGAGGGGATTTGGCTTTGAAATCGTCGATATGGATGGTCAACGCATAGACAAGTTGCTGGTAAATATATCGGATAAAATAAAAGGAGAATTAGAATCCGATTAAAACTGCAGTACTACTTTCGATTCTGGATTATTCAATTTAGTGCTTTTCCTTTCACCTCCTACTATAGCATGAATAATACTGATTTGCTCCGATTTATATTCATATAAAATATTATCTGTAATTTCTAGTTTTTTAACAGTGGCAATTTCAGGAACTTCATAATAACTCTCCACGCCCTCTTCGATAATTTCATAACCAATATACTTTAAGTTTACAGGCTTCCCATCAACAATTATCTGAAGATGCTGCAACACATAATTGCTGACCAATTTATCCATGACCGCTTTGTCAGCAGGATGAATAAGGTCGACAATGCCCTTATATTTCGTCCGCAGCGTTTTTTCAAAATCATCTGTAAATATCTTACAACTAATCTCCAGACTCTTACTTTTCGCATTGTGTTCAATTTCCGTAACACTCATAAAAACAGGATGTAACTGAACTCCATTGATAGAATTTTGTACAAACTGGCCATTAAATGAATATAAGAGGATTAGCCACTTAAATAATATTGTTACCATTGATTGATTTTATTTCATGAATACAAAAGTCTGCTTTATTTTTAAAACAAAATGGGCGATTTTAAATTTTACTTTTCTACAGGCTGGGAACATATCATAAGCTGGGAGGCATTGGATCATTTGTTGTTTATACTAGTGCTTTCTTCTATTTATTTGATAAAAAACTGGCGGCAGGTATTGGTATTGGTGACCGCCTTTACCATCGGTCATTCTCTCACGTTGGCATTGGCGGTATATGAAGTAATACGCATCCCCGACAAGTGGGTTGAATTCTTGATTCCATGTACAATTGTAAGTACCGCTATTTTCAATCTAGCCCAAAGAGATTATGATAATAAGCAGCTGCGGTTCAACTATTTATTGGCATTGGTATTTGGTCTAATTCATGGAATGGGCTTTGCCAATACTATTCGATTTATGATGGCAAAAGATCAACAAATAGGTTGGGATTTGTTTGGTTTTAATGTTGGCTTGGAACTAGGACAAATAGTAGTGGTCACCATCATTTTATTAACAAGTCTGCTATTAGTCACAAAATTGAATGTAGTTTTAAACCTGGTTTGGAAAACCAATTTTTCCTTCAAAAGAAAATGGTGGGTATGGACCATTAACGTGTTGAGCTTTTACATTGCCTTTAGAATGATGTTGGACAGGTGGCCATTTTAATAAAATTAATAGAAGCATTATCAAATAAATAAATCCGAAACGTTCACTATTAAAAAATACAAATGAAACAATTAATCGCTTTTGCATTATTGGTATTGTCTTTTGTCTTTGTGCAAGCACAGGATATTCGCAATAACCCCGGTAGCAATCATGGCAATCGCTTTGAACAATTAGGCACCATATTGCCTACTCCCAACGAATACCGTACAGCCAGCGGCGCTCCTGGGCCAAAATACTGGCAGCAAAGATGTGATTACGATATCGTTTGCGAATTAGATGAAAAAATTTTCGCTTGAATGGTAAGGAAACAATCACCTATTTCAACAATAGTCCGGATCAACTTACTTATTTATGGATTCAACTAGACGAAAACCAGCACAGCAAAGTCGATAACTCGGGTTATCAAAATAGTAGTACCATGCAGCAACGTTATGGTGAAGCTAGTTTTGCAGCAGAAGATAAGACCGATAAATTCGGCGATAAAATACTAAAAGTTACAGATGCAAGTGGCAAAGATTTAAAATACAGCATCAATAAAACCATGATGCGTGTTGAGTTACCAACCGTATTAAAACCTGGTCAGCAATTCATTTTCAAAATAGATTGGTATTATTTTATACCAGACCGTATGAGTATGGGTGGCCGTGGTGGCTATGAATATTTCGCAGAAGATGGCAACTACCTATTTACCATGACGCAATGGTATCCTCGTCTTTGTGTATACAGTGATTTTCAAGGATGGCAGAACCATCAATTTGTAGGATCGGGTGAATTTGCGCTCACATTTGGCAATTTCAAAGTTTCTATGACGGTACCCGACGACCACGTAGTGATGGGTACTGGTCAATGTCAAAACTATGCTGCAGTATTAAGTCCGGCTCAATTAAAAAGATGGAATCAAGCACAAACCGCCAAAGATGTTACAGAAGTAGTAACATTGGCAGAAGCAACTGCAAGAGAAAAGGCAAAGTCAAGTAATAAAAAAACATGGATTTTTAAAGCCGACATGGTGCGTGACTTTGCATGGGGAAGCAGTCGCAAATTTGTTTGGGATGCCATGCCAATAACAGTAGAAGGTAAAAAAGTAATGTGCATGAGTGCTTATGGAAAAGAAGCTTATAACCTGTACAGAAAATTCAGCACAAAGGCAGTGGCACATACTATCAGAACCTATTCCCATTTTACTATTCCCTATCCTTACCCGGTTGCACAAAGTTTAGAAGCAGCTAACGGTATGGAATACCCGATGATTTGTTTCAATTTTGGCAGGTGCGAAAAAGATGGCACTTATAGCGAGGGCACCAAGAATGGCATGTTAGGCGTGGTGATTCATGAAGTGGGCCATAATTTCTTCCCAATGATTATCAATAGCGATGAAAGACAATGGACATGGATGGATGAAGGCCTCAATTCCTATTGCGAATACTTAGCAGAAGAACTATGGGACAATAAATACCCTGTGAGCAAAGGGCCAGCATATAAGATTGTAGATTATATGAAATTACCCAAGGATCAGTTGGAACCAATTATGACCAATAGTGAAAACATTGCTCAATTTGGCCCCAATGCCTATAGTAAACCATCCACTGGGTTAAATATATTGAGAGAAACCATCATCGGCAGAACTAATTTTGATTATGCTTTTAAAGAATATGCAAGAAGATGGGCTTTCAAACACCCTACTCCTGCTGATCTGTTCAGAACAATGGAAGATGCCAGTGGCGAGGATCTGGATTGGTTCTGGCGTGGTTGGTTTTACAATACCGATCCTGTAGATATTTCGTTGGATACTGTTAAATGGGCTGTATTAAATACAGAAGCCAGCGCTCCAAGAATGAACGCAGGTAATAATGTAATCAAACAATCATTGACTAAACCAAATCTTAATTCTTTTGATGATATCAGCAAAAGTAGAAATAGAGATGACAAGCAAATAATATTTGCTACTGATGCGGATCTTTCCCTAAGAGATTTTTACTGGAACTACGACCGTGGCTTAGCAAAAGTGGATAGCACCCCTGTAGAAATTACTATTCCAGCACCTGTTATTGATACTTTTACAACAGAACAAAAAATAGCATTAGCAGGTAATAAAAATATTTATGAATTAACCTTTAGCAATAAAGGAGGATTGGTAATGCCAATCATTATTGAGTGGACCTATAAGGATGGCAGCAAAGAAATAGATCGTATTCCTGTTCAAATTTGGAGAAAAAATGAAAACAAAGTAACAAAAGCATTTATCAAGGATCAGGAAGTGGTAAGTATTAAACTAGATCCTATGCGCGAAACCGCGGATATCAATGAAAAGAATAATAGCTGGCCTGCTATTAGCAGCCCTAGTAAATTTCAATTATTCAAAGGCGGTGGAGGCGGTGGCAGAGGCCCCAGAGGTGGCGGAGGCAGCACAGGTAATCCAATGCAGCGTGAGATAAAAAATTAATCCCTTTATTTTTCTTTAAAAACCTGTAAGTTTGAAAAGCTTACAGGTTTTTTTTAACCCTCAAATTACCTACATGTTGTCGCTAACAAACGCTATAAAAAAAATGCTACTGCCTTTTTGTTGTTTGATTTTAACAGTCACCAAAATTCAGGCAGGTTCAGTTGATACGGTACTCATTAATAGTGCATCGATGCATAAAATCATCAAAGCCGTTGTCATCAAACCAAATACGTATACCCAAAAGAAAAAAATATTTCCAGTGGTGTACCTCTTACATGGTTATGGAGGTAGTTACAGCAATTGGATTATAAGAGTACCTGCACTCAAAAACTATGCAGATGATTACCAAACCATCATTGTATGTCCCGATGGCAATATTGGCAGTTGGTATTTCGATAGCCCGGTCGATAGCAATTATCGCTACGAAACACATATTGCAGTAGAACTCATACAATTTATTGACAGCCATTACCGCACTATTGCCGATAAAAAAGGAAGAGCGATTACAGGATTAAGCATGGGTGGTCATGGTGCTTTATATCTTGCCTTGAAGCACCCCAATATTTTTGGAGCAGCAGGAAGTATAAGTGGAGGTGTGGATCTTGGCCAAAGCAAGGCCAAATTCGAAATCATGCAAAGAATTGGTGATACAATTACCAATGCCGCCAACTGGCATGATATGACCGTGATTAATCTGATTGAACAATACACTAATAGCCCAGTTAAAATAATTTTTGATTGCGGCAATAAAGATATTTTCATCGAAGGCAACCGACACTTGCATCAAAAAATGAATAGTCTGGGAATTCCCCATACCTATACAGAACGCCCTGGGGAACACAATTGGGACTATTGGAAAAACTCCATCCCCTACCAACTCTTGTATTTTAAGCGATTTTTCTACCCAGAATAATAATTGTGTATTATTTACACAACAATTAATACATTTACTATCTAAAACACAACGATATGCTATTAAGAAAATGGCTGCTAGTCCTATTGGTACTACTGGTTACTCAAACATCCTTCGCCCAAGACAAAACAATCGTTTATTCACCCAACAAAAATATTTCGCTTGGCTTTTGGCTGGATGATAAGGGGCAACCCATGTATGAAGTGAATTTTCAGGCGAAGCCAGTCATGTTGCCTTCTGCAATGGGATTGGACCTGAAACAAACCTTGAACCTGACTGTATTCCCAACATTAAGAAATAATCTAAGTATTGTGAAAATGGATAAAACGTCCAGTAATACTACCTGGAAACCTGTTTGGGGAGACGTAAAAGAAATAAGAGACAATTACAACAAACTAACGGTTACGCTTACCCAGAAAAACGAAAACCCTATTACCTACCATATTGTTTTTAAAGTATTTGATGACGGCGTAGGATTCCGCTACGAATTTCCTGAACAGAAAAGCATTCAGCATTTTATTGTTTCGGATGAATCCACACAGTTTCATTTGACAGGTAATCACAAAGCCTTTTGGATTCCGGGAGATTATGATAGCAATGAATTCAGTCCGGTGGTGAGTAATTTAAATGAAGTGGATGCAGAAGACCCCAAATATGGCGCCAATATCTATGGCCATCAGTTTATTGATAAGAATGCCGTACAAACTCCATTAATGTTAAAAACTGCAGAAGGACTCTATATCAATATTCACGAAGCAGCCCTGGTCAATTATCCTGCCATGAACTTAATGATTGACAAAAGCAATTATACACTTACTTCTACCCTGGTGCCAGATGCTCTGGGCAATAAAGCCTATTTGCAAACACCTGCCAAAACACCCTGGAGAACAATTATTGTATCAGATAAAGCAACCGATATTTTAGCCTCTCACACTATTTTAAATTTGAATGAGCCTTCGGTAATAAAAGATCCCAGTTGGATTAAACCAACCAAGTACATTGGTATCTGGTGGGAAATGCATGTAGGTAAATCTACCTGGGACTACGCCGGCAGTCAGAACGCCACCAATTTCGATGCCAATAACCTAAAGCCTACTGGCAAACATGGTGCAACAACGGCCAACGTTAAACGCTATATTGATTTTGCATCCAAGAATGGATTTGATGGGGTATTGGTAGAGGGATGGAATGTTGGATGGGAAGATTGGTTCGGTCAGTTTAAAGAGAATGTATTTGATTTTGTAACGCCATATCCCGACTTTGATGTGAAAGGATTACAAAAATATGCTGCTTCTAAAAAAGTAAAATTGATCATGCACCATGAAACATCCGGCTCTGTTACCAATTATGAAAGACAGATGGATACAGCCTACCGCTTCATGAAAAAATTTGGATACGATGCAGTGAAAACAGGTTATGTGGGACATATCATTCCAAGAGGCGAGCACCACGACGGACAGTGGATGGTCAATCACTATGTAAGAGTGGCGCAAAAAACAGCCAGTTATAAAATCATGTTGGATGCACATGAACCAGTTCGCCCAACCGGATTGAGCAGAACCTATCCCAATTGGTTGGCTTGTGAAGCAGCCAGGGGCATGGAGTTCAATGCATGGAGCGATGGTAATAAACCAAGGCATGAAACCATTTTCCCTTTTACCCGTTTTATGGGAGGGCCAATGGACTATACGCCTGGTATATTCCAATTGGAATTGAATTATTGGAACAAGGATAAAAAAGAAACCATTCATACTACACTTGCAAAACAATTGGCATTATATGTTACTATTTGTAGCCCCTTGCAAATGGCAGCCGATATGCCTGAAATTTATGAGCAAAAAATGGATGCCTTCCAATTCATCAAAGATGTGGCCGTGGATTGGGATGATAGCAAATATTTAGAAGCCGAACCTGGAGAATATATCACAGAAGCCAGAAAAGCAAAGGGAACTAATAATTGGTTTGTGGGTGCCATTACCAATGAAAACAGCAGGACCGCCACAGTAAATTTGAATTTTTTAGACCCTGGTAAAAAATACAATGCTACCATTTATGCCGATGCTGCTGATGCGCATTATGAAAAAAATCCGGCAGCATATAAAATAACCAAACAAGTGGTAGATAGTAAAATGGTATTGAGTTTGGCACTAGCACCCGGAGGTGGATGTGCCATCAGCATAACCCCAGTAAAATAAATCAAGCATATAAAAAAATAAGGAACTAAATAGTTCCTTATTTTTTTTTGTTCATTCCTCAACCGCCGGTTCTTCCATCGCGAACAACCTTTTTCTTTCCTTTATTTTTTTTCTCCCATTCCAACATCTCAGGGGTTTTATCTACTTTCTTATTTTTCTCAACAGGCGTTGCAATTGTATTGGCATTTGCATTAGCCACAACAGGAAATCCCCGATCATATTTTTCTACTTTAATTATCCTGCCTGAACCCGGCTCAAAATATTTCCATTCTCCATGCTTTACACTGTATTGCTCGGCCTTTACAATTTTTTGGTCTACAATTTCGCCATTGCCTGCTCCATATACATCAATGGTATCATAAGGCGCATCTGGATTATATCCTTTCCAACTTTCTTCCCGAATCATGTCGCCCAAGTAGGTAAAATATTGTTGAATACCATCCTTACCACCAAAACGGTAATTCTCCATTCCAATTAAATCATTATTCAAATTATAAATACGCCAAACGCCTTCTTTCTTGCCGTTTTTAAAAAGTCCTTCTTCTTCATAACCAGGCTCTCCCCTAATTTCATCCACATGAATAATCCATTTGCCTTGTTTCAATCCTTTACTATCGGTATGGTTGAGGGTATCGCCTTGCTCGGTTAGCTGAAAACTTTGAGCTTGCCCGTTCATCAAAAACAAGCTGCCTACTGCCAACAATAAACTGAATTGCAGTACTTTTAAATATTGGCTTGTCGGAATTAATTTCATCATCAATTTTTTTATATGTTAGTTGCACTCCTACTCCTAATTTGTTTTTATGCGATTGCTCAAAAACTCGTTACCAATGGCAATAAAAACTTGTCATTGATTACCAAATTTACTGTTTTCCTTTTTTTATTAAATGTTAATTTCTTGCAGGCACAAGTAAAGCCTACCACTGCGGCCGACAGAATGAATGGCTTGCAAAAAAGAAAATCATTGGAGGAAAACTCCTTATTAAAAAATATTAATTTCCGAAATATTGGTCCGGTTCAGATGAATGGCCGCGTGGTGGATATAGATGCCAACCCCTATGACCCCACCGAATTTTATGTTGCTTATGCCAGCGGTGGATTGTTTTATACCAACACCAATGGACAAAGTATGCAACCCATTTTTGACAAAGAAGATGCATTTTCTATTGGAGATATAGCAGTGCATTGGCCAATACCCGGCCAGACAGACCAAACAAAGACCATTTGGGTAGGTACGGGTGAAGTAAATAGTAGTCGCTCTTCTTATAGTGGCGTTGGGGTGTACAAAAGTACCGACAACGGTAAGCATTGGCAATACCTGGGCTTGCCGGAGAGTCATCATATTGGAAAAATCTTATTACATCCCACTGATAATAATACTGCATGGGTGGCAGTATTGGGCCACTTGTACTCTGCCAATAAAGAAAGAGGTGTTTATAAAACAACCGATGGGGGACTCAATTGGAAACAAACATTATTTATAGATGAAAATACAGGTGTGGTGGATATGGATATTAATCCTAAAAACCCGGATGTATTATATGCAAGTGCATGGTATCGCGAGCGGCGTGCATGGGACTGGAAAGAAAGTGGCAAAACTTCCGGTATTTATAAAAGTATCGATGCTGGCAATACCTGGAAATTGATCAGTGACCCCAATTCAGGTTTTGCAGCTGGCGAAAAATTGGGCAGGATTGGCCTCGCTGTATTTCAGAAAAACCCTTCTATTATTTACGCGGTAATTGACAATAATAATTTAAAACCTGATACAGCCAAGAAAAAAACAGATAGTAGCAAATACCAATTAGATGATTTTAAAAATATCAGTAAGGAAAACTTCGAACAATTGAATGATAAAAAACTGGATAGTTTTTTAATCAAAAATGGCTTTGATGCAAAGTACCGGTCTGCTAGTGTAAAAGAGCTCATTCGCAATGATAAAGTAAAACCAACCGCTGTTTATGATTGGTTAGTGGCCGATGATGGATTTCAAAATGCTGGCATAATTGGCTGTGAAGTATACCGTTCGGACAATGGTGGACAAAGCTGGAAGAAAGTTAATAGTAAAGAGATTAATACATTCAATACCTATGGCTATTATTTTGCAAAAATAAGCTTGTCTGCTACAGATGAAAACAAAGTAGTAGTACTGGGCTTTAATTGCATCTACAGTAATGATGGAGGCAATACCTTCAGTTCTACAGATAAGAATGCAACACATCCCGATTGGCATGCCTGCTGGATCAATCCTAACCGTGATGGCCATTGGATTGCCGGTAATGATGGCGGCTGTAATATCACCTATGATTATGGCAAGCACTGGTTTAAAGTAAATAACAATGCTGTTGGGCAATTTTACAATATTGCAACTGATGATGCCAAACCATATAATGTATATGGTGGCCTGCAAGACAATGGCACCTGGTTTGGAAGTAGCCGATTAAATAATAACCCTTCCGATGATGAAGAAGATGGCGAAAAAGAAGAGGGTGCCGATGCCTACAATTGGAAAGGTATTGGTGGAGGCGATGGTATGCAGGTACAGGTAGATACAAGAGATAATAAAACAGTTTACAGTGGATTTCAATTTGGATTTTATAGCAGAAGAAGTACAGATGGAGGCAGAGGGGTAAGTATACATCCCATGCATGATTTGGGTGAACCCAAATTGCGCTACAATTGGCAAACCCCTATTTGGCTGAGTAAACATGGTCAGGATGTATTTTACTATGGCAGTAATAAATTTCATCGCAGCCTGAATAAAGGAGAAAAAATGGAAACCCTGAGTGGCGATTTAAGCAATGGAAAAAAAGAAGGCAAAATACCTTTTGGAACCATCACCAGCGTTGTAGAATCTCCTTTGAAATTTGGGTTGGTTTACATTGGCACTGATGATGGCAACATACAGGTTACCAAGGATGGCGGATATACATGGAACAAAATAAATGTAAACCTGAAATCAATACCCACTGGACTATATATTAGCAGGGTAATGCCTTCTCAATACAAAGAAAGCAGGGTATATGCCACTTTGAATGGCTATCGCAACGATCATTTTCTTCCTTACTTAGTGATGAGTGAAGATTATGGTAACAGCTGGTTTCAGTTGGGAACCGACTTGCCTTCAGAACCTTTGAATGTTGTGAAAGAGGATCCAAAAAAAGAGAGCATATTGTATGTAGGCTCCGACAATGGTTTATATGCCAGCTTTGATATGGGTAAAACCTTTATGTCGATGAGCAGTCATTTACCGCGTGTACCCGTTCACGATATTGCTATTCAACAACGCGATAATGAATTAGTAGTAGGCACCCATGGGCGGAGTGCATATGTTACCAAATTGGATGAAGTACAAAAAGCCTTTGTCAAAATGACTGAATCGCTCAATAACAAGGCCCAGTTAAAAACCTTTGACCCCAATGCAATGAATGCAGGAGAACCCAATATTCCTTGTCCAACAACTAAATCAAAGAAAAAGAAGAACAACAAAAAAGGAAATACTATTTCGATGGTAGATATCAATTCAGTAAAAAATTAATACTAAGTATATGGAACTACAACAATTATTTGAACAGGCAGTAGCAGACAGCAAACTACTGAACAAGAAACCAGATAATGAAACATTATTGAAATTGTATTCATTGTACAAGCAAGCTACTGAGGGTGATGTGAATACCGACCCTCCTAGCAATCCCTTTGATTTTGTAAACAAGGCAAAGCATGATGCCTGGAGTAGTTTGCAGGGCAAAACAAAAGAAGATGCCATGAAAGCATATACCGATTTGGTACAAGCGTTAAAAGGATAAGATTTTCTTCCCTTTGATAAATAAGAAGGCCGTCCATATGGACGGCCTTCTTATAATATACAGTAATTAAATTTTTACTGCTTGATGAACTTACTGGAAATTTCCTTTCCATTATTATTCACCTTAATCATATACACTCCTTTAGGCAATTGGCTGATATCAATGGCCTGAGGATTATTGATCAGTGCTTTGGTAAGCATCAGTTTTCCATCTACATCGGTGATGCGTAAACTGGCGGAAGGACTGATTTGACCCAGTACACTAACATTTAAAATATTACTTACCGGATTGGGGTAAACCTTTACAATTCCATTACCAACTGGTTCAATTTCTGGTTTGGCTGCGGTACCCAATTGTACTTTCAAGGTATAGCAGGTAGTAGTGCTATTAGCACCTGCATACCCATATACTTTTACATAATAAGTACCAGCTGTGTAAGTACGACTGATGGTTTCGCTGGTAGTACCTGCATTTTGAGAAATTGCCAGCTGTGTGGTACCATTGCTGCTATACAAACGAATATCAAAATCAGCAGGAAGGGTAGTCAGCGTAATGGTAGCAGTACCTCCAGTTGTAATGACAAACTTATAGAAATCATTATCGGTGGTGGTATTAATCAAACCTTTGATATCGGTATTGAAAGGAATAGTGGCAGCTCCTGCAGCAGTACCATTGGTAGATACATCATAAATACCAGGACAGGTACTAACCGCCGTTGTAGTAAACTGTGCTTGTGTATAAGCACTGGTTAGTCCAACAGTAGTGCAATTTGCACGAACCCTCCAATCATACAAGGTTGATACAGCCAAACCGCTTAATCCTACAGATGTAGCAGTAGTAGCAGTAGCCGCATTGGTCCAGGTTGTAGCGGTAGATAATTTATAATCTACATCATAATTAGCAGCACCACTTACAGCAGACCAGCTAATTGTAGCAGAACTGGATGTAATGGCAGATGAACTCAATCCAACAGGCGCATTACAACTAGCAGGTGCAGTGGTGGTAAATTGCGCACCCACATAATTACCGCTTCCTGCAGCACAAGTGGCGCGTACTCTCCAATCATATAAAGTTCCTTGAGTAAGACCACTAACGCTAACGGATGTTAGTGCAGTACCAGTGGCTGCATTCGTCCAGGTAGCAGCAGTAGATAATTTATAATCAACATCATAACTTACAGCACTGGCCACAGCTGTCCAACTTAAAGTAGCACCTGTATTCGTGATGGAAGTGGCTGTTAAACCAGCAGGATCTCCACACAAAGCAGGGGTACAATTATCCAATGTAAAAGAAGCAATACGAGTACTCCAGGTACTGGCCGCATTGTATTCGCAGGTAAACCAAAAACGAATACCATCTGGATCTGCTACCAATTGATTGTAATCACCATAACGGGTACTGCTATTCGCAGCTGTACCGGCGATGATTACAGATTCAGCATAGGTCATGGTATTTAAAGGATCACATTCTTTTCTGCCAGTGTATCGTGCCCCAGGCGTAAATCCAGTAGCAGAAGAAGAAACATTATAAGCCAATCCGATATTACCGGCAGCATCATAACAAATACCTGGTAACCATCTGTGGGTATTATCAGGTGCATAAGTACTTTGTTGGTAAACAGACCAGTTGCCAGTAGTCTTGCGCAATTCATACCAACGAACACCGGAAATGTTGGTTCCTTTATCCACTACATGCGATAATACGATACCCTCATAACCACCAAAATTACGGTAGATGGGTTCATTCATTATTTTTTGATGAAGCGCTTCTACCTTAACGGTGCTACCAGATTGGGTAATACATTGTCCCCTAGTGGTAGTACAGATATCCGACTTATAAGCAGTAACTGCCAAAGATGATTTGGCAACCACACTCGTTAAAGAAGGCGTAGTGAAATTTACTTTGAATTCAAATAAACCAATACTATCCACATCACCGGTACTGGTCGTCCAGGCATCATCAGCCATATAAGCGATTAAACCACCTGAACCTGCTGGAGGTAAACTAGTGCCTTCCAAACAAACAGGACTCATAGAGAAATGTTTATTGGTAGTACCCAATGTAAATTTCTGAACGGTAGCAGTTGCATTTCCAGCAATCATTTTTACACGGTCGAATGCATATACTGTAGAACCAGAATAAGATGTTGCATTAGCAAAATCATTGGTAGTAGCATAATAGGCATCTGGCCAAACGGAGAATTTAGGATAGTCGGGAAAAGTGGTACCTGTACTGAAAAAATATACATACCAAGCTCCTGCAGGATCATTGGTTTGAGATACGGCAAAGGTTAAACCCTCCGTACCAGTTTCAGGCTTATTGTTGAATTCAGTTAACACATAACGATCGGCCAATTGATCATATAATGCGATAGGATCACCCAAACCACCTTTACCAGTGATGGCATCCAAATAAGTTTGTGCAACTACTTGTCCGCCGGTTTTATTAAATACTTTAAATAAAGCACCAGATGAACCATTGATCATTTGAATCACATGATTAGGTCCCACACATAAAGTAGGATCGGGCGGATTCAATGGCTGGTATCCAATACCATTGAAATTGGCAGAAATTACATTATCGGGTGTGATGCCATTACCATGCGGACGATTAGGATACTGCATTTGCAAGGCTGGATCTTGTAAGATATTGGCACCAAAGGGAGCTTCAGCCCCTTCTTCAAATGCTTCATCCTTTCCGATGATACCATCCAAATCGCGTACCCGCACATCCGGGATGGCTTTGTCGGCAGGAGTAAAATCACGTAATGGCTTGGTGATCTTTACCAATCTTCCTGTAATAACAACAGGGTTTTTAAATACGGATTGATTCTGTGCATACAATGCACAACTGAACAGTATGGCAAATACTGTTAGTAAATGTTTACGCATATTGGTTTTGATTTAGTTTTTGAATAAAAGCAATATAGAATTTTTATTTTGATGCTGCAACAGTAAAAATACGTAGTAAAAATAATGTGCATAAGTATTTTATCCTATAAGTTAATGCAGACAAGACTTTACCGCTAGTTTGTACACTTAATTGTATAAAAAAATTTTTTTGTGTGGATAATTTTATGGCAATTTGTAAAAATATTTGGCAATGGCAGCCTTCCAAGTAAAAGAATTATTAAAGAAAGATCTCCTGCTGGAGTTTCGTCAGCAACATACTTTTTATGGCATCCTGCTTTATATTGCCAGTACAATATTTGTGTTGTATTTATCGGTTGACAAGCCCGATGCTGTGGTATGGAATAGCCTATTCTGGGTAATTCAATTATTTATATGTGTGAATGCCGTGGCAAAAAGTTTCTTACAGGAAAGCAAAGGCAGATTATTATATTTTTATTCTATCGCCTCCCCAGCCGATTTCATCATCAGTAAAATTCTCTATAATGTACTATTGATGATTTTAATGAGTGGTATTAGCTTATTGTTATTTTTCTTCTTTTTATCCAACCCCGTTGCCAATACATTACAATTCACGGGCATTGTTTTATTGGGTGGAATTAGTTTAAGTCTTGTATTTACTTTAATGAGTGCCATTGCTGCTAAAGCCCAACAAAATGCAGCACTCATTGCCATCATGGGTTTCCCTATAATTTTACCGCAATTAATGATATTAATGAAACTAAGCAAGGCTGCTTTTGCAGAAGTGTTTAGGCCAGGTGCTGTTATGAATTTATGTTTTATGATTAGCGGCTTGGACCTACTTGTAATTGTGATGGCAGTGGTGTTGTTTCCATTTCTGTGGAAAGAGTAAGTTTTATCCACCTTGCTTGATTCCTAATTAATAAGTTCCGTATCTTTGCAACTCAAAACATTTGAATCTTCTCTGTGAAGAAAAATTGGTGGAAAATATTATCGCTCGCATTACTGATCTACACGGTTGTAGCAGGCTTTCTGGTGAAAGTACCAGACCTTCCCATCATCCATCAATCTATCCGCAATCTTTATTTTCATGTATGCATGTGGTTTGCGATGATGATTTTATTTATCATCAGTTTTGTGTACAGTGTTAAATATTTAAAGACTACCAATTATCGATACGATATTTCAGCCAGGCATTTTGCAGCAGTAGGTGCTTACTTGGGCATTCTTGGTTATATCACTGGAGCTATCTGGGCCAACTATACTTGGTTAACAGATCAACGCCAAAGTTTAGGGTCTGTATTAAAAGAGCCAAAACTCATCGGAGCTGCTATCGCCTTATTAATTTATGGTGCCTATTTTGTTTTACGTGGCAGTTTTACGGATATTGATAAAAGAGCACGTGTAAGTGCTGTGTATAATATTTTCGCATTTGTTATGTTATTCCCCAGCATCTGGATTATCCCGAGAATGGTGGGCAGTCTGCATCCTGGTGCGCCCGGTAGCAATAGTGGCAATCCTGCTTTGAATGCACAACAAGATTTGGACAGTACCATGCGAATGGTTTTTTATCCAGCTGTTATTGGTTGGACCCTATTGTCAGTTTGGCTGGCTACCTTGAGAATTCGAATGCAGTTACTAACAGATAAATCATTATTAAATGAAAAATAATTTTTTCACTCCCGCAATAAAGAGCCTATCATTAACCCTTAGCTGCCTACTCTTCCAATTCATTTCATTTGCCCAAGACAAAACCAACGAAAGTTTTGATGCCACTATGCGCAACAATGGGAAAATTTATGTAGTGGTTGCAGTTTGCCTCACCATATTGATTGGACTCTTTTTGTATGCCTTTCTGATTGACAGGAAGCTGAGTAAAATTGAAAAAGAAAACTAAACCGTCCGCCAGCCGGTTGGGCCTTGCCCGTATATTAAAATAAACAACGATTGTAAAAACAAAAATCAGATTTTTTATGTCAGCAGAAAAACATTACAGTTTTTTTCAAAGTGTAGAAAAAAGCTTTGACAAAGCAGGTAAATTTACCACTTGGGATTCCGGTTTACTGGATCAAATCAAACAATGTAATTCCGTTTTAAGAATGCATTTCCCCGTTAAGGTGGATGGTAAGATTGAAGTAATAAAAGCTTATCGTGTGCAGCACTCTCATCACAAAGCGCCTTGTAAAGGTGGTATTCGTTATAGCCCCGAAGTAAACTTGGATGAAGTGATGGCATTGGCTGCATTAATGACTTTCAAATGCGCCATTGTGAACGTACCATTTGGTGGTGCAAAAGGTGGTATTACCATCGACCCTAAAAAATACAGCGTATATGACCTCGAAAAAATCACTCGTCGTTATACTGCTGAATTAGTAAAGAAAAATTTCATTGGCCCGGGCATCGATGTTCCTGCTCCTGATTATGGAACCGGTGAAAGAGAAATGGCCTGGATCGTAGATACATACGCTTCCCTCAAACCAGGTGAAATTGATGCAGCTGGTTGTGTAACTGGTAAACCCATTACGCAAGGTGGTGTTAGAGGTCGTAGAGAAGCTACAGGCCTAGGTGTATTTTATGGTATTCGCGAAGTTTGTAATATGCCAGATATTATGGCCAAACAAGGATTGACTGTAGGTGTTGAAAACAAAACAGTAGTAGTACAGGGATTGGGTAATGTGGGTTACCATACTGCTAAATTCTTCCGTGAAGGTGGTGCCAAAGTAATTGCACTGGCCGAATTTGAAGGCGCTATTTTTAATGCCAATGGTCTAAACGAAGAAGATGTATTCCAACACAGAAAAAAAACAGGTTCAATTCTTAATTTCCCAGGCGCTACCAACCTTGCAAAAAGCTCCGATGCACTGGAATTAGAATGTGATATATTAGTTCCAGCAGCGCTTGAAAATGTAATCAACGGAGAAAATGCGCCAAGAGTAAAAGCTAAAATTGTAGGAGAAGCAGCCAACGGACCTTGTACACCTGAAGCAGATGAGGAGTTTAGCAGAAGAGGTATACTTTGTGTTCCTGATATGTATTTAAATGCAGGTGGTGTAACCGTTAGTTATTTCGAATGGCTGAAAAACTTGAGCCACGTTCGCTACGGTCGCTTGGAAAAAAGATTTGCTGAAAACCTCAATGGCAGAATCATCAACCAAATAGAAGAATTAAGCGGAAAATCCGTCAATGAAAAAGATAAAAACTTAATTATTCACGGACCAGAAGAAGAGGATTTGGTACACAGTGGTTTGGAAGAAACCATGATCAATGCTACCCGCGAAATCATGGAAATTTGGAAAAACAATCCTGCTATTCCTGATATGCGTACAGCCGCTTACGTTAGTGCCATCAACAAAGTAGCTGTCAGCTACAATGAACTGGGCATTTTCCCATAATAATAGCAAGCACTATATTTAAAAAAACCAGCAATTGCTGGTTTTTTTATGTGGTATTTTAATTGTTATACACTATCAATAGGCTGGTACTGTATCAATCGAAATCGGACCAGCAGCTGTAATCTCAAATCCAACCGTATTTTCTCCATTGCTGACAAGGATATATTGCATCTGTAAAGTTTGATTATACCGCAATACCTGTTCCAGCACTTTCTCGTTCAATGGCACATTCATTTCTTTACATTCAATGATCATAAATGGCTTTTGCTGACGGTCATACACTAATATATCCACCCGCTTTTTCAATTCCCCCAAATAAATTTCCTTTTCAACAGCGATTAAACTGGCAGGATATTTTTTAACCTGTACCAAATATTGCAAGAAGTTTTGCCGCACCCACTCTTCGGGGGTCAACACCACCCAACGCTTTCGTATGAAATCAAATATTATTTCTTTGCCTGCTTCTGTTTTAATACTGGGTTGATATGGCGGGAATTCAATTTTAATCATCGAACTGCAGCAAATTTTGTAATTTTAAAAATTAACCTGCTTGCATCAAAGATAAGTGGTTCGATTGACCAACACAAGCAGGTACCAGTAAGTACTGCTGGATAATTATTTTAAAATTGAAATCATGAAATCAAAAGGAGAAATTGTAGACAACTGGTTGCCCCGATATACCGGAGAATCATTAGAAAATTTTGGCGAATATATTTTACTGACCAATTTTGGTAATTATGTCGACATGTTTGCCGAATGGAACAAAGTACCCGTTATTGGCAAAGACCGCCCCATGCAATGTGCAACTGCCAATGATATTACCATTATCAATTTCGGAATGGGTAGTCCGGGTGCCGCTACCGTCATGGACCTGCTCACTGCAATATCACCCAAGGCTGTATTGTTTTTGGGCAAATGCGGTGGACTAAAAAAACGCCATAGCATTGGTGACCTGATTCTGCCCATTGCAGCCATGAGAGGAGAAGGTACCAGCAATGATTACTTCCCTCCGATTGTACCAGCATTGCCTTCATTTAGTCTTCAGAAAGCCATTAGTACCACCATTCGTGAATATGAAACAGATTATTGGACAGGTACTGTTTATACTACCAACAGACGAGTTTGGGAACATGATGAGGATTTTAAAAACTATCTCGAAAAAGTAAGGGCCTATGCCATCGATATGGAAACCGCCACCATCTTTTCCGTTGGTTTTTTCAATCGCATCCCAACCGGTGCACTCTTACTTGTCAGTGATCAACCCATGGTTCCCGAAGGCGTAAAAACAGAAGAGAGCGATAAAAAAGTAACGGGTGCTTTTGTAGAAAGACATCTGAAAATTGGCATCGACTCTTTGAAACAGTTAATTAATAACGGCGTAACCGTGCGACACTTGAAATTTTAATTTTGCCTTAGCCTATTTCTGAATAAAAAATTAAACGCATTATTGACCCCACTGCTTTCCATAAAAAAACTTTCTATCCAATTCAAAACCGGAGAAGGATTCCATACGGCAGTTAATCAAATCAATCTAAATATTCAACCCGGTGAATTATTGGCCATCGTGGGAGAAAGCGGTAGTGGCAAATCGGTAACTGCGCTTTCTTTATTACAATTATTACCCAGCGATACCAGGATTACAGGTGAAGCCATTTTCAACAATCACCAAACTGAAAGTAACCTGCTCCAACTCAATGCAGCAGCTATAAAAAAAATTAGAGGCAACCGGGTGGCTATGATTTTTCAGGAACCCATGACCTCGCTAAACCCTGTTTTTACCTGTGGGCAACAGGTGATGGAGGCCATCCAAGAACACCAGCAGCTATCAAAACAAAAAGCCAAAGAAAAAACAATTGAACTTTTTGAAAAAGTTCGTTTACCCGACCCCGTTAATATCGTTAATAAATACCCGCATCAACTAAGCGGCGGCCAAAAACAAAGGGTGATGATTGCCATGGCCATGAGTTGCGAACCAGCTTTGTTGATTGCAGATGAACCTACAACGGCGTTGGATGTAACCGTACAACAAACTATTTTGGAACTGATCAAAGAATTGCAGTTGCAAAATAAAATGGCCGTAATATTGATCACACATGATTTAGGCATAGTTGCTGAAATTGCTGATAGCATTGCCGTACTCTACAAAGGTGCACTAGTAGAACAAGGAGATGCAACAACTATTTTAAAAAATCCCCAACATCCTTATACAAAAGCATTATTGGCCTGCAGGCCAGCTGCCAATACAAAAGGAAAAAGATTGCCCGTGGTGGCAGATTTTATGGACAACCTGCCTGCACAAGTTCCCCCATCCTTATCGAATCCATCGAATGAGACTAAGTTGCACACTAGCACAAACATTGCATTAAAAGTGGATCAACTGAAAGTTTATTTTCCCCTCCATAAAAAACTATTTAGCCGTCGACAAGATTTTTTTAAGGCAGTAGACGATGTAAGCTTTGATATCATGCAGGGCGAAACAGTTGGTTTAGTAGGCGAAAGTGGCTGTGGCAAAACAACACTCGGAAGAGCTATTTTGCAATTAATTCCCATTACAGCCGGGCAAATTTACCTGGATGGAAAAGCACTCAGCAATTATAAAGAAACGGCCCTGCAAAATTTGAGAAAGGATTTGCAAATAGTATTTCAGGACCCTTATGGTTCATTGAATCCCAGATTGACAATTGGAGATGCCATTATGGAGGCATTAAAAGTTCATGAGCTAGGGAAGGATAAAAAACAGAGAAAAGAACAGATCATCGAAATGCTGGAAAAAGTGAGTTTATCGCCTGACCACTATAACCGCTATCCGCACCAATTCAGTGGAGGACAAAGACAGCGTATATGCATTGCCCGTGCCTTGGCATTGAATCCCTCCTTTTTAATATTCGATGAAAGTGTATCGGCCCTGGATGTAAGTGTGCAGGCACAAGTATTGAACCTGCTCAACGATTTGAAAAAAGAATTTGGCTTTACGGCCTTATTCATTTCGCATGACCTTTCGGTAGTACATTATTTATGCGACCGAATAATGGTGATGAACAAAGGAAAAATCATTGAATCAGGAACTGCCGATGAAATTTATTACCAGCCCCAAAATGAATACACCCAACAATTGATTGCAGCCATTCCCGGCAAAAACCTTGTTGTTGGTTTTTAAAGCTACCCGCCTACTCATGGCCCTTTTAATATTTAAATACTAGTAAATGCCTTTACTGGCTTCATTTTCCTTATCTTTGCAACTTCTTAAAAAATATAAATCATGCCGTAACATGATAAGTGCCCTTCAGCGGCTATTCATTCAGTACCCAAGTACACGGCATGTAACAATTTAAATTATCGTTGCATGAAATTATCTCAGTTCCGATTCGACCTTCCGCTCAATTTAATTGCTCAAAACCCTACCAAAAGAAGGGAAGACAGCCGTATGATGGTGGTACACCGTAAAACCGGCCAAATTGAAAACAAACACTTCAAAGACATCATGGAGTATTATGATGACAAAGACGTATTTGTAGTAAATAATACCCGTGTATTCCCTGCGCGTATGTATGGACGTAAGGAAAAAACAGGTGCTAAAATTGAAGTGTTCTTATTAAGAGAATTAAACAAACCCAATCGCCTTTGGGACGTAATTGTTGACCCTGCACGTAAAATTAGGGTGGGCAATAAACTATATTTTGGGGAGAATGATGAATTGGTAGCAGAAGTAATTGATAATACTACCAGTCGCGGTCGTACCATTCGTTTTCTTTGGGAAGATTCAGAAGAAAGCTTCCGCCAGATGCTCGACTTTTTAGGTGAAACCCCCTTACCTAAATACATCAAACGCAAACCCGATGAGGAAGATAAGGAACGCTATCAAACCGTTTATGCAAAACATGAAGGTGCTGTAGCAGCTCCAACAGCAGGTCTGCATTTTAGTAAAGAACTGATCAAAAGATTAGAAATTAAAGGTGTTCGTTTTGCCGAAGTAACCTTGCATACAGGCCTAGGTACCTTCCGCCCTATTGAAGTAGAAGATTTGAGCAAACATAAAATGGATGCTGAATACTATCGCATCGAAGCAGCAGCTTGCGCCATCGTGAATAAGGCCAAAGAAAAAGGACATCGCATCTGCAGTATCGGTACAACTACCATGAGGGCTATGGAAACTTCTTTCACTGCCGAAAAATTTCTTAAACCTTCCGAAGGATGGACCAATCATTTTATTCATCCGCCTTATAATTTCAATATTGCCGATTCGTTGGTAACCAATTTTCACCTGCCCAAAACCAGCTTACTGATTATGGCTTGTGCATTTGCCGGTTACGACCTGATGATGGAAGCTTATAAAAAAGCTATTAAAGATAAATACAGGTTCTTCAGCTATGGCGATGCCATGTTGATTATTTAATGAATGCTGAAATGAATTTATTAAGTATACTATTTAGCTCCTCTTTTTTAAGGGGAGTTTTTTTAGGTAGAGGTTGAGGTTGAGATTGAGGTTGAGGTTGAGGTAGAGAGGTTGACAGGTTTAGAGGTTTAAGGGTTGAGAAGTTTAGAGGTTTAGAGGTTTAGAGGTTTAGACATTCAAGAGAGTTAAACCTATTGCAATTTGAAGGCTAACTTCCAACCTCCAACATCCAACCAATAACATCCAACTTCCAACCAAAAACT
>CALRKF020000057.1:0-22184 GCA_943367825.1 Chitinophaga pinensis
GCTACGCTGTAGCCAGTTACTATCCGTTAGTATGTTTGTTACAAAGTTGCGGCTACTCTGTAGCCGATGCAATGCATTTTGTACTAGTTACAAAGGTATGGCTACTCTGTAGCCAGTTACTATCCGTTAGTATGTTTGTTACAAAGTTGCGACTACTCTGTAGTCGTTGCAATGCTTTTTTTACTTTTTACAAAGGTATGGCTACGCTGTAGCCAGTTACTACTCGGTAGTATGTTTGTTACAAAGTGGCGGCTACGCTGTAGCCGGTGCAGTGCTTATTGTACCTGTTACAAAGGTATGGCTACGCTGTAGCCAGTTACTAGCCGATTGTATGTTTGTTACAAAGTTGCGGCTACGCTGTAACCGATGCATTGCTTTTGTACTTGTTACAAAGGTATGGTTACGCAGTAGCCGATTCGTTTGCTAGTATTGTTACAAAGTTGTGGATCCTTGGGTGTCGGTAACTTAGTAAATAATTTTTATTACAACTGTTGCAATCACACACTATCTCAAAGGGTAAGAATTTGAAAATTTTCGATATTAGTATGAGCATTCTTTTTGTAATGCAATTACAATTTGAAAGGTACACAGCTCCGTAGGAGCGCTCTCTTTGTAACAAAAAAAACTGTTAAGGAGTCGGCTCCAGCGGAGCCGCAACTTAATTGCACATTCTTTGCAAATTTGTTACTTGTTTCCAATAAAAATCAAAGAACTACAAATTGGTTGCCAACGCTATTTTTTCTTTCCCAACATTATTCCGCCACCATTTCTACCTCGGCGGTTTTTGATTTCACCTCAAAATCTTTCATGTTCTTCAATTCACCCTGCACATCATATTGCCCAAGTGATAGGATGGTTTTTAATCGCCATAATAAAAATGCATCCCCGGTAGTATGCTTCGATTTATTCAAAAATTGATTGATGATTTTTGAAGCCTTCTGCCAATCCTTTGTAATGAATTTTTTTAATTCAGCATCATAAAAATCCACTTCCTGCTGTATCAATTTCTTACCACCTTCCAATAACCTCACCGCCTTGTCTTCATTGCAGATCTTTGTCCACTCATCGGGTTCCACTTCAAATTCACTCAATGTAATTTCTCTGGCCAATTTTTTTGCTTTCAAAAATTCTTTGGCAGGGATGGTATGCAACCATTCGGGATAAAATATATTTCCCTTTTCATTGAAGAAGGGGAGGTTATTCAAGTATAAAATAAATATACGACCCTGGTATTCTTTGAACTGACTCATCAACCAATAATATCCACTCACATCATGTTTATTAGAAGCTGCCCAGATCCAAATAAGTTCTTCCTCACTAAGTGAAAGTCTTTCTTTCAACTGACTTACCAAGGCGGCATCATTTACTTCCTCGGCTCCAGGCTTTAATTCATAATCACCCCCGGCCAATACATCCTGCCACCATTGCTTACGGGCATCCATACCCTCACTTGTATAAATATTTAATAAGGGACCTACTGCATAATCATCTTTAATTTGAACAATTTCGCCTGCAAAACTTTCATCCATCTCCATAGCAGCCCTTAATACTGCAATATCGGCTTCGTTGAAAACAATATGTATCATAATGTATAGTGAATTGAAATGATTTTAAACCTTTTCTTCAATCAAATCCAATTCTATTTTAAGATTGTCAATAATAAAATCCTGTCTGGAGGGTGTATTATTCCCCATATAATATTCCAGTAAATGTTGAATATGCGTATCGGGTAATAACATGACTGGCTGCAGTTTTATATCGTTGTTGATAAAGCCTGCAAATTCATCTGGACTAATTTCTCCCAAACCTTTGAATCGGGTAATCTCGGGCTTGCTGCCTAATTTCTTAATGGCATTTTGTTTTTCTGTTTCGTTATAACAGTAAATCGTTTCTTTCTTGTCTCTAACCCTAAACAATGGAGTCTCTAAAATATAGACATGTCCATTTTTTATTAAGTCGGGAAAGAACTGAAGGAAAAATGTCATCAATAATAAACGGATATGCATTCCATCCACATCGGCATCGGTAGCAAAAACAATATTGTTGTAGCGTAGGCCTTCATAGCCTTCTTCTATATTCAAGGCATGTTGTAATAAATTGAATTCTTCATTTTCATAGACCACTTTTTTGGTGAGCCCAAAACAATTGAGGGGTTTACCCCTTAAACTGAATACGGCCTGTGTTCCCACATTGCGTGCCTTGGTAATGCTACCACTGGCGCTATCACCTTCGGTAATAAAGATGGTACTCTCCCGGGCTTTTTCCAGGATGGTATCTTTATCCTTTCCACTGGGTTCATCGTTCAGGTGAAATTTACAATCCCTTAATTTTTTATTATGCAGGTTGGCTTTCTTTGCTCTTTCATTAGCCAATTTTCTGATGCCGGATAATTCCTTTCGCTCTCGCTCATTTTGCTCAATGCGTTTTTTCAAAGCCTCTGCAGTAGCAGGATTGCGGTGTAAATAATTATCTAATTCTTTCAACAAAAAATCGCCCACAAAATTCTTCATACTCGGTCCACCTTCATATACAATGAAGGAACCTAATTTGGTCTTAGTCTGACTTTCAAATACAGGCTCTTGCACCCTTACACTAATTGCCGCACAAATACTACCCCTGATATCGGCTGCATCATAATCTTTTTTGAAAAAATCGCGAATGGTTTTTATATAACCTTCTCTAAAAGCAGCTAAATGCGTTCCACCCTGGGTAGTAAACTGACCATTGACAAAACTATAATATTCCTCTCCATAAGTTCCTTCATGTGTAATGGCCACTTCAATATCTTCACCCACTAAATGAATAATCGGATAGCGGATTTCATCTACATTGGTTTTTCTTTGCAGTAAGTCGAGTAAGCCATTCTTACTTACATATCGCTTACCGTTGAGGTTCATTACCAGCCCTGCATTCAGGTAACAATAATTCCAAAACTGATTGTCGAGGTATTCCTGTACAAAATGAAAATTTTTGAAAACCGTTTCATCTGGTATAAAGGTTACCAGGGTGCCATTTTCTTCTGTTGTCTTAGCCTCTTTGTATTCTTTGATTAAAGCACCCTTTTCAAATTCGGCGGTTTTCTCTTTGCCCTCTCTAAAGGCCGTGACTTTAAAATAGTGACTCAGGGCATTAACAGCCTTGGTGCCCACACCATTCAGCCCAACACTTTTTTGAAATGCCTTACTATCATATTTAGCACCGGTATTTATCTTACTCACTACATCTACTACTTTTCCTAACGGAATACCTCTACCATAATCTCTTACGGTGATGATTTTATCTTCAATGGTAACATCAATATGTTTACCATATCCCATAGTATGTTCGTCAATACAATTGTCGATTACCTCTTTTAATAAAACATATATACCATCATCAGGGGAGGAGCCATCCCCCAATTTGCCAATATACATCCCCGGGCGGAGGCGTATATGCTCTTTCCAATCAAGACTTTTAATCGAATCTTCGGTGTAATCAAATAAATTTTTCTCAGCCATACTGCATCGCTTTTGGAGCAACGGCAAATATAACTTAGCACCTAAAAAAAATGAGATGCTACTTATGAACAATTGTTGATAAAAGGAGGGAAAAGTTTTTAGTTTTTAGTTTTTGGTTTTTAGTTGTTCAAATCGGAACTGGTTTAAACTTGGAAGCCCTCAACTCCTCAACCCTTCAACCCCCCTGAATGCGTCATTCAGCAGGCCCCTAAACTCTAAACCTCTAAACCTCTAAACCCGCCTGACTGCGTCATTCGGGCAGGCCCCTAAACCTCTAAACCTCTAAACCCCTAAACCCGCCTGACTGCGTCATTCGGGCAGGCCCCTAAACTCTAAACCTCTAAACCCTAAACCCGCCTGACTGCGTCATTCGGGCAGGCCTCTAAACCTTAATCTAAACCTCTACCTCTTTCCCTTCCTCCTGTTAAAACCTTCCTAAAGACCGGGATCTTATTTAAGATTACGAATATTCTCGTATTTTTGAGGGAAGCGGAAATGCAACCTGCAAATAAAGTTGCTTTCCTTTATTACATATTAAAAATAATTTACTATTAACTTCAGCTAATGAAACAATTTTTTATTCCCATTTTTTCCTTGATGAGTTTGGCCAGCATGGCACAAACACCTGTAATCAGCCAGGCAATTATCACTACCAAAACCAATATTATCGCTCCTGAAAATGAGGATGAGATGGCGATGCCCCCGCAGGGTCCCAATGGGGAAGAAGTGAGGGTAATGCGCTTTGGTGGTGATGGAGAAACCAAATCTATTACTACTTTAAAAGGAGATATGGTGAAAACATTTTCAGAATCTGAAATGGGTCGTACTACTATTTTACGTGACAATAAAAGTAAAAAAACCACTACGCTCATGGAAATCATGGGGAATAAAATGGGTTTTTATGCCACCGATGAGGAACAGGAACAAATGAGAAAGGAAATGGATAGTATGATGCAAAACCGCAAAAATGATGGTAATATGGTTGTCATGGGTAATCCAGGGAATGCCGGACCAAGCACCTATGATGTTGTGAACATCGATGAATCCAAAAAAATTGCTGGCATCGATTGCAAAAAAGCACTGCTTATTCGTACTCGTGCCAATGCTCAAAAAGATACCAGCATTGTATGGTATAATCCTGCCTTTAAATTACAAGGTATTTCTTCCACTGGTGGTAGTGGCGGCGGTGGCTTTGGCGGATTTGCTCGGGCTTCTACTGTTAGTAACGGTTTTGAAAAACTAGATGGCTTTCCCATGCAATACGAAACCAACCTTGGTCGTGGTAGAAAAATGAAAGTAGAAGTAACCAAAATTGTTACCGATAAAGAAATTGCCGACAAGGAATTTGACATTCCTAAAGACTTTGATGTAAAACCAGCGAAAGAAATGCAAGGCTTCGGCCCCGGTGGTGGAAGAGGGGGAATGCAGATAAGGATTCATGATTAGGAGGTTGCATGTTGGAAGTTGGAGGTTGGAGGTTGCCTTCTAAGTGATTGTTGTAATATATGAGCGTTTGGTTTTTGAAAATATTTTAGTTAAATCATCCAGATTTTTGTTAAGATAATTGTACAACTATGGCATTGATTGCATTTAAAATGATTTAGTAGGAAAAACAAATTTTACTAGCTAATCCACTAAAGTATAAAATAGAAACTTATATACAGATAATAAAAAGAGATCATCCCAACGGGATGATCTCTTTTTATATAGGTGATGATGTACTAAACTCTAATTTGGAAATTTTATTAAAGTACTGCCATCAAGCATTGTAACTAATTAAACTTTCAAACCCACCTAACTGCGTAATTCGGGCAGGCCTCTAACCTCCAACTTCCAACCTCCAACTTCCAACCGCCTTACTGCACCGCATCTCTCTTCGCCTTATACTCTGCAGCTTTTGCAGCATTGCCCTTTACCTGCCAGGCATCGGCTAAAATGCCAAGGGATTGTTTTAGGTTCGATTTTTCCAATGGCTTCATCGTGGCCAGTTTACTAGTGATATCTACCACTTTCTCCGCAAATGGAATGCTGGCATCCAAATCTTTTTTGGAAGCATCTACCAAATCTTTTTTCTTCTTTACATCATCGGGCTTAGTTCCTTTGATGAGTTTGGCTTCCTGATCGGTATCATACCAGTTATTGTAATAATAAGTGGCAGCCAAATAATTCATTTCAGCAGAAGATTGTATGTCCAATGCTTTTTGCATTATTTCCTTCAATTTTGTTTTGTATGGAGCTATATTCACTCCCTTTGCATCATCTGAATAAATATACCGGAACAATTCTACAGAATAATAATGCATCACATCGTAGCTAACTGGATATTTACCCGCCATTTTTTCATATATATCAAATAGTGCTGGCTTTTCTACTCCTTTAATTTGTGTTTCTAAATCCTTGGCTTCCCAATATTCTTCCTTAGGGAAAATTTTACGGCCTTTTTCAATCGCAGCCTCAAAAGCAGGCATGTCTTTTTTATCGGCATAATAGTCGGCCAGTATTTCATATACTTCTAAATATTTATCCTCTGCTACATTGGCGTCAGCTAAAATCTGATAATACGGAATGGCCAAATCATCTTTTTTATCATTGCGGGCAGCAATAGCGCAATTCAATATCAAGGAAGTGTCCAATGCAGGAAATTTAAAACCTGTTTGCGATTCAAATCCTTTTCCATATACATAATCCTTCACCGCTAATGCATTCTTGAAATTATATAGGGCACCTGCATAATCATTGGTACCAAAACAAGTAATGGCATCATCAAAATATTTTCCATACATATCAAAAAGAAAAGCGTTCTTATCATCCTTCATTTCTTTATTGCTGGGATCTAGTTGTTGGTATTTTTTCAATGCTTCAAATGCATCCATCCTGCAATCGGTACATGATTTTTTCAATTCAGGATTAGAAGCCAGTGAATTGTAAACACCTCCTTTCCAGTACCAGGCTTCGGGCAAATTGGCTGTTTTAGGATCGGCCAATACTTTGTCAACGGCTGCCTTAGCTTTCACCCAATCTTGTTTGGCTGCCATTAGTTTTACTTCTTTCAAGGCATCCTGTGCATAGATTGCTCCTGAAAGGAAAGATACCAGCACTAAAAATGAAATTTTCTTCATCGTTAAAATTTTAAGTAATAAAGGTAATCAGATATTCATTTATGCAGATGATTTTTAACAGGGTTTTTCATAAATCTCGTCAGCATTTCTGTTGAAAAGGTCATCAGAGCATTATTTAACAATATGTTTTATCTTGTCAGCCTATCGCATCCTATTGCCACGATTTATCTGTAATTTACAGCCCGTTTAAAAAATGATTACACAAAATACCATACAGCAAATTCAGAGCCGCATTGATGTGGTAGAGATTGTAGGCAGTTTTGTGAAATTAAAAAAACGCGGTACCAATTATTTAGGCCTTTGTCCTTTTCACAACGAAAAAACACCTTCTTTCACCGTTTCACCCACCAAGGAAATTTATAAATGTTTTGGCTGTGGGCGCAGTGGCAATGCCATCAGCTTTTTGATGGAAGCGGAAAAATACAGTTATGTAGAAGCCCTGCGTTGGCTGGCCAATAAATACAATGTTGAAATTGAGGAAACCGAAACCAGTCCCGAATACAAACAAATACAACAGGCGGCAGATAGTCTTTATATCATCAATCATTTTGCACAAGAATATTTTACTGAGCAATTGCTTGAAACAGAAAACGGACAAGATATTGCCCTCAGTTATTTGAAAGAAAGAGGATTTAGAGAAGATACCATCAAAAAATTTCAGTTGGGTTATAATCCCGATGGCAAAGACCAATTCACCAAGGCGGCCCTCGCCGCTCAATACAATATTGAGTATTTACAGAAGAGTGGTTTGGTAACTGTGCGCGAAGGCAATCAGTATGATAATTACCGGGGTCGTATCATTTTCCCCATTCATAACCAAAGCGGAAAAGTATTGGGCTTTGGTGCGCGGTTAATTAAGAACAATGACAAAGCGCCTAAGTACATCAATACGCCCGAGAATGAAATCTATGTAAAAAGTAAGATACTCTACGGTTCTTATTTTGCCAGACAAGCCATCGATAAAGCCGATGAATGTTTGCTGGTAGAGGGCTATACCGATGTAATATCCTTGCACCAGGCAGGTATCGAAAATGTAGTGGCTAGCGGTGGTACTTCCTTAACACCCGATCAACTGCGACTGATTCATAAATACACCAATAACCTCACCATCATTTACGATGGCGATGGAGCAGGTATAAAAGCTGCCTTACGTGGACTCGACCTTGCATTGGAAGAAGGCCTGCAAGTAAAACTGGTATTGATTCCCGATAAGGAAGACCCCGATAGTTATGTAAATAAAGTAGGGGCCGCTGCCTTCAGCAATTTTATTGCAGAAAATAAAAAGGACTTTATTCTTTTTCAATTAGAGATTGCCCTGCAGGATGCAGGTAATGATAGCAATAAAAAAGCAGCCGTGGTAAATCAGGTGGCCGAAACCATCAGTAAAATCAATAAGGCAGAGGACTTCACCCGCCAACAGGATTATATCAAGCGGTCCAGCGAGTTGTTGAAAATAGAAGAAACTGGCTTACATGCACTGGTGAATAAACTCATCAGGGAAAAAATAAATAAGGAAGAAAATAAATTTTCACGTCAACGGCAAGACGAAGAACCACCCTTGCCGGATGAATTCAGCACCGGGTCGGAAGATGTCATCAGTCTTTTTAATAAGGATGAATTGCATGAAAGGGCTATGATTCGCAGTCTGCTTGAATTTGGCATGATGGAATGGGAGCCGAGTGTAACGGTAGCCGCGCACATGCTCAAGGAAATTGAGGAGAATCATTTGTTGGAATTATTCGATAATAAAGAACTGTTGCGTATACTCCAAACCTTTACTGTTTGGTATAACGAAGGGCTGGAGCCCACGGCTAAAAGTTTTTTATACCACGATGACCTACCACTCAGCGCATTGGTGGTATCCCTTATGGACTTCAATTACGAAGTAAGTTCAAAATGGAAGGATACCTATGAAGTAATCGTGCACAGTCGCACCGACTTATACAAAGAAGAAGTACATAGCACCCTCAATTATTTAAAGCTCCGAAAAATTAAAAGACTGATTGATCAAAACCAGCGTGACCTCGAAAATGCCAGCAGCGCCGAAGATCAAATGATATTGGTGCAAACCCACCAGCAATTAAAATTCATGGAAATTGAATTGACGAAGCAGTTGGGGACGGTGATTTTTAGATGACATTAAATGTTTAGGCGTTTAGTCGTTTAGTCGTTTAGCCGTACTTACTAAGATATTTTATTTGCACCTTGATTTTTTGTTCTTTAAATGTAATATGTTTAGTCGTAGAGATGTTTAGTTGTTTAGCTGTTTTAAGCCGGCAAGTTTAATTCAATAATAAAAAATATCAATAAAGGAAATAGCTGAACTGAATTAACAGGCTTTAATGTCTATCCTAAGGATGGACAGATAAACGACTCAACAACTAAACAAAATGCTATTTCAAATAAGATTTTCCCCGGCTGAAATACCATTTCCTAAGGATGGACGACTAAACGACTAAACGTCTAAACAACTAAACCCTTCCCAACAAATCCTTCCGCTCCTTCAACACCTCCTCCAACGCCCCATACAACTTATCCAGGTCTTCCTGTGTATTAAAAGCCTGTATTGAGTACCTGATAAATACTTTATCATCATGCACCATTACCGGGACTTCAATTTTATAGTGTTCAAATAAATGACGATAAAGTGCCACTGGTTCTTTGGTATTGACGGGAATGCTATAGAGTTGTGCAATAAAATCTTCGTCTATGGGTGCCAGTGGGGTAGCGCCCATCAGTGCTGTAAAGCGGGGAGCATTGTCTCTTACCAATTGTTGGCAATCAGCCGAAACCCTGTTCCAGTCATTGTCTTCCATGAATTGGATGGCTGCCGGAATGCACAAAAACGCTGAAAAATCGCGGGTGCCCTGGGTTTGGTGATAATCCAAAAATTGCGAGTGCGAAGGCGTGGCCGACTCATAACCCCAGCTGATGACCAATGGGTCCATCATGTGCTGATAAGCTTTGTTTACATAAAGAAAAGAAGAGCCCTTGGGTGTCATCATCCATTTATGACAGGCACCAGTATATACATCGGCTTCTAAGGTAGAGAGATCCAATGGTACTTGTGCGGGTGCATGTGCGCCGTCTACAAAAGTCATCAATCCTAGTTCCTTGGCACGGCGGCAAATATCCTCAACGGGTAGACGCAGTCCGGTACTACTAGTAAGGTGACTGATAAAAACAAGTTTCGTTTTATTGGTATAGCCTTTAAAAAAATCTTCTACAAACTGCGCTTTGCTGGTAAGAGGTAGTGTAATTGGCTGCCGAACATATTTTGCACCTGCTTTTTTACAATAGTAGCGCCAGGTGCGGTCACAGGCACCGTATTCGAGATTGGTGGTGAGTATTTCATCACCGGCTTTTAAGTCGAGGTTTTTGGCAACGATATTGACTGCATACGATGGGTTGGCTACATATACAATATCATCGGCATCGCAGTGCAGGTAATCGGCCAGTGCCATCCTGGAGTTTTTCAGGTAGGCGAGACCGGTAGCAGTGATAAATTGCACGGGTTCCTGTTCCAATTCCAATTGGTATTGCTGGTATCTTTCAAATACCGGCTTAGGACAAGCACCAAAAGAACCGAAGTTCAAAAAACAAATGTCATTGCGTATTAAAAACTGCGAGGCGAGGGGAGATTTTTGCATGAAGCAAAAGTAGGAACTTGGAACTGGTTTAGCAATGCAAGTTTTTGAGAATAGGTAGCTGTTTTTTGTGGGAGGTTGGGGTTGAGGTTGAGATTAAGGTTTAGGGTTTAGAGGTTTAGGGCAATGTTGAACTAGTGCCAATTTGAACAACTAAAAACCAACAACTAAAAACTAAAAACTTTTATATTTCAACAACTAAAATTCCCTTTAAGACTAACCGCCGCTTAGAAAGTATCTAGTATCTAGTATCCAGTATCCAGCATCTACTTCAGCGATACACAAAGCCTCACCAATGTATTATAATATACATCATTCTTCTTCGGGTTGCCTCTATTGGGAATTGCGTTGGTATAAGGATAGATGCCACCACCCGGTAGTTCATCACCGCGGTAGCTGAGTCCTGGTAGACTTGGGTCTTTAGCAAATAGTGCAGCGTAATCTGGATAGCCTTCCTTGCTTACATCATCGAGGTAGTCGGTGAAGAGCAGGTGGTATTTGAATTCTACGCAAAGGGTAATATCGCGGTTGATGGCGAATTTCATACCGCCGCCGAAGGGCACTTGAAAAGCCGTTGTTTTATAGGGTTTACGATCGGGGTAGGCAGCAAGGCCTTGACCTTCGGTGCCCATTTTTTGCAATTCAACTTTATTGCCATAGCGATCAACGGTGGTGGGGTTGAAATGAAAAATACCTACACCAGCGAAGGCATAAGGAGTAAACCAATGTTTTGCCTTATCGTAATTGATGGTACTTATATCCAGTAAATCGGCTTCCAGTGCTAGGGTAAAATCTACCACATTGCTTCTGAAATTGAGGTTACGGGCTTTTAGTTCTGCGCGTTTATTGTATTTATCATCTGCTTTTAGGGCAGAGTAGGAGAAGTCGCCTCTAAGGTTGAGGTGGTCGTTCAAATAAAATACGGCACCCAAAGAACCAGAAAAGGAAGAGCGATTGTATAGTCTTGCTTTTTCGGTAAGATCACCGTAGTAATTAGCTGTTCCTACAGATGTGCTTAGGTCCCATTCGGTGAATTGTGCATAGGAAGCTATTTGTCCAAAAATGATGGCAGCGATTAGCAGGGGTAATTTTTTGCGCATAGGGATGTTTTAGTAAATGCAAGTTAATTAAAAAATGGAATACTTAAGCCTATAAAGGGTGGGTTGAATTGTGGAGACTTCTATGGGTTTAGAGGCCTGCCCGAATGACAAAGTCAGGCGGGTTTAGGGGTTTAGAAGTTTAGTCGTGCATATTAAGAAATTGTATGTGTACATTGAGTTTTAGTTTTTAAAAACAATGTTTAGTCGTTTAGGTGTTTAGTTGTTTAGCCGTACTTACTAAGATATTTTATAAGCACCTTGAGTTTTGGTTTATTTATTAAAATATGTTTAGTCGTTTAGATGTTTAGTCGTTTAGCCGTTTTTAACCTGAAAGTTTGATTCAATAACTAAAGTTTTCAATGCAGGAAATAGCTGTAATGAAATAACAGGCTTTAATGTCTATCCTAAGGATGGTCGACTAAACACCTAAACGTTTGCCCGGATGACAAAGTCAGACGGGACTAAACAACTAAACAAATTCTTATTTCAAATAAGATTTTCCCCGTATGAAATATCGTTTCCTAAGGATGGACGACTAAACGCCTAAACAGCTCTACGACTAAACTCCTCTTAGCCTAAACGCTTGCCCTGATGACAAAGTCAGACGGGGCTCTACGACTCAACAATATTCTATTTCAAACAAGATTTTCTCCGTGTTAAAGACAAATGCCTATAGAAGGACGACTAAACATCTAAACGCCTAAACGACTAAACCTCTCTACGACTAAAACCTCCTTCGCTTCCTCCCTTCCAAATTAATAGCTTATATATCCCAAAAAAATACATTAAGTAGTTGTAATGTCCTTTCAAGCAAACCCGCTGCCCATATGCTTTTCCAAACATTTTATACATCTTACTAACATAACCAAAAATTAATTTTGTCAGATTATTAATTATGCTATCTTGGTTCTTCGTATTCCAACCTCTTCCTAAGTTAAAGCCGCAACCTATATTATTCACAAAACAAATCCATGTTTTATGCAGCAATGCTACACGCTTTATTTTAGGGCTAACGATTACAAAAACACCGGTGGGGTTTACTGCTTCCCGTCTATATATAACACCTCATTTCAAACATTTCAATTATCTTGAATTAAATTAATTATTTATATGAAATCTTTTAATGATTCTAATTATTTCTTTATGAGTTTTACCAATTTAAGAATTAAAAATTTTCAATTTAAATTTTTAATGTTTTGTTTTTTGTTGTGTATATACTCTAATTCGAAAGCCCAAATAGTAACTGATGATTTTAATTATACTGCAGCCTCTTTGCTCACTGCAAATGGGTGGACCGCTATAAATGGAGCAGGCACAAATGCAATTACTGTTACAACACCCGGATTGACTTATACTGGATATGCTGGCACTGGTATAGGAAATGCAGTTTCTTTGACCACCACTGGAGAAGATGATTCAAAATCATTTACTGCAATAACTTCAGGCAGTATTTATTATTCTGCTATGGTTAATGTTTCAGCTGCACAGGCCACTGGAGATTATTTTATGGCTCTAAATGGTTCTGCATTTTGCGGAAGGTTATATGTAAAATCAAGTGGTGCAGGATATGTTTTTGGACTTGGTAAAACTACTGAAACTACGCCTGCTTATGAGTCAACAATTCGCAGTTTCAATACTACCTATCTTGTTATTATAAAGTATGTTTATGTAACAGGTGGAACAACAAATGATTTAGTCAGTTTATGGATAAACCCTGTATTAGGCGGCCCTGAACCTTCTGCTGATATAGCAGGTTGGACAAGTGCCAATACAGATGCTACAACTTTAAGTAGTATTCTTTTACGGCAGGGTAATGCTGCAAATGCTGCAACAGTAAGGGTTGATGGTATAAGAGTTGGAACAACTTGGCAATCGGTAGCCTCTACTGTAAATGGAATAATTGGGAATGGTGAATACGGAAGTCACATCGATGGAGAAAATCAACAAACTAATGGAAGTCAAATAACCTATATGAATTGGGATTCGAATAACCTTTATATAGGTGTTGCTGGGGCGAATACTTCCGAAGCTTTTATTTTGTATTTGGATAAAGATCCACAAATACCAGTTGATGGAGGCTCAAATGCAAATGGAACTAACGTTGGTCAGTTATATGATGTAACGAATTTTGCAAATCTTCAAAATCGAGCTGATTTAGTTTTATACGTTAAAAATTCTTATCGTGAATATAGAACTTCCAACGGTAGTAATGGTTGGAATGCAGGAGTAAGTGGCTTTGGGCTATACGCAGATGTAGGGACAACTCGAGAATTGTCAATTCCCTGGTCTGTAATTGGAGGGAAACCCAATTCTTTCAATTTTTTTAGTTATCTAACTAGTTCAGGAGGAATTGTTTATGGTCAGGTTCCTATTGAAAATGCAAGTGGTAGTATTGGTACATCAGCACGATATAGTAGATATTATACTGTAAGTTCAACAACGATTGGCAGTTCTACATTTCCATTTAGTAGAAATAGTTATGTTTTCAATAGTAGTTTGGACATCAGCAGTTTTGGAAGTATATCCTGCTATGATTTTACAATGAATACTTCTGGTAGATTTATTTCAAGAACAGGAGCTACCGCTGGAAATTGGGCTATAGCAGGAAATTTAGTAATTGGAAATGGTACAATTTATTTTGGAAGTGGTGGTCCTACATATGGAACAAGTACTGTAACAGGAAATTTGGATATTAGGGGCGGGACTTTAGATATGGATCAAACATCCACTCCCTTAACTGTGAATGGTAACCTTGAACTTTCATCTGGTAATTTGAAGTTATCAAATGTTATAGGTGGTGATTTTAACTTAAATGGAAATTGGAATAATTCAGGTGGTGTTTTTACTCCTAATAGTAGATTAGTTTCCTTCTTAGGTACACCTTTGGATCAAACTATATCCAACGCCAGCGGTGAAACTTTTGCATATTTGAAAGTCAATAAAGCTGCAGGAAAAGTTTCATTAGCTAATAATATTACTGTAAATAATATCTTGACTTTCACAAGTGGTTCTATAAATACATCGACTAACAAATTAAGTATTTCTTCTACTGGGTCTATAGCTGGTGCAGGAACAGGTAGCGGATGGGTGGTTGGTAATCTTCAAAAAAATATTTCAGCAATTGGTGTTAAAAACTTCGAAGTTGGCGATGCCAGTTTGTATCGTCCTATAAATATTGATTTTTCTGCATTAACTAGCCCAGGCGATTTAACAGCAACTGTTACACAGGCTGATGGTAACCATGCTTCCATCAGTACATCTGGTTTGGATAATACAAAAACCATTAAACGTTATTGGACACTTACTAATAGCGGTATCGGTGGAACTTATGATGCCACTTTTAATTTTATTAATCCAACTGATATAAATGGTTCGGCCAATACCGCCAATTTGGTTATCCGAAAATACAATGGAACTGCATGGTCAACGACTACAACTGGTATCAGAACATCTACCAGTACCCAATGTACTGGCCTTACTACTTTCAGTGACTTTGCTATCGGTGAAGCCAACACGCTTACTGTTGCAACTGATCCACTGGATGTAACCATTTGTACTGGCTCAAGTACAACTTTTACTAGTACTTCTAACAGTTTACCTGCACCCTTTATTCAATGGCAAAGAAGTTTGGATGGAGGAGTTAATTGGTCTAATATTTCTTCCTATAATTTAGATGGAGCTAACACATCATATAGCACTAGCAGTGGCAATACACAATTAAATTTAACAGGTTCTACCACTACTTTAAATGGGTATCAATACCGTGCGAGTTTTATTAATATTAATGGTACTGTTTACTCTGCTGCAAAAACACTAACTGTAAATGGACTGGCTACAGCCAATGCAGGTGACAATGCTACAACTACTATATGTTCTTCGGCTACTTATGCCGTCACCAATGCTGCTGTTACTAATAATGCAAGCTTTAGTTGGTCAACAAATGGAGATGGTAGTTTTAGTCCTAGTAATACAACACTGAACCCTACCTATACACCTGGTACTACTGATATAAGTAATGGTACTGTAACAATAACTTTAACTGCTGTTGGTAATAGCCCATGCGGAAATGTAAGCAGTTCAAAAGTACTTACCATCTCAAGTGGATATGTTTGGAATGGTGCTGCTGATGCTGTTTGGACCAATTCAGCTAACTGGTCAGTATGTGGTATTCCTTCTAGCGGTTCGGATGTTACTATTGCAACTACCGGTAGCAATCCAAATTTACCAGCTAATACAACGGTTGGAGCATTAACTATTAATGCTGGTAGTGCATTAGGCATTGGTTCAAATACATTAACCATCAACGGCGCTGTATCTGGTACCGGAACCATCACTGGTTCTGCTAGTTCTAGTTTAGTGTTTGCTGGTACTGCAAGTACCATAAATTTCACTGCAGGTGCAGGCAATAATTATTTAAAAGATTTAACTGTTAGTGGTAGCATGACCATTGGCTCCAATGGTTTGAATATTACCGACGGTGCTACTCCTGGTTCTGTAACAGTAACGGGTACCCTAAATACAGGCGACCTGCTTACCTTAAAATCAGATGAATTTGGAACAGCTAGGGTAGGTCAGTCCTCAGGTACCATCAATGGAAAAGTAACCATCGAAAGATTTATAAAAGCACATCGTGCATGGAGATTTATTACTGCACCCGTTCAACCAGGTACTGCTCCTACTATCAATGCGGCCTGGCAGGAAGGGGTAACCACAGGCGCTGGTAATCCTAATGCTGGCTTTGGTACGCATATCACTGGCGGAAATAATACAGCTGCTGGCTTCGATTTAAACCCCAGTGGTAGCTTTTCTACAAAGCAATCTACAACGTCAAATGTTTGGGACAATATAACGAATACCCTTACTAATACGGTAACTACCCAAAATGGTTATATGGTATTTGTTAGAGGCTCCAGAGCAAATCAATTAAACTTGGGAGTATCTGCTCCAACCGATGATACGCGTCTACGCGTTACCGGTGAGTTGAAGCAAGGGGCTCAAAACTTTGCCGATAATTTCACAGGTATTAGTTTCAAAGTAATTGGTAACCCTTATGCTTCTGCAATTAGTATTCCAACCCTTTGGGGTGGATTCCCTACCACTTACTCTGTATGGGATCCAAAATTGACTGGTTCAAATGGAGTGGGAGCTTTTGTACAATATTCATGGAGTACAACCAATTCAAATTGGACACGTTCTGCTGTACCTGCTAGTAATTTGCAAGATGGGGTTGTTGAATCTGGCTCTGCCTTCTTATTACAATACCCTGCAGGTCCCGCTACTTTTAGTTTGGATGAATCTAATAAAATAGCCGGTTCCAATATGGTTCAAAACCCAACAACCGCTGGTGAGGAAATGCGTGTCAACCTGAATAAATTCAATGCAGATGCAACGGTTTCTTTGCAGGATGGTATGATCACCACTTATGATGCTGCCAACGATAATGCAGTGGACAATGCAGATGCACGGAAGGCAAATAATTTTGCACAGCAAATCAGCAGTAATAGAGATGGTATTCATATTGCGATTGAAAGAAGGGCCATCATTGTAAATACCGATACTACTTATATAAATATGAGTGGCATGACTGCTGGCAACTATCAATTCGATTTACAAGCCAGCAACCTCAACCATCCTAATCTATTGGGTAAACTGGTTGATAATTACTTGGGTAGTGCTGCTCCGCTTGACCTGAATGGAAATACCGTCTATCCATTTACGGTAGATGCCAATGCAGGATCTTTTGCAGCCGATCGTTTTAAAATTGTGTACTATCCTGCTACTCCATTGCCAGTAAGCTTTACCAGCATCAATGCTTATCAACAAGGTCAGGCCAATGCCATTCGTGTTGATTGGAAGGTCGACAATCAAGTAAATATCAAAGAATACCAGGTAGAAAGAGCAGCCGATGGTCGCAGTTTCAGCAGTATTGGTCGCCAACTGGCAACCGGTGCAAATGGCGCAAGTGCCAATTATTCTTTATTGGATGCAGCTGCTTTTGCTGGCGATAATTTCTATCGTATCAAGTCAATCGGATTGTCTGGCGATATTCAATATAGTCGCATTGTAAAAGTGAAGATTGGTAAGTCAAATCCAATGATCAGCATCTTTCCTAATCCGGTTACAGAAAGAGTTGTGACTTTACAATTTACCGATATGCCGAAGGGTAACTATACAGTGTCGATTGTAAACCCACTTGGACAAACCGTACAAAGCAAACAAATCAATCATATTGGAGCCAGTGCTGCTCAAACCATGGGCATCGACCGTGCTATTGCAAAAGGTAATTACCAATTGAAAATCGTACAACCTGATGGAGCGGTGAAAGTGTTGAAGCTGGTGATTGTGGAATAGAGATTGAGATTGAGATTGAGATTGAGGGGTTGAGGTTAGAGGGGATTTGTGATTCGGGCAAGAGTTGAGGGAGTAAAAAGCTTATATCTCTACCTAAATAAAGAAAGAGCCTGCCCGAGAGGGTGGGCTTTTTTGTAGGTTGAGGTTGAGGTTGAGGTTAAGGTTAAGGTTAAGGTTAAGGTTAAGGTTAAGGTTAAGGTTAAGGTTGAGATTGAGAGGTTGAGGGCTTCCAATTTTAAACCAGTTTCAATTTGAACAACTAAAATTTACCCGAATGACGCAGTCAGGCGGGACCAAAAACCAACAACTAAAAACTTTTGAAGCAAGCAACTGAATTCTCATTTCACAACAACAATAAATTAGAAGTTAAGCTCCAGCGGAGCGTCCTCTTTGTAACAACGCAAAGCATAAGATTAAGCAAGCTCCAGCGGAGCGCCCTCTTTGTACCTTAAGGAAGAGATGAAGAAGAGATGAAAATTGTTGAATATGGTTGAGAAGGGTTTAGGGGTTTATGAGTTTAGGGTTTCCAAAATTAAATCAGTTTCTACATGAACAACTAAAATTTACCCGAATTACGCTGTCAGGCGGGACCAAAAACTTTTTTCAATCCTTCTTTCTTTACTTTTTGCTTGCCCAAAAAGTAAACAAAAAGGGCCCCGCCATCGATTACATCCCGATGGCGGAGGGTTCCTTGATTTGGCTATTGTACTACTGTAATCTGTACATTGGTACCCTGATGTGAAGTTCGCACGGTTTTGAAGTTGATGCAGCATCTGAATTTTAAAAAAACTAAAAAAACTAAAAAAACTAAAAAAACTAAAAAACTAAAAACTAAAAACTTTTAAATTAGGCAACGCAAATTTCAATCTATTGCAAGTATCGCTCCTTCTCATTATAAAACTCAAATCATTGAATCACAGTAGTTTAACTGATTAATTAATAAACAGTCTTCGGAAATCACGGTAATGCTCTACGTAATTTTAGAGCTTGTACTACAAAAAATACGCGAAAAAATAGGTATTTCCGCAAAAGCACCGTAATTTTACAGTCCTAAGCTTTACTACATAGCATGCACTTTACACATGAATCGAGTGCGCTGAAACCAAACTTACATTCATATAATCTGTGCATAGCAGGTTTTCTGGCATTTTATTTTTCCAGCAATAAATATGTGAAGTCTGGTTAACCACATGTTTTACACCTCCGATCCTTCGAATTTCACCACCAATTCCTTTAATGGCTATTGTTCATTTATTTGAACTGTATGCAATTTTTTGTGTTAACTAAAAACGAATTAGAAATATAGACTTATGAAAATTTTAAACTTTAACCATTATTCAACTTTGAAAGAAAACAGAATGAAAACATTTTTTACAAAAAAGTTAGTATTAACAGCTTTATTATTATCATTATTTTCCCTTACAAATTTTGCAGCTAATTATTTTTCTGTTGCATCTGGTAATTGGACTTCTCCCAGCACTTGGTCAAATTCGGATTTGGGAGCGCCGCTGACTACAGGGTTTCCGGTAGCAGGTGATGTTGTAACAATTACTAGAGGTTTTACCGTAACTATTAATGCCAATGTTGCATGTGCAACAATTAACCCCACCACTAATGGACAAGCTGGCATTAGTACACTTCTTTTTGGTGGAGCATTTACTTTAACTGTATCTGGTAATATTGTATTGGGTGGAACATCATTTAATACTAGAGATAATGCCATTACTTTTGTAAATGGATCAACTTTGGACGTAGCAGGAAGTATTACTTTGGGAGGTGTAAATCCTTCACCTGGACAAGGAATCATAACCATGGTTGCGGGCAGTACACTTAAAGCAGGGAGTTTAATTGTTGGAAACGGATCTGGAACATGGACACCAGGTACTGGTACTGTTCAACTAACTGCTAACAATACTTTACCTAGTACTGTTTTCACATCATTCAATAATCTTACTATCAACAGTGGTACAACAACAACAAGCGGTGTAAGTTTTAGTACTACTGGAACCTTAACTGTAAATGGTATTCTTACTCCAGGTGCAACTTCACATGTATTTAGTGGAGCAGGAACTTTAAATGGTTCTGGTAGGGTAGATGTTACATTAATTAGTGCAACAGCTTTTTCAACGCAATATTCCATGACAACCAGAACAATTTCTGGTATGACGGTTAATTATAATGGAGCAGGAAATCAAACAATTCAAGCATTAGCCTACAATAATATTTCATTTGTTTCTAGTGGAACTAAAACAGTAACAAATGCTGGTCTTTCAATTGCAGGTAGCTTGACTGTTGGAACGGGTACTACCTTATTGTTAAATTCTGATATAACCTTAAAGTCTACTGCATCTAAAACCGCTGAAGTTGCTGCCGTTGCAGGAACAATTTCATATGGAACAGGTAAATTCGTTATTGAACGCTATATTCAAGCGCGCAGAGCATGGAGATTCTTGTCAGCTCCTGTAACAGCTGCATCTGCACCCACCATTAATGCCGCATGGCAAGAAGGTGTTACTACTGCTTCTGGTAACTCTAATCCTTTTCCTGGTTTTGGCACTCATATTACAGGGGGTAATTTTACAGGCTTAGGTTTTGATCAAAATCCTAGCGGTAGCTATTCTACCAAAGAATCACTGGCTTCAAATGCATGGTCAAATATTACCAACACTGCAACTGCTAAAGTAACCGACCAAAAAGGCTATATGGTTTTTGTACGTGGTTCTCGTGCAAATAATTTATCACAAGGAGCTGCTGCTGTTGCCGATGCTACTACCCTTCGTGTTAGTGGACAATTAAATGTGGGTAACCAAACATTTAGTAATTCAACTGCTGGATTTTTCCCAGTAAGTAATCCTTATGCATCTGCTATTAATATTCCAACTTTATGGGGTACAAGTAATAATGTACCTATGATTTATTCAGTTTGGGATCCTTTATTGACAGGAACCAATAGTGTAGGAGCATTTGTTCAATATTCTTGGAATGGGTCTTCTTGGACAAAATCAGTTACACCTGCAAGTCCATTAGTAGATGGAAAAGTGGAATCTGGCTCTGCATTTTTAGTGCAATGGAATTCCTCCAATACACTTACATTAACTGAAAGTAATAAAACATCTGGAAGTGTATTAGCACAGACACCCACCACTGCTCCTGGTGAAGAATCTAGAATTACCTTAAATCGCGTTAATGCTGATGGTACGGTTTCAACTCAGGATGGAATGGTAGTTGAATATAATAGCGCCTTTTCTAACGCAATGGATATGTATGATGCTGAGAAAGTAAATAATTTTTCTCAAAACCTCAGCAGTCTGCGCAACGGAACAAAATACGCTATTGAAAGAAGGGATATCATCGGTAATAATGATAGCATATTTATCAGCATCAATCAAATGACTGCAGGTAATTATCAATTGGATATTATCAACAATGCATTGAATCATCCTGGTTTAATTGGCCAATTAAAAGACAATTACCTGAATACATTAACCAACTTGGATTTGAATGGTACCACTACTGTTCCTTTTACAGTGGATGCCAATGCAGGTTCTTATGCTGCTGATCGCTTTGCAGTTTATTTCGGTATTCCTGCTCCATTGCCTGTTAACTACAGTACTGTAAAAGCTTACCGTCGTGCCAATGATAATGCAGTTGAGTGGAAAGTAGAAAATGAAATCAATATCAAACAATACGAAGTAGAGCGTGCCAATGATGGTATCGCATTTATTAATATCGCTACTGTATTGCCAACTGGTAATGCTAATAGCAGTGTTAATTATTTGCAAGCTGATATTGCTCCATTAAATGGCGATAATTTCTATCGTATCAAGGCCATCAGCATCAACGGACGTATACAATACAGTCCTGTTGTACGCGTAGCCGGATACAAAACAAATAAAGACATTGCAGTTTATCCTAATCCTGTTAAAGGCAATACTATCAATATTCGTTACAGTCAGCAAGTTGCCGGCAATTACCAGGCAAGATTGTATAGCAATGATGGCACGCTTATTTACAGCGGCAACATTCAGTTAGCTAATAATGGTACAGAAGCTATTATTCTTGGTAATAAACCAGCTGCTGGTACTTATCAATTAGAATTGAAAAACGATACTGAAAGCATCCTAAAGCAAACAGTTATTATTCTATAAAAAAAGGACTTACACTTGAATCAGAAGGGACAGCGAAAGTTGTCCCTTTTGCTTTAATAAAAGTTTTTAGTTTTTAGTTTTTGGTCCCGCCTGACTGCATCATTCGGGTAAATTTTAGTTGTTCAAATCGAAACTGGTTTAAAATTGGAAGCCCTAAACTCCTAAACCCCTAAACCCCTAAACCCCTAAACCCCTAAACCCCTACACCCTCAACCTTAACCTTAACCTTAACCTCAACCTTAACCTCAACCTTAACCTCAACCTTTACCTCAATCTAAACCCAACCTCACCTGTGTAGTATTTCTCCGCCTTGGTTCGTGGC
>CALRKF020000058.1:0-22048 GCA_943367825.1 Chitinophaga pinensis
TGATGCTTGGACATCCAAGCTCCTTCCATAAAGGGGTCCAAAAATGTATTGTCCATATGCTCTCCAAATCTTTGCCAACCATAGCGCCATTGCCGCAGCGACTGTACTTCTGTTCTTGTTCCAATGGGTTTAAAAGTACTACGGTTTAATTCTATGCCATATAATGGATATACATTACTACTTCCATTATACATATACAATTTTCCATCATCATCAGTAAAAAATGCTGGATCCCATCCACCAATTTCAAAAGAATCTACTAAAGGTTTCCATTCATTTGCTTTAGGATTCGTACTCATCCAAAGTGTAAACTTACTCGTATAAGTAGATCCTATTACAATCATGGTATCTCCAATAATACCAACAGCGGGTGCACACAATTCATCATAGCCTTCATTCCATGGTCTCAGAAATTTTTTTGAATTAAAATGCCAATCACTCATATCATGACTCCACCAATAGCCCCATTGATTGGTGGAAAACAAATAATAATCTCCTTTGTAATTTACTATAACAGGATCTGCGGTTGCGCGGTGCTTTCCCCATTCCGAAAAATTAGGTATTGGCGTGTACCCATAGTCGATATTAATTGGGTTACAATAGGTCTTGATTTGTGCTTGCACAGCAAATCCTCCCAAAACACCAATCCATAAAACAAGAATAATGAATAACTTATTTTTAACCTGCATAATTATTTTTATTTATTACTGGAAATAACCGGACTTACAAAGCCCAGTTTATTTAATCCTTTTTGAATTTCGGGGCAACTCATAAATAAACGCCAGAGCAGCCCGGTACGGTAATTTTCAATCATCACAATTTCTGGACCCTGATCAATGGCTAAATGTGAACTGGCATACCAATTTCTGCTTTCATTAAAAGCATCTGCAAAACCATAAGTGGTCCATATTTTATCCCCGAGGTCAAAATAAAAATGTTTCAATGCCTTCATCGATTGCTCTGGAGTATAAGGGAAGGCTGATAGTGCAGCGGTTGGTGCAATTGTACCTCCATCATTGGTAGGAGAATAAGCATCATAACCATTATAGGTATCGCAGGCTGTTAATCCCCAACAGTTGTATCCATATCCTTTGAACTTTTTTGGGTTGTCTACACAATAAGAATAGTTGATTAAACTGTGATTGGTATTCTGTTCCCAATAGTCTGCATATCTATCCTTCAATCCCCGGGGATCGAGTCCTAAAAATGAATATTGAGAGAAGAATAAAGTACCCCCATAATCGAATCCTAACGGTAATTTGTATCCGTAATATGATTTTCCATTCTTAAAAAAATTACTTTCGGCCCATCCTCGGTGATATACAGCTGCAGATACAGGATAATGCTCGCCACTGGCAGCAAGAACATACATGATCAAACATTCGTTGAATCCCCTTACGGGAAAATTCATGGCCCATCCATTATTAGGGCTCCAATGCCAATACAACACTTCCTGTCCACCTTGTGTAAACCAATTCCATTCAATATCATTCCACATCCAGGAAATACGATTTTGAATTTCCTTTTCTATTTTATTGTCAAAATTAAAATATTGCCTTGCACACAATAATCCTTGAAACAAATAGGAAGTCTCTACTAAATCGGCGCCATCGTCTTTCCTACTAAATGGAATTGTTTTACCGGTTGTGCCATTCATCCAATGAGGAAAAACGCCATGATAAGCATCTGCCTTTGAGAGAAATCGAAGCATTTTCACTAAAAACTTTGTGGCTGTATCCCTGCTTATCCATTTTCGTTCTACTGCAACAATTAATGACATTATGCCAAATCCTGTACCTCCAGTAGTAACCGTTTCATTTCCATAGCCAAAATTTTCATTGCTTCTTTCTCTCGACATCCCACTAACCGGATGCGCAAAATCCCAGAAATAACGAAAGGTTTGCTGTTGTACCAAATCTAACAATGAGGAATCACTAATATTTAAAAGCCTTTCGCTCGCATGAAAAGGTTGTTTCACAATTGTAGGTTGTTGTGCGATAACCGTACAATAAAATATTGCGCAAAAAATAAACAAAACAAATTTCTTCATGTCATCATTGCTTTATAAATAAGGAGCAGTAAAACCCAAGACATTCTTCATGCCATTTTTAACTTCTGGGCAACTAGTCAATAGATTCCATATTAATTGAGAACGATAATTTTCAATCATCACTATAATCGGCCCTTGATCGATCGCCAGAAAAGAATCGGCAAACCACAACTCTTTCAATGAAAAGGCATCCACCATTCCATACTCTTTCCAAAGTTTATCTCCCAATTTATAATAGAAAAATTTTAATGCATTCATACTTTCAGTAGGTGTATATGGCATGGAAGACAATGCAGCTGTTGGAGATATTACTCCTATATCATTGTTGGGTTCATTGGCATTATATCCGCCGGGCACATCACTCGCTGTAAGTCCCCAACAAGTATTGCTATATCCAAAAAAGCTATGCGGATTGGCCTTGCAATACTCAAAATTTATTTTGGTATGATTGGTTACCTGTGTTTGATAATTGGCATATAAATCAACTAATCCGTTAGGATTGATGCCAAGAAATGAATAATGCGCCCAAAATAATGGACCACCATTGGAGGGCCCTAACGGCAATTGATAACCGAAATAGTTGGCATTGTTTACCATGGCGCCATTTCTTGCAAAACCTTCTTTGTAAACAATATTGGGGATGCCGAAACTGGTAGAGGAAGCTGCCAAAATATAAGTAATCAAACATTCATTCCAGCCCTCAATTTTTTGGTTCATATCCCAATTGTAATTGGGGCTCCAATGCCAATACAATACATTTTCATTGGCCTTTCTAAACCAACTCCACTCCACTCCATTCCATAATAAATTGATATCGGTACGCAATGCAGTTTCAGCAGCATCAGCCCCATTGAAATATTGACGGGCAGTTAATAAACCTGCCATTATATAGGATGTCTCTACCAAATCGGCACCATTGTCTTTTGTGCTAAAGGGAATCACAACACCCGTTGTTCCGTTGAGCCAATGCGGAAATGCACCATGAAATTTTTGCGCTGTGTTTTTAAGAAAGGAAACAATTGTCTGCATGCGGGTTAATCCTTCTGCTCTGCTAATAAATGACCTACTAATAGCAACTGGTATAGTCATGATACCAAAACCAGATCCGCCACTTGTTACGGTTTCAGCACTTCCATTATTTCTTTCTCTTGCCAATCCACTTATAGGATGACCATAATTCCAAAAATATTTAAAGGTTCTCTTTTGAATAGTATCTAATAATGCATTGTCACTTATAATTGGAAATTTATCTGTAGAATCAATTTGTGTTACAAACTGAAAACTGAAAGCTGTACTTAAGGCGCCTTTCTTATTGGATTGCAGACTAGTGTTTGCAGATACTGTATATTTTGCCAAATTTTTTAATGATGCTGTGGCCGTCATCACAACCGTACTATCATTGTTTTCGTAGCTAAACCCAACAGGAACATTCACAACTCCGTTCTCTGATAAATTAATAGCACTGGCAACGGTAGTTCTGTCTAAGGCATTATTAAAATTTAATCTCACTGCTACATTGGTAGCTATATTATAATTCAAAAAACTAGTTTGAGCAACAGTATTTCCCAATTTTGCAGCAACAAAATTCAAGGGAATAGGCACTGGTACAGGGTCTGGTCCCGGACTAGTTCCCGACTTTTTACTGCAACCTGCAATAGCCGCACAGATAAAAATCAAGACTGAAAATTTTAAAATTAAATGATTTCGCATGCAATAAATTTAAAATACAAGAGTTGAAATACCATGAGCTGGCAGCTTTAATTCAGCAGCTTTACCATTAATCCATAAAAAATAACTTGCCTTTGTATTGCCTTGATTCATTACAATCACCACTGTTTTGCCATCTTCGTTAAGGAATGCTGTAGTCATTAATTGACTCCTGCTAGCAGCAGCAGCAATTCTTTTAGCACCTTGTTGTATAAATTTCGAAAAATGACCAATATAATAATACGCATTGGTGTAAATCAGTTGGCCGGTTCTCGTGTCACCATGTACAGGTGCAAAACAAAAATTTTGAACATGATTAGGTCCGCCTTTTTCATCCAATAAAATATTCCAATCGGTAAATCCAACCATTCCATTGTTAAAATCGTTGATCATTGAACGTGCATATTCTTCTCCCAATGCCCAAGCATAATACCTGCTAGAATCAAAACTTTCAGCACAGCCTTCGGTAAAAAATATATTTTTATCAGGATAAGCCTCATGCACCCTTCTTATATTGTCATACATCGGTGTTCCACCACTCCAATCTTCATACCAGTGAAATCCTATTCCCCATATATATTTGGCGGCGGCAGGATCATTCATATATACAGATGCTCTTTGATAAATCATGTCTCTGTTATGATCCCAAACAATGATTTTTTTATCCTTCAATCCTTCCTTTTCCATAGTAGGACCAAGATTATTTTTCAGAAAATCCCTTTCCTCTTCGGCCGTATAAATACAACTCTCCCAACGTTGCGTAGCCATTGGCTCATTTTGTACAGTTATTCCCCAAACAGGCACCCCTTCTGCTTCATAAGCCTTTATGAATTTTGTAAAATAATTGGCCCAGCTAGCATACATACTGGTTTTTAATTTACCTCCATGCAACATGTCATTGTTTTCTTTCATCCAAGCTGGAGGACTCCAAGGACTTCCAAATAAATTCAATTTACCACCCGATGCTTTCATCGCTTCCTTAATGAAAGGAATTTTAAATTTCTTATCGTGGTCAATATTAAATGTTTTTAAGGCTGAATCATTGTCCTGCACATATGTATACATATCACTACTAAAATCACAACTATTAATATTGGTTCTAGCAACCGTGTACCCAATACCTTTTGTCTTGTCAAAATAAGCGGCAATTAATTCATCTTGTTTTGCCTTAGGTAGTTTATAAAAAGTTTCCGCGGCTGCATCCGTCATGGCTGCCCCAATTCCGAAATAAGTCTGAAATGTCTTGTTGGGATCCACAAAAACACTGATTTCGTTTTCAAATGGCTGGGCTTTGTCTTTAAACAAAACAGTATCGGTAAGGGTTAAACGTAAATCACTGCTATCAGCAGTTGTATACACCAATACTTTTTTACCTTCAGTTGAAAAGGTTTTACCAGTATCGCTTTTTTCCTGATTGTTAGCACAAGAAAATAAAGCGAGTAAACTAAATAGAGAACAGATTTTTTTCATTTTAGTATAATTAATGATTACCAAATATAAGTTGCAGCGGATCCAGCAACCAATGATGTATAAACAGATTTTCCTTTGTAACTAATATTAAATCCTGCATTGGCATTTCCATTATTGAGTACAATTAATACTTTTTTACCGCTGGCTGTTTTAAAAGCAACATTTGGTAAATCAGTTAGAGCACTACTGGCAATCCTTACAGAACCAGCTGGTATAAATTTGGATGCCTGTGCAATAATGTAATAACTCACGTTTCTTGTAAAATTTATGCCCGAAATAGTTACAGCCCCCTGACATTGTGTACAACCACCTGGTGTATGTGGACCAAAACTTGGATCATTGGCTAAGTTCCATTCCAACGCATTCTTGCTCCAATTATTCATAGATCCAATCAATACATTATTGGTATGCCATTTAAAATCCCCTTCAAAACTTCCGGATGAACCCGTCCATTGTTCAGTGAAATATACATTTCTATCTGGATGCGCCAGATGCACTGCAGAAAGGGCACTAATATCTCCCGCATATAAATGAAAAGCTGAACCATCAATATAGGCTTTTGCAGCAGGGTCATTTAAAATATTAATGGGATAATTAGCATTGTCGCAATTATGATCCCATATTATAATCTTAGAGGTTATTCCAGCTGTTTGAAAGGCTGGACCCAAATGATTTTTAACAAAATCTGCTTGTTGTGCAGAAGACATCACCATACTTGGATTATTGCCACCATGCTGTGGCTCATTTTGAACTGTAATTGCGCCAATGGTAATTCCCTTTGCCTTCATTTGTTGAATATACTTTACAAAATAGGCTGCATAGCTACTATAATATGCGGGCAATAAACTTCCTCCCATTGAATTGGCATTGTCTTTCATCCAAACAGGTGCACTCCAAGGACTAGCCAATATTTTAATATTGGGGTTGATGGCAAGTATTTGTTTCAGCACTGGTATGAGATCTACGGTATCTTTTGATAAACTGAAATTGGTGAGTAAGGGATCTGTTTGCCCTGTAGGCATATCATCATAACTAAAAACAGTGGAACTCAAATCTGAAGCACCTACACTTACCCGCAGATAACTTATTCCAATATCATTATTGCCATTTCCAAACAATTCGGATAATAAGGCTGCTTTGTTAGCACCCATTTGATTAATCAAATATGCACTTCCTCCCGTTAATGTGTACCCGAAACCATCGATCGTTTGATAACTGGTAGCAGAATCTACAACAATACTCGGAAAACTGCTATTGCCTGCTCCAAAACTCAACACGGCAGTTTGCTTTTGAATCAAGGCCGATTTATCAGGTTTGGTTAAATACATATCGACGTCATTCACCGTTGGAGTTGGTAATGGATCTGGTATAGGGTTGGTAGAAGCAGCTTTTTTTGAGCAATCCCCACAAAAAAATGCCATATAAATAATAACCAATAAAATCCAGCCCCTGTTTTTCATAGAGAAGAAATTAAAATGATATGGTTGTTCCAAAATTGATTGAATAATCAGCAAATGCAGCATCCCCTTGAACTTTTATACCGGTAGCTGCAGTTTGTAATTTATCTGCATAACTCTGTGTACGGTCACGCTTCAATGCTACAGGAACAGACAAATAAAACTGCATTTTTTTATTCATATAACTTATAACTGGTTCAGCAGAAAGAATATATCCAGGGCGGCGAAATCCCTTATTCCCCCCTATCAAATCACTGCTTGGGAGTCCTTCTACCCTTACTCCTCCAGAAAAAGTAAATTGTTTTACTTTATAATTAGCACCAGTTCTAATCATGAACTGGTCAGCAACACTCATTATGTTGGAAAAATACTTTACTGAACTTGCACTTGGAGTGCCTCCCCTTGCTGTAGAAACCCCATTTTGTTCCCGCGGATTGATGAGATAATAAAAATCAGCATAGGTTCCCCAAGCGGGATTTACATTATAATAGCCTCTTGCTTCAAATGAAAAACCTGTGCCACCATCTCCCAATTGAATTGACTGATCAACTGGTCCCAATACAGAAGTACTGTCATTCTTATAAAAATAATCCTGATAGCGATAATCCCCTGTAGGTAGTTTTAAACCAAGACCCAATTGCAAATTGCCCTTGTATGATAAGGCTGGATTGAGTATCCATCTGTAAACACTAAATCTCAAATCCCCTAATCCCGTTGCCCTTGTTGTACGACGTGCATTCGGACTAGCATTGGTATTGCCATAATGCTCATACTTTGAAGAACGGGTATTAAAACTGATAGGCATGGTTAATGCAAAAGACCAATGCTTGTCAATTACCCTTGTTAAAGTGAAATCCAATGCATACACTTTATTAATCACTTCTGTTCCATCATCCACCCGCTGTTTTTGCTCCGTCGTACCTACAAAATGTTTGTAAGAGCGGAAATAACGATTATTGACATTTAAAGACCAGCCTTTGTTGCCATCATGCGACATCGTACAGGTATTACCGTTAGTTTTAATAGCAATACAACCCTGTGCGAATGAATTTTTAAAGCAAAAGGCAAATAAGGATAAGATAAATAAATGTTTCATTGTTTATTTTTTCATGATAAGTTTCTGATTGACCAAAGTACCTACTTTCCTACCAAATTCAGTGCTGATAATACAGGATTGATGAAAATGAATACCTCCGTAGAACCGAGCCCAGTTATTCTCCTCAGCCGCTTGCCGAAAGGAAGAAAACGAGCGATTTTTAATCCCAAATTCTAATTCTGAACTATCCGTATACGCAAAATTATCTCCAAATACACTGGTTAACGCCTCAGCGGCAGAAGAAGAAACAGTACTATGTCCACATGTATATTCCGGAAAAGGAGGTGTTTGCAAATATGGGCGCCAATCGGCATTAAAATATTTATTGATAACAGTCTCTGGACGAATTGTATTACTCCTGTATTTTTCATCCCAGCATTGAATAAAGGCATCAAAAGAAGCAATAGCCGTTTTAGCATATGCATACACGGTTGTAGAAAAATCAGCCTTTGCTTTTTGAGCTGCAATACCTACAATATTCATCCAGTGACCCGGAGGCGAAAATTTCTTTGCAGTAAACATTACATGCCCTTCTACAATCACCCGATTGCCTAAATCATCCCAAAAATCAGCAATATGTTTTTGTTCAGCAGTCAGACTATCGCCTGCATTTTTTACAGACATTACTTCTTTATAATAAGGACTATTGGTATTCTTTATATCAAAGGGAAGTGGTCTAGGTGTCAAAAACTGACTAGCACTGTCCATCACTAATGGACGAATCTCTTTCCAATGGGGTTCTAATGCCTGATGATATTCCGGAGGAGTAGGTACCCACCTTCCTTCTTCTTCGGTGATATTAAATTTTTCTGCAGTACGCGTTTGGGCATAATTATCTTTTTTACTCCAGGCCAATATATGATTGGCTACCGCATCAGCCAATACTTTAGTTGCTTTTATCATTTCATCCGACATGCCCGAGGCAAGCGCAATAGAATCCAATCCTGATACATATCCCTTCATACTACCCTCTGGAAAAGTAACGGCCTGTCCTACTTTACAAAATGCTAACAGGGAAGCATAGTTGAAATTCACCTCCCTTGTTTCAATGGAAGGCAATTTTGGTAAATGTTTAATTTGCCCTGCCAAGGATTGGAATCGCTGATCTCCCAATGCAATTACTTCATAGGCGGCAATATTTGCATAAGTATAATTACGACTAGCAATAATGGGCGGAAAATTATTCTGCATGACCACATTGTTCAATTCCTTCACCGTCTTGGAATAAATAAAAGGATCAGTAAAAGGATCTTTATATGCTTGCTTTTTTGTGTTGCAAGCAATCATAAATAAAAAACAAGTAATAAATGTAATGAAGCGCGTTTTCATATAATTGTTATTTAAAAATATTATTCAATTTTTCAAATTGTGTTATAATAAAAATCTATTGATAAAATAATAATCCTTGATTATTCACCGATAGCACTAATACTCGCTTTCCACCAGACATATTAATCCATTTTGCATCTCTTATTTCACCATCCGGTAAGGGCAATGCACCCACTGTATTGAATATATTGCCAGTTTGATTCCAAGTAAAAGCTGTAGGAGCCAATGCATCATACCTGCCTTCATAAGGTATTACCCCATAAAAATTACCTGCTCCCAAAAATGTTGGGACCGTCGTGGATTGCATTGAAGTAAAAGTAAATACTGGCGCCAATTGTAAATCAGCGGGTAAGGATTTTCTAGTAAAATTGCCTTTGCCATCATTGATAAAACAACTAGAACTTAATGTCTCTGCACTCAATGCCCGATAATCTTTGAATAAATCATAAAACATATACTGAACGGTCTTACCAGCAACTTCACCATATGTCAGGTATGCCTTTTTAAGAATCGGCAGCGACCTTTCCAATTCGTCCTTACATAAAAAAGTAAATTCTTCTCCATTAATAGTATAAGCCATCACCTGCTCTACTGATCCATTATTATCAAAATCCTTGACATATAATTTTACAGGACCATTTTTGCCTGACCATAATTTATTATTCTCACCCCAATTACCTGCAAGTATATCCACAAAGCCATCTCCATTCATATCTGCAGTGGTAATTGTTTGCCATAATCCATTTGAATGAGGTATATCCATTTCCTTAAACTGTCCTTTATTATTGATAAAAATTTTCAAGGGCATCCACTCACCTGTAACAACCAAATCGGGCCACCCATCTTTATTGATATCTGTAAAAGAGGAACTTGTTACCATTCCCAATGAATCGAGCGCAATCTGAGCAGTAGTAGCCTTAGTAAAATTGCCATTACCTCCATTCAATAATAAAAAAGACGGTTGTGGTACTCCATATTGGATAGCATCTGCCAGGCCACCAACAAACAAATCAATGTCTCCATCTTTATCAATATCAGCTGCGCTAACACAAGATTTATTCGTACGCAAATCAGGTATAGCATTTAACACCTGCACTAAATTTCCTTTACCATCATTCAAATAAAGATTATCCAATAATGCAGGATTTCCATTATCATATTGATTGCCGCCACTAGTAATATACAAATCGGGCCATCCATCATTATTGGCATCAAAGAAAACAGCATTGGTTTCCTCTGTTGCTTTCATCCTACTTTTTTCAGTAAGTGTTTTGTGCATGAATTTTCCATTTGCTGTTTGAAGCATCAAAGCACCAGCCTGCATAGAAGCTCCACATACATAAAAATCTTCCAAACCATCCTTATTAACATCCGCCACTGCAATCTTGGGCCCCTCTGTTGAAAGCATATGCGGAATAAGGTACTGCCTGTTATAATCCAGAAAATCGTTTTCTAAATGCCTCCATTCGCTTCCCATTTCACTGGTAATATCCTCCATCAATTTTTTAGCTGGTGGAAAAAATAAATTATATTGAAAAGTGTCTTTTGCCTCTACTTGCTTCAATTGTAATTTACCTGCAACTTGAATATTTCTTATTACCTGAAATTGTTGATTAGGCCAAACTATCAAAATACTATCTGCCTTCGCCAAACTATCCATACCAAAATGAAGTATGGGTTCTGTAGAAGATTGAAATCCCCGGGTAAGTTCCAACTGCTGATACTGCATTTTACCCCCAGCACAAACCCAGGCCTTGGTACCAATTCCAAAAACATTTGCCCCTACGCCCTTGAAAGATAGGCTCAGCGTTTTTTTAGCAACCGAATTATTCTTTAAGATTACCGCTGGCGCATTAATGCAATTAATTACAACATCTAGGTTGCCATCATTATCCAAATCGGCATAGGAAGCACCATTGAAAAATCCTTTCATGTTTTGGGTTCCCCAATTTTTACTTACATCTTTAAAATTAAATCCTCCTTCATTTTTGAAAAAATAAGGATGCGAGCTTCCATCAGGCATATTTTCAATAGCTACATCATCATACTCATCAGATTCTTGTCTGCCCTTTTTCATATCCAAATCTGAAACAAACCTTACATAGTCCAAATCTACCGGGCGTTTTACAATGCCACTTGATATAAAGAGGTCTTTCAAACCATCGTTATCAAAATCTGCAAACAATGGAGCCCAACTCCAATCAGTAGCTGCTACACCTGAATACAAAGATGTTTCGCTGAAACTTTCCCCATTGCCATTATTTCGTTGTAAGCTGTTTTTAGAATATTGTTTTTGATAACCATTCAATTCTAATTTCACCTTGTATATATCTGGGTTCTCATCACTACCATAGGTTTTTAATACTTTTTCATCTGGCGGCAACATATCCACGGTAACCACATCCAATTGTCCGTCGTTATTATAATCTGCTACATCATTGCCCATACTAAAACGGCTATAATGTTTAAAATGTTTAGCACCGCTTTCAATAAAACCACCCTTTCTATTATTGATATAATAATAATCATTTTCATGAAAATCATTACCAATATAAATATCTTCCCAACCGTCATTATTGATATCCGAAACAGCAAGACCTAAACCATAACCAAGGTTACTCCTGTAAATACCACTTCCTTCAGATACATCAACAAATTTTCCAGTTTGTGCAATATCGTTGCGATACAATCGGTCTCCCGAAAGCGTGTCATATACATTTCGCTTGGCAGTATCTACAATATTGGCATGAGGATGGTGCGACTGATTTAAAATAAAACAATCCAAATCACCATCCCTATCGTAATCAAAAAATACCGACTGTGTTGATAAGCAAGAAGTATTCAATCCGTATTTCTCCGATTCTTCAGAAAATGTATTATTGCCTTTATTGATAAATAATTCATTATGGCCTACCAATCCATATCGATTGCTTACTGTAGAAACATATATGTCGAGAAAGCCATCAGCATTCACATCTGCCATAGTTACACCTGTGCTCCAATCAGCCGTACCTGCAACACCCGCTTTAACAGTGATATCTTCAAATTCAAAATTCCCTTTATTGAGGTATAATTTATTGCCGCCCTTATTATTAGCGGTAAAATAAATATCGGCCAACCCATCATTATTGATATCACCAATGGCTACTCCTCCTCCGTTATAATAATAGAGATAATATAAAATATTAAAGAATTTTTTCTTAGCAAGTGTATTGGAGAATTCAATATGCGTTTTGGAAGAAGGTAATTTCGTAAACATTCCTTGCTCCTGATTACAGGAAACAAATACAACAGCGAACAAAAGGAAATAAAGAAAAATATTTTTATGCTTGCTCATATCTACTAATTATTTTTTTTCAGGTATTCCAATACTTTTTTGGTTTCATCTGGGTAAGGCATAATCAAATGAGTATGCATTTTTGCAGGAGTAGGTAATTTATCACCTTGCAAAAGTACAGCAATTGCCATAGAGGGCTTTTCAGGCATATGGCAATCTATACAATTATCTTTTATAGCGGGGCCAATAGCCGATGTCATTTTACAGATAATCGAATTGGCATGATCGGTATTGTGACAGCTCATGCATTTTTGAGAAAAAACCGTTGACTTCCCTTGCTCATTCTCATGAGAATTATGACAGGTAACGCAAGTTAAGGTAGTGCTCCTTTGAAAGCATTTACTTGCTTTTAATAGTCCATATTGATTACCATGCACGTCAATATTATCGGTAAGTTGAATAGTTGAATCAATTGTAAAAAAATCAGCTAAATTATCACCTGCCTTAAATGAAAAGGAAGCTGTTTTTTTCTGCAACCTTCCCCCATGACAAAGTGCACATAAATCTAAACTTTGTTGGCGGGTAAAATTAGCAGGATTAAGAATATACTTTGCAATTTTATCACTTGGATTTTGCGTTTGAAATTCAACATGCTTGGCTGCAGGCCCATGGCATTTTTCGCAATCAACTCCCATGATCAATTTACTTTTGTCAAATTGCTCGGGTTCTTTTCCTGGAGCAGAAACTACTTCAGCATAAGTTGCATGGCATTCCATACACCTCGAACTAATCGGACGGTTCATGGCAATCCTGTTTGGATAACCCGGACTATTAGACCATTGATCTGCGCTTGTAAAATAAGTGATTGGTAATTGAACAAGATGGTTACCTACCCAGGAAACAAATGATTGCCCCTTGGCACCAGACCCAATCACCATATCAAATCGCTGGCTCTTCTTTTCTTCTCCATTGATATATACTACTTGGTATAAACCATTCGACCTTTTTTCCATGGCCACTACACTGCCATTATTATAAATAAATTGATTTTTGCTAGTATCAAAACTTCCTTTAATACTTTGTTCATTGGCTAGTTCAGAGGTATGAAAATGTGCCGTAGTAATATGTGATTCATAAATATTTTTGTGGCAAGTCAAACAACTAGCAGAGCCTGCAAAATCACTGAATTTAATTTCATTTCTATCTGCCGACCCCTTACTGCTATTGATGCATTTTGTAAAAAAAAGCATTGTTAGCAGTATTGATGCCAGGGCAATAAAATAAGATTGATATTTCATGCTAATACTTAATTCCGTAAAGGACTTTTCAAAAGGCAGCCATAAAAATGAATAAATTAATAAAGGGCTGAACATAAGTCAGCCCTTTATTAATATTCAACTACAAAATAAATTATTACAATTTGCTATTGTAAAGAGCTTGTATTTCAGATCCGGTCAATGCTTTACCATACAAACGGAATTGATCCATTTTTCCAGTATAGCCGCTAATCCAACCATCTGTAGGACCAGAAAGGCCAGCATGTTTATTCCAACCACCCAAAACCAAATTGGTGGCTGTTTTCAAATTCAACTTACCAATACCAAGATTACCAGAAGTACCTGGTGTAGGCACTTCAGTGCCATCGAAATAAACTTTCAATAAAGAACTGGTTTCATCGTAAGTAAATGCCAAATGATGCCAATTACCATCAAACAATGGTTTAGTAAAAGACTGGTTAGTGTATTCTACCCAATGGTCTTGAAGTGCAAACTTAAAAGTACATTTAGCTGGGTCAGCGTGTTCTACTAACAAGAAAGCAGCACTTTCATGCCAATAATCTTTACTGGCCAAAGAAAAATACAATTCTGTATTTGGATTAACAGTATTATTAACCCACATAGAAATCGTACAACTTGTTACATTTTTAAAATCATTGGCAGAAGGGTATTTTATTGCTTTTGTACCATTGCCTTGAAATCCTTTTCCAGTAACACCTGTTATAGAAGCCAAGGGATTATCTGAAGGGAAATTAGCTCTAACACTATCAACCGCATTCATTAAAGGGTTTGTGCTAACGCCATTAAAGGCAGCATAAAATTTTAAAGGACCACCGGGAGGGTTTGCATCCTTTGGATAATCTCCCAAAGCTGGCCTTTTAGTTTTCTTACAACTTGAAGCTGTAACAAATACTACCAACAGTAAGAAACTTGTTTTAAGTAAAGTTTTAATAATGTTCATAATGTTTCGTTTTAGTATCTTTTAATAAAAATCTTACCTGCTGAAAAACAGCAGGTAAGAAATAACCTATTTTACCATTCAGGATTTTGAGTTAATACCCCACCTGATAAATCAATTGCTTTTTGTGGGATAGGATAGAAACGGCATTTATGAGTATAACCAAGTGCCCCTAATTCTGTTACCGCATCACCCCAACGTACCAAATCATAAAAACGATATCCTTCCATTGCAAATTCCCATCTTCTTTCATTCTTAATAGCAGTACGCATTTGTGCTTGACTAACAAATGCAATAGGAGGAACTATAGAACGACCAGCACCTAAACCACCACTAGCCCTATTTCTGATTTTTTCAAGATAGGTTGCTGCTGTTGCACCATCACCCAATTCATTACTTGCTTCTGCATGCATTAATATTACATCTGCATAGCGTAAGATTCTGTGATTGATCCAGTCTGCTCCACCACTACCATAAATTTGGCCAGTAAACTGACGCATCTGAGGATCAGAATAAACCTTTTTATTCCAATATGGTTGATCCAATAAAGTACCAGGAGCATAACCAGGCAGGGTTGCACCATAACCACCTTGTGAAGGACCACCATCTGATTGACCAGAATACAGGATAGTCTGACGTTTACGTGGATCATTATTGTCCCATGCAGATTCTAATTTTTGAGTGGGTACATTCCATCCCCAACCAAGGTTCCAAACATTGCTAGCACCACCTTGTCTTACATTTTGACTAGTACCCCATTGTGTTCCTTTCCATGGCGTTTGATTTGGTCCAACATAACTTTGTTCTTCCCATATAGATTCAGAACCATTTTTACCTGCTCCACCCAAACCATCTTTCCAAATATCGGGGAAATTGGCTTGCAAACTATATTGACCAGAATTTTCTACTTGTGTACACAGTGATACAACATTCGCCCATTGTTGACGGAACAAATAGGTTTGTGCCCACAATGTATTGGCTGCACCCTTAGTTAAACGGCCAGGGTAAATATTGGAACCCCCTACTACCCAATTGATAGGTAAATATTGAGTCGCCTTAGTTAAATCAGCATCTATTTGAGCATAAATAGCTGAAGCGGGCGACTTAGGCTTAATTCCCTGTGCAGGAATAGTATAATAAAAATTAATCAATGGAACATCACCATAAGTTTTAACTAATTCAAAATAACAGTATGCTCTAAAGAAACATGCTTCGCCTACATTTCTTAAAGAAGCAGGATCAGTAGCATGCAATGAATCGGCAAAGTACAATAACTTATTGGCCTGATTAATCATGTAATAACGATCGTTCCAATAGGTATTCGGTGCCCAATCATCCTTACTGTATTGAAAGGTTTCAAACTCAGTATTGATTTCAGCGCCATCGGTAAGGCTACTACCCTTTTGAGCATCGTCATCACGAATACTGTGAAAATCGAGCCAAGGCAAGGTAGAGAACCCGGCATAAGATGTAAGGGTATTGTATAACCCAAAAGCCTGGGCTTCCAAGGTACCCTGGTTGATATCATCTAGGGTGGCAGTAAGGGGCTTCCTATCCAGGAATTTCTTGCAGCCCATAACCGACAACAACATCGGGAATGCAATTAATAGCCCTCCAAATAAAATTATATTTCTTTTCATATTTATGAATTTATTCGTTTAAAAAGTTACGTTTAAACCAAAGGTTGTTATTGAAGGAATTGCATTTCCAGCATTATCATATCCAAATTGAGTTGCACTTCCACCAAATTCTGCAGTGTAACCAATATTGTTTTTCCAGGTCTTAGGATTCTGCATATTTACATATAGTCTTAGATTTTTCATCTTAGCTTTTGAAATTAAGCTGGAAGAGAAATTGTAACCCACTTGAATATTTCTGATGCGGAAATAACTTCCGTCTTCGATATTGTAAGTAGAACCATTGTAATTAAACCTATCACCCTGACTGATGATTGGATCCCAATTTGAAGTACCAGGACCATTCCAGCTATTGATTTTAAACGCAGGATAGTTTACGCGTTGGAATGGAGATTCCAAAGAACCCCAAGTTCTGAAAACCTGGTTTCCATAAACACCACCCAAATCCATACTTAAATTAAAATTCTTATACACTAAATTAAAGTTGGTACCATAAGTGAATTTAGGCGTTGGATTACCGATTACCGTACGATCATCAGGAGTAATCTTGCCATCACCATTCAAATCCTTAAATTTGAAATCACCTGGTCTGTAAGCGCCTACGGCTGAAGCAACTGGAGAAGCCAAAATATCAGCATAAGATTGATACAAGCCTTCTACTACATATCCATAGAAAGAACCGATTGCATAACCTGGAGTAGTTCTACTTTCTGCACTTCCGTTATTGAATGAACCTTGAATGATTGCACCACCTGGAAGGTCAGGAGACAAAGTCAATACTTTATTTTTAAGGAAGGTAATATTACCACCTACATTTAAAGTCAAATCCTTGGTCAGCTTTTGATTCCAACTAGCAGAAAATTCTTCACCCATATTGCGGATACTACCACCATTGGTTAATTTATCTTTTAAACCCAATGAACCCAAACTAATATAAGTCATCAAGTTTTTAGTAGTCCTGTTAAAATAATTCGCTTCAAAATGTAAACGATTATCAAATGCACTTACTTCTACACCCACTTCACTAGCGTGCACAGTTTCCCACTCTAAATTAGGATTCACCTCATAAGCTGGTACAGCTGCATTGTAAATATAGGTTCCAAAAACCGCACCTGCTCCATTTAATAAGTTAGGATAAGAAGGATAATTAGAACTTACTCCATAAGTAGATTGGTTACCCAATACACCCACAGATGCTTTCAACTTCAAATAATTGATTTGTTTGATATTAGCCATGAAGTTTTCCTTCGACAATTCCCAACCAGCACCTACTGCCCAGAAAATTTGATTGCGATTTTTTTCTGGAAGTTGAGAAGACGCATCATTACGAATAGAAGCATTTAACAAATACTTTCCTTTGTAATTATACAATACACGACCCAATAGAGATACAGAAGAATTTTCTCCCTGAGAAGAAGTAGCCAATGAAGTAGTTGGATCCTGGAAACCATTACTTAAATACCAGAATCTTTTATCATTAGGAATGGGTAATGCATTACCAGAAGTAAATGGCTTAGCAACACCAGATCTGTTGAAATTTCCAAAATAATAAGTAGTAAAACCACCAATAGCTGTAATTCCATGATCACCAAAATTTTTCCTGAAAGTCAGGATATGATCTTGCTGGAATTTTCTATAGGTATCATCATTTTCAGATACCTGCGTTTTTGAACCATACAGATAGGGTGTATTTGTCATTGGATTATAAGCATAATACAAGGGGCTATACGTTCTGTTATTTACATTGCTCATATCAGCATAGAAAGTAGACCTCCAATTGAAGTTTTTCAAGAAAGTTACATCTGCATAAATACTTCCTACATTTCTGTATTCTATATTTATATTTTTATTCCAGGTATTTTCTACTTCCAATACAGGATTGATAACACCAGAGGTTTGCAATGCTTCGTTTAAGCCTGAATAAATCATTGCATTGATGCTATCTCCACCATATGGATTAGCAACCCTGAATGATTTAGCATCAGCAGAAATCTGTGGCATTACTTTTCTTGCCTGGTCTAATACACCACCCGCATTATAAGGATTGCGTTGACGAGTAGAATTCAGGTTAAGGCCTAATTTTACATTTTTTCCAATTTTCAATTCATCAGAAAAAGACAATTGCATTCTTTCCAGTTTTTCATGGATGATAATGCCCTCATCAGTTGAGAAACCCAAACCAAGTGAGAACCTGTTTTTATCAGTAGCACTTGAAATGCTCAAATTATTATTGTTGAATTTACCGGTTCTGGTAACTGCATCAATCCAATCTGTATTACCAGTAAGTGAAGAATAGTTTGGAGAAGGAACTCCATTATTTGCATTTTCCTGATCAAACAATGTTTTAAATTCAGACGCATTTGCCATCTTGATTTTGTCAACCAGTTTTTTAGCTCCGTATGATGCATTGTAATTGATCACCAATTGACCAGCTCTTGCTCTTTTAGTGGTAACAGCAATAACACCTGTTGCACCTCTAACACCAAAAATGGCCAAAGAAGAAGGATCTTTTAGCACCTCAATAGATTCGATATCATTGGGGTTTAAATAATCAATATTATCATTGAAAATACCATCCACTACATATAAAGGATGTACTTGACCAATACTAACAGTACCCCTAATTCTGATATCAGGAGAACCACCCGGTGTTCCGTTATTTACTACAGAAAGACCAGCTACTTTACCCTGTAAAGATGCAATTGGATTACTATTTGGTTTATCCGCAATTTCTTTTCCAGAAATTTTAACGATAGAACCAGTTAAATCTCTTTTACTTGCAGCACCATAACCAATTACCACTACTTCATCTACTCTTTTAATGGCCTGCACCAAACGAATATCAACTACTGTTCTTCCGCTAACTTTTACTTCCTGAGCTTCAAAACCAATGCTAGTAACAAGCAAAGTAGCATTATCACCTACTGTTAAGGTATAATTACCATTATTATCACTGAATGTGCCGTTTTTCACGCCTTTTTCAATAATAGAAACACCTCCTACTGGTTCCCCATTCGGACCAGTAATTCTACCAGTGATTCTAGCATTCTTATTTTCCTCAGCGTTAGCCGACAAAACCACAATCAGATTATTATCTAATTGTTTGAATACCAATTGTGTACCTGAAAATAAACGGGTCAATGACTCGCTGATAGAAAGGTTTTGAGCTGTAAAATCAACCTTGGTTTTCAAATCTTTCAAGGAAGAATTGTACAGAAAATGGTAATAACCATCCCCTTCAATCATTTTCAAGACTTTCTTAATCTCGGTTTGGCTGGTACGGAGCGTTACGCCCTGTGCTTTTGCAGGCGTAGCTTTCACCTGAAAAGTAGTAACCAGCAAAATGAAAATGGCAAGCTTCATAACAAGCAGTGTTTTAAGAAGCGTCCTGGACCAAGATCTTTGATCCGTAAGTACACTTTTTTGCATAATTTTGGTTTTGTTGTTAAAAAAATACAAGTGAGCTCCGGTCATCACCGACAACTTATTTGTAACTATTTTTACCGGGAAATGCTGCAACATTTCCCGTTTTTATTTCTTCATAATTTTTACTTCGTTTTCTTTAATAGTATAATTGAATGGCACCAGGAACTGCAATCCCTTTAATGCTTGCTCCAATGATTCATTTACAAATGTTCCACCAATTTTATATTTATTCAAACTCTCATCAGTAACAGTAATTTTCACATTGTACCAACGCTCCATTTTCAAAGCAACCTCACTAATACTTTCATCTTCAAAAGCAAGTTTATTATACACCCATGCAGATTCAACAACAGTATTATCTTTTGAAGAAATGGTCACATGCCCAAGCTCAAATACAGGACTGGCCTTGGTTGGCATGGGTTCTATCTTTGGAATATTCGCAACTTGAGGCTTCAAATCATCATTGCTCAATATCAATTTTTCATTGGGCTTCATGATAATCTTTTCCTGACGATCTTTTAAGGTCACTTCAATACTGCCACGTATCAAACTTGTTTCTGTATTTTTTTCGTTAGGGTAACACTTAACATTAAACGCAGTTCCTAAAACCTTAATGTCCATTTTACTGGTGTGTATAATAAAAGGTTTCGCCGGATTTTTCACTACATCAAAATAAGCTTCCCCAGTAAGCGAAACTTCTCTGATAGTAGTACCATAATGTTTGTTATCGTACACTAATTTACTGTTGCTATTCAACCAAACAGCCGTACCATCAGGTAATTGTATTTTAGTACGAGAGCCATTCTTGGTACTTACCTCGCTTTGGGCCATCTTTTCTGCTACGGGACTATCAGCTTGATAGAAAAAACTAAAAAACACCAAAGCAATAATACTTACCAAGGCTAGTCCGGAAAATAAAAACAATTTAAAATGCCCCCTTTTGGTATCATTATCCAAATTAATAGAGCCTGTTTCAAGTTCATCAAACTCTATTTCAAAGCCCCTTGCCTTCATTCGATCAGAATGCAAATGAAAAGTGGCTTCCATGAATTCCTCATCCTGTTCATTAGGAGTATTCCAATAGTACTCAGTAAATTGTATAGGTAATTGATTTTCAGGGCAAACATCCAGTAGCTCATCCATTTCGGATAATTCAGTTTGCGTCGCTTCGCCAGATAATTTACGGGACAATAAAGCCCAGATTCTTTCTGTATTCATATAGTCGTCTATCTATAAGGAGACAAAAACTTTATAAATCCCCTATACCAAACCAAAAAAAATGTTAATTATTTATCAGAAGATTTTTTTAACTGGATTTTCCAGCACCGAAGCAATTTTCTTTAACGCCGTAGCTAATTGATTATCAATAGTTTTTATACTAATATTGAGCAATTGAGCAATCTCCTTGTATTTAAGCTTATCCTGCTTTGCCAATTTGAAAATAATCTTACACTGGGGTGGTAGTGACTCGATAGCTGCTTCTATTTTGAGGTGCAATTCATTAGAAATCAAGGAATGTTCAGCATTCTGATCGGTACTGGCAAATTCTACCTGCAATTCATCCAATGAAAGTACAGATGTTTTTCTGGCCTGCTGCAAACGGCGAAGCGAAGTATTTCGCACACTTACATATAAGTACATTTTTAAGTCCTCAATGTCTTGCAACTGCTTTCTTTTAGCCCAAATCTCAATAAAAATATCTGAGACAACCTCCTCCGCCATCTGCGGAGATTTAAGGATGGAATTGGAAAAATTTTTAAGCGGTGTATAAAAATGAAAGAAAAGTTTTTTGTAGGCAGACATATCCTCATAATCGGCTATCCGAATTTGTAATTCGTGAATATCGGAACTTGATAAAGGAATCCTTTGGGTCATAAGCAATTTCAATCTCGTTCAAATGTATATTTTTTTGTTTAATCACCAATAGAATTTTATAAAGTTTGAATAAACAGATTAAGTATTTTTAATATTTTTAATTTCAAATATAGACAGGTACCTGATGCTCAAGGACTATTAAAACCGAAATTTTCAATAAAATGGAGCCTTAGTAAAATAAAAAAAGGGACAAATCAGCTTATTATTGATTTGCCCCCTTTTGCGGAGAGAGAGGGATTCGAACCCCCGGACCTGTGACAGTCAACGGTTTTCAAGACCGCCGCATTCGACCGCTCTGCCATCTCTCCGGGGCAAAAATACGTATGAATCCCTTTCATCCCAAAAAACAGACTACTTAATTTCTTTTTGATTCATTATATTTACTAGCATAAACCCTAACACATGGCCAACAACGTAGCTGCTATTCTAAAACGCAAGACAAAAAAAATCATTAGTATTTCACCTGAAAACACTACCCTACAGGCTTTA
>CALRKF020000059.1:0-22007 GCA_943367825.1 Chitinophaga pinensis
TATTGATTGCTACTTTTTATAAAAAGGCAAACAAGCTATATGGAGTGCAAATATCGGTGAATTAGGCATTGGATGTCGCCTGACTTTTCAACCATTTTCCTAGATAATAGCTGATGAAGGCACTTAATAAAACATAAGCGGAGAAATAATAAAATCCTGGCTCTAAACTTGCGCTCGTGCTTTTCATGGAGCCTGCTCCCAAAAAAGCTACCAAAATACTGATTGCAAAAACATCTGCCATCGCCCATTTACTAATAGCATTTAACCATTGCATGCCTTTCTGAATTGGATTTGATGCTATCAGCAAATAAAATATCAATATTGATTTCAAAATCGGGATAATTATACCAAAAATGAAAATCAAGGCAAATGGCCAGTAATGCCCTCCCTCCCAAAGTGTTTGAAGCGTTCCAACAACGGATCGCTTTTCATTAAATAAATTATAATGAAGATCAATTAAAAAATGTTCGTTCAGGTCTATTTTGATAAAAAGCATGTCCATCGTCCACCCAAAACCTAATAAAATCAAGGAAACCAGGTGAAAAAAAATTAAAATAATGCGGCTCATGCTATAAAATTGTATCTGAAAATAAGGAAATATCTGCTAGTTTAAAAAATAATAGGGTTTCTGGATTTAATTTTAGCTATTTCTCCCTATCTTTGCAGCCCAAAAATAAAAATGTAATGGCAAACCATTCCGCAACAAAGAAAGATGTACGTCAGAGTCGCAAACGCAATGAACGCAACCGTTATTATGGTAAAACAACCCGTAATGCTATCCGCGATATCAGAGCACTGGATGACCAAAAAACAGCTGGCGAAGAATTGCCAAAAGTTTCTTCCATGATCGACAAGTTAGCTAAGCGTGGTACCATCCACAAAAACAAGGCTTCTAACTTGAAGCGCAAACTGGCTAAAAAAGTAAATGCATTGGCAAAATAACGCCCTGTTCAAATAATTGAAAGCACCCGTCAAATTCAATACTGACGGGTTTTTTGTTGATAAAATCAACGCAAACATAAACGCTTATTAAATATCTTTGCCCACTATATGAATAAAAAATTACTCCTCAGCATTTTGACCATCGCTTTGCTTAATATGGCAAAGACACAGGTTGTCCTAAATTCATTAACTGTTCCTTATTCACAGGATTTTAATACCCTGGCAAATACCGCCACTTCAAGTGTTGTTCCCACAGGTTGGGCATTTTTGGAATCGGGAACCAATGCGAATACAACATATACTGCAGGTACCGGTTCTTCTAATACAGGCGATACGTATAGTTATGGCGCAGCAGCATCAACTGATCGTGCTTTTGGAACTTTAATATCTAGTTCAGTAACGTCTACTATTGGCATTCAGTTCAATAATAATTCTGGCAGCACCATTACATCTCTCACAATCAATTATACTGGTGAACAATGGAGATTGGGCGCTTTAGCTCGGGTTGACAGGCTGGATTTTCAATATAGCCTAGACGCAACTGCACTTAACACAGGTACCTGGACAGATGAAAATAATCTTGATTTTACAGCACCAGTGACAACTGGCTTAGCAGGTGCATTAGATGGTAATAATGCAGCTAATAGAACTATTATAAGTGCATTTACTATAACCGGAATTAATATTCCAAATGGAACAAATTTTTGGTTGCGTTGGAGCGATTTTAATGCCACTGGCGCTGATGATGGATTGGGAGTGGATGACTTTACTATTGCTTTTAATGGCAATGGAGCAGTGGTATGTACTGAGCCTGCCACTCAACCAACAAACCTGGTTTTAACACCAAGCCCTACTACCATCGCAGTTAGTTTTACGGCATCCGTTCCCCCCGCTGATGAATACCTTGTTGTAAGAAGTAATTCTCTAACGCTTTCTGCCAATCCAGTAGATGGTACTGTTTATGCCCTTGGCGCAGCCTTGGGTGGTGGTATTGTTGTTAGTACCGGCACTGCCACAAGTTTTATCGACAATGGATTAACCCCTTCAACAGATTATTATTATTTTGTTTTTGCATTGAACAGTGACGGTTGTACCGGTGGACCAAATTATTTAAATACCAATCCGCTTACTGGCACAATAGGCACATTAACATTACCCAATTGTGTTACGCCTATTGCTGGGGCTACAAATCTTATTTTAACCCCTGGCAGTATCTCTGTCAGCGGCAGTTTCACTGTATCTGCAACAGCAAATAGATACCTTGTTATAAAAAGTTTAAACAGCACTTTATCTGCTAGTCCTGCCAATGGCACTACTTACAGTAACGGGCAAACGCTGGGCGGCGGAACAGTAGTGAGTTATAGCAATACAAATAGCTTTACTGCCTTTGGTTTGAGCCAGGGCACTTTGTATTATTTCTTTGTTTTTGCTGCTAGTGGCGATTGCGGTGGTGAGCCTTTTTACAATACCACTGCACTAACTGGCAGTGCAACAACCTTAACTGGCAATGGCATTCCCCCAGGCTATTACAATGCTGCCGCAGGATTAACTTGCAGTCAACTGAAGACTGCCTTGTTTAATATTATTTCAGCGAATTATACCCAATTAAGTTATACACCTGGTGTATGGAATGCTTACCAAACAACCGATATGCATCGCAATGATGCCAACACGGCGGATATCATTTGGGATATGTACAGCGATAATCCAGCAGGTGCAGAGCCCTATACCTATGCCTATGGCACAAGTCAATGCGGAACTTATAATAGCGAATCTGATTGTTATAACAGAGAACACTCATTTCCTAAATCATGGTTTAACGATGCTTATCCAATGTATACAGACCTCAATCATTTATTCCCGACAGATGGCTATGTAAACGGCAGAAGAGGCAATCAATCTTATGGTGAAGTAAGTGCGCCTACCTGGACCTCTCAAAATGGCAGCAAATTGGGGCCTAATACATATACTGGTTTTACTGGTACTGTATTTGAACCAAGAAATGAATACAAGGGCGACTTTGCTAGGGCCCATTTATACATGGTTACCCGCTATGAAAATTTAGTAGCCGGATGGCAGAATAACGGCAATGCTAATGATATATTAAGTGGCAATACTTATCCTGCTTTAGACCAATGGTACATCAATATGTTGTACAAATGGCATACACAGGACCCTGTTAGCCAAAAAGAGATTGACCGCAATAATGCTGTATATGCTTTACAAGGCAACCGTAATCCTTACATCGATCACCCTGAATATGTATATGAAGTATGGAGTTGTACAGGCATTGTTATACCTGTTACCATCCTTGATTTTACTTCATCCAAGTACAATGAAACAATTGTGTTGGAATGGAAGGCTACCCGCGAAACAAGTTTTAAAGCCTATGAAATTGAAAGAAGTATCGATGGCGGTAATTTCATAAAAATCGGAACAGTGGCAGGAAGAAACTTAGCAAGTTATAATTTCACTGACCTCCAATTGCCTGCAGCAAAAAATGTTTTCTATCGCTTAAAAATGATCGACATCGATGGAAAATTCAACTATAGCAAAACAGTAAATATAAAATTGAATAGCAATTTACTGAATGCTGTTTTGTTTCCTAATCCAGTTTCCACCACATTAAACATTAAACTATCACAGCCATTAACAAAGTCTTCCTTGCTTGCAATAACAGATATGGCTGGCAGACCAATTTTACGCACAGCGGTTAATACAATGCAAAACAATATTATAGTGGATGTAAAACAATTACCAATGGGTACTTATAATTTAACATTGGTTGATGGCAGTACTACTATCCGTCAGACATTCGTAATTATCAGATGATATTTATAAAGTTATTCACAAAAAAAATGCTGGCTTTTTGCCAGCATTTTTTTATATGTTTGGTTGCTCCATCCTACTTACTAAGCCTGCCTTACGCAATAATTTTCTATTCGCCCTATGATGCATAAACTTAAAAACCAATGAATACAATATTGGTAATACCAGCAGGGTAAGAACCGTAGAAGTAACCAGTCCTCCAATTACAACTACAGCCAATGGCTTTTGAGTTTCACTACCAATACCTGTACTAATCGCCGCAGGCATCAAGCCAATCATTGCCATGAGTGCAGTCATAACGACCGGGCGTACCCGAGAAATAACGCCTCCACGAATGGCTTCATCCAAATGAATGCCAGCATCTAAGTTTTTTCGAAATACAGAAATTAAAATAACGCCATTTTGAATACAAACACCAAACAATGCAATAAAGCCAATGCCGGCACTTATACTAAAATTAATTTGGGTCAAATGCAAAGCCAAAATGCCCCCAATAAGTGCAAAAGGAACATTGAGAATGGTTAGTAATGCATCTTTGACATTGCCATAGGTTATAAATAATATGATAAAAATTACCAATAAACAGATAGGCACTACTTTTGCAAGCGTGGCGGAGGCTCTTTGCTGGTTTTCAAATTCACCATTCCAGGTACAATTATATCCTGCGGAAAAATGAACAGCTCTTTCAACTTTCTTTTGAGCCTCTGCAATGGTACTTCCAAGATCTCTCCCCCGTACTGAAAATTTAACTGCAATATACCTTGCATTATTATCACGATAGATAAATGCAGGGCCAGTTAGTGTTTGAAAATTTGCAATTTCCTTTAGTGGTATTTTTGCTCCATCATTAGTTGGCACCATCAAATTCTCAATTGCATCTTGCGTGCTTCGGTATTCTTTTTGATATCTTACACGGATATCAAATTTTCTTTCTCCTTCATATAATTCAGTGGCAGCCTTGCCTCCAATTGCCATTTCAATTACAGCATTGGCATCGGCAGTATTGACTCCATAAAATGCCATTTTTTGCTGATCCAATGTAATCCTGAATTCAGGCTGTCCTAAATTCTTTAAAATACCTAAATCATCAATTCCTTTTATATTTTTTAATACTGCTGCTACTTGATGCGCTGTACTATCCAATACATTAAAGTCAGGTCCAAATATTTTTACAGCTAAGGCGGCATTAACTCCCGCAACCGCTTCCTCTACATTATCTCTTATGGGTTGTGAATAATTAAAAACTATGCCAGGAATTTTATTTAATTGCCCATCCATTTCTTCAATTAAATTATCTTCTGAAATATTTCTTTTCCACGTAGAGGCAGGTTTAAGATCAACTTGAATTTGTACATTAAAAAACCCTTTTGGATCAGTACCATCATTGGTTCTTCCTACTTGCGATAAGGTTTGTTTGACTTCTGGAAAGGCAGTAATAATTTGAATCATTTTTTGCGATACTGAATCTGCCTCTGTTAGAGAGACGCTCATCGGCAATTCTGCTTCAACCCATAGAGCTCCTTCATTTAATTCAGGCAAAAATTCTGTGCCCAAAAAGCGAGCTGAAAAAAAGCATAGTCCCATTATCAAAACAGCAATCAGTACGGTTTTCTTGGGGTGTTTATACACAATATCAAATAAACGCCCTACTCCACGCTCGAAAAATAAAACAATCGGGTTATGTTTCTCTCTAACATTTTTTCGCAATAATATGCTGGATAATGCTGGCACCAAGGTTAAGGTGAAAATTAAAGCTCCGAGCAAAGCAAAACCCAAAGTATATGCAAGCGGAGAAAACATTTTCCCTTCAACTTTTTGAAATGCAAAAATGGGAATAAGACAAGTCAAGATAATTATCTTTGAAAAAAAGATCGCTTTCCCCATTTCCGTACCAGTGTTTTTAAATAAACTTAGTTTCGCCAGTTTATTAAACTTTTCCATACCCACTTCTCTGGCCTTCATATCAAGTGCAACAAATAAGCCTTCCACCATCACAACAGCTCCATCTATGATAATACCAAAATCAACTGCCCCCATACTTAACAAATTTGCACTCATTCCCTTAATGCGCATACAAATAAATGCAAATAACAAGGATAGGGGAATAATGATTGCAACGGTTAGCGTTGTTTTCCAATTTGCCATGAATAGCAAAACAATGATAGTAACAAGAATAATGCCCTCTAACAAATTATGCAATACGGTTTCCTGTGCAAAATCCATCAAAATAGTTCGATCATAAAATGTATCTATACGTACCCCCTTTGGAAGTATATGATCATTCAGCTCCTTAATTTTTTGATTTACACTTTTTAGTACTTCAGAAGGGTTCTCACCTTTTCGCATAACAACGATTCCTTCAATCACATCAGGTTGTTGATCGCGTGATACTTTTCCCAATCTTGGTTTGCCAGCTTCTACTACGTCAGCTACATTGCTAACCAATAATGGCACTCCATTAATCTTGCTGATAATGATGTTTTGAATTTGGCTAATATTATTGAGCAACCCAATGCCTCTTACTATATATGCTTGCCCATTTTTCTCTATTGCATCCCCACCTACATTGACATTGCTTTTAGCAATAGCATTATATACATCCAATGAAGTCAAATTGTATTTAATCAACATTTCGGGATTCACACTCACTTCAAACACCTTTTCCTCACCACCAAAACTATTTACATCTGCCACCCCCGGAATAGATTTAAACTGCCTATCCAATACCCAATTTTGAATAGTTGTTAAATCTCGAATAGAGTGATTATTGCTTTTTAGTGTATACCTGAAAATCTCACCTGTTGGGCCATAGGGTGGTTGTACATCTGGCTTAACGCCTTCTGGCAAATCTGCACCACTAATTCTGCTTAAAACTTGTTGCCGTGCAAATGCATCGTCGACATCATCGTCAAAAATAATTCTAATATAACTTAAGCCAAAAGCAGAGGTGGTACGAAGATTTGATTTTTTTTGAACCGAATTCAATACAGTTTCCAAAGGAATTGTAATAAATTTTTCTACTTCCTCTGCACTTCTACCTGGCCATTGTGCTATAATTATTATTTGGGTATTGGTAACGTCAGGGAATGTCTCCACTGGTGTTTCCTTATATGCAAATATGCCAATTGCTATTAACACAGCAGTCATAAAGAAAACAAAATAACGATGCCTTAAAGAAAAATGAATAATACGTTTAATGAATGTATTCATAATATAAGTGTCAGTATATCTTTTAAATGTTATGGTAGAGAATCCTTCCCTTCTATTCTTCTGTTAGTGCTTTATAATATAATATCTGATGACGGGAAATCACTTTGTCACCATTTTGTAATCCCGACTTAATAAAGGCATTTTCTCCTATTGTCTTTTGAATAACAATTGGCTTTACACTTAAATCGCAGGAGGAATGGTATTGTACTACATAATCCTGCCCGCCATCAGAAATAATTGCTTCTTTAGGAATGCAAAGTGAATTTTTCCCAGTAGGATTTAGTATTGTAACATTGGCAAACATTTCTGGCTTCAACACACTGTGCGCATTGGGCAATTTAATTTTTATACGCATTACTTTAGTTATAGGATCAAGCACATTATAAACAGCATCCACCTTTCCATAAAATATACTATCCGGATATGCCAAAGTAGTTACCTGAGCAGTAAACCCTTCTCTTACTTTTGCAATATCTGTTTCATAAACATTAGCCCATACCCAAACTTCATTGATATCGCCGATTGTGAAAAGGTTGTCAGACACATCTCCTCTTATAAAAGCCCCTTCGTTAATTTTTTTCTCTACAATATATCCCGATTGAGGTGCAGTAATCATGTATAGCCCATTTGCGGTAGTTTTGCCACCCCCATTTATAGAAATTTGGGCCTTAATTTTATTCACAGTAGTAAGTGCATGCTCATATCCTTCCTTCGCTTCAATCCACTCTCTTTCACTGGCAATTCCATTTTTGAACAAAGAAGATTGATTTTCCATTTGTTTTTTAGCAATAGCCAAATCATTTCCAGCTGCTGAAAGATCACTATAATTACCTGCGATATCAGCACTTTTAATAATTGCTAACACTTGTCCTTTCGCTACCTTGTCCCCAAGAGAAACATTCACTTTTATTAATTGGCCACTACTAAATGCAAAAACCCTTGTTACTCTTTTATCGTCAAAATTAATTTCGCCACTCAAGCTAAGTTCATCTTCCATTGGGCGAGGCCTTGCTGTATCTATACGTATAATATTTATCATCGTATCACTAATGCATATTTTTTTTACCGCTGCCTGCTCTTGATTGGACTGCATACAAGACAATAAAAACATTGTCAAAAAAAAGCTACTTAGAAAATAGAAGGAAGTTGAAGTTTTCATGATTTAAAAATTCACTTATTTTATTTGAATAACAGAAGTATTAACAGCTTCATTTAATTGTTGTGCAGCCTGAATCAATCGTTGATGTTGATCAATTAATTTAAGTTTACTATCTCGATAAGCATCAATAAAATCAATCAATTCCAAAAGCCCAATTTGCTTATCCTTATAACTACTTAACATATTTTTAAATAATGCTTCATATTCACGGGAAAAACTTAATTGAGCATCATTATTAATTTGTTGATAATATAAAAACTGTTGCCTTGCATTGGCTACTTCATTAACTATCTTCTCTGATTGAATATCTTTTACAACCCCTTGTTGCTTTATGGCAATTGCAGCAGATTTTATATTACCCTGATTTTTATTAAATACATTTAATGGAAGAGATACAGCAAATCCAACATAATTGGGAGCATAACTGTTGCGCTTGTCAAAGGATGGACCAATTGTTATATCAGGTTTAGCGAGTGCTTTCTGGTAGGTAAGATTATGTTCCTGATACAAAAGAGCTGACTTGGCCAAATTGATTTCTGGCCGATTAATTAAAGCCACTGTAATCAAACTATCTTTAGTTGGAATAGTCGCATGTATAATAGCTGGTAATTGATATTCAAAAACAGGTAGGATAAACTTCTCGGGGCTTTCTTGCAAAATAAGCTGAACCTCTGCCTCCAGTGGCATTAACTGTGATTGAACATTTACTAATTCATTCTGCAAACCAAATAATAATGCTTTTAGCCGCATATTATCTTTTAAGGAAATATTGCCTTGTTTATATTCCTCATTCATTCCAGCAACCAACTTCTCTACTTCACTAATTTCAGTCAGGTACACTAACCGATTTTTCATTAATCCCTGAATTGCTAAAAAATCAGATTGCAACTGTATTCGTAAACTCCGTAATAATGCATCAAACTGTCCTTTAGCCAACGTTATATTATCTATTGATAATTGGGCCAGCTTACTTCTTTTATTAGCAGTTCGAATGAGCTGCTGAATTTGAATATAGAATTGCCCGTTATCTTTATCGTGCCTGAAAAATTTACCGTCATATAGATTCTGGTCAAGGACAACTTGAGGATTATCCCATAATTTGGCCTGCTGTACCAATGCTTCATTAATTGGAACATTGTATTGCTCAGCCAATAAGTATAAGTTTTTTTCAAGAAATATCTTTTCAGCCTGTGGCAATGATAAACGCAATGTATCAGCAGGCAACTGTGCTTTCATTAATTGGGAGACAAATACAAACAACCAAAATAATAAATACTTTTTCATCAATGTAATTTTTAAATTCCTACATTGACAAAATTGAATTAGTATGCTGTTAATGCATATTAATATTCGTTAAGCATCGGTTAATCACTACTAAACAGAAATGCATCAATAATGAAAGCCAAATAATAAACTTAAGAAGCCAAATAATAAACTTAAGAAGCCAAATAAAATGTAACTGCTATGAAGGAGTACTGAATCTAAATCCCATTCCGTGAATGGTTTCTAATACAACAGAGCTGTCTGCCTTAAGTAATTTTCTAATCTTGGTCATAAACACATCCATACTCCTACCTAAAAAATAATCGTCCTTTCCCCAAACTGCCATTAATATCTCTTCCCGCTTTAAAATTCTATTGGGATGCAAACATAAAAAACGCAACAACTCAGCTTCTTTCTGTGTAATACTAATCGTTCCCTCGGGTGTAATAAGTTTTAAATCGGTGAATTGCAAAATCATTTTGCCTGCTCGGTATTCAAGCCTTGTATCTGCAAACATTTTTTTAGTTCTACGTAAAAACACTTCAATCTTTAAAAGTAATTCCTGCATTTGAAATGGCTTTACTATATAATCATCTGCACCCCGATGATATCCTTCAATCTTATCTTCCATCAGTGCCTTTGTACTGATAAATATTATGGGTACCAAATCTGATTGCTGCCTGATTTTTTTAGCCACCATAAATCCATCCTTTTGTGGCATCATTATATCTAGCAAACAAATATCAAATTTATCCTTGTCAAATAAATTGATAGCAACTTGTCCGTCGGTGCAATGAGTAACAGCATAGCCCTCCTCTTCCAATGTATCTTTCATAATATCACCCAAATGCAAATCGTCTTCTGCCAATAATATATTCCCTCTTATTTCCATAATCTGAATTAATTTACCGGTAAAATAATTTTAAATTCTGTACCTATTCCTTCCAAACTATTCACCTCAATCTGCCCCTGGTGCAAATCAATTACTTTTTTTGCAAAATATAAGCCTAACCCTAGTCCCTTTGTGTTATGCACATTACCGCTATTGGCCCGATAAAATTTCTTAAACACTTTTTGCTGATCAGTAGGCGATATCCCGATGCCATTGTCTTTAACACTGATATAATATTTACCCTGCTGAATGCCAGTAACTATAATAATTTTAGGAGCATCAGCATACTTAACTGCATTGCTGATAATATTAAATATGGCCAGATAAAGATTATCATCATCACCCTGAATGGCAACAGGAACTTCTGCTGGAGTAAACAATATCACGCCAGATTTTTGCGCTACAATAGGTTCCAATTGAAGAATGGCTCTTTTTATTAATTCATCAGGATACAAGGTTTTTTTATCCAATGTTAGGTGGTAAGATTCTGTTACTACGGTATTCACCAGGTTTTGAATATGCTTTTTGAGGTATTCATTTTGATATTTAATAGCTGACAAATATTTTTGAAATTTATCAGCCTGACTAATAATACCTGGCTTTTGTAGTGCATCAACAGATAAATCAATTACAGTTAATGGGGTGCTGAATTCATGCGTGACATTATTAATAAAATCTTTTTGAATATCATTTAAAAATTTTTGCCGATACAGATAATAGATACTTGCCCCCAAACTTATCAATAAGATCAACAAAAATATACTGGTAAAAATCCAACTGCTTATATTTCCCAAAATATAATGCTCCCGGTTGGGGAAATCCAAATAAACGTATGCATAGTTGCGGTGCTGCAAAGGCACATCAATAGGAATTGCATCTGCATGAAAACTCGCTGCATTTGGAATAGAAAATTCGTACAAATAATTTTTTACGCTATCATCATATACGGCTACTTTGCAAGCAGTATATACTTTAAAATCATCCAACTCTCCTATAAGTGCCAACTTTAATGAATCCATATTTGGCGCTTCATCCACCTTAAAAATAAAAACATTGTCTTTGGGATGCTCGATTAAATTATTAAACTGAAAACCTGCTTCATCTGATAAATCTAGGTCTTCATAAAGTCCGCGAATACTTTTCAAAACCGAAGTATTAAATTCATTTTTTTCAAAAGCATAGGTTTTACTTAGCCAATGTAATTGCAATCCTATAATAATAGAAATTAAAATAGTTGTAACCAGTATTAACAGTCGCGTTGCAGAAGATCGCATATTGCAAATTGAATTAACAGCAAAGTTGAAAAATATATCTTGCTATTATCTGCTGCCAAAGTTAAACATTGGTTAATGGGCTCCGACAAATCCGAGATAATTTTATCAACGGTCAGTTTTCAAACAAAATTCCTTGTAGCTTCACAAAAATAAATGTTTCATGAGGCAAATCTTTTTCCTTAGCTGCATGATAGGCTTTTTAACAGTTACAAAAGCCCAAGAATGTAGATTCGAAAAATCAAATGGACTTGAATCGTCCACCTATTTTGAAGTAATAGATTGGTATAAAAAATTGGACAAACAATCCAATCAAGTACTGGTAAAGGAAATGGGCATGACTGATGCAGGATATCCTTTACACCTTGTACTAGTGAGTGCAGATGGTAAATTTGACCCTGAAAAATGGCATTTTCAAAACAAAGTTGTTTTATTAATCAACAATGGCATACACCCGGGAGAACCAGATGGCATTGATGCAAGTATGTTATTGGTAAGAGATATCATTGCAAAAAAAATAAAGCTCCCTGAAAACATTGCTTTGGCTTTTATTCCCGTTTATAATATTGGAGGTTGTCTCAATAGAAATTCCTATTCCCGTGCCAATCAGAATGGTCCACTTGAATATGGATTCAGGGGTAATGCACAAAATCTGGACCTCAATCGCGATTTCACAAAATGCGATACAAAAGAAGCCAAGTCATTTGCAGCTATTTTTCATTGGCTTGAGCCCGATATCTTTATAGACAATCATGTAAGTGATGGTGCCGACTATCAACATACCATGACCTTGTTGACCACACAATATGATAAATTAAGCGCCGATTTAGGAGGCTGGTTGCGAGATAGTTTTGAGCCCCAAATATACCAGGGCATGACCGAAAAAAAATGGGATATGGTGCCCTATGTAAATTTCGAGACGGCCAGCCCTGAAAAGGGAATGGAAATGTTTTATGATCCTCCAAGGTATTCCTCAGGCTATGCTGCCCTTTTTCAAACCATTGGTTTTGTTCCAGAAACACATATGCTGAAACCATTTCGCGATAGAGTATTATCAACTTATGCATTGATGCAAACCATGATGGAGAAGGCTTCCATTAATGCTACTCAATTGGTTGCCCAAAGAAAAAAAGCCATCGCTGAAGTCATCAAGGAAAAAAACTGGCCACTGAGTTGGAAACAAGATACTGTACAGAATAGTTTAATCAACTTTAAAGGCTATGAACAGGCATATAAACCTAGTGAGGCAACCGGCTTGCAAAGAATGTATTATGACCGATCTAAACCTTATACAAGTAGGGTGAAATTTTTCAATGTATTCAACCCTTACAATTTCGTGACTGCCCCAAAAGCATATATTTTACCAAAAGGCTGGCAGGCAGTTGCAGACTTATTAATCTTAAATAATATAAAATTATATCCAATAATTAACGATACAATCATTGAAGTGGAGGCTTACCATATCGACGACTATAAGAGTTTACCACGCCCATATGAAAAGCACCATAAAAATTCAGGTGTGAAAATTTCAGTGATGAAACAAAAAATTAAATTTCTCAAAGGGGATTATTATATCCCAATGAACCAAAGGGGAAATCGTTTCATTGTTGAAATGCTTGAGCCTACCGGTGATGACAGCTATTTTGCCTGGAATTATTTCGATGCTATCCTTCAACAAAAAGAAGGCTATAGTGATTATCGTTGGGAGGATTTGGCCGCTGAAGTACTTAAAAATAATCCTACACTCAAGAACAATTTAGAGGAGAAGAAAAAAGCTGATTCAAAATTTGCCGCCAATGGCAGTGCACAGCTTGATTATATTTATAAAAACTCACCTTATTACGAACCTGCCCATAATAGATATCCGGTATATAGACTGATGCAATAGAAAAGCTTATTGCAATCCTTGTCTTTTAGCCAGTTTTCGGGCAATTAAAAGTGTGCTGAATACAATCACGATACTTAAATATCCAACCCAGTTATAATGAAGTATTTTGCCACTTGCCTCCTTTATTACAATGAAGCCCGATATTAATGAAGCAAGCCCTGTAAACAATTGCTGTACCGACGCATTAAAACTCATGAAGAGGCCTCTTTTTTCGGGATTCACTACGGTACTTATCATTGCTTGCGCTGGGATGGTTCGGCCGGTAGATAAAGAAAACCAAATAGCAAAAACACAAAGCACAAAATAAAATGGAATAGCCGGCATATTGGTAATTAAAAAAATGGGCAATAGAGAAAGTCCTGCGCAACTTAAATAAATACGAAGTTTCCCATATTTATCAGCCATTCTGCCAATGATATTAGAAGCAATCAGCGAGAATACGCCCCCTGTAAGGTATATTAACGGTGTTTGATCCTTTGTAAACCCTACATTGTATTCCATATAAGGATTGATAAATGGAATAATTAAAAAATGCCCCATCATCAATAATCCAGAAAGTGACAAGGCCAATAGTTGGCTTTTATTCCTACTAAGATCAAGCAAAATTTCTCTGGGAGAAATTTTTTCTACTACTTGATTTTTTAAATGCTTGGTCATGGGGGGTAAAAATCGAATGATCATTGGAATTACTACCAATCCTACAATGCCGATGAAAAGAAAGGGAGCATGCCAGCTAATCAATCTTGCTAGATAGAGGCTAAAGGGTACACCAAAAATAGAAGAAATAGAAAAGGCTGTGAAAATAACGCCCATTGCCCTTCCCCTTTTTTCATATTCAAATGTGTCGGCTACAATACTTAATATTTGTGTACCAATTAATCCCCCAAATAATCCTGTCAGTATCCTGGCTGCCATCAGAAAAAATGGATCTGGCGCTATACCACAACAAATGGTACCAACCAAGAACCCAGAATAGGCAAAGAGTAATACTTTTTTACGGTCATGCTTATCAACAAAAAAGGCAGCCGTAATACTGGATACAAAGGAGGCAATTGGATAGGCAGCCACAATCAGGCTAAAATATTGAGCGGATATATTAAAATGCGGCATTAGAAAATTACCCAAGGGCATCATGATCATAAAATCAAGAATATTGGTAAAATTCAAAGCAGCCAGCAAATAAAGGATAATCCGTTCTTTCTTAGACATATTAAAATTGGCTGCAAAGGTATTCGTTTGCCTATGAATAGTAAAATGGGAAATTTTAAACTATGCATTGAATATCAGTACCAAACATTTGATATTTTAAAATAATGGGTAATAGAAGGATGTATGACCTGAAATTGCCTTAAAAACTTACGATAAGCTTGCTGAATACGGGGTAAAACCCTTACCTTTGCTGCCCGTTTAAAAAGACGGAATAAACAATTTTTTTAACTGAGCCTGATTCTTGAACAAGAACAGGTGACAAAACAAGGGAAATGAACAATTACGAATTGATGGTGATTTTTACCCCTGTGCTATCTGAGGAGGAATTCAAAGCCGCTCAGAAAAAATTCGAAGCCCTCGTTGTAGAAAACGGTGGTGAAGTAGTGCATAGCAATCCCTGGGGACTAAAATCACTGGCGTACCCTATTGCCAAGAAGACTACTGGTCTATACTGGGTAATGGAATACAAGGCGCCATCCAGCTTCAATGAAAAGTTGAAAATTCAACTTTTACGTGACGAATCTCAGATGCGTTACATGTTTACTGCACTCGACAAATACGCCGTTGAGTACAATGCAAAAAAGAAAAGTGGCGTATCTTCTAAAACTCAAAAAGCGGAGGCATAATCATGGCAAAGAATGAAATAAAATATCTTACCGCAATTAAGGCCGACAATCGTCCTAAAAAATATTGCCGCTTTAAGAAAATGGGCATCCGTTATATTGATTATAAAGATGCTGATTTTTTGAAAAAGTTTTTAAATGAGCAGGGCAAGTTATTACCACGGCGTCTTACCGGAAATTCTTTGAAGTTTCAACGTAAAGTAAGTGACGCTGTAAAGAAAGCTCGTCAGATGGCTATTTTGCCATATGTTACAGATTTAATGAAATAATTTTTTTAACCACCCTAATCACGCATTGCGGGAGAAAGCCCCGGTAAAACCGAGGTTGGGTAAAAATGCAAAATCATGCAGGTAATATTAATACAAGATGTTAACAACCTTGGCGGTGCCAATGAATTGGTAACAGTAAAAAACGGTTACGGCCGCAATTTTCTTATCCCTCAAAAATTAGCGGTAGAAGCTAGTCCTTCTAACCTTAAACAATTGCAGGAAAGACAAAAGCAACAAGCTAAGAAAGAAGCTAAATTATTGGCTGAAATAAATAGTGTTATTGCAAAATTGCAGGATGGTATCATTAAAACTGGCGCTAAAACCGGCACTAGTGGTAAAATCTTTGGTAGCGTAACTTCTGTACAGATCGCAAGAGCAATCCGCGATCAAAAAGGATACGAAATCGACCGTCGTCGTATCACTATCTTAGACGAAGTGAAAGAATTAGGCACTTACAAAGCAAAAATCGATTTTGGTAACGGTAACGAAACTGAAGTTGAATTTGAAGTAGTAGCTGAATAATTTCTTCTCTACAATAAATTTAAAAAACCACCAGTCCTTTTTGGTGGTTTTTTATTACCAATTTCGTTTTTTATTTGGATGCAAATTTTGCAGTTGCTATCTTTGCCGTCCCTTAAAAAAGATGCCGCGTTGGTCAAGGGGTTAAGACGCCTCCCTTTCACGGAGGAATCACGGGTTCGAATCCCGTACGTGGTACTAAAAAGCCTTTCAATAGAAAGGCTTTTTTTTATGTCAGCTTTTCGTAGTTTGCAATACATTTTAATTTATACTTCATGACCCCTACTTGGAAAGGCGTATACCCCGCAGTCACCACCAAATTCAAACCCAATGATGAATTGGATCTTCCCTTATTTGAAAAAAACTTACAAGCACAACTAAGTGCAGGCGTAGAAGGTATCATCCTTGGTGGCACTTTGGGAGAAGCCAGCGTATTGACTACTAATGAAAAAGAAATACTGGTAAAATTCACAGTAGAAAAAGTAGCCGGCAAAGTGCCCGTTATAATAAATATCGCTGAAGGCAGCACCCGCGAAGCCTTACAGCAGGCTACTAATGCAAAGAATTGGGGAGCACAAGGACTTATGATTCTACCGCCTATGCGTTATAAAACCGACCATAGAGAAACGGTAACTTATTTTACTACCATTGGTAATAATACAGACCTTCCCTTCATGATTTACAATAATCCTGTTGACTATAAAACAGAAGTTAGTTTGGATATGTTTGAAGAAATTATTGCATGCCAAAATTTTCAGGCTATCAAAGAAAGTACCAGGGATGTAACCAATGTAACAAGATTAAAAAATAGATTCGGCGATAGAATAAAAATCCTTTGTGGCGTAGATACTTTGGCAATGGAAGAACTTTGCCTCGGTGCTGATGGTTGGGTGGCTGGTCTGGTATGTGCTTTCCCTGCTGAAACAGTAGCCATTTATAAATTGGTTAAAGCGGGCCGGCTTCAGGAGGCAATAAAAATATATAGGTGGTTTATGCCACTATTGGAATTAGATATTCATGCTAAACTGGTTCAATATATTAAACTCGCTGAAAAACAAGCGGGCATTGGTTCCGAAGAAGTACGCCCTCCCCGATTAATACTGGCAGGAAAAGAAAGAGAATCAATTCTCAGAATAATTAATGATGGTATCGCTACCAGGCCTACACTACCTTCACTTTAAATTTTAAATAACCCATATGCAATTCAAAGATCACACAATTGAAGAAATTGATATTATAATGAAAAAAGCCTGGGATGCTTTTACTATTTATCGCAATACTTTCTTAGTTGATCGTGCTTCTTTTATGAAGGCAATTGCTGTTGAATTAGAAAACGCCGGCGACCATTTGATACAAATAGCCATGCAGGAAACCAATTTACCTGAAGCAAGACTAAGAGGAGAAAGAGGACGTACCATTTTTCAACTGAACAGTTATGCAGACGCTTGTCTACAAGGCAACTGGTTAGAGGCAACTATTGATACCGCCGTACCCGAAAAAACACCCCCCAAACCAGATATTAGAAAAATGCAAGTACCACTTGGACCTGTGGTAGTATTTGGTTCAAGTAATTTTCCTTTTGCTTATTCAACAGCAGGTGGCGATACTGCCTCAGCTTTGGCTGCAGGATGCCCTGTAATTGTAAAGGCACATCCTGCACATCCACAAACAAGCAGCATTGTTGCCGATGCAATTTTAACCGCTGCGAAGAACTGCCATATGCCAGCAGGCATATTTGCCCATGTTTATGGAGCATCCTTTGAAATTGGAAAAACACTTGTAATGCACCCTCATACAAAAGCGGTTGGATTTACCGGTTCTTTTATTGGAGGCAAACAATTATTCGATTGGAGTAATCAACGAAAAGAACCCATTCCCGTTTTTGCTGAAATGGGAAGTGTCAATCCCGTTTTTTTAATGCCCGATAAATTAAATACTGATTTTGGGCAAATTGCCTCCATGTATGCTGGCTCCATCACCCTAGGGGCCGGTCAATTTTGTACCAACCCTGGATTAATCATTGGCATAGAATCTGAGGCATTGCAAAAATTTATTCATGACTTAGGAAAAGCCATTCAACAAATTGCACCAGCCAAGATGTTACATAGTGGCATTATCCAGTCATATAAAGAGAAGAAACAGGCTGCCTTATTACAAGAAGAAGTGCATTTGGTTGCAGAATCAGCCACTGCTGTCGACAATTTAGAAGCCCTGCCAACAATTGCTACCACGACAGCAAGCAATTTCCTTAATAACCCTTTGCTCCACCAGGAAGTATTTGGACCCTTCTCATTGGTTATTCGATGCATTGATATGCAGCAAATGATTGAAGTTGCAAAAAAATTAGAGGGACAACTTACTGCCACCATTATGACGTCCAACGACGAATTTTTAAATAATTCAGCATTAATCGAGGCAATTCAAAACATTTGTGGCCGGCTAATTTTAAATAGTGTGCCAACAGGTGTTGAAGTATGTTTGAGTATGCAACATGGGGGCCCCTATCCAGCAAGTACAGACAGCCGGTTTGGATCTGTGGGAGCAGATAGTATCAAGAGATTTTGTAGACCCTTAGCATTTCAAAACTGGCCTGATGAATTATTACCTGCTGCATTGAAAGTGGATAACCCGCTGAATCTTTGGAGAAGAATCAATAATGAGCCTAAAAAGGGCTAAACTAAAAGCAAAGCCAGTACCACTAATACTAGGCCGCCCGTATTATGATATCCAGCGAAAAAACGAAATCCGACAAATTGAAATAATAAAAAAATAATCCATCTAATTACTTGCACAAAGCGTAATTTTGCAGTGGATTTCAAATTAATAACATTAAAATTTCAGAGTAAGATTATGAGTACAGTTAAAGTAGCCATCAACGGTTTTGGCCGTATTGGTCGCCTGGTATTCCGCCAGATTTTTAATATGGAAGGTATTGATGTTGTAGCCATCAACGATTTAACTAGCCCTAAAGTATTAGCGCATTTATTGAAATATGATAGTGCTCAGGGTCGATTTGACCAAACAGTTAGTTCTACCGACAATTCAATCGTGGTAAATGGCCATGAGGTAATGATATATGCACAAAAAGATCCCGCTCAAATTCCATGGGGAAAGCATGAAGTAGATGTAGTGATTGAAAGCACTGGTTTCTTTACTGATAGAGACAAAGCTGCAGCTCACATTACTGCAGGTGCTAAAAGAGTAGTAATTTCTGCACCCGCTACTGGCGATTTAAAAACAGTAGTATACAATGTAAATCATGCTATATTGGATGGCAGCGAAACCATTATCAGTTGTGCAAGTTGTACTACCAATTGCCTTGCTCCAATGGCAAAAGTGTTGGACGAAAAATTTGGAATTGTTACTGGTATTATGAGCACTATACATGCCTATACCAATGATCAAAATACATTGGATGCACCACATCCAAAAGGTGATTTACGCAGAGCAAGGGCGGCAGCTGCCAATATCGTTCCAAATAGTACCGGAGCCGCAAAAGCAATCGGTTTGGTATTGCCTAATTTGAAAGGCAAACTAGATGGTGGTGCTCAACGTGTACCAGTTATTACTGGAAGTGTAACAGAACTTTATTCTATTTTAAATAAATCAGTTACTGTTGAAGAAATTAATGCTGCAATGAAAGCGGCCAGCAACGAAAGTTTTGGCTATAATGAAGATGAAATCGTAAGCAGCGATGTAATTGGAATTACCTACGGAAGTTTATTTGACTCTACTCAAACCAAAGTACAAACACTCGGTGATAAGCAATTAGTAAAAACAGTAAGTTGGTATGATAATGAGATGAGCTATGTTTCCCAATTAGTTCGCACAGTTCATTATTTTGCAGGACTTATTAATAAATAATCAATTTTTTAAAGCCGGATTTTATTCCGGCTTTTTATTTTTGTATCAATATCAATTTTATGAGCAGATTTTCAAACCACCAATTTTCAGGAGAAAAAGCATTGATTCGTGTTGATTTCAATGTGCCCCTAGATGATCAATTTAATATTACTGATGACACCCGAATGAGGGCAGCCATTCCAACCATACAGAAAATTTTAAAGGATGGAGGCAAGGTTATTTTAATGAGTCACTTGGGTCGTCCAAAAGGGGGACCAGAGGACAAATACTCACTTAAACATATTGTAAAGCATTTATATGATTTATTGAATACAAATACAGAAAATATCACCAATGTATATTTTGCGAATGATTGCATTAGTGAGCAGGCAGCGTTAACGGCCAGCATGCTTCAAAAAGGAGAAGTACTTTTACTAGAAAATCTTCGCTTTTATAAAGAAGAGGAAAAAGGCGATGAGGCATTTGCAGAAAAGCTAAGCAAATTGGGCGATGTTTATGTAAATGATGCATTTGGCACTGCACACAGAGCACATTCCAGTACAGCCATCATAGCTAAATTCTTCCCAGGAGATAAAAAAATGTTTGGTTTATTAATGGAGGGAGAAGTGAAAAGTGCAGAAAAAGTATTGCATCAATCTGAAAGACCATTTACAGCCATTATTGGTGGCGCCAAAGTTTCAGATAAGATTTTAATCATTGAAAACTTGCTGGAAAGAGCCACCGATATAATTATTGGTGGAGGAATGGCTTATACTTTTATCAAAGCAAGAGGCGGCAAAATTGGTTCCTCACTTTGTGAGGAAGACCGTTTACAAACCGCCTTGGATATTTTAGAAAAAGCAAAACAAAAAAATGTAAGCATCCATTTGCCGGAAGACTCTGTGATTGCCGATAAGTTTGCTGCCGATGCCGCTACAAAAACCTGCCCAAGTGATGCTATTCCCGACGGTTGGATGGGACTTGATATTGGGCCCAAAGCTGCAGGCATATTTACAGAAGTATTATTAAAATCAAAAACTATTTTATGGAATGGCCCAATGGGCGTTTTTGAAATGGAAAAATTTCAAACAGGCACCAAAGCAGTAGCCACAGCAGTAGCCAATGCTACTTCCAATGGTGCATTTAGTTTAGTAGGTGGTGGCGATAGTGTAGCTGCTGTAAATGATTTCGGGTTTGCCGATAAAGTAAGTTATATCTCCACTGGCGGTGGCGCCATGCTGGAATATTTTGAAGGGAAAGTTTTACCCGGTATCGCAGCAATAAATAATTAACATGTAAGGTTAACAAAATAAAAAACCGGTAGTATTAAAAAATACTACCGGTTTTTTTATACAATCACAAGAAATAATTTCAATTATTAATTATTAGGATTAACTCAATAATTAAAGGCTATTTCACTCATTATTTCCATCCGGCATCAATATAATCGTCTATAGATTTTCCTTTAGCCTTTCCAATCTTGGTTAAGTTCGACTTAATGGATGGATCTGTAAACCCTCTGAAATTTTCAGGAATGGCAATACGGAATTTTAGCACCATATCAATTCCCTTTTTTACATTATCTAAATTGCTCACTTTGATTAAGTAGTTGCAATAACCATCCAACGCTTCAAATTTCTCCTGACTCAAGGGCATTTCATTGAATCTATTTGCAATAAAATCAAAATCGGCTTCAGTACCTAAATCCATAATAATACTGCTCACTGCAGACCCTAAATCACCTTTTGCATCAGCACTGTATTTTTTGGCAAGTGCATATGCATTATCAGGTTCCAAAGCAGCCAATCCATTCAATGAAGCTCCGGCAACACTATAGGAAGAATCGTTCAAATTTGCTTTATACAAACTAGCATATTTTACATCATTGGTTTTTGCCAGAAAATTCAATGCTGCAGCTTTTACTAATTTATTCTTTTCCTTATTGGCAATATTTTCAACTGTTTTTATAATAGCAGGATCTTTTGCCAATTTTGATTTTTCCAATGCAACCAAGCTGCTTTTTCTAAGTGGTGCATAGGAATCTTTTAAACCATCCGCCAGTTCATTCATTCCTTTCTTAGCAAAATAAT
>CALRKF020000060.1:0-21755 GCA_943367825.1 Chitinophaga pinensis
AGCGCATATACTTATGCGTATGCCACGATGGGAGAATTGGTAGCTTGGATTATTGGATGGGCACTCATTTTAGAATATGCATTGGGTGCTGCAACCGTATCCATTGCTTGGAGTGAATTTTTAAACAATCTGTTAGGAGGCAGTATTCCCTATGAATGGTGCCACTCTCCTTTTGAGTCTGCATTAGATGCAGCAGGTGTATTACACCATGGTATTGTAAATGCCCCTGCATTGTTGATCTTGGCATTACTTACTTTATTATTAATCAAAGGAACGCAGGAATCTGCCGTAGTCAATGCTATTATTGTAATTGTTAAAGTAGCTATTGTATTGCTCTTTATTTTTCTTGGTTGGGCTTATATTAAAGGTGCTAACCACACTCCTTACATGATACCTGCCAATCAACCAGATGCGATGCAACCCGATGGCACCCCTTATTCCTATGCAGGATTCTTCAATCATGGTTGGGGTGGCGTACTCAAAGGAGCGGCCATTGTATTCTTTGCTTTCATTGGATTTGATGCTGTATCTACTGCTGCTCAGGAAGCAAAAAATCCTAAGCGTGATATGCCAATAGGTATATTAGGCTCATTGGCTATTTGCACAGTACTTTATATTCTTTTCTCCTGGGTACTTACAGGTGTAGCCCCTTTTACTGATTTTGTAAAAGCAGGTAAAGAAGCCTCTGTAGCATATGCAATTCAAACTTATATGCATGAATATGCCTGGTTGGCCAAATTGGTTACTGTAGGTATTTTGGCTGGATTCTCTTCTGTAATATTGGTAATGTTGATGGGACAAAGCCGTGTATTTTACACCATGTCTTCTGATGGTTTATTGCCAAAAGCATTTTCCGATTTACATCCCAAATTTCGCACTCCCTACAAGAGCAATATGATTCTATTCGTATTTGTGGGATTATTTGCTGCCTTCGTTCCAGGAAGTGTTGCAGGTGATCTTACTTCGATTGGAACCCTGTTGGCTTTTGTACTGGTTTGTTTTGGGGTAATTATTTTAAGAAGAACCGATCCAGATCTGAAACGTCCTTTCAAAACTCCATTAGTGCCACTTGTACCCATTTTGGGCATCTTGGTTTGTACAGCTATGATTGTTAGCCTCTGGGGCACTACATTGTTGAGCGCTTTTGGCTGGATGCTTTTTGGATTATTAGTGTACTTTGGCTATAGTAAGAAGAATAGCAAATTGCAGAATAAGCAATAATCAAATACTTAATTTATTAAAATCCCCAACACTATCGTTGGGGATTTTTTGTGCCATATAAGAGCAAGTATTTATACAATTGAAACTTATGAAATAAAAAAATCCCTCCTGCTTTTCAGCAAGAGGGATAATATAATGTAACTAACGGTTATTAGTATCCGCCCATTCCACCCATATCAGGTGCGCCATGGCTATGCGGAGCTTCCTCTTTAGGTTTGTCGGCAATCACACATTCGGTGGTCAACAACATACCTGCAATAGAGGCTGCATTTTCCAAAGCAACACGACTTACTTTAGTTGGATCAATAACCCCTGCTTTAAATAGATTTTCGTACACTTCAGTTCTGGCGTTGAAACCATAATCTCCTTTACCTTCTTTAATTTTCTGAACTACGATAGAACCATCAATACCTGCATTAGCAGTCAAGCAACGGATGGGTTCTTCCAAAGCGCGGCGTACAATTGCCATACCTGTTTGTTCATCAGCAATCTGGCCTCTTACTTTTGGCTCAAGGCTTGCCACTGCACGAATGAATGCAACACCACCACCTGGTACAATACCTTCTTCTACGGCAGCCCTGGTAGCATGTAATGCATCATCTACTCGATCTTTCTTTTCTTTCATTTCAACTTCAGTAGCAGCACCAATATATAATACTGCAACACCACCAGCTAATTTGGCCAAACGCTCCTGCAATTTTTCTTTATCGTAATCAGAGGTAGTAGTTTCAATTTGTGCTTTAATTTGATTTACTCTTGCAGCAATATCAGCTTTCTTGCCTTTACCACCTACGATAGTAGTATTGTCCTTATCAATAGTTACGCTTTCTGCAGTGCCTAAATAAGTAAGATCGGCATTTTCTAATTTGAAACCTTGCTCTTCACTTACTACGATACCGCTGGTAAGGATAGCAATATCCTGTAACATTTCTTTTCTTCTGTCTCCAAAGCCTGGTGCTTTTACAGCAGCCACTTTAATGGTGCCACGTAATTTATTTACTACCAATGTAGCCAATGCTTCTCCTTCTAGGTCTTCAGCAATGATTACTAAAGGACGGCCTGTTTGAGCCACTTTTTCCAGAATATGAAGAATATCTTTCATGGTAGATATTTTCTTATCATAAATCAGGATATAAGGGTTGCTTAATTCAGCCTGCATTTTTTCGCTGTTGGTAACAAAATAAGGGCTGATATATCCACGATCAAATTGCATACCTTCTACAATATCAACTGTGGTATCAGTTCCTTTTGCTTCCTCCACAGTTATAACACCTTCCTTGCCTACTTTTACAAATGCTTCGGCAATTAATTTTCCTATGGTTTCATCATTATTAGCAGAGATAGTAGCAACTTGTTGAATTTTTTTGCTATCATTTCCTACCGTCTGACTTTGGCTTCTTAAATTTTCAACTACCAGGCTAACAGCTTTATCAATACCACGTTTTAAGTCCATTGGATTAGCGCCAGCGGCTACCATTTTCAATCCTTCGCTGATAATGCTTTGTGCCAATACAGTTGCAGTTGTAGTACCATCACCAGCCTGATCGGCCGTTTTTGAAGCTACTTCTTTAACCATCTGTGCACCCATATTTTCAATAGGATCTTCCAGTTCAATTTCTTTAGCTACGGTTACACCATCCTTGGTTACCTGTGGTGCACCAAATTTTTTCTCGATAACCACATTGCGGCCTTTGGGGCCCAAGGTTACTTTAACCGCATTCGCCAAGGTGTCAACACCTTTTTTCATTTTATTTCTTGCTTCAATATCGAAGTATATCATTTTTGCCATAACAAACAATTTTTGATTTTAGATGTACGATTTTATTTTATTAAACAAGGGGTCATTCAATTAGAAACCTTGCCAATGGTTGTAATCAGTTATTAAGATTAATTCCTGTAAGTCTTAAACAATTGCCAGGATATCACTTTCTCTCATGATTAGATAGTCAGCACCTTCTATACTGATTTCAGTGCCAGCATATTTACCATACAATACAGTATCACCTGCTTTTACAGTAACTGGCTCGTCTTTTTTACCAGGTCCAGCAGCCAATACGATTCCACGTTGCGGTTTTTCTTTTGCAGTATCTGGAATGATAATTCCTCCGGCAGTTTTCTCTTCAGCCGCAGCAGGTTTCACAATAACCCTATCGTGTAGAGGGGTAATGTTTAACTTTTTCGCCATAAAATGTATATTTTAATTTTGTTTAAAAATAGTTGTCCTTTTTTTCGGACAGCAAAGGTAGTCCAATTTTGTACCAAACTAGATTAAAAGCAGTATTGACAGTTATTGGCATAAGACTACCGGCTAATTCATTGAATTGCAGGAAAAAAAGGCAGTTTGTCAGTTTTGGATTAAGCATTTTTGTCAGCACCAAGTAATAACTAGAAAGTTTCAGCTTTAAACCTTCAATTTTAAGCGCTACATTTGCAGCCCATAATAAAGTTCATAAGAGATATGATTAGCAGAAGAAATATCAGGGTAAAAGTGATGCAGGCCTTATATGCCGTAGATAGTATGGGGGCAGAAATTAGACCCAATGAAGCTGCATTAATTTTGAAAAAAAAGATAGAACAAACCAGGCAGTTGTTCATTTACCTCGTTTATTTTGTTTTAGAAACTGCCCGTTATGCAGAAACCAATGCCCGTTTAAAAGCTGGCAAGCACTTACCTACCGCTGCCGATTTAAGCATCAATACAAAGATTGCGGGGAATGAATTACTCTGGAAAATATTGGAAACCCCTGGTTATAAAGAGGCTATTAAAGAACTGAATCTGGAGCACCTGTTGGACGAAGACCTTGTAAAAAAAACCTATATCAGTCTTAGTGAAACACCCGAATACCTGGAATATATTAGCCTCCAATCAAGGGATAAAAAATCTGAAAAAGCCATTCTTGAATTTATCTTCACCAATTTAATGCTACCCAATGAAGATTTTATTGGTCATGTTGAAGAAAAATTCATCGGCTGGGATGATGATGCTGAAATGATGCAGCAACTGATGTTGAATTATTTACAGAAGCCAGGCTATGATTTTGGGGCAATCATCAGCGCGGATAAAATGGATTTTGCCAAGGATTTATTAAATACGGTACAGGAGAAGAAGGAAATTTGTATGGAACTGATTAAACCCAAATTACGCAACTGGGATAGCGAACGTATTGCCACCCTCGATTTAATTATTTTGCAAATGGGCATCTGCGAATTCCTGTATTTCGAAACAATTCCAACAAAGGTTACCATCAACGAATACATTGATTTAGCCAAGGAATACAGTACCCCTCAAAGCGGTCAGTTTGTAAATGGTTTATTAGACAATATTCACAAGGAATTATCCGCTGAAAATAAAATAATCAAGAAAACTTTTAAAAACAGTACTTTATAAAATATTGCGCTTGTTCATTCGTCTTTTTAACTGATGAATTAACAATACATTTGCCTTCTAATTTTGAATATGAAAAAAATAGTATTTTTTGCCTTACTGCCCATGATGATAGTAAGTTGCAATGTAAGAAAACAAGACAAAATTGTAGATGACTCCAAACTGGATTCTCTACAATTATTACAAAAAATAAAGGAAGATTCCATCGCTTTTGCTAAAAAACAAGAAGCCCAGGCAGACGCTATGAAGAAGTCCACCGCGGTGCAATTCATTGACAGTATCTATAATTTCGGTACAAAAATTCAAGGTGAGAAAGTGGAGTTCAGTTTCCGCTTTAAGAATATTGGCAACAATCCATTGATTGTATTTGATGCCTCTGCCAGTTGTGGCTGCACAGTACCCGAAAAACCAGATGCTCCTATCCTACCCGGAGAAACGGGTTTCATAAAAGTAATTTTCGACAGCAAGGGAAAAATGGATCATCAAACCAAGGATGTTATTGTAACGTCCAATGCAGTACCTGCATTTCCTCCTTTGAGATTAGAAGGAGACATTATCAAAAATTAAATTCATAAAACAAAACAAAATATATGCAACTATTACAGATTCTTTTAATGGCACCGGATCCAAAAAACGGCGGCGGCGGTGGTACTACCTTAGTGATGTTGGGTGGAATGGTGTTGGTATTTTATTTTTTCATGATTCGTCCACAGGCTAAAAAAGCCAAACAACAAAAACAGTTTATCAATAACCTTCAGAAAGGTGATAAAATTGTAACCATTGCAGGCATTCATGGTACAGTAAATAAAGTGAATGATGATGGCACTTTGAATTTGGAAACCAGTCCTGGTAGCTATATCAAAATTGAACGTTCAGCTATTAGCATGGAATGGACAGCCAATATCAATAAACCAGCTGCAGAAGAAAAGAAATAATTAATAAACATATTCATTTGCGACCTTTACTGAACTTATTCGGCAGTGGTCGCAAATTTTTATTATGTTAAAAATCGGATTAACCGGCGGCATTGGCAGTGGCAAATCCACTGTGGCAAAGGTTTTCGAAACCCTGGGTATTCCTGTATATTATGCTGATAATGCTGCCAAGTTGTTAATGAATGAAGACCCGATTCTCAAGGCCAATATCATTTCTCTATTTGGTGACAATGCCTATCAAGATGGGCAACTCAACAGGCCACATATCGCATCCATTGTATTTAATGATCCCGTAAAACTTGAACAATTAAATAGTTGGGTACATCCTGCCACGATACAAGCCGCAGAAAGCTGGATGCATCAACAAAATAGTCCCTATGCCATTAAAGAAGCAGCCCTGATTTTTGAAAGTGGCGCACAGGAACAATTGGATTTTGTGATAGGGGTAAAAGCGCCCTTGGCTTTACGCATACAAAGAACGATTCAACGTGATGGTATAACCAGAGAAGAAGTATTGATGAGAATGCAAAGGCAATTGGAGGAATCCATGAAAATGAAGCTATGCGATTTTATCATTGTCAACGACGAGCAGCAATTGATTATACCACAAGTACTGGCCTTACATGAAAAATTGATACAACAATAAATTTATTGCAACTTACTCAGGGCCTCTTTGATTCTTGCCCAGCCTTTCTCAATATTTTGCATGCTATTCGCAAAAGAAAAACGAACACAGTTTGGCTCACCGAAAGCATCCCCCATTACGGAAGAAACATGTGCGGTGTTCAACAAGTACATACTGAGATCTGCGGCATTATTAATAATTGCTGTTCCCGTTGATTTGCCATAATAGTAAGACAGATCAGGAAAAATATAAAAAGCACCTTGAGGTGCAAAACATTTTAAACCTGGTATATCCTTAATCAGTTCCAGTACAACTTCCCTTCTCTTGGTAAATTCAGCCGTCATTTGTTTAGATGGACTTAAATCGCCAGTGAGTGCTGCCACTGCTGCTTTCTGTGTTATCGAGCAGGTTGCACTGGTAATTTGACCTTGTATTTTTTCGCAGGCCTTGGCAATGGCAAGGGGTGCAGCCATATAACCTAAGCGCCAGCCCGTCATTGCAAAGCCTTTACTTAATCCATTAATAAGAATGGTTCTTTCCTTCATTGATTTAAACTGAGCAATACTTTCATGCGCACCAATAAAATTGATGTATTCATAAATTTCATCAGATAAAATCAGTATTTCTGGATATTTATTAAAGACCGTAACCAAATCGCTTAATTCTTGCTTAGTGTATACCGCCCCTGATGGATTACAGGGTGAAGAAAACATAAAGAGTTTGGTTTTAGAACTAATGGCAGTTTCTAATTGATCAGCGGTAATTTTAAATCCTGCTGCTGGAGTCGTTCTAATTTGCACAACCTTACCTCCTGCCATTTTAACCAATTCAGAATAAGTTACCCAATATGGCGTTGGTATAATCACTTCATCCCCCTCATCAACAATGGAATAAATGGCATTGGCCAGGCTCTGTTTTGCACCAGTTGATGTAACAATATTTTCTGGCTTGTAATCGAGATTATTGTCTCTTTTTAATTTAAAGCAAATAGCCTCCCGCAAATCAGCAAAACCTGCTACCGGAGTGTAATGACTCCAGTTATCCTGTATCGCCTTGATAGCGGCCTCTTTAATATGTTGAGGAGTATCAAAATCTGGTTCACCCAAACTCAGGTCAATTATATCAATGCCTTGTGCCCTTAATTCGCGGCCTAATTTGGCCATTTTTAAAGTTTCGGGTTCATTGAATCTGGATAATAAAGAGGATAATTGCATACTATTAAATTTATACAGTAACCTTACTGTGGGTTGCAAATTTAGGCAAACTCAACTGGTATAAAAAAAGTAGCAAGAAAAATAGCATTATAGAAAAAAAAGAAAAGAAAAACTGCGAACTAATTTACATTTTTCTATTTATCATATGTAAAAATCAGGTTCGATAAATCCGGTACTCTTTTTCTCTGCCGGGAAGTTTCAAGATCATAGATTACTTTGCCTAGGTTTTTCATAAATGGGAATCCGATGGAATCATAATCATAACGGTCGTCATTTAATATTCCATCACTATTGCAGTAAATGGACGCTGAAAGAAAGAATTCAATTTTCTTTTCATAGTCTACCACATAAGCTATATCCAGCATTTGTCCATAGGCATCTCCTACTTTATTAAAAATCCTTATAGCTGGAGGCATAGTACCTTTTTCGGCTCCAAAAAGTAGGAATTTACAATAAGCTGGCCAGTAATTACTGTCTGCAGTGTAGGGTGGGTAACTGCTTTCGGTGGGCAATTGACTCATGTATTTCAATATAAACATCCGATCCTGCTCACTAATATTAAACCGTTGTGCAGCAGGTACTGCCGATGGAAAAACAAGGCTGATTAAAATTTTATGTAGGTCTTCTAAGGCAATTCGATTTTTATTACTAAAGTCCATTGGCCCTTTGACCATTTTGCCACCTGACATAAACCCAATTCCCATACTATCCTTGCGTGGCAGGTAAACTGTTTTGTTTTCGACCATCGGTTGGCTGTACAGAAGTTTTCCGGCACTATCCATAAAGGATATAGGGTTGGTTATTCGATTATCCATTACCGATAGACTGGTCTGCAAACGATGCAATATTTGCACATCTTTATACCCTTTATTATAGAGTTCTTGGTTGATATATTCCTGTCCTAAAAACTCATAAAGTCGGTTAAATGCATCGTTGTCACTCACCATCAGTATCTTTTTAATATACTGTGCAATACTGGGCCTACCATCGATGGAACTTGGGTCGTTGTACACAACAGATTGTGAAGCAAGCCCTGCTTCGGTAATCATGGAAGTATGTAGATCAATTCCACTTGATTTTAATGATTGCAATTTTTGAAGCGCGAGTAAACAAATGGGTAATTTAACGGTGCTGGCCGGATAAAAATAATGAGCTGGGTTTACATTATATCTATAGGTTTTTAAATTGGGATTGCCATTGGCTCCCCGATCAATCTGTGTATAGATGATTTGTACATTCAATGCCTCTTTTTGCGATAAAAGTTTGCCAATCAGGTCGGGATTACGTTTTAATATTGCTTCCAGATACTCATCGGTAAAGGAAGTATCTGCGGGCAATGCTGCTGTTACTTCAACCCTTTGGTTTGTCATATTGGGTAGTTTTTTGGTGGGTGCACAAGTTTGCAGCAATAGGCCAACAGTAGTGATTGAAATGAAAAAGGAAAAGAATTTTGCCATAGAGCACAATTTACAACTGAAAATTGGCTGAAATCCCTAATTATTTAAGAAAGCAGCCAGGAAAAAGCCTGTTTTAGTCCAAGAAGGAAACTTAGTGGGTAAAAAATCAATCTTCAAGCTACCTGAACGGTTTTTCCCCTATCTTTGCCAACCGAAAAAATCGGGCTTATCGGCATTGCCGCTACACAAATTAGAAGCAGCTACTAAAAGTAACTAATTATGAAATTGAAAGGTTTAGTATGGTTTTTCACCATCGTTTTAATTCTTGTTTCGCTATGGGAACTTTCCTACACATGGGTAATTAAAAGCCACGAAAGTAAAGTGGAAGCGCAGGCGGAAAAAATCGTCAAGCGTAATTTTCCCAATGTAATTGGAGAAGAAAGAAAAGAATTGATTGAAGCAGAAAAGGATTATATCCTCGACAGCACCAAAAACAAAGCTATTTATCCTTTTTTTGGCACTAGCTATAAAGAGTGTAAAAAGAATGAATTGGCGCTTGGCCTGGACCTGCAAGGTGGTATGAACGTAACCCTCGACGTTAGTTTAGAAGGTTTGATTAAGGGACTTAGTAACAATCCCAAAGATCCGATTTTGTTAGATGCATTGCGTACAGCTACTATACAAAAAGCAGGCAGCAATGAAGATTATATCTCATTATTCAAAACTATTTTTATTCAAAAAAATGGTGCGGGCAAACTGTCTGGAATTTTTGCAGGATCTAAAAGCAAAGCAAAGCCAGGTGACAGTGATGAAGCAGTTATATCGCTGATTAGAACTGAAGCCAATGGTGCTATTCAAAAAACATATGATGTTTTGGTAAGAAGAATTGATAAGTTTGGTGTATCTCAACCAACCATCAATCTCGATGAAGCCAAAGGCATCATCAATGTGGAATTAGCAGGTGTGAAAGATCCAGCTACTGTTCGCAATTATCTTCAATCAAGTGCGAACCTGCAATTCTGGGAAGTATATGACCTTACTCAAATTGATGCCAACCTGGGCTTTAATCCTCAAAATGGCCTTGGCCAGAGTTTAGCTGTAATAGACAGTTTATTGGCAAATTATCTTTTATCATTTGATACTGCCAATGCAGGTCAACCTGATAGCATCCGCAGAGCTCCTTATAAAAATAAATTTACTGGCCTGATTACACAAGTTGGTCAACCATATCAGGAATCTAAAACTTCGCAAAAAGTAATCTATCCAGGTGCATTTATTTATATTAAGGATACCGCTGCTTTCAACCGTATTCAACAATATGATGTATTCAAAAATAATTTCCCTGGCGACACCAAATTCCTATATGGAAAGGTGGATGACTATGATGATAAAAAATTCAAAAACAATGTGCCGGTATATGCCATTAAAACCAATGGAAAATACAAGGCAGAATTAGAAGGCGAAAATATCACCAGTGCCGATGCTGATTATGATGAAAATGGCAAACCCATTGTGCGCATGAATATGAGCAGCAAGGGTGCTAAGATTTGGGCCGATATGACTACCCGTACCAGTGCAAATAATCAATCTAGAAGTATTGCGATTGTATTGGATGATATTGTTTATTCAGCACCTTATACCAATGAACCCATTACTGGTGGTAGTTCACAAATCAGCATGGGCAATAAGAATAAGAATGACGGTATTAAAGAAGCACAGGACTTAGCAAAAATTTTACAAACAGGTCGTATTGATGCCCCTGCTAAAATTGTTGCAGAACAATTGGTAGGCCCAACCTTGGGTAAGGATGCTGTGGCAAAAGGTTCATTGGCCTTCATTATTTCTTTTGTGGTAATATTCTTGCTGATGTTGATATATTATAATACAGCAGGTTGGGTAGCGAATATAGCTTTGATTTTAAACTTACTGTTTACAATCGGTGTATTGGCAGCCTTGGGAGCTACTTTAACAGCTGCAGGTATTGCAGGTTTGGTACTTACCATTGGTATGGCGGTGGATACGAACGTAATTATATTTGAAAGGATCAAAGAAGAACTCATAAAAGGGAAAACCTATCAGCAAGCTATTGTAGAAGGGTATAAACGTTCATTGCCGCCAGTATTGGATGCTCACTTTACCACCTTCCTGACAGCATTTATCTTATTCATCTTTGGTTTAGGACCTGTAAAAGGATTTGCTACTACACAGATGTTGGGTATTTTCCTATCATTATTCTGTGGTATTCTGGTAAGTCGCTTGGTAACAGACTGGTTCACCAACAAGAATCGTCACTTTAATTATTTTACGCCCATCAGTAAAAGAATTTTCAAACATGCAAAATTCAAATTTATTGAATACCGTAAAGTAGCTTATACCATTTCTGTATTTGTATTATTAGCAGGTATTGGTGCTTTCTTTAATGGTTTTGAACAAGGGGTGGAATTTAAAGGTGGTAGAAGTTATACAGTAAGATTTGCGAGCACCATTAACCCCGATCAAATCAGGGATGATTTGAAAGCCAGCTTTGGTGATTTCCCTGTAATTAAAACCGTTGGTGATAAGAAGCAATTGAATATTACCACTTCGTATTTGAAAGGTATTGACAATGCTGACAGTGCTGTACAAACTAAACTGTTTGAAGGTCTGAAAAAAGTATTACCAGCCAACCTTACTTATGCCGATTTTATAGCTAAAAGATATATTCAAGGTTCTACTACTGTACAACCAAGTATATCAGCAGATTTGAAGAAAGGGGCTATCAAAGCAGCTATCTTCTCTATGTTGATTATCATTTTGTACATCTTCATTCGATTCCGCGACTGGAGGTATTCATTTGGTACCATCGTTGCCTTATTGCATGACGTATTGGTAACCTTGGCGGTGTTCTCTTTCTTTAAAAACATCGTTCCATTCCCGTTGGAAATTGACCAGCATTTTATTGCAGCGGTATTAACTGTAATTGGTTTCAGTATGAATGATACCGTTATTGTATTTGACCGTATTCGTGAATACAGTAAAGGAAGTAAGGCCAGTGAAAAAGGCAATATCATCAACCGTGCTATTAATGATACCTTGAGTCGTACTATTATGACTTCATTGACAGTGTTCCTGACCATCCTGATATTATTCTTGGTGGGTGGTGAAGTAACCAAAGGATTTGCCTTTGCCATGTTGATTGGTGTTGTAACCGGTACTTATTCTTCCATCTTTGTAGCTGCTCCTATCCTGGTTGATTTTGCAAAAGACAAACCATTAGGTGAAGCAGAAATCATCAGCAGTGATAAACCTAAAGCGGTTGTAAGCAAAAAAGCATAATTTGATATAATATAGAAAAGACCTCCGATGGGAGGTCTTTTTTTTTATACACAAACTAATCGTCGAATTATTTGTTTCGTACATTAGATGCCTACAATCATTGGCCAAACATCAGATTATCGCTATGGCAGGTTTTTATTTTAGTAAATACAATCCAGGGGATTCGGGCAAGTCGAGTTTTGAAAAACTACTCGACTTATTCCTTCAATTACTCACTTATACCAATGGCGATTTTAATGAAGCCATGCAATGGATGAATGAATTGGACAAAACCTATAAATTGACCAATCCTGAATATGGTATTGGTGATTTTATTGAAGAACTCAAATCAAAGGGATATATCGATGAAAAACCTACCAATGGAGAAATAAAAATTACTTCAAAAACAGAAAGGTCTATTCGTAAGAAAAGCCTCGAAGAAATATTCGGGAAAATAAAAAAGACTAAGCAGGGCAATCATAGCAGTTTTAAACCAGGTGGAGGAGATGAAATCAATCCTGAAACACGACCTTTTCAGTTCGGCGATACAATGGAACAGATAGACTTTACCAATAGCATTCGCAATGCCCAAATCAGTCATGGTATAGATAGCTTCCAAATGAAAGAAGAAGATCTTGAAATTAGAGAGACTGATTTCAAATCACAAACCTCCACGGTACTCATGATTGATATCAGCCATAGTATGATTTTATATGGAGAAGACCGTATCACACCTGCCAAAAAAGTAGCCATGGCTTTGAGTGAGTTGATTCATACCAAATATCCCAAAGACACGCTGGACATTGTAGTATTTGGTAATGATGCCTGGCCTATTGAAGTGAAGGACCTACCCTATTTACAAGTAGGGCCATATCATACCAACACAGTTGCAGGACTAGAATTGGCCATGGATTTATTAAGAAGACGAAGAAATCCCAATAAACAAATATTTATGATTACCGACGGAAAGCCTACTTGCTTGAAAGAAGGTAATAAGTATTATAAAAATAGTTGGGGTGTTGATAGGAAAATTCTCAACAGGTGCATGAACCTTGCTACGCAATGCAAAAAATTAAAAATTCCGATTACCACTTTTATGATTGCCAGTGACCCTTACCTTCAAATATTTGTACAGGAGTTTACAGACTGCAATAATGGTAAAGCTTTTTTTGCTTCACTCGACAAACTAGGCGCCTTTATTTTCCGTGATTTTGAAACTGGAAAAAGAAAGACATTATATTAATCATCGTTTTCGCAATAATTTATTTATGAATATTAAAAAAATCAATACCCTGGGCGCTTTAAAAAAAGCAGGCTACCATTCAAAAAGCATTAAACAGGAAATCAGGGAAAACCTTATAATAAAAATAAAAGCAAAGGAAAATCCATTTCCCGGCATACTAGGATATGAAGATTCGGTTATCCCCGATACGGAAAGAGCTCTTTTATCGAAGCATAATATTTTATTCCTAGGATTGAGAGGCCAAGCCAAGACAAGAATGGCCAGGCAAATGACTGAATTATTAGATGAATACATTCCTATTGTAGCAGGTAGCGAAATCAACGACGACCCATTGCAACCCATTTCATTGTATGCAAGAGAATTGATTGATGCCAAGGGTGATGATACGCCTATTAATTGGCTACACCGCAGTCAACGCTATGGCGAAAAACTGGCCACACCCGATGTAAGCGTGGCAGACCTTATTGGCGACATTGATCCGATTAAGGCGGCCAACCTAAAACTTAGCTTTGCAGATGAAGGCGTATTACACTACGGAATCATTCCCAGAAGCAATCGCTGCATTTTTGTGATCAATGAATTACCCGATTTGCAGGCAAGGATACAGGTTTCCTTGTTTAATATTTTGGAAGAAGGAGATTTACAAATTCGTGGTTTCAAATTGCGTTTACCCCTTGACGTATTATTTGTATTTACTGCTAACCCCGAAGACTACACGAATAGAGGGAGTATTGTTACACCGCTTAAAGACAGGATTGAAAGTCAAATTCTGACACACTATCCCAAAACTTTGGAAACCGCACTGTCCATCACAGAACAAGAAGCTGACATCTCCGATGAACAAAATAATACTGTTAACACAAGCGATCTGGTAAAAAGATTAATTGAGCAAGTGGCATTTGAGGCAAGGGAAAGCGATTTGGTAGATAAAAAAAGTGGCGTGAGTGCCCGACTGAGTATTAGTGCGTATGAAAATGCAATTAGTGCTGCAGAAAGAAGGGCATTGATGAATAATGAAAAACAAACCCAGGTATGGATCAGCGATTTGGTCGGCATCATTCCTTCTATTACTGGTAAAATCGAATTGGTGTATGAAGGAGAACAGGAAGGACCTTTTCAAGTAGCTTATAACTTGTTGGAACGATCCATTCGCACACAGTTTGGGCAATATTTTCCCAACCCAGATTCTTTTAAAAAACGTAAAAACAAAGATGGCAGCTCGGAAGAAAATCCTTACAAAGCCATCATACGTTGGTTTGATGCAGGAAATACTTTCCATACTTTTTTTGAAAATTCAGATGACAACAAGGTACAACTTTTATATAAAGTAGATGGCTTGCATTCGCTGGTTAAAAAATATTACAAATCAGCCAATGAAAAAGAAAATGCCCTGTTGATGGAATTTGTTTTACATGGACTGGCTTCTTATTCCTTAATCAGTAAAAAAGTATTGGAAGGAAAAATTGAATTTAAAGACCTAATGGGCAGTATGCTCAATATGGATACGCAGTCATTTAGTGAAGAAGATTTTAATGAAAACGATTTTAAATAGCTAACAACTTAAACGTTTAACCTACCCATAAAAACCTCTACCCTATTGACTATTAAGCATTTTTAATTATTTAAACTAACTAAATAGTAGGCAATAAATAAAATGTGTAAATTTTACACAAAACCGACCAAAATTTATATATTGCATTAGTATATTTGTTGACAGCACCAAAAGACTTGCATATGATTAAAAAGGCCTTTACCAAATTCCTATTTATCGTACTATTATTATTGGTTATTGCAAACCAATACAGCATTGGTCAAACCAGGGTAAAAAAAGTAGTCCTCCAGGCATTTTGGTGGGATTATTGGAATAATAATTATCCATATAGTTGGGCCAACTATTTATGCGAATTAGCACCTCGACTAAAAACACTTGGCATTGATGCAGTTTGGATTCCGCCCAGTTCCAAAAATGCTACCGGCGGATCGGTAGGCTATAGTCCTTTTGATTTATATGACCTTGGCGATAAATACCAAAAAGGCGGAGATCAATTGCGCGCCAGAACCAGAACAGGTTCTAAAGATGAATTACTTCGTATGATTGCTGTAATGCACGCCAATGGAATTGAAGTAATTGAAGATGCTGTAATGAATCATAGCAGCAATGCGGGCACTAATACTGGAGGCACTGGCGGACAAGATCCCAATGCCACGAGTATGATAACAGAAACTGGTTATAAAAATTTCAGGTATGTCAGTTATGCTACACCACTAATTGATGAAACCCAAAACGATTATTGGACAAGGGCAGGTCGTTGGCAAAAAAATTATCAAAATTTTCACCCCAATCCGGTAAATGGATGCACCGGTGGTGATATTTGTTCCAGTATGTGGGGACCCGATATTGATTATGAATCACCCAATGCTAATGGACAAAGCAGTAATATTCCAAGTTCAGGAACGGTTGTTGTTGGAGGAATAACGCGTAACTATTACAATCCTACTCAAGCCACTAATTATATGACCGATGGAGGAAGAAGCTGGATTAAATGGTTTAGTAAACAAACGAATATAGATGGATATCGTTTTGATGCGGTAAAACATTTTGATATCAATGCTCAAAAATATTTTATCAATGAAGCGAAATACGGTTTACCTACTTGGGCAGCGGGAGGTGAAAATATGATCAGTATTGCAGAATGGGTAAGTTCCTCAACAGACCTCGATAATTACATGACCAATGTATCTGGTGGTATTGGAGGTATTGGTGGAGGATCGGGAGGTAATGGAGTTGCTGGCGAAAAACATACTGGTACCTATGATTTTTCTTTAAGAGGATATAGCGCTACTGGTGGACTGTATAGAATGGTCCTTGGTAATAGCAGTCCGGGTGATTTTGATATGACTAGTTTGCCTGGTGCACAACAAAGTTTACGCTACCAGGATTATGGCACTAAAAGAGTTTTTAGATCTGTACCATTTGTCAATAGCCACGATACCTATCGACCCAAATTGGATGGCACAGGTAATTTCCTAAAACCACTGGGTGATGGTACCGGATGGGATTCGGGCAATGAATTGGGAGGCAATGGTGCACACATCGATCCTAGAGAACCTAGGTTAGCAGCTGCTTATGCTGTGGCATTTGCAGTGGATGGCAACCCGGCTGCTTTCTTTGAAGACTTATTAGACATTGGAACTACCGGTAAACGTTGGACGCATATTCCTACCAACGAAACAGATTTACCAATTCGTGCGGATATAAAAAACATTATTCTTTGCCACCAGAAATTAAGCTTTAAAGATGGCGACTATGGTGTACCTACCGCAGCCAATGCCCCCTTTGTACAAAGCGGATCACTGCAAGACCATATTGTATATGAAAGGGTAGGCAAAGCAATCATAGGAGTTACAGATGCTTACAATAGCGGATCAACCAACGCAGCTGATCAACAAGTATATTGCAAAGTCAATGATGCTTGGGCGGTGGGCACTATATTGTATGATTACTCCGGTGCACATGGTGTTAGCACCGTTACGATACCTTCTGATAGAAGGGTGTTGATTAAAACTGCTCCTGCTGGTCATACTATTCCTGGTGCTTACGGTCACGGATACTCGGTTTGGGCACCTGCTCCCAACGGTGTAAGCTTTACTACCGTACAGGATATTTATGATTACCTGGCTACGTATACCCCTTCCCGTAATGTTGTTACATCGCAGGAATGGGAAATGGCCGATGACCTGGGCGATAGCCATTGTTCCAGCCTCGGACAAGGTGGTCGTATCCCCGATAATATCACCAACGAAAGAGTGGTAGGCAGAATTTTTACCGATAGCAATAAAGTAATCAATTACACACTTACGCCTGAAGTAGATGGCAGAAATATCACTATCAGCTTATATAATTCGAACGGAGAACTATTATCCAACAATAGCGGTATTGCTACAACTGCTGCTCCCCTTACAGGAACTTATACTTCAACCTATAAGGGTTGGGTAATTGCAAAAATCAGAAATACCAACGAAGCAACCATTGGACAAAAAGCATGGGTAAAATTGGAGTATACAGCTCCTACTGTTGTTACGACCAATACTGGGAATGGATTGGTGCCTACCAATACTTCCATTTGGACAGGCAATAAAAATACCAGCAACGTATTAGACTGTGGCAATTGGGAAGGAGGATTAATTCCCACCAGCACTAGTAATGTGGTAGTATATGGGCATGCAAAACCTTATCCCATTGTGGCAGCCAATTTAAGTGTAAATAAAGTAATGCTATATACTGGTGCTACTATGACTGTAAACCCCGGCATTCAATTAACAATACTATCTCAATAGAAATTATAGCAATCAAAATAAAAATGCCTTCAGTAATTGCTGAAGGCATTTTATTATCATTAATTTAATTAATTTAATCCAATGTAAAAGGCAAGGTTTGCAAATCCCTGGAATTAGGTCCAATCATAATATTGAATGCTCCTGGCTCAGCTACCCACTTTAAATCACTATTGTAAAATTTCAATAAGTCCTCTCCTATTTTAAAATGAACAGTAGTAGATGCACCGGCTTTTAATTCAATTTTCTGAAAGCCTTTTAATTCTTTTACTGGCCTGCTAATTGACCCGACTAAATCACGTATATACAATTGCACAATTTCTTTGCCATCATACTTCCCTGTATTAGTAATATTAATAGAAGCATCCAGACTTTGTCCTTTTTTCAAATGATTACTGCTTATTTTAAAATCACTATAACTAAAATTGGTATAACTTAATCCGTATCCAAAAGGGTAAACAGGATCATTGCTTACATCCAGGTAATTGCTTCTGAATTTTTCAAACCATTTGCCTTCTGCTAAAGGACGACCCGTATTTTTATGACTATAATACATAGGCACCTGCCCAACATTTTGCGGCCAGGTGGTAGTCAGTTTTCCTGAAGGATTTGCATCACCAAATAATACGTCCGCTACAGCAAAACCTGCTTCACTACCTGCAAACCAAACATTCAATATGGCAGATAGATTTGCAGCTTCTTCCTTTATTACTAAAGGTCTGCCTGTACACAATACCAATACAACAGGCTTTCCGGTTTTTAATAATGCTTTTAATAATTCCTTTTGTACATCAGGGATTTCCAAATTAGTTCTACTGGCTGATTCACCACTCATCTCAGCTGATTCACCCAATACAGCAACCACCTGATCAGCTTTATTGGCTTTTTCCAATGCTTCATTCAATAATTCAGCATCTGTACGTTTATCACGTCCCATTGATTTATTAAACATAGTGGCACGATCTTCTAATATGGGATCAGCTACCAGATTTGAACCTTTGGCATAAAGAATTTCAGCCTTAGCAGCACTTGCTTTTTTTATTCCGGTAAGTATTGAAGTCGCATTATTGAAATTGGCAGCAACACTCCAGGTACCCGGCATGTTTTCTTTTGCATCTGCCAATGGACCGATTACAGCAATGGTGCCTGATTTTTTTAAGGGCAACAATTGTCCATCGTTTTTCAGTAATACCATCGTTTCAGTTGCTAATTTTCTAGCTACCGCTCTATTGGCATCTGTAAATATTTCAGTAGCTGCCCGATTCAAATCACAATACCGATACGGGTCGTCGAACAAACCCAATTTATATTTTGCTTCTAAAATTCTTCTGCAGGCTGCATCAATATCTTTCAATTTTACTTTTCCAGAGGCGACTGAATTTTTCAAAGTTGTTAAAAATCCTTCGCCTACCATATCCATATCAATACCAGCATTCAATGCCAAGGCCGATACCACTCCTATATCCCCCATGCCATGTTGTTCCATTTCATTGATAGCAGTGTAATCAGTAACTACAAAACCTTTAAAGCCCCATTGCTTTCTTAATAATTCAGTCATCAGCCATTTATTACCAGATGCCGGTATTCCATCTATTTCATTAAATGAGCTCATTACTGAACCTGCACCTGCATCAACAGCTGCTTTATAGGGTGGTAGATAATCATTGTACATTTTTAGTCTACTCATATCCGTTGTATTATAATCCCTGCCTGCCTCAGCAGCTCCATATAAAGCAAAATGCTTTACACAGGCCATAATGGTATTGTTCTTAGACAAGTCGTTTCCCTGGTAACCTTTTACCATTGCCGTTGCAATGGCTGATCCCAAATAAGGATCTTCGCCACTACCTTCAGCAATCCTTCCCCACCTTGGGTCACGGGCGATGTCAACCATTGGAGAGAATGTCCAGTTGATACCATCTGCACTGGCCTCTTGAGCTGCAATCCTGGCTGATTGTTCAATGGCAGGCAAGTTCCAAGAACAACTTAAGGCCAATGGAATTGGGAAAACGGTTTCATATCCATGTATCACATCCATACCAAATAATAAAGGAATTTTTAACCTGCTTTCTTCTACAGCAACTTTCTGTACGGCTTTAATCTTTGCAACAGATTTTATATTGAACAGGCCGCCCACTTGGCCATCTCTGATTTTTTTACCAATATCCGAACTCGAAGCCTGACCGGTAGTAATATCACCTGCTCCAGGTAGATTTAATTGACCTAACTTTTCCTCAAAAGTCATTTTCTTCATTAATGCGTCAATAAATGCATTCATTTTTACTGCCTGATTTTGTTGTGCATACAACTGTACAGAAATCAGTACCCAAACTGCTGTTAAAAGCCTTTTCATGTTTATATAGATTGATTGATTTAATTGATTAAATGTGGTTCCAGTAATTTTTTCCAAATAGCATATCCCTTTGCATTCATATGCAAATGGTCAGTTATAAAAATATCCGGCATTGGATTTCCATCTGCTCCTAGCATGGCATCCCATATATTTAGAAATAACGCCTTTCTTTTTTTCTTTTTTAGATAATGCTGAATCAATAAATTCCCTTCCTTCATTTTTTCCCTTAGTTGCCACCTCGATATGGATGGCTTTAAAGAAATATAAATAATAGGAACACTGGGGTATTGCTGCCGTATGTCTTTGAATAATATTTTAAACCTATCTAATAAAATAGTGGCTGTTACCGTATCACTGGAAGCCATATCATTTTCGCCACAATAAATTACTATTTGCTTTGGCTGATAGGGAAAAATAATTTCTCTTTCATATCGAATCAGGTCAGGCAAAGTAGATCCACCAAATCCTCTATTAATAATTGGCTTATGGGGGAAATAATCCTGTACATCCGTCCATTTTGTAAAAGATGAACTGCCCACGAAAAGAATGGAATGAGCAGCAGGAAATGCAATGGAATCCTGCCTTTTAAACGCTGCAATATCTGAGGCAAAGGGCTGTGCCTTTGTTGCAATCAACAAAAACAAAAGGGCCGCTTGTAACAAGATTTGCTTTCTCATATTTTTGGCTACTCAGCTCGGATGGTTTTGAATGCAGTAGAAACGCCATTTTCATTGACCGCTTCCATAGTAAAATAATAGGGTTTTTGAGAGTCCATAGCTTTGAACCAATATTCATTGGCATCATGCACCATCACACAATTATACATTTTGTCAGGAGCAATGCCATAATAGATATTGTATGCATAGGCATTATCTACAGGGCTCCAACGCATCCAGGCACTTCGTTTATCCTTTTCCGTACGTAACACCATAAAAGTCTTAACGGCTGAAGGCTTCTGGCCATTTCCATTTCCAAATACCCGCAAGCCACTGATGGCAAATTTACCGGTAGGCATGTGTATATTTTCCAATTTAATATACCGAGCCTGTATAGGCTTATCTAATGCTATATAATCATGTGGCACATCTGTTTGATTATTACTTTTATCAACCAATAGATTCCATTTTTTACCATCCAAGGAACTATACAATTTATACTGATGGTACAAGCCAATTGATTTACCTAAAATGCTTGCATCCTGATCAGCATAATTAATTTGAATTGCATTAACAGTAGAAATATTCCCCAAATCAGATTGAATCCACTCTCCTGCATTGGAGGTGACCGCCGACCAATAAGTTTTCATACTTTCATCTACTGCATGATTGGCGGTATAGGAACCCAATGTGGAGGAAACCAGCACGGGCTTTTGGTAATTAAGCAAATACCAACCTGCAAAACCACTTCCATATGCATTAGCTGTAGCTGAAGGCAAATAATGAGGATAATCTCCAAAAGCAGTATTGCACCACATCACATCATCTTTATCAAAGCCTGCCGGCCAAATACCAATCCTTCTTTCAAAATTATTTTTTACAGAAAGCATGATTGTGCTAACATGCCACCAGTTATTGAAATTATCTTGAAAGGTAGCACCATGTCCTGCGCCTCTGGCAAAGCCACCTAGTTTCATACTCAAGGGGTCCGACTGATCAATAAATCCATTACCCAATGGTTTATCACTTACCGCTACACCATCGGCATAACCACTAAATTCTGTTCCGGGAGCGCCATATTGTAAATAATATTTTCC
>CALRKF020000061.1:0-12500 GCA_943367825.1 Chitinophaga pinensis
GTATTTAAACTGCCATCATATTTTCTTAATTCCCGATAGAATGGCGGTTGGTTATACATGCCAGCAGCTATCTTAAATGATATATCTTTTTTCCAATTTGGTTTAAAACTTATTTGCGCCCTTGGACTAATTAAAATTTCTTTGTTGAGTGTATTATAATTATAGCGTATGCCGGCTTGTAAACTAATATCGCGGTTAAGGGAGCCCAAGCGAATATTATCTTGTACATAGCCACTGAATTTTTGAATAGTAAGATTGGCTGTTGATTTTAGTACTTTAAATAAATTTAAATTGGCTGGGCGATAGGGAAGCGAATAACCTGCACTGTCCTGATACTCCCATTCACTTAACCGGTCATTGATCTTTGTTTGCTCTATATTGTTTCCAAATTGTATAAAATGCTTGCCTTTGTCAATGCTTCCTTTTAATCCGGCATTCAATACTTCAATGGATAATTTATTTCTGCCATAATTTTGGTAATAGCCTGCTCCAAGTGGATTGGTGATTTGTCCAAACGTGCTACTGGTATTGTCAAAGTCTCGATCACCAAATAAATAAGCTCCTGCAATATCGAAATTCTCTTCTTCTTTATTTTTAAACCTACTAATCATCCATTTTAATTTCATTTTTTTGATGGGATCGTAAACAATGCTGAACCCGAGTAAACTGGTTTGATAAGCATCTTTTTCCTGTCCCTCAAAGAAAATATCAAGTCCCAAATTAGCAGTGAAAAAAGGAGAAAATACAGAGGATGTTTTTTTAGCGGATTCTGGAATCATGAAAAACTTGGTGCCTGATAAATTGCCTAAAAATTCCAATTGCCATTTATCATTTAATTTATAAGTTATAAATGCCTGTGCATCGGAAGAACTGGGAATATAGGCACCCCTGGTTTCCTGACTGCTTAATAAATTCCTATTGCTTTTATTTCTGATACCTAATAAGTAAGTAGCCTTGCCTTTTTTATCGGCACCTTCTAAATGAAATCCCTGCTCTAATAAACTCAGGTAAACAGAGCCACCAAATGCTTTAGGTTTTTTGTATTGAATGTCTAATACACTACTCATTTTATCGCCATACTTAGCCTGGAAACCACCATTATAAAAATTTACATTCTTGGCCATTTCAGGATTGATAAAACTTAAGCCCTCCTGTTGGCCACTTCTGACTAAGTAAGGTCGGAATATTTCAAAATCATTTACATACATCAGGTTCTCATCATAATTTCCACCTCTAACACTATATTGCGAAGTCAATTCATTATTGCTTCCTACTAAAATCTTAATCAACCCTTCTATTCCACCAACCGTACTGGGAAGGGTAAGCGCATTTTTTGGGTTAATTTTAGTAAGACTAATTTCTTTCCTTTCTCTATAATCCTGTACAACTACTGTTTCCATTGTTTTGCCTCCAATTTCCAAAGTAATACTGAGTTGTTCTTCCTCATTTTCGCTTAGATATAAGTTCTTTTGTACTTCCGAATAACCACTGTGACTAAATATCAAGGCAAGGGTTTTTTCAGCTGAAACTTGTATGCGAAAATGTCCACTGTCATCACTGGTAGTACCTGATTGCTTTCCTAATATTAAAACGGTTGCCTTTGATATAGGCTTATCAAAAGCATCCGTTATCCAGCCACTGACCCAAGCTGTTTTTTTCTGAGCAGCAGCAGATAAAGAAAGAAATAGGAGGATGAATATTGCAAAAAATCTCATGACATGAAGTTAGTTTATTTTATTTTTATCATTATTAATTCAATCAGAAAATGTATAAAACAATTCTCGTCCTGATCCTTTGCGTTGAAGTACTCTTGTCCTGTACTGAAAAGAAGAAAACTAAGTTTGTAGAGAAAACTGTATTTACAAAAAATACGGATTCTTATGGTACAGATACATTTTATGCAGCACTTCCAGACCAATTGGTAAATTTATCTGAAAGCCATAATATGGTTGAATTGCTAGCACAAAATTGGATCATGGAGGATGACCTGGAATCATTGCGGTATGCAGAGGATGGAGGCGAAATAGAAATGCCCATTAGAAGTCTTTCTATGTCCGACGATCATACCATTATAAAAAATTGCCGAAACGCCATGCTAAACGGCACCTGGATCTTTAATGAAAATGGAAAAACATTGACATTTACTTATACCGATGGAAGCAGTGATTTATATAAATTAAGGGCACTGGCAGCTGATGAAATGCAATTGACCAACATAGGCATAAAATCTGAAACCATTTTGAAATTCGTTTCTTCTGCCAGAAAACATAAAAGGCCCGAAGAAGATCCATTTCATATTAAAAATAACTTATGGAGAATTAAACCAGCCATCGTGGAATCGGATGAAGCCATTCGGGAAAGACTTAAACAAAATATTAATTTCTTTATTTTGTTTTATAAAGATGTAATCGCTCATAAAGCAGATATCGTTTCCTTTTATGGCTTTCCATCCTGCCTTAATTGGTATTCCGGGGGTATCTATTTGAAAAAAGAGGAAGAATTACCTGAGAAATGGGTCTATTGTTTCTATAATAAAAAGGCGGCAAAAAAAGCATATGAATGGATGGGACAGGCATTGTCCAAAAAATACAATTGGCCTTCTGGAGACCCCAACTGGATCAAGAAAAATTTATTTGTACTGGAACAAGTATATCGAAATTTATAATGCTTTTAGAGCAGCAATGGTAGCTGTTGGATTGGTTGATTTGAAAACAGTATTGCCTGCTACTAGAACATCGGCACCAGCTGCTATAATACTTTTTGCGTTCTCAAGTGTAACACCACCATCAATTTCAATTTTAGCAGTAGCACCTGCTTCATCAATCATTTTTCTCAATTCCTGAATTCTAGGTAGGGTTTTTGGAATAAAGGATTGTCCGCCAAAACCAGGATTTACGCTCATCATACAAACCAAATCAATATCCTTTAATATGTCCTTTAAAAAAGATACTGGAGTATGTGGGTTTATTGCCACGCCAGCCTGCATGCCCAATTGTTTAATCTGTTGAATATTGCGATGTAAATGCCTACAAGCTTCAATGTGTACTGTTAATATATCAGCACCTGCTTTTTTAAAAGCTTCCGCATATTTTTCTGGCTCTTCAATCATTAAATGCACATCGCAGGTTTTGCTGGTGGCTTTTCTGAAAAAATCAATCAGCATCGGACCAAAAGATATATTCGGAACAAACCTGCCATCCATCACATCCAAGTGAAACCAATCTGCTTCACTTTTATTGAGCATATCACAATCAGATTGCAGATTAAGAAAATTAGCAGATAAAAGGGAGGGGGCGATGATTGCCATATGGATAGATTATTTGATAAAATTACAGATTTTATTGAGCCCTTGTTTGCTTAGTAGCATTTAATAATATTTTTTATGGTGTTTTTATACCTAGCCTAGCCAATGCCGCTCTAGCTTCCTCATTGTCATCGTTGTTTTGCTGTGCAGCGGCAATCGCAGATTGATAACTTTCAATAGCGGCAGATTGCTTATTTAGTTTTTCTAAACAACGGCCTTCCCAATAATACCCCTCATCAAAACCATTCTGTAAAGTGAGCGCCTTATCTAGTACCTCCAAGGCTTCATCATATTTTGCCATATCGTACAAGGCAATGGCTTTTTCCCGATAAGCAAACATGAATGTATAATCCATTTGAAGACATTGGTCAAAAAAACCAATTGCCTTTGGTTTGTCTCCTGAAAATGTAAAATAAAGCCCTTTAATAAATAGCGCTTCTTTTACTGCATCTGCTTTTTTTCCAATTATCAATGCATCTGCAATGGCTAAGGCTCTGGGATTTTTTTTAGCTGCATATAGACTTCCTAAATCCATCAAATCACCTGGGTCAGGGAAAATATCAATGCATTTTTCATAAGCTTTTATACTGTTTAAAGTGTCTTCAGCAAAAAAATACAATTGTGCTTTGATATGCCAAAATCTAAGATTGTTGCTGTCTTTACTTAAAACCTTGTCTGTTGCTTGTAAGGCTTTTGTGTATTCCTTAGTATCACTATAATATTGAATCAAGTTCTCTCTTAAAATTAAAGAGTCGGGATAATGCTGAATGGCATTTTGAAGATTAGATTCAGCTGTAGTGACTTCGCTTGCAGTTACTGCCTTTTCTGTATTGGCGTTGTTGCAGGCCCCCAATATCATCATGGCTAGTCCAACGAGCGGAAAATATTTCATTACTTAAAATTGAGATACAAAAATAACTGCAATAAGGCAAGTATGCTTACAATTTTTTGACAAAAAACAGGTCCAAGATCTTTACCTTTGCCATCTTAAATACAAAATATGAAAAAAATCCTCTCTATTTCAGTCTTGGCAATAGCCTTAGTAGTCATTGCAAGTGCATTTAAACTTAATAGCATATCACCTATTAATACAGTAAATATTGCCCCACCGGATGATACCATCCATTTTCCTGGGGAGAAACATTTTAAAAATATACAACAACTCACCTTTGGTGGCGATAATGCAGAAGCTTATTTTAGTTTCGATGGGAAGTGGATAATTTTTCAGAAAACAAATCCAAAAGAAGGGATACAATGCGATCAGATTTTTATTGGTAAAGTACCAGCAAAAGGGGAGACTTTTAAGCCTCGCTTGATTAGTTCTGGAAAAGGAAGAACAACCTGTGCTGCATTTTTAAAGGATGGGAAACATATAGTATATGCGTCTACTCATTTAGGTGGCGATTCTTGCCCGCCCGTTCCTGATCGTAAAAAGTATGGTAATAAATACATTTGGCCATTGTATGATAGCTACGATATTTTCATGGCCGACCTTAATGGCAACATTGTAAAGCAATTAACCAATAGCAAAGGATATGATGCTGAAGCAACTATTTCTCCTGATGGAAAAAAAATGATTTATACCAGTGATAAGGACGGTGATATCGACTTGTATATAATGGACCTTAAATCCGGGAAAGAGAAAAAAGTAACCAATACACTCGGATATGATGGTGGCGCTTGGTTTAGCCCCGATGGTAAAAAAATTATCTGGCGTGCCAGCAGGCCTAGCACTGACGAAGAAGTGAAAGAGTATAAAGATTTTCTTGCTCAAAACCTGGTTGCACCAACCAATATGGAAGTATATACAGCCAATGTAGATGGCAGCAATGTAAAACAGGTAACCCATTTTGGTAATGCCAACTGGGCACCCGCCTTTATGCCTGATAGTAAGCGAATCATTTTCGCAAGTAACCATCAAAGCAAAAGAGGATTTCCTTTTAACCTTTTTCTAATAAATGAGGATGGAACCGGACTAGAAAAGATTTCTGCAGAAAAATCATTTGATGCATTCCCTATGTTTAGTCCTGATGGTAAAAAACTAATTTTCTGTAGTAACAGAAATAATGGCGGAACAAGGGATACCAATATATTCTTGGCAGACTGGGTAAAGTAATAAATAGGATTATCTGCCTGCAAGTTCAATTACTTTGCAATTATTGATATCCTTTCCATCAATATTAAATCGGATAAGGGTACGCATTTTATGCCAACCCTGTTTGCCCGCAGCTCCAGGATTCATATGTAAACAAGCTAATCGCTCGTCGTACATTATTTTTAGAATATGACTGTGTCCGCTCACAAATAATTGAGGCTTTGCTTCCAATATTTGTTTTTTGGTGGCAGGGTTGTATGCAGGAGGGTAGCCACCAATATGTTTCATCATTACTTTTATTGCTTCGCAATTAAATAGCAAAACTTCAGGAAACATGCTTCTAATGGCAATATTGTCGATATTGCCATATACTGCCCTTAATGGTTTAAAGGATATTAATTTTTGAATCCATTCCCCTTCTCCCAAATCTCCGGCATGCCAAATTTCATCACAATCCCGAAAATGCTCCATTACCATATCATCTAAGTAACCATGTGTGTCCGATAATAGACCAATCCTTGTCATTTGAATGTATTTAATTGTAAATTTACAATATCAGATTGACCATGCCACTCAAAAGAAATTTTACATATTATATTGATAAGCGTAGGTGGAAATACATTTTCTTGCTTTCCTCATTGGAACTTTGTCTGTAAACGATCATCAGTCAACCAAATTCTTTATTTTTTCATTAAATTTTTTCCAGTATGTCTCATTATTATACACTTGGAACTATTCCGCATAAACGTCATGTGCAATTTCGTAAACCCAATGGGGAATTGTACAGCGAACAATTATTTAGTACAGAGGGTTTCAGTGATGATTACTCTTTATTGTACCATACTTATCCACCAACCATCATTATTAAAACCGATGACCCCATTGATGTGTCTCCCGAAATAGCAGAAGAAAAAATGCTAAAACATCGAAGCTTAGAAGGATTTAATCTAAAGCCTGAACCAGATTATTTGCAAAGCAGAAAAGCTGTATTGGTAAACAGCGATTGCCATATTGTATTAGCAGCACCTCAGCAAAGCATGACCGATTATTTCTACAAAAATGCTGATGCCGACGAAATGATTTTTATTCATGAAGGTACAGGCAGTTTGCAAACTGCTTACGGGGGTTTAGATTTTTCTCCGGGCGATTATGTGGTTGTGCCAAGAGGCACCATTTATCAAATTAAATTCAATGATGATAAAAATAGATTGTTTATTGTTGAATCATTTTCGCCGCTACGGTTCCCTAAACGCTATTTGAGCAAGTATGGACAACTAATGGAGCATGCTCCTTTTTGTGAAAGAGATATACGGCCGCCACATCGTTTGCAAACCATCGATCAGAAAGGAGACTTTCTAATTAAAACAAAGAAAAAAGGTATGTTATATGGCTTACATTATGGCACTCATCCTTTTGATGTGGTAGGCTGGGATGGTTGTTGCTATCCTTATGTATTTTCGATTCATGACTTTGAACCAATTACAGGCAGGGTACATCAGCCACCACCGGTACATCAGACCTTTGAAACTAATTCCTTCGTGGTATGTTCATTCGTTCCTCGTTTATACGATTATCATCCCGATGCAATTCCTGCTCCCTATAATCATAGTAATATTGATAGTGATGAAGTGCTATATTATGTCGAAGGGGAGTTTATGAGCCGAAAGCATGTAACGAGGGGAATGATAACACTTCACCCTGCAGGTATTCCGCACGGTCCACATCCCGGAGCAGTAGAAAAAAGTATCGGTGCAAAGGAAACCAAAGAGTTGGCTGTTATGGTTGATACATTTCGGCCGCTTCAGTTGACAAAATGGGCGATTGAACTCGAAAACGATGATTATGTCATGAGTTGGTCAGAGTAAAATAATAGCGTTATTCTAAATAAAGGGGCCATTGCGCCCCTTTATTTTTGCTCACTCAAAAAAAATATTGTGTGAATTGAATTTTGTTTTATTTTTGTTAACCAATTGGTTAAACTGCATGGTTAAAATTAAAAAAGACAATTCAGCTGAAGCAAAAATATTGATAGCCGCTAGGAAGGTGTTTACAACGCATGGCATGGCAGGCGCTCGAATGCAGGACATTGCCGACGAAGCAGGAATCAACAAAGCCTTATTGCATTATTATTTTAGAGACAAGGAGAAATTATTTGAAGTAATTTTTATGGAGGAAGCAAAAAAATTCTTCCCAAAAATAAACTCAATCTTTGAGGCAGAACTACCATTGTTCGAAAAAATTGAACGCTTTTGTGATGAATATATTAATCAAATGATTCAGCATCCTTACCTGCCGTGGTTTATCATGAATGAATTGAATAGGGATCCTGAAAAATTTCTGAATACAACTTGGGTAAAGGCGAATCTTCCTAAACCCATACGATTAGTAGAACAGGTGGAGCAGGAAATTAAGAAAGGGACTATTCGGCGCATCCATCCAGTTCATTTAGTAATGAACCTGCTGTCAATGACTGTATTTCCATTTATCGCCAGACCAATGTTGCAAAAAACTTTGCGTATGGATAATGCGCATTTTAATAAAATAATGGAAGAAAGAAGAAAAGAAATACCTCGGTTTATTATTGAATCCATTAAAAAATAATGCGCTGTTCTAATAATTGAGAATAATATACACGTATGAAAAAAATTATTTTTATTGTTTATTGCCTGATGGCAAAAGCCAATGCTCAATTGACCGTTCCATTGACGTTAGAGAATGCATATGAGCGGGCTATTCAAAATTATCCACTGGTAAAGCAAAGGGATTTAATTAAACAAACGACCGGATTAAATATTGAAAACATCAATAAAGGCTATTTGCCTCAATTTAATATAAGTGCTCAGGCAACTTATCAGTCTGCTGTAACATCTATAACTATTCCGCTTCCTGGGGTAAATATTCAGCCCCCCAGCAATGATCAATATAAATTGGTGGCGGAAGTCAATCAACTTATATATGATGGAGGTATGATTGGTGAACAAAAAAAAATACAGGCCTTGAATGAAAAAGTAGAGCAAGAGAAGGTAAATGTAGAACTGTATAAATTGTATGAACGCATCAATCAATTATTCTTGGGGATAATAATGCTAGATGAACAGGTTCATCAAATTGATTTGATTAAAAATGATATTCAAACAGGGATCAATAAAGTGGAAGCACAGGTAAATAACGGGGTGAGCTTTCGGTCCAACCTGAATGTATTAAAAGCAGAATACCTTAAAAACGAACAAAGGTTGATTGAATTGCAGGCCAATAAAAATGGCTTACTAGATATCTTGGGTTTATTCATCAATCAAACACTGCCTACATCCACCAAATTGGTACGACCTTCCTTAGTATCATTGGCTGAAAATCCGTCCATTCAAAGGCCAGAACTAAACCTTTTAACCTATCAGCAAAATCTTATTGCAGGGCAAGAAAAAATAATACGCGCCAAAAACTTGCCCAGGGCTGGTTGGTTTCTTCAAGGGGGATATGGAAGACCGGGATTGAATTTGCTTAAAAATGAATTCGCTCTTTTTTATACAACAGGATTAAGAATCAATTGGTCATTAGGAGGACTTTACACCCAAAAAAGAGAACAGCGTCAATTGGTCGTAAATAAAAAAATAATTGACCTTCAAAAAGAAAGTTTTTTGTTAAACACCAACACCCAATTATTACAAGTAAAAGCCGAAATGGCTAAATGGAAACAGTTATTAGAAAAAGATAAAGAAATTATACTGTTGAGGGAAAATATAAAAGAGGCTGCGCAAGCACAATTAGACAATGGGGTTATTACTGCCAACGATTTTTTACGAGAAGTAAATGCAGCAGATCAAGCACGCCAGTCATTAATTATTCATGAGATACAAGCCTTACAGTCACAGATAAGTTATAGAACGGTTGCCGGACTCAATAAATGAGAAAGCAATTTGCATTGCTTCATCATTGGAAAATAAATAAAGTAAAATTAAAATTAATAATATGAAAAAAATTATTGTGGGAGGTGCAATGGTTGGGTTATTTATTTTTTCTGCTTGCAAGGATACAAGCGTTAAAATGGATGCTTCAGGCAGTTTTGAGGCAGAAGAAACCATTGTCTCCTCAGAATTATCCGGAAAGATAATAACACTAAAAGTGGCGGAAGGGGATGTATTGCAAAAAGATTCCATCATTGGAACTGTTGATGCCCGTAACCTGACATTACAAAAAGAGCAGGTGGAAGCAAGTATCAATGCATTGGGACAAAAGACTGCAGATCCAGGGCCTTCTATTCAATTATTACAAAATCAATTAGCAGTTCAACAATCACAACTCGATAATCTTTTGCATGAACGAGGCAGAATTGAGAATTTATTGAAAGCAGATGCAGCCACTAGAAAACAATTTGATGATATCAATGCCCAGATTGAAACATCTACTAAAATGATGAATGTCACAAGGCAACAAATCAATGTTCAAAAAAATACCGTAGCCACACAGAATAGGAGTATTTTAAGTGAAGCAGATCCATTGCGCAAACGTGCTGCACAACTGAAGGATATGGAACAAAGAGCTGATATTATTAATCCGGTTACTGGCACAGTGATTACCAAATATGCTGAAGAGGGTGAAGTGACGGCAGTTGCAAAGCCCTTGTATAAAATTGCAGACCTTACCTATCTGCAATTAAGGGCCTATGTTTCAGGAATTCAATTGTCGCAAATAAAAATTGGGCAGCAAGTAAAAGTATTTATTGATGATGGTGCAAAAAAGTATAAGGAATATGCTGGAAATATTATTTGGATTTCGGATAAAGCAGAGTTTACGCCAAAAACTATCCAAACCAAAGAAGAGCGTGTCAACCTGGTATATGCAATAAAGGTAAAAGTAAAAAATGACGGCTTTCTGAAAATAGGAATGTACGGTGAGCTCAAATTTTAAATCATGCAATCAATCCTTGTAAATAATATCACCAAGACTTACGGAAAGAAAAAAGAAATAACTGCATTGCGCAATATTTCATTTGAAGTAGAAGCGGGATCCTTATTTGGAATCATTGGTCCGGATGGCGCAGGCAAAACATCCTTATTTAGGATATTGACCACTTTGCTATTGCCGGATGAAGGTGCCGCTTCTGTTGCGGGATTGGATATAGTAAAATCTTTTAAAGAGATTCGTAAAAGAGTTGGTTATATGCCTGGTAAATTCTCATTGTATCCGGACCTGTCTGTGGAAGAGAATTTGAATTTTTTTGCAACCATATTTAATACCAGTATTGAAGAGAACTATGATCTTATAAAAGATATATATGTACAGATTGAGCCGTTTAAAAAAAGAAAAGCAGGTAAGTTATCTGGTGGGATGAAACAAAAGCTGGCATTAAGTTGTGCACTTATTCATCGCCCCGAAGTATTGTTTTTGGACGAACCGACAACTGGTGTGGATGCTGTTTCTCGAAAAGAATTTTGGGAAATGTTGAAAAACCTGAAAGCCCAAGGGATTACCATCTTGGTGTCTACTCCTTATATGGATGAAGCTAGTTTATGCGATAAAGTGGCATTGATACAAAAAGGACAAATACTTACCATCAATACTCCTCAGGGCATTGTCGACGAATTTGAATATCCCTTATGGGCAGCCAAATCAGCGGATATGTTGAGCTTGTTGAATAATTTAAAAATACTCCCTTTTGTAAAAGATGTCTATCCTTTTGGAGAATACCATCATATTGTATTGAATAAGGATAATGGAGAAGTAATGCTAAGGGAATATATGGCAACCCATACAGAAGAAAATATAGCGTTTTTGAAAGTAGTGCCCAATATTGAAGATTGTTTTATTGGATTTATGAAAAAGCAATAAGGGATTGTATTGTAAAAAAAAACAGCATGAATAATAGCATTATAACTGCAGAAAAACTTACAAAGACCTTTGGTGATTTTGTAGCTGTAGATCATATCAGTTTTGAAGTTACTAAAGGAGAAATATTTGGTTTTTTGGGCGCCAATGGAGCAGGGAAAACAACTGCTATGCGGATGCTATGTGGACTATCATTGCCCAGTGCTGGCAAAGCCACCGTGGCGGGATATGATGTGTATTCTGAAACTGAAAAAATAAAACAAAGTATAGGCTATATGAGTCAAAAATTTTCCTTGTACGAGGATTTAACAGTAAAGGAGAATATGCGTTTTTACGGAGGAATTTATGGAATGTCCAATCAATATATTAAATCAAAAACGGCCACTATTCTTGAGCAATTGCATATACAAAAGGAAGAAAATGTTTTGGTAAAATCATTGCCCTTGGGTTGGAAACAAAAATTGGCATTTTCTGTGGCAATATTTCATGAACCCAGTATTGTATTTCTGGATGAACCAACTGGCGGTGTAGACCCCGTTGCAAGAAGAGAGTTTTGGAATATGATTTATCAGGCTGCCGCTGCAGGGATTACCATTTTTGTAACCACCCACTATATGGATGAAGCTGAATATTGCAATCGGGTTAGTATTATGGTGGATGGAAAAATTGAAGCGCTTGATGCGCCCAATGCTTTGAAAATAAAATATCAGGCAAAGTCGATGGATGAAGTTTTTTTGAAATTGGCTAGAAAAGCCGTCAGAAATGCTGATTAAAACTTTGCTGCTTGAATAATTAATCGTTCGCTATGCGTCAATTTTGGGCATTTGTAAAGAAAGAATTCTTCCATATTGGGAGAGATAAACGTACTATGTTTATCCTACTTGGTATGCCGGTAGTTCAGATTGTGATTTTTGGTTTTGCTTTGACTAATGAAGTAAAAAATGCACACATTGCCATTTTAGACAATGCCAAGGACCCTGCTGCTAGTTCACTGATTCAAGAATTAGATGCTAGCCGGTATTTTGATATAGAGAAAAACCTTGTTAACTATGTTCAAGTGGAAGAAGAATTTAGAAAGGGGAATATCAAAATTGCCATAGTAATACCCGCTCATTTTCAGGAAGATTTAATACATTTCAATAAAGCACAGGTGCAAATAATTGCAGATGCATCAGATCCGAATGTTGCGAATACACTTACCAGTTATGCATCAGCGATAATAATGGATTTTCAATCGCGCCTTACCAAAAACAAGTCATTACCTTATACGATTCAAAC
>CALRKF020000061.1:17500-21584 GCA_943367825.1 Chitinophaga pinensis
CTCCTCACTGGCGAGGTTAAGTTCTTTAGTAACGGAGCCGTAGCGAAAGCAAGTCCAAATAGGGCGACTAGTCAGTGGGGGTAGACGCGAAACTTTGTGATCTATCCATGGGCAGGTTGAAGGTGTGGTAACACACACTGGAGGACCGAACTCATGAGCGTTGAAAAGCTCTGGGATGACCTGTGGATAGGGGTGAAAGGCCAATCAAACTGAGAGATAGCTCGTTCTCCCCGAAATGTTTTTAGGAACAGCCTCGGATTATAGACGTTTAGCACAGGTAGAGCTACTGATTGGGCTAGGGGGCTTCACCGCCTACCAAACCCTGACAAACTCCGAATGGTGCTAAATATCTCCGGGAGTGAGGCTGTGGGCGATAATGTCCATGGCCGAGAGGGAAATAACCCAGATTAGCAACTAAGGTCCCTAATACACAGTTAAGTTGATCTAACGAGGTGGGATTTCTATAACAGCCAGGATGTTGGCTTGGAAGCAGCCATTCATTTAAAGAGTGCGTAACAGCTCACTGGTCGAGAGATCCTGCACGGAAAATAATCGGGCATCAAACTGTGAACCGAAGTTCTAAACCGCATCTTTGAGATGTGTGTGGTAGGGGAGCATTGAAATCTGCTGCGAAGGTGTGTGGTAATGCATGCTGGAGCGATTTCAAAAGAAAATGTAGGCATAAGTAACGATAATTAAAGTGAAAAACTTTAACGCCGTAAACCCAAGGTTTCCTGATCAATGTTAATCAGATCAGGGTTAGTCGGGTCCTTAGGCAAACCCGAAAGGGGTAGCTGATGGAAAACTAGTTAATATTCTAGTACCTGCTATTATTTCGATGGGGTGACGCAGTATTGAAAGACTCACGGGGATCACAGTATATCCCGTTTAAGCATGTAGCTATATGTTTTATTGGCAAATCCGTAAGACATGGCAAAGTGCGAAAGTACACTGAGGCTTCGGCCGATGGGAGAGTCCTAAAAGCTGCCGAGAAAAACCTCTAAGGCTAGGTAATAGCAGCCCGTACCGTAAACCGACACAGGTGGGTGGGATGAATATTCTAAGGCGCTCGGGTGAGCCGTGGAGAAGGAACTAGGCAAATTGACGCTGTAACTTCGGGATAAAGCGTACCGTCTTTGACGGTCTCAGTAAAATGGTTCAACCAACTGTTTAGCAAAAACACAGGGCCCTGCAAAATCGAAAGATGACGTATAGAGCCTGATACCTGCCCGGTGCTGGAAGGTTAAGGAAGGATGTTCGGCGCAAGCCAAAGCTTCTGACTGAAGCCCCAGTAAACGGCGGCCGTAACTATAACGGTCCTAAGGTAGCGAAATTCCTTGTCGGGTAAGTTCCGACCTGCACGAATGGTCTAATGAGTTGAACACTGTCTCCTCCACGAGCCCGGTGAAATTGTAGTATCGGTGAAGATGCCGGTTACCCGTCACGGGACGGAAAGACCCCATGAACCTTCACTACAACTTTGCATTGATTTTGAATTTTTGATGTGTAGGATAGTTGGGACGCTATGAAGTTGTGTCGCCAGGCATGATGGAGCGGTTGTTGAAATACCAACCTTTAAACATTTAGAATCTAATCCCTTTTGGGAAACAGTGCATGGTGGGTAGTTTGACTGGGGTGGTCGCCTCCTAAAGTGTAACGGAGGCTTGCAAAGGTTCCCTCAGTACGGTTGGTAATCGTACATAGAGCGTATTAGTATAAGGGAGCTTGACTGTGAGACTTACAAGTCGAGCAGGCACGAAAGTGGGCTAAAGTGATCCGGCGGTTCTGTATGGAAGGGCCGTCGCTCAAAGGATAAAAGGTACTCTGGGGATAACAGGCTGATCTCCCCCAAGAGCTCATATCGACGGGGAGGTTTGGCACCTCGATGTCGGTTCGTCACATCCTGGGGCTGGAGAAGGTCCCAAGGGTTCGGCTGTTCGCCGATTAAAGTGGCACGTGAACTGGGTTCAGAACGTCGCAAGACAGTTCGGTCCCTATCTGTGATGGGCGCTAGTAAATTGAGAAGACATGACCTTAGTACGAGAGGACCGGGTCGTACACACCGCTGGTGTATCTGTTGTGCTGCTAAGTGCAATGCAGAGTAGCTATGTGTGGCAAGGATAAACGCTGAAAGCATCTAAGCGTGAAACCTTCTTCAAGATGAGTTTACTTTTAAGGGTCGTCGGAGACTACGACGTTGATAGGCTACAGGTATAAGGGTGGTAACATCGAAGCCGAGTAGTACTAATTGCCCGTAAGCTTTATTTTTTTATTTTCTTATAGCTTATAGCTATTTGATTATAATACAATTACTCTTTTTTACACTTATCCCAATATGTCACCTTATTGTTATCGTGATTGATAAACTCTGCATGATAACTACCGACTTATGGTGGTTTTGCCGAGGGTGTTCACCTCTTCCCATACCGAACAGAGAAGTTAAGCCCCTCATGGCCGATGGTACTACACAACAATGTGGGAGAGTAGGTAGCTGCCATATTTATTTAAAAAGCCTTTCAGGAAACTGAAAGGCTTTTTTATTTTATACATGTTACCAAACCTTAAAAATCCAAGTCAGGCCATTTCAAATTAATTTACAAATAGCCCATGCCAATCAACCACGTCGGGTACTACACAATGAGCCGGGAAAATAGATAGCTGCCTTTTTCTACTGAATAATAAATAGCATAAAAAAAGCTTCACTATTAAAGGAAGCTTTTAAATAATTTGAATTGATTAATTGCCATTAATCTCTTTCTTGAGCACAATGCCTACACCTGGGTTCATAAATGTCTTTCTCTCCTAATAATACCTGCGGCCCCTGCGCTACTTTACGATAACTGATATTCGCAATATTCCCGCATTTTACACAAATGGCGTGCAACTTAGTAATATAATCTGCCTTGGCTAGTAAATTGGGCATCTGTCCAAATGGATTGCCTAAATAATCCATATCCAATCCAGCAACAATAACCCTGATCCCCCTCATTGCCAATTGTTCGCAAACATTGCCAATCTCCGCATCAAAAAACTGTGCTTCATCAATGCCCACCACATCTACATCCTGTGCCATCAATAATATATTTTGAGAACTTTGCACAGGAGTGCTGGCAATGGCATTCGTATCATGACTTACAATCTTTACTTCATCATATCTTGTGTCTATCGCAGGTTTAAATATTTCCACAGAAAGATTGGCAATTTTAACACGCTTTAACCGCCGTATCAATTCTTCCGTCTTTCCGCTAAACATACTTCCACAAATAACTTCAATCCAGCCTCTTCGCTCACCTTTGTAATTGGGTTCAATAAACATATTTAAGGGTATTTTTAAAAATCGTTAGTAACTTAGGGTGTAAATTAGTGAAATCCTCATCCGGTTTCTTATTCCCGGGCATCAAATGTATAATTAATCATGGAAAGAGTGGATACACTCATAAGAAAATTACAACAACAATTTGCAGAAGGGGCATCCATTCAGCAATTATTGTTTACTGTACAGATGCTAGAAACCGAATTGGTGAGTTTGCAACGTAATCAGCCCGTTGCATCACATCATATTAATATTGATATACCTCAAACAATTTTACCACCCATTTCAAAGGAAGCAATAAATCAAAATATCCCTATTGAAGAAAATGAAAAAATTGTTGAAATATTAAAAGTAGATGAGGCTGAAATTGAAGCAGAATTAGAAGAAATAAAAAGAAATGCTGCAGCAGTACAACAAATGAGTTTACATTCTAAACCTCAAATTGTTTTTGAAGAGGAAGAACTTTTGCCCACTTTAGCACATCAAAACCCAATACCAGCAAAGAAAGAGTTAAATGAAATTATTGCATCGGATAATTCAGGGGAGAAAATTTCACTCAATGATAAACTTAAGCAAACACAATTAGAATTAAGTCATACACTTTCTGAAGTGCATATCAAAGATTTGCGAAAAGCTATCGGCGTAAATGATCGCTTTCATTATATTAAAGAATTGTTCAGGGGTGATGAAACAATGTATGAAAGAAGTATAAAAACAATCAATGGATTTTCTATATTACCTGAAGCAGAGTACTGGATACAGCGTGAGTTA
>CALRKF020000062.1:0-21286 GCA_943367825.1 Chitinophaga pinensis
CAATAATAGTCAGTGGTTATCACAGTCTTCTCCTTCCAAGTAAGTCCGTACTTATCATTCCATTGGGTGATATGAATATTATTACTTACTACAATATTTGCTTCTGCCTCAAAATTGATTGTATTTAAAGTGTATAATTTATACCAGCTAGCAATGTATACAGCTTTGCCATCATTCTTAAAACTAGCCTGCATAAAATGCTTTCGATTATTCTTAGGAGCTTCTTCAAACTCACCTATTTTTTTACCACTGGAAACATTGTACAGCCTTACTACATTATCATTTCCAATTACCAACTGGCTGCCGTCTGGACTGATATCTAAAAAATGAATCTCTTTAAAATCATCAAAGCTACCTATTGCTTTACCACTTTTCAAATCATATACTACCACTACCTGGTATTTTTTTCCTGGAAATGTAATGGCCGCAAAGTCTGTATTTTCATTGATTCGAGTGAGATTATGAATAGGGGTACCATTGGTTATCGGAATAGTAAACTTATTTCCTGTAGGATTGCCAAATCCATCTATCTGTTTGATACCATCCAAAGAAACTTGAAAAAGTTTTCTGCCAGATGGGGTGGCAAATGTACTTATAGCAAATGCTTGTTTACGGGTACCAGTTTTGTAGTTATAAATAAATTTACCTGACAGCAGCACCAAACTGTCGTTCAAAACAGAGATATTTCCGTAAGGTTCGGCTGCAACTCCTTCTAGTATAAATTCTTTGCCCGATTCTGTTTTTATATCTACCCAACTGAGTTTGCTATTACTATAGTTCATGTAAACAATCCCGTTATTATTAGGGCAGGGAGCTTGTATCAGGCTATGTTCAAATTGTGCTATTCCTGTATGGGTTAAAAAAACTTGAAAAATGACGAAGATGTTTTTTTTCATTTTAAATATTGTTTTATTTAAAGTATCAATAATCTTTTAAACTAGGGCGAATTATATGTTGTTAGAAATTTTAACCTTTCTTATTAGACGATATTTTATTCCTACTAAAGAGTTGTTGTTTTGAACATATATACGCGATACAAAACAAGTACAATATGTACTTGTATTATATCATTCTTTCGATGAAGATACTAGGAAGGAGTAGATATCAGAATGTGAAAAAAGTAGTATTAATGAAGGCCTTTATATTTTTTCTCAGTAACTTGTCTGTACAGGTTTTTGTATTAGTAGAGGACTTTGCTTTATTTTTTTGATTATTATACGCAAGGTTTCTGCAAAAAGACCTTGCTGCTAAGCCGTCATCAAAATCTTTCTTTTGAATATAGCCCTTGATTATTTTGTGCTTTTTCTCAAACTGTCTATTGGTTTTCATTTTCAAAAAGCAACATATTGCTACAAGTGTAAGTAACATTGTTCCAAGCTTTCTTTATTGAAACATGAAAATGAATAAAACAATTTAATGCTCAACAAAGGATGATTCTGTTTTGTTTAAGTTATAGGTATGCAACAGCAGCTAAAGTGAGTTTTATTTACGAATAATGACACATAAACACCAACTAGGTTGGAAAATATACCTGTTTTAAGGGATATGATAAATATGGTTGTAATATTATTTTTGAACTATAAACAATTCAAAATGAAAAAAGTACTTTTAATAGCAATACTTATTTTATCAAGTGGGGCCCTGCTTACTGCACAAATTAACCCGCCACTTAAAGCTATTGTAGTTGGAGCCAATGTTTCTTTAGTTGGATCTTGGGCCGGAACATTAACTAATGATTATGGCTTGTATCCACAGGCATTTAGTTTTCAATTAACAGACAAGGGCGAAATAGTTATGGTATCTTCCAATGGAACTATTGCAGCAAAGGGAACTTATTCTTATATGAATAATTTGTTCAATGCCAGTTACAAGCTTTATAGCAGTAGTGAAATGTTTGCTATTGCTGGTACTTATGATGCCAATACCCAACAACTAACCTGTACGCAGGGTAGCGGTACAGCTATTACCGGTCAAGGGAAATTTATAGTTGGAAAAACGGGAGTACAGTCATTAATGGAGAATAATAGAAACCTCAACAGAAATCTCAACCCTAACATAAAGCCTGGTATTAAGGCAGTTGGAACAACTACGCCGCCCAGCACCACAGCCCCGAATTATGGAACAAACATATATAATTCCAACACAGATCTGAATGAGTATTATCTTAAAAAAGCTACAGTGAATATCTGGACTGGAAATGACAATAAGGAAGCCAATGCTTGTGTAAACATAAACCTGTATACCAATACCAATTCTAATTACCAAATGCAGGGGGATGCTTCTAACACAAATCTTGTAGGGGCAATTTCCTGTAATCCGAATGATACTAGGGAGTATACTATAAATTCAAAGAATACCTTTCAGTTGCAGATAGCTGAAGTTGCCTGGGATATGATAACCTATACTCCCGATTATCGTCCAGGGGAAATATCATTGGCAGCCTTCAATAAGAACGGACTGAGCCTAATAATATATTATGCGCCAAATTTTTTTACAGATGCCTGGAAAATTGATAAGGTAGAACTTACCGTTGAATTCAAAAAGGCAGATGGCTCCCTGCACCCTCAGTTGGGTAATAAAACCATCGTTTTTACTAAATCTGCGTTATTAACTGAATCGAATGACAGAATAAAATTAGTAACAGATAAGTTTATGTTCCCCTTAAACTAACATTAATACGCTAAATGCAAAACTTAATCCATGCATTAGACAGAACAATGATGTATATAGGAACTTGAGTTAAGGTTTATCGGAAACTGCTTTCTACAATAGCAGTACTTATTTCTCAGCATGATCGCTACTCAGGTGCTGGGAAGAGGACATCAAAACCTATCTTTTGAGTTACTCATATTCCAAATATTTCCTTCCAATTCAAATTTCCTAAATATAGCTTTTGCCTCTTCAACAGTCCATTTAGTCCACTTAGGGTTTAAATGATTGCTATACCATTTTTACTTTGTATTATTATTGCTTAAATATTGTCAATCAAATTCTAAAATTTGTACAATTTATAGATTCTCCCCCGAAAACATTTCCCCCACTGCTTCTATCACGCTTGCATCATCTTCCTTTCTTCTTCGGATACTATTCACTGGCCAGGCGATCATGTTCTCTACCGGCATCGCATAGTCGCAGATATTGCGGAGGCCCTGGTCACTCATGTCTTTTTCTAACCAACGCTGGGCCAACTCGCGGTTCAGCAAGAGGGGCATGCGGCCACTGTTCTCCCCGCCATTATGAATTTTTTGCATCATGGCATTGGCAGTACGGGTGAGAATACTAAAGCTGCCAATTAATTCTCCTGTGGCTGGGTCAGGTATTGGTGAATAATTGTACAAGCCTGCCATACAACAGAGCGCTTCGTCTTTCATGCGAATAAAATAGGGTTGCTTTTTTTTAGTACCCATATCGCGGTGCTCAAAAAAACCATTACAAAACACCAAACAACGTTGCTGTCTTAACCGATGCCATACCGATCTTGTGTCGTCGAGCATTTTCTCCGAACGGGCATTGGCCATACTACTTCGGTATTGTTTGATCTTCTCGGCACTATTCATATAATCGGCAATCAGTCCCCACTCAAATATTTTTATTTTAATACCGCCTTCATTTACTGCAACCGGCCAGGGCGTATAGGTTTGCGCCACCTGGTGATATGTGGGGGTAAAGTCAAATTGATTTTCTTCCTGCAATTGTAAAAAATCGCTGATTAATTTAATGCTGGAAAAATAACTCATGTCGTAGCACATAGCGATACATTTTCTATCTCCTCCAAAAGTACTTCGGCTTTATTTGCCTTCCAACTTAATTGCAGGTAGAGTTGCCCGAAACGGTCTTTCAAGTGTATGTGCAGTTGATAGGATTTAGTATAATTCCACCAGGGCAAGTGTTGTAGCATATAGGCATGTATTTGTTTTTTCAAGACAGGCGGTGCCATCCATGGGCCGGGCAACATATTGATATAAATTTGATAACCTATCGGCATACTTGCGGCCTTTAGTAATTTTTCTTTGTCGCTTGTTATCGTGCTATCATATAAATAAGCATAGCGACTGCCCTTTAATTGCTGGTAATGAAACAATGCCCTGGTTTTTTCTACTTCGTTTTCTTTATCGTAGTAAGTCAGCAATAATGGTAAATCTTTACCGTCGGCCCCTCTGTGATAGTATTCGCGCACAAATATTGTAGGGCTTGCTATAAGTACTTTTATCAGGGCTTCATTGATTAATGCCAGTGGGTTGTACATCCTATTTGATTTTATACAATTCATTCCATCGGGTGGTGTAGCGCGGACTTCTTAACTCCTGCCGCATCTTCCAGTTTCGCTTGGTGCCGGATACGGCAAACTTGAGCAGGTCGTCGCGCTGACTAAAATTAATATTGTCAATCATGCTCATCAGCATGCGATGCTCATTAATGGCCTTGGGTAAAAATAAATTTCCCTGTATGGCCGTATCTGGTACAATGCCACTGAGCAACACACCTGCTTTTTTATAAATACGACCTGCTTCAAATAATTGATCCACCAATTGCACCGCCGGCTTAATTAATTCATGCGTAGCAGCAGTGGCCCTTGGTAAAATAATATAACTGCTAAGGCTTGGCCCATGCCTGAAATGCGCACCGGGCTTTTGTATTTCTTTGGGCACAATAAATACACTGATGGTATTGGCAGCACTTCCCTGTCGCCGCAATTTTTCAGCAGCCCTTGCGGTATAAGTGGCCACGGCTTCTTTAATGGCTTGCAGACTGGTAACCGGTGTTCCAAACATACGGGTAGTGGCAATCATTTTTTTTATAACCAACTGTTCCTTCATTTCTGTGGAGGGTTCTCCTTTTAATTCTTTTATTAATCGTACACCCACTACACCACCCAAATTTTTATGTGCCCATTCAATGGTTTTTTTACTGAGGTCATAGGCAGTAAATACGGCATTCATTTCTATCAGCTTCTGTGCGTATTGCCGGCCAATGCCCCATACTTCGCCCACCGGTGTTTTGAGCAGGGCCTCCCTGATTTTTTCTTCGGTATCCAGCACTACCACACAGGCCGTAGCCAGTTTATTTTTTTTTGCCAGGTGGTTCGCTATTTTGGATAATACCTTGGTAGGGGCTACCCCTATCGACACTTTGATGCCCGTCCACATTTCTACTGTTTCTCGTATATGCATGGCCGTTTGTTGCAGGTCTTTTTCGGCAAACTCATCCATGTCTAAAAAAGCTTCGTCTACCGAATACACTTCTACTTTTTCGCTACCCAATAAAATGCGGAGGGTTTCCATTACCCGCCAACTGAGGTCGCCATAGAGATTGTAATTGCTGGAAAAAGTAGCCACCCCGTATTTTTCAATCAGGGGCTTGGCTTTAAAATAAGGGCCCGCCATTTCTACGCCTAGTTTTTTTGCTTCATCGGTGCGGGATATAATACAGCCATCGTTGTTGCTGAGTACTACAACGGGCTGGTTATCGAGGTGTGGAAGAAATAATCTTTCGCAACTGCAATAAAAACTATTGCAATCGATGATTGCTATCATGCTATTGTTTTATGCTTGCTTTATAATACCCTGATAACGCCGGTGACTACGCCCCAGATTTTAAAATCGCTGAATTCACTTACTTCAATGGGCGATAGCTTAGGTGTTTCGGGAATCAGGCGCAAACGGTTGATGCTTTTTTCATAGCGCCTGATCAACATTTCTCCATCAATGACGGCGATAACAATTTTTCCGTTTTGTGCTTTAACACTGCGGTCCACAATCACAATATCGGCCTCATAGATACCTGCATTGATCATGCTATTGCCGCTTACCCGCATAAAAAAGGTAGCGGGCTTATTGCGAATCAATTGCTCGTTCAGGTCAATGCCCCTTTCCATATAATCGTCGGCTGCTGCACCAAAACCGGTGGCATTGGCCGTGCTTACCTGCTGTTGTGTAAAAGTTTTGCTGCCTTTGTAACTGCTGCCTATAATTTTTTCTACTTCCATGGTGCTTGTATTAACTGCTGTTCGCTTGGTACAGCAGGGGTGAAATTATTTATTAAAATACCAAATTATTTAGTAAATTTATGCTAAAATAATTAGCTAACAAATTTAGTAATCAAAATATTTTTTTGATGGAGCAAGAAATCAAAGGCAGGTTATTGCCAGGCTATGCCATCAGTGAATACAATATTGTATTGCTGCCACACGAGGAGCTGCGGAATAAAATTTTGCGGGAGCGAAAAAACTTTGCGGACACTTATCGAACAGCAAATGTCAGCCGCATGAAGCCGCATGTCAGTTTAGTGCATTACCGGCAATACGATATGCTGGAAGAAAAAATCATCCGCCGTTTGCAAACAATTGCCATGGGTTATTATCCTGTAAAGATTGAGTTGAAAGATTATGGTAGCTTTCCAACGCATACTATTTATATCAATGTAAACAGTAAACTGCCCTTGCAACAATTGCTGAAAGAAATTCGCAGCCATACCCAGGGCCTCTTAAAACTGAATGAGGAAAATAAAGCGCATTTTATCAGCGAACCATATATCAGTATTGCAAGAAAATTATTGCCCTGGCAATATGAAAAAGCCTGGCAGGTATTTAGTCAGCAACATTTCACAGGCCGTTTTATCGCCGACGCCATGTTATTATTAAAAAGACCATTTGGGGAATCCAATTATCAGATACTACGGCGATTCGAATTTCAAAACCTGCCCTTGCACAGCAGGCAAGCTGATTTGTTCTGCTGAAATTTTTCCATACAATCATAACAGTCAATAAAAAAATGCAGGAGTATCAAAAGGGCAGGGGAGCGCAGTTTAATACAAAGAACCGATTCTTAAAAAATGAGTTAACACAGGAACATACAATAGGCATCGATGACTGGGAAAAGACGGTGCTGCCAACTCAATATATTGAACAAGAAAGCAAGAGTATTGTCAATACCGTGGATAGTCCGGATATACCCATGCCCTATAGCATGAATCCCTATGCAGGATGTGAGCATGGTTGCATATACTGCTATGCAAGAAATGCACATGAATACTGGGGCTATAGTGCAGGTATTGATTTTGAACAAAAAATTATTGTCAAAAAAAATGCGGTGCAATTGCTTCGGCAAACATTACTGCGTCCTAATTGGCAACCAGCGCCCATTATATTGAGTGGGAATAAGGATTGTTATCAGCCTGCCGAAAAAAAATTTCGACTTACCCTTGGTTTGCTGAAAACCTGTAATACATTCAATCAGCCCGTAGGCATTCTAACCAAGAATGCATTGATATTGCGTGATAAAATATTATTGCAGGAAATGGCATCCAAAAAAATTGTATCGGTGCGCATTTCATTCACTTCACTCAACGAAAATTTGCGGCGAAGTATGGAGCCTCGAACAGTGAGCGCGCGACAAAAATTAAAAGTCATAGAAACATTGAGTAAGCTGGGTGTTAATGTGGGTATTATCATGGGGCCCATCATACCCGGACTAAATGATCAGGAGATGCAATCAATTATGAAAGCAGCAGCCGAACATGGCGCTTCCCATGCATCCTATACATTTATCCGATTAAATGGCGCTGTTAAATTATTATTCCATGATTGGTTGTATAAAAATTTTCCCGATCGGGCAGACAAGGTTTGGCATTTGATGCAAGATAATCATGGCGGAAAAGTAAATGATACAGATTGGGGAAAGAGAATGAGAGGCGAAGGAGTGTTGGCCGATTTGATTGCCCAGCAACATAAAAAATATTGTAAACAATACGGGCTCAATCAGGAAGAATGGGAGTTTAATCAAACATTATTTGCAAGACCCGGACAGCAACGCAGTTTGTTTTAATTTTTTATGAATAGATGGTCGATAAAAATTAATTAAAAATATTTTCACCATTTATTTGGTACTATCAAAAAAAATATTTCATCTTTGCAGCCTAAAATTTAAAACAAACAACATGTTACGCCCAATGCTACATAGTACTGCATTGAATGCTTTTGGATCCAATAAGGATATCAAGGAGGCAGGGACATGTTATGCTGTTGAATAAGTACCAAACTAATTCGCTATAGCTCAAGCCCTGCTCACAAAGCGGGGCTTTTGTTTGCGTAGTAATCAATAAAATAGAAAAATGAAAAATAATACAACTACCGGGCATTGTATCACGCTTATGAATAAACGATATTTCATAGCGAATCCGTCTGCATCATTGGTAAGAAATGGGCAATCGGGGAGCCGAAGAGATTTTGAAATAATAAATAAAAAACGACTTTATAATTGTTAACAGGCAATGCTTGTTGATACTAGCCGGTCGTGAAAGCGACCGGCTTTTGTTTTATAAAAAAGGAGGTAAACATGAAAATTATAGTTGCCATCATATTTGCAAGATGGATATACAATATTAATAGGAGGACAACGACTACAACGCCTACTATTACTCATCAAGAAACCATACACCCTGCTGCTTACCAAATAAGGTGGCATCAAGGATTTTAGGGTATTAGTAAGCAATTGCAACCATTCATTGTAGGCCGGTATTTATTCCGGCTTACAATGATTTTATAAGCTGGTTTAAATATTTATGTAATCGCGGCACTTTATGCATCCATTAAAAAAACAGCTTATGAAGAGAATAATTATGGTGTTGCTTTTTACACAGGTATGCGTGATAAACGCAGTTGCACAGCAAAAATATTTTGATCAATCAATGCAATTGAAAAATTGCACTATTCAGGTAAAGGCCAATGCCTTTATTGCTGAAACCCGTATTGAAATGGAATGGTACAATCCAAAGGAAATGGAAGTGGAAGGACTGCAACGCTTTTCTTTAAATCGTGGCCAGGTGATTACTGCTTTTCAACTGGAGCTCAATGGAAAATTCAGGGATGGCAGCATTGAAGAAAAGTGGAAAGCCAATCGGGCCTATAGTCAGATTGTGGGAAAGAGAATTGATCCCGCCATTCTTCAAATGGATTATCAAGATAATTATAGCCTTCGCATTTATCCAATACCGGCCAAGAGTAGCCGAAAAATAAGTTTTACTGTAATCCAAATGATTACACAAAATGAAGATTCATTGAAATACGAATTTCCTTTGAATTTTCCAGACATAACCGATAGCCTTAGCATTGCAATTGAAGCAACGGACTATCCTAATTTGCCAATTACAGGAAAGGGGTTCCTGCATCAAACTCCTTTTAAGGTGCAATTTGGTAAAGCTGTTTTGGAAGACATAAAAACGCATACTACCCTTAATCAACCACTTGCTTTTAGCATGATTATGAATAAAAGTATTGTATGCACTCGTCAGGCAGCTGATTCCACTGACTTTTTAATACGTGTCCAGCCTGATTGCAAAAGATTTTATACTTACAAGCCTGCACATTTAACGGTGTATTGGGAAGCTTCCAAGCTGACAAATGAAAGAGATCTATCAAAAGAACTAGATTTTTTGGAAGCCTATTTAAATATCAATGCTATTCAGCAGGCCGATATTATTTTATTCAACCATCGCATAATTGATACTTTCCATTTTAATACAGTCAAGGGTAATTTTGGAAATATCCGAACTAATTTATTGCATTATCAGTACAGGGGTGCAGTGAATCTGCAGCAATTGAATTTTTCTACAATAATCACAGATGCTATTTTGCTTTTCTCCAGTGGTAGTATTTCTGTTGGAAATGATTTACCAGTATCTGGTACCGTACCCATTAATTGTGTTGTTTCCTCTAGCCGAACCAACTACGCCAATCTGCAAGCAATTATTGGGCAAACAGGCGGACAAATCATCAATTGTAAATTCAATACCATTCAATCATCTTTAAAAAAAATTGAACAGGTCGAAAATTATTTACTTGGCATAAAAGGCGGATTGGGGAATATTAAACAATCTTTTCCAATTACACTGGATGGAAACATTTTTCTTAGTGGTAGGATGCCTAAAGGACAAAACATTCAATTATTATATGGAAACAATACGGGTATTCATCTTCAACAGGAAATTGTATTGTCAGCAGATGATCATTGTAATAGCGAAGCTTATCATATGATTGATGTATTGAAAAAATATGATCAGCTGCTGTATTCTTTTTTTAGATTTTCGAATGATTGGCAATCTATATTTGAATTGGGATTAAAAGAAAAACTGGTGACTGCCCAAACTTCTTTTCTGGTATTGGAAAGAATCGAAGATTATATCAAGTACCAAATTGCACCTCCAAAAGAGTTGGAAGCAAAATGTGCTGAGCTCAATTATGTGTACAGTTCGACGCGCAAAATTCAGCAGATTAAATCGCTTTCAAAAGAAGATGCTTTGCGAAATACAATTGGTGTTTACAATCGGCGTATACAAATCTGGAATCCATTAATGCCTGCTATTAATTTGAGTGAGCCACTTACTACCCTAACAAAAACGGAGCCAGCAAAAGCAGTACCATCAAAGCCAGCAAAAACCACCACTGCATTGGATGCATCAGTAGTGGTTCCTGTTGAATCGCTTGGAGGCAAAGCCAATTCGCTTTCAGAAGTGGTGGTTACCACTGCAATGGGCGTTAGACGAACTGCAAAAACGACTTCTACCAGTGCTCAATATATCAGCGCCAATGAATTAAATACCATTCGTGGCATTAATTTGGGTGATGCATTGGCGGGAAAAATAGCAGGTATTCAAATAAGGAGTCAATCGGCAGTTGCATTGGGAAGAACTGCCAGTATTAGAATAAGAGGCGAAAGTGATTTTGGTATCGGCAGTAAAATATTGTATGTGGTAAACGGTACCATCATCTCCGACCCCAATGATATCAATCTGGATGATATTGAAGATGTAACCGTATTGCAAGGGCCCAGTGCCGCAGCATTATTTGGAGCTGACGGAGCCAATGGAGCCATTGTTATAAATACTAAAAGAGCAAGGGCCAACGCTGGTTATTATCGCTGGGCTGAATATAAATTGAATGATCAGCAGGAAATGGACTACATATCCGAATTAAGAAATGATAATCAAGATGATTTATGGGAAACCTATTTGTCATTGGAAAAAGATCATGAAAACGAACTGGGTTTTTATTACGATGTAGCCGACTACTTTTTTGATAAGGGAAGAAAGGAACAGGCAATGAAAATTTTATACAATGGAATAGCCTTGTGTAAGTCGAGTCTTAGCGGCATTAAATTGGCAGCTTATATATTGGAGGACAAGAAAGAATATGATGCTGCAATTAAAATTTACCAAGAATTAATTAGGCAGTATCCATTGAATCAATCCTTGCAAAGAGAGTTGGCTTTGGCCTATTATCAAAAAGGGGCTTATCAGGAAGCTGTCGATACCTATTATGCTATTCTACTGCAAGACGATGATGAGTATGACAATGGAAAAATAAAACAATTGGCCATGGTAGAATGGAATGCCATCATTGCAGCGCATCAATCTGTAATTGATATAAAGGCATTTGATGCAAGAATGATTAAGGCGGTGCCGCTGGATTTACGCATTACGGTGGAATTAAGCGATGGCTATACTTCTAATATACAATTTGTAGAACCAGGTGGAGAAATTGCCTCCTATATACATCCGTTGACAAAGCAAGGTGGAAGGTTAGAAATGGGGTTGAATTTGCCAGCATACTATTACGGCACCAATGAATATGCCATTCAAACGGCACCGCCGGGAAAATACCGTATTAAATTAGATTCCTATAATAGCTATGACTACCCAGGGAAAATGCCCAGTTGGGCAAGAGTGGTGACATTTAAAAACCTGGGTCGTAATAACCAGTCTTTGCAAATTGAAAACATGATATTGGACAATCAATATGGTCATATTGAAATAGGGCAAGTAAAATGGTAAAGAATTGAAAATAGGAATATATTTTACTCCGGCTATTGCCGGAGTTTTTATTTCAAATAGTAATACCGAAATATTCTAATTTTACCGATTATAAACAACTACATGCAATCGGTAAAAACAGCAATAGAGTCCTTATTTAAACAATATAGTCAGGCAGCCATTCATAGTATTGAAAAAATACCACAAAGCGGTAGCGACCGCGTGTATTTTCGGATTCATAGCGATGCAGGTTCTTTTATTGCTACTTCCAATAAAAATATAAAGGAGAATAATACCTTTATTTTATTCAGCAAACATTTTTCAAAAATGGGTTGTCCGGTGCCAGCCATTTATGCAGTTAATGAGGAACAAACAATTTATTTACAAGAGGATTTTGGAGATCTGTCTTTACTCAATAAATTAGAAGAACATGGAGAAGCTGAACATGTATACAGCTTGTTTCAGAAAAGCCTGAAAGCACTGGCGCATTTGCAAATCAAGGGCGACGAAGGGTTGAATTATAAATGGTGTATCACCAGCAAAAAATTTGGTAAGCAAGCCATCATCAGCGACCTCTTATATTTTAAATATTATTTTTTAGATACTTTGAAAATTCCTTATGATAAGGAAAAATTAATTGAAGACTTCGAAGTATTAGGAACCTATTTGGGACGTGCGGATTATCAGTTTTTCATGTTTCGTGATTTTCAAAGTAGGAATGTAATGGTAAAAAACGATGAAGTGTTTTTTATCGATTACCAGGGTGGCATGAAAGGTGCATTGCAATATGATGTGGCTAGTTTGTTATGGCAGGCCAAAGCTAACCTCAGTGATGAATGGAAGAATGGGTTACTTGAATATTATATTTCCTGTATTGAAGAAATTTTGCAGGAGCCCATTGATAAAATCCGTTTTATCGGACAATACAATGGCTATGTATTGATTCGACTCTTACAAGTATTGGGTGCATATGGATTTCGGGGTCTCTTTGAACGCAAAGCGCATTTTCTTACGAGTATACCTTTGGCATTAAGAAATATTCAGTGGTTTATCCAAAATAAACATGTGGGCATTAGTGTACCTGAATTCGAACGGCTATTATTGTTAATGACAGAAGAAGAAGTGATTCAGCGATTTGAAAATGTAAAAGCAAGCGATTCCACAAAACTGCAGGTAACCATCAATAGTTTTTCCTATAAAAAAGGAATTCCAGGTGATCATTCCGAGAATGGTGGTGGATTTGTTTTTGATATGCGGGGTATTTTGAACCCCGGGCGATTTGATGAGTATAAAACACAATCAGGATTAGATAAACCGGTAAAAGATTTTCTGGAACAGCAAACTAAGATGCCGCAGTTTTTAAATAGTGTTTATAATATTATCGACATAGCCGTAGAAGATTATATCAAGCGTGATTTTGAACATTTGATGATTAATTTCGGCTGTACTGGTGGGCAACACCGAAGTGTATTCGCAGCAGAAGCCATTGCCCGTCATCTCCGAAATAAATTTAAAGTAAAACTAACGGTTACGCATACCAATCAAGAAAACTGGAAACGCATATGAAGGCAATGATTTTTGCAGCCGGATTGGGTACTCGATTTAAACCATGGACCGACCAGCATCCCAAAGCATTGGCCGTGGTCAACGGTAAATCATTATTACAAAGAAATATTGAATACCTGCAACAGTATGGTATTCGGGAAGTAGTAGTGAATGTGCATCATTTTGCCGATCAGATTATCGCTGCAATTGAAGCCAATAAAGGTTGGGGAAGTACTATTCATATCAGCGACGAGCGAGCGGAAGTTTTAGAAACGGGCGGAGGGTTATTAAAAGCAAGACATTTGCTGGAAGGAGTTGGTCCATTTATTACTTTGAATGTTGACATATTGAGCAATTTAAACCTTGGTCATTTGATTGCTTTTCATAAAGCGAATAAGCCCTTGATTTCTTTTGGAGTTACTGACCGTAAAACATCCAGAAATTTTTTATTCGATGCACAGAATCGGTTATGTGGCTGGAGAAATAATAATACGGGAGAAGAAAAAATCTCCATACAAACTACGCCTTATTTTGCAAAAGCTTATAGTTGTGCAGTAGTATTTGAATCCAATGTATTTGATTTCATCAGACAGTCTGGCAAGTTTTCATTAACCGAAACTTATTTGGATTTGGCTAAAGATCATTTAATTCTCGGGTACGATCACAGTGGCGACCATTTGGTAGACGTTGGCAAACCGGAATCGGTAGCCATTGCTGAAAAATATTTTATAGCGTAAGAAGGAATTAATTATTTCTTGCTAAACAAATCTTTCTTATCTACTTTTTTCACTTTTACTTTTTCCTTTAATGTTTTATTCACAACATCGTAGGGCCCGGTGATTACTTCGTCTCCTTCTTTGAGGCCTTCTGTAATTTCAATATTATTGATATCCTGTATGGAAGTTTTTACTTTCACTTTTTTCACTGTGGCATCCTGTTGTAAAACAAATACCACTACTTCTAAATCATCTGTTGGATTGGTGCTGCCAGATTTGATATCGGTTTGGTCTACAATTTTTTTCTCCACGCCCATGCTATCGTTTTTATCACGGGTTGTAACTGCATTGATAGGTACACTTAATACATTTACATGTGTATTGGTTTGAATATCGGCAGTGGCAGTCATGCCGGGCTTAAATGGGAACCTGCCTTTTCCTATCAGGTCTATGTAGCTATCGGCTATAATAAGGATATTCACCTTGTATTGGGTAACATCGGTATTACTACTTGTTAGTCCTGATGTGGCTGCGCCATTATTGCTAGCTGCGATCTTGGTAACAACGCCTTTAAATTTTCTGTCAGTATAAGCTTCAACTTCTACTAAAGCCGTATCGCCTAAGTGTACTTTTACTATATCATTTTCGGGTACGTCTACACGCACTTCTATTTTTGCCATATCGGCTATACGCATCATTTCTGTTCCCACATTAAAACTATTACCAGCTACTTTTTCGCCTTTCTTTACATTGAGTAAAGAGATAACGCCATCACTCGGTGCTACAATTACAGTTCTTCCTAAATCCTTATTGGCTCTTTGTAAATTGGCTTCTGCACTTTGTACACTGGCTCTTGCACTTTGTACATTGGCTTGTCCTCCACGAATGGTTTGCAATGCGGCATTGTAACTTGCCTTAGCACTTCTCAGAGATGCTTCTGCAATATTGAATTCATTTCTGCTGATTACTTTTTCGTCAAACAATTGTTTTTGCATATCAAAATTATGCTGCGCCTGTTCCATATTGGCTTTTAATCCTTCGAGTGATGCCTGTGCATTGCTTACTTGTGCTTGCGTACTGCTCACCTGCGCTTGCGATTGTTGTACTCCACTGGCTGCCTGATTTTTTTGAATGGTATAGATGTCGGCAAATATCCTCGCCAATACCTGTCCTTTTTTTACAGTATCACCTTCCTGCACATTCAGCTCAGTGATTTCTCCGCTGATATCAGGACTAATTTTTACTTCCACCTCGGGATATACTTTTCCACTGGCATTTACTAGTTCTACAATGGTGCGCTTGGTTACTTTTTCTGCAGTTACTTTGATGCCTTCATTCTTTCCGAAAACACCGGCTTTACTTAATCCAAATAAGACTACCAATAGTAGCCCCACACTAATCAAAATCCATTTGACTTTTTTGCTCATGATTTATTTTTTTGCCCTGCCTCTTTAAATTGGTAGGAGTATTCAATGTATTATTTAAGTTAATAACTACTTATTTTAAAACTTCAAACCCTGACCTCTGTAAAATTCCAATACTTTCATTTTAAACACATAGTCAAATTCATTCAATACGTATTGGAATTTCTGTGTCAATAAGTTATTTTGGTTGCTGATCAATTCAAAAGTAGACAACATACCCACTTCGTATCTTTTTTGTGCAAAGGAATAAGACCGCTCCGCTGTTTCTACTGCTTTTTTACTAGCATTGAATTTTTCAAGTGCAACAAGGGCATTGTTATAAGCCAAGTAGATATCCTGTTTGGTTTGTTGGTTACCCGCTTCTACCTGGTATTGAAGGTTTCTAACGGTTAATTTATTTCTTTCCCAATTGGTACGTGCAGCACCTCCATTAAATAAGGGGATGCTAAGACTTAGTCCAATGCTTTGTCGGAAGTTTTCATTCAGTTGATTGAAAAAAGGATTATTCCCATATTGATAGCTATTGTATGGCTGAAATGGAAATACATTGTAATCAGTACCGCCCACTGTTACTTTACCAAGCGGGGCAATAACAGGTGTGCTGCCAATGATTTGTTTGGCTCTGTTATTATAACTGCTACCAATACCCGCAGATCCTGAAAGTGAGGGTAACATATCGGCCTTGGCAGCAGCAGCGGCTTTTTCAGCGGCTTTCAATTTAAAACCATTAAATTTTTGCTGTGGTAAATTAACCAATGCTAACTGGTAAACAAGTTCGGGCTGTAATTCGGCAATTGGTAATACCGGAATTTGATCAGCTGGAGGTGTTTCAATGTCAAATGGTTTAGCGGCATCCAGATTTAAATAAGATTTCAATGAAAGAATGGTCTGTGTCAGATTACCCCGCGAACTTATCATATTGGAACTATCTCTTGCTACTTGTGCTTCCAGTTCTGCAGCATTTAATTCCGGTAAACTACCGGCATCCACCAGCTTTCTGGTTTTTAATAATTGCGATTGTGATTGTGTCAACTGCACTTCTGCAATTTTTATTTGCTCTTTGGCCAGCAGGGCTTGCAAATAAAGGTTGGCAATCATCAGCGAAATATCGTTTTTAAGTTTATCCGTATTTGCCTTAGATGCCTGTAATTCCCATTCGCCTGCTGCGATGGTATTGCGTTTGCTAAACCAACTAAAAATTTCAACACTGGTTTGTAGGTTCATATTGCTACTCAGGTAGCTTTGGGTAATTAAACTAAAAGTAGTTGGATCCTGATTTCGTCCACTGCTATAACTAATGCCTCCACTGAAATTGGCATTGGGAAATTGCGATAATTTATTTTGACGAAGACTGAGGGCGCTGAATTTTTCCTGCAAACTGGTTTGTTTGATGGCAATATTGTTGTCCATGGCATATTGAACCAACTGTAGGAGACTCCATTTTTCTTGGGCCTGCACGCTCATCGAAAAGAGCAAGAACAGGATACTTAGGTATTTCCATTTCATTTGTCAAAATTACGCCAATGGGAAATAGGAGGGCTAAAATTATTATCAATGGCTAAAATAGCTTTTAAATGTAGAAATTTTAACATGATCTAGCTGCTGTCAACCAAAAATTACAGTAAGTTTATAGGATTAAAACGGCTTTGATGATAAAATGGATACCTGCCTGCTGCTTGTTATTGCTTTCCTTTTCCGTACAATCACAAAATATCGAACAGCTTTTAACCAAGGCGAGAGAAATAGGGGCGAATGAATATGTATACCTTGATGTTGACAAAACCTCTTTTATACCCGGCGAAACCCTTTGGTTTAAGGCCTATGCATTTGCCGGTAATGAGCCGCTGGCTGACAAAACAATTTTGCACGTAAGTTTATTGGCGCCAAGTAATCAAGTAATTAGTGATAAAAAATTACTATTAAAAGGAGGAGCAGCTGCTGGCTATTTTGTATTACCAGTAATTGATAGTATTAATTATTATACCATTCAGGCCTATACTACTGGCATGATGACATTGGATAGTTCCAATATATACAGTCGTTCCATTTTTTTAAAAAAAGCCTGCAATCAATATTCTTTTGCGGTTAATGGGGACAGTTATTTTGAATTATTTCCCGAAGGAGGTTCATTGGTGGAAGGTATTAGTAATACTGTGGCCTTTAAGGTAAAGATGGATGAGCCTTCCGCTGTGGCTGGACTAGTATTAGATCAAAATGCAGATACCATTGTTGGTTTTGAATCCACTATTGGTGGGCTGGGAAAATTTGAGATGACTGCAGCATCAGGAAAACAATACAAAGCAGTAATAAACATCAATGGCAAAAGAATTGAGCGGGCTTTGACTGTTAGTCCTCCCAATAGCAATACCATTTTTAATGTTTATCCGGTTAACAAGGGATTCGCATTTCGGGTTAGAACAAATCAATCTGGAAAATACAGTTTTATTGCAGCATCGGATTATGTAATCAAGTATAAAGCAGTTTTTCAGGTAGAACAATCAGAAGGATTTGCTAAGTATTTGCCAGATAGTATTTTGGCGCCGGGGGTTAATCATTTTTTATTGTTGGATCATGCTGGAAAATTGGTATCACAGCGATTATATTATAATATTAATGGTATGGTGTCCAATGCAGACCTTATCATTGATGATAGTATCAATGCAGCAGGTCAGTTATTGGTACATTTTAATCAATTACCCAAGGGCAGCTATTCCTTGTCTATTACAAATGCGAATATGGTTGCACCCATAAAAGGGGATGATATTATTTCTTTAAAACAACAGTCCGCTATCAGCGATTGGCAAAGGGCCTTTCACCCAATGCCGGTTTTTGACAATGATAGCATCAAAAAAATATACTACGATTTATTGATGCTTACCAATGGCTCTATGCGCTATGATGCTGCTAAAATTGCTACTTTTAGCAATAAATCTGTAGTAGATGATGGCGATATTATACGTACACTTGGACAATTGATTGATGCAGAAAAAAACAGGGTATTGCCTTCAGAAGAGCTGACAATTTTTATTAAGCAAGGCGATACTTTGAAGGGAGTAGTTGAAACTGTATCTGATAAATATGGCATGGTGCGATTGCCGAGCATGAATTTGGAAGATACAGCTACAGTTTATTTTAAACAGCCAAAGGATAATTACCCAAAATACCTGCTTAGTATCAAGCCTACCAATACGGCTAGCTTTATTAAACCTATGGCGCTGCAACAAGTAAATGATTGTGAAAAACAAATGGCAGTGACACCAGTAGAAATTATGCAGGTACTTGACTGGAACAAGGAAAACAGTCGAATGATGCAGGGTGTAACTGTCACTGGTATACGAAAAACGCCTACTCAATTGGTAGAAGAAAAATACGTGTCGCCATGGTTTAGTTCACTTTCTAATGAAAGAGGAAGTTTCGATTTTATCAATGATTATCCTAACCTGGGCATGGGAAATGTGATTGATTTTTTGAGAAACAGAGTCATGATTAATGGAAGTGGAGATGTTAGTGATGCGAATATGATATTAAACGAATCGGTAGTGGACAAAAATATTATGATGAGTGTGAATTTGAGTGATGTAGCATTTATCAAGGTGATGGGCCCAAATTTTATACCACCAGTAAGTCCGTATATTCCAGGTGCGAATACCGTTATTGTGTACACGAAAAAGGGTGATGATAATACCGGTGGTACCATGGGCGTTTTTAAAATGAAAGTTCCTGGCTTCGCCCTTAATAAACCCTATTTTAATCCGGTATTTGACAATGGAGTTTTGGGAAATAGTCAGCGTACAACTGTTTATTGGAATCCTGCCATACAGGGTGGTAAGGTAAACGGGCAATTGTGTAAATTATTAAACCCCAAAGTCACCAATATTCGGGTGGTATTACAAGGTATTGATGAAAAAGGTCATCCCGTTTATATTGAAAAGATTCAACAAATCAGGCATTGATTTTTTTATTGTTTCCCAAGTATTTTACTGCAAAAAACAAGGCGATGAAACCCGCCAGTACCGCTAGGCCTTTTAACGACAATTGGGTTTCATTTATGAGTAAGCTAATGGCAACAAATAAATAGGCGCTGATAAATATCAGGGGTAGAAGCGGATACCACTTCATCATATAAATACCAGTATTGTTTAAGTGAGCAGTTTTCTTTCTTAAAATAAAAATTGTGCCGGCAGATAGTGCCATGCCAAAGGAGTCCAAAAATATGGTGAAACTTAGAATGGTATCAAATTTTTTTGCCCAAAATACAATCAGGGCACACATGGCAGCAAATACGCTTAGGGAAATGGTGAGTACATCCGTTTTAGTATTTCTTTTTTTAAAGATCTCAGGTAAAATTTTGTCCTCGCTCATGGCATACATTACTCTTGGGTTGCTCATGAGTAACACGTTTACATAGGCCAGTACACTTAAAAATAAAAATCCGGATAAAATTCTTTCTGCATTTATACCAAATAATTTGGAAGCCATGATGGCAGCAATATTAGTGCTCTGCTTCATTTCCTCGAAACCAATTACTTTGATATAGGCATAATTGATAGTGAGGTATAGGCCGATAATAATGGCAATGCCTAGAAAAATACCACGCGGAATATTTTTAGTAGGGTTGTCAACTTCGGCACCAAAATTAATGGTTTGCTGGTAGCCTCCATAGGTAAAGCTGACGGCCACTAATCCGATACCAAAGGCTTTCAGGTATTCCATAAAGCCAGGATTCACTGCATGGCTGATAATATTATGACCTGCTACCGGACTTGCGAAAAATATAGGAGTGATGAGTAATAGAATTAAACTGATTTTAATTACCGTCAAAACGGTTTGTGTTTTGGCACTCATCCTTAGGCCTAATAAATTAATGCCATAAAATATAGCAATAGCGCTGATGGCAATTACGATTTGAACAGTTTGGATATACTGCGCATTTTCTGCAATATTCATCCAGCTTAACTCTTTAGAAAGTGGAATGAAAATCCCTGTAATGTATTCACCTCCCACCAGGGCAACACCGGCCAAAGAAGCCGCATTGGAAACTAGAATCAAACAATTGATGGCAAAAGCGATGGAGGGGTGGTAGGCGTAGGAAAATATTTTATAATAACCACCGGTAACGGGTAGACGACTACCTATTTCTGCGTAGGTAAGGGCACCACAAAGGGCTACCAATCCCCCGGCAATCCAGGCTGCAAAAAACAAAAATGAATCCGGGGAGGCTTTGGCAACATTCAATGGGGTGCGAAAGATACCCATACCAATAACCAGACTAACCACTATCATGGTAAAGTCGAATAATTTTAGTTTTGATTTGCCTGCCATCATTTGAAGATACAGAATGCCCTCTAGAAATAAAAAAGATATAAAATCTTTTATGTTATGCGTGAAAACATATTATTTCCGCTTGAAGTAATTATTTTTGCGCCATGTTTAGGCCTTCCATAGCGTTGTTTTTTTTACTGACATTTCTAGTGCAGCTATTCAGTAGTCAGTGTATACGCCTGGAATATCTTTTGAATACCGCCTCTTTTGCAAAAAATTGCGAAAACAAAGCACGTCCAACACTTCATTGTAATGGCAAATGCCAAATGATGAAAAAACTTAAGGAGCAAGAAAAACGAGAGCAGCAATTGCCAGAGAGAAAGCAAGAACAGAAACTTGAGTTGTTCTCTTTTGTTGAAGGGTTTATTGGTTTGGATTGTCTGGAGGGAAAGCTTCCGGCCTTTTCCTTTTATCATACTGAAGGCAGTCTATTACATATCAGTTATCCATTTTTCCGCCCCCCTCAGGTATAAT
>CALRKF020000063.1:0-20430 GCA_943367825.1 Chitinophaga pinensis
AGCCATTTCATCTAATACAGTAGGCACTAAATAAACAATAGGAGTCATATCAACGATTAATGGTATTGATGCTAATGGTTGCTGCAATAACTGCATAGCCCGGCGCTAATACCCAACCCACAAAAGGAACTAGATGCACCATATAAAAAACAGCTCCGTTGCCAATGGCAAGTCCCTTGTGACGGCTAATAAAATGAATACTGGCAGCAGCAGAAAGTTTATTTCTTTCACAGCTATAATCCAACATACTGAATCCTAGATAATAACATTCTACAAAAAATGCAAGTACTACTGTGGCCAATCCAATAACGGGTATAAATGAAATAAACAGTATACAAATTGAATACACGGTTTGCCATAGTGCATTGCGCAAGGCCAATCGGATACCTCTGGCGATATCACGCAATAATTGCATAAAACTAAATGGGTAATCTTTATTATCAATGATGGCTTGCGTCTTTTCGCTGAGATAGGCAAATACTGGTGAGCCAATTATCAGAAACAGGTATTTAAACAAAGAATAATAAAAATAAAAAAGTATGATCTGAACAGCAACCTGAATCAAGACGACCAAAAAGCCAACAAATGCATTGTTACTGATACCTTCCATCCATGCTTTAAAACCAGTATGGGTAAGGGAGTAATTGATAAACTGTCCGCTACTTCGCCAAAAAAGTAAGACACCAAACCAAAACAAAACTGCATAAATAATGCCCGGGATTAATATCCATTTCCATAGTTTATGCTTTACAATAAAGCGGTGAGCCTGTAACCAGGATTGTATGGATATGATGATTTCTTTTAGCATGTAGGAATATTCAATAATTGAATATCTTCATTTTAGCTTTAAAGATAAAACTATAAAATGAAGAAACTATCATCCGATTTTTATTCTCAAAAAGATGTTGTACAAGTGGCAAAAGATCTATTGGGGAAGATAATAATATCCATTATAGATGGTCAAAAAACCAGTGGCATCATTGTTGAAACAGAAGCCTATATTGGAATAACAGATAAAGCATCGCATTCTTTCGCTGGCAGAAGAACGGCCAAAAACGAGCACATGTATTCAAGGGCAGGAACGGCCTATGTATATATCTGTTATGGAATGCACCACTTGGTGAATGTGGTAACCAATGATGTGGGCATTCCTGATGCAGTGCTCATCAGAGCTGTTCAACCGTTGGAAGGTATTGATATTATGCTAAAGCGAACAGGTAAAAAAAAGGCCGATTATACACTTACAAAAGGGCCTGGCAATGTTGGCAAAGCAATGGGCATTTCTAAAGCCCATAGTGGATTGAGTTTATTAGGAAAGGAAATATTTATTATTGCAGACCAACATATTGTTCAACCAAGTTTTCTGGATATTGGTTGTAGCAAGAGAATTGGTGTTGAATCAGCAGGGGAAGCAGCCCTGTATCCTTATCGTTTTTATATAAAGGGAAATAAATACGTGAGTGCTTACCCGAATAAGTAAACTATCATTTTTCTACTAATTTTTCATCCAACGCATAAGCAGCTACAGAAGCCAAATAAGCAGGGCCATTGGTATCTAAGAAATAAATGAAAATATCCTCTACTACCCGCTTGGGGAAATTAATAATTCTTTTATTCCCAATGCTGGTAAACATAAAACTATCTAATTGTTGCTGACTCCTAACTTGCACATAGCCGCTTCGAATAGATTGCCCATGGCCAAGATATTCTTCTATTACAAGGGTATTCATTGCAACCGGACTTGTAAGATGTATTTGTATAAATTCCTTATTTTTTAGTACAACAAAAGATTTTTTATTGGCATCGGTAAGTTGTTTAACTGTTTTTTTTGTAGCGCCAATATGTGCAACCATCCCATTTATTAAATCAGTTTTAAATGCATTTTTCCTAATTGTATAAAAGTTTATCAAAGCAGTGGAATCAAAATTGCTAATAAGCCCATTATTATCTGGTGGTACATTCAGTAATAGGTTGGCACCCCTGCCTACCGATTTTAAATACAATTGAAATAATTCATTGCCTGATTTAACTTTTGCATCTTCCTGTTGATGATAAAACCAACCGGGTCGGATACTTACATCGCATTCGGCAGGTATCCAATACTTACCCTCAAGGTTACCCGCATTTAAACTATCTGTTGGAGGTCCACCTGCTCCTCTTGTATAACCGGCGGTATCCAATCTATTCCAATTAGTAAGCCCTGCTATTCCCGATTCATTACCACACCAGCGTATATCGGGGCCGATATCAGAAAATATTAAAGTCTGCGGAGAAATGCGCCGCACCAGTTTTTCAAATCCCCTGAAATCGTATACCTGTTTTTTACCGTTAGGTCCTTCGCCATTTGCACCATCCCACCACAGTTCCCAAATGGGACCATAATTGGTAAAAATTTCCTTCATCATATTTTCAAATACAGTATTGTATTTGGCAGTACCATAATCGGGGTGATTGCGATCCCAGGGAGATATGTATACACCAAATTTTAGTCCGTATTTTTTACAGGCAGCAGACAAATCTTTCAACACATCACCCTTGCCATCGCGCCATTTACTTTCCCTTACCGTATGAGTAGAATAGTTGCTTGGCCATAAACAAAAACCATCGTGGTGTTTGGCCGTAATGATAATACCCTTGGCACCTGCTTGTTGGGCAATGCGACACCACTGTTCACAATCCATTTGCTGAGGATTAAAGATTTCTTCTTTTTCAGTGCCCTTCCCCCATTCCACATCAGTAAATGTATTTGGACCAAAATGCAGGAAGAGATAAAATTCCATATCATGCCAATGCAATTGTTGGGGAGTAGGAATGGGAATAGTAACCTGGCACTGCGTCGGTTTACAATTTAATTGTATAATACAATAAATAATGACATTCAGCCATTTCATTTTTACTTATTGTTTTATATTAAATAATATTCTGCCAAATTGATAGGGTTCTTAAAACTACGTTCTGGAATAGTCCAGTTATTTTTTCGAATCGATGGTATAGTTTTTTAATGAATTCCCTTTCACTTCCAATTGTAGTTGAGCAGGCTCTAATCCAGGGGCACTTGCAATTAATGTACAATTGCCCTCCTTTACCAATGATTGCAGAATTACCTGAGCCTTGCCATTGAATAATTGCCTTTGCCATTTTCCGTTGGCACATTTATCGGGTTCATGACTACTGGGGTCGCCATTACCCACTCCAATTATTTTTCCAACTCCTTCTATTGTAAATTGTAATAAATGCATTGCATCCGGTATGGCTCTTCCTTCTTTATCGACTACCGTAAAATTAACAACAGCAATATCTTCGCCATCTGCTAATAAGCTTGTTGCGCTAGTGGTTAATTGGATTTTATAAGGAGCACCCACTGTTTCAACTTTAGCATATAATTTTCTTCCATCCCTTATTCCAAAAGCTTCCAATTTGCCGGGCATATATTTCAGTTTCCATTGCAAGTGTCCGTTTTTTTCCATTGGTTTCTTTCCTACAGATTTACCATTGAGTTTCAAGGTAACTTCAGTTGCATTGCTATTGATCCACACGTCGATACTATCGCCTGCTTTCCAGTTCCAATGCGGACTAATTTGCAATACATCTTTATTACTCCACCAGCTTTGATAGTAGTAATAATTGTTTTTGGGAAATCCGCAAACATCCATGATACCAAAATGGCTATTGATACAAGGCCATCCAAAAGGAGTGGGTTCACCTCTATAATCAAACCCTGTCCATACAAAACCACCCATGAACCAATCTTTGTCGGCATTGGGTTTCCACCATTGCTCTGCAGTACTAGCCCACCATGGATAAGTGATATCATGATCTGGCAGGTATCCTAATACAGTATCTTTTACATAAATACCGCGTGTACAAACAGTGCTGCCTGTTTCTGTACCAAGAATAGGTTGATTGGGCATGGCTGCATGATAATCGTCGATAGCAGGAATTCGGTAATTGAAACCACGTACCGGAATAACTTCGTTTATTCCAAACCGGTAGTTACCATTGTCTGCTGCATAAGTAGAGGTGCGGGTTGGGTCCAGTTCTTTTTGACGTTGTATCATCGTTAGTGCCAGTCTTCTGCCTACATCACTAGCATGAATCCACCCCTCCTCATTGCCAATGCTCCATAGAAATACAGAGGGATGATTTCGGTCGCGGCCTATCAGCCTTTCAAACTGGCTCATATATTCTGTGGAAGTGCCAATTAATCTATTTTCATCCAACACCAACATGCCTAATTCATCACAGGCTTGTAATAATTCGGGCGTTGGTGGGTGATGAGAAGTGCGATAGGCATTAACGCCCATTTCTCTTAATAAGCGAATACGATAGTATTGAAGTGCGTCGGGAATAGCAGATCCTACACCTGCATGGTCCTGGTGTATATTGACGCCCTTAATTTTAATTGATTTACCATTTAACAATAACCCTTTAACCGGATCCATAAGTATTGTTCTGATACCAAAAACGGTGCAGGTACTATCCAACAACAAATCATTTTGCTTTATGAGCGTAACTAATTTATATAAGTAAGGATTTTCAATATCCCAGAGACGAGGTTGGTTTAGTTTAAACTGATATTGTATTTTTTTAAAATCTCCATTCGGTACAGATACTCCTTCTACCTGTGACCCGGTTATTCGCTTGCCTTCTTTATCAAGGATATAATACAACACCGAAACCCGGCTTCGGGCTATTGTATTATTCAATATTTTCGTCTCTACAGCAACGTTAGCAATGGTATCTTTAACAATACTGCTTACAAATGTTCCGTATTCGGCCACATGCACAGGGTTAAATTTCTCCAACCATACATGCCTGTAAATACCTGCTCCCTCATAAAACCATCCTTCATATTGAGAGGCATCTACCCTTACCACCAATGTATTGCTGGATCTAAAACTCAGGTAATCTGTAACGTCTACACTAAATTCGCTATATCCACTTTCATTATTAGCAAGGTAATGTCCGTTTATAAAAACCTTGCAATTTCTAAACACGCCATCGAAGTGTATAGCATATTTATTACCTGAATCGCTGGCATCTAGTAAGAATTGTTTTCTGTACCATCCTATACTGGTCTGCGGAAATAAACCCCCGACTGCTTTAAAGCCATGATCTTGCAAACCGTCATTTTTAATGTTTACAAAATCCTGTTCTACCGCCCAATCGTGGGGTAAATCTAATTGCCGCCAACTGCTATCATCAAAATCGGGTGCAATACAACCTTTGGCTGTACCTGCTTTGGAAAGATTGTAATTAATATTATAATTAAAATCATTTCTGGTATCGGCAGCATCACCAAAATGAAATTTCCAATTGCGATCCATTGACAATTTCGTTCTTACATCATGACGGATACCTTTGAATTCTTTGCCAGGATTTGATTTTAAATAATCAAATAATAATTGGGCCATATATTTGGCTCCGGCAACAGTAGGATGCACACCGTCATTGAAATATTCACGATGTGTAGAGGTGGGCGTCCATAAGTCAACAAAATCTAATTGGTTTTTTTTAGCCAGTGATTGTACCAATGGTACAATTTCATTTTTAATAATTACAGAATCAATGCCTGCTACCCTATTGGTAAAAACCGTTACAGGCGATAGCAAAATTATCCTTGGCTTAGAGGGCAATTGCCGAAAAGCATCAATCATCGATTGGTAATCTTTTTCAAAATCGGCTTTATAAATCCAATTGAAGGGTTTGCTGTCGTTGGTACCCAGTTTAATGGTGACCACATCGGGCAAATAGGCAAGTGCAGTTTTGTATTCGGGTTCATTTTTAAATGGAAAATCACCCTTGCTTAGCAGCGTGCGACCACTCACGCCAAAATTTTTTACTTCGTATCCTTTCCCAAGCAGATTTTCTAGAAAATAAGGATAGGTAGATACCAGTCTATCGGGGCCGCCTCCCGATGTAATTGAATTTCCGATACAGGCAATTTTCACCTGCGCGCTGGTGGAGATACTCAAAAAAAGGAGGAAAATGATTGTTTTGATGGGTTTCATATAGTGATCGTTGAGATGGAAGTTAAATATAAGAATATGCCCGCAAACTCTTGGCCTTTTGGCGTAATTTTGCACTGCAAAAAAAATTATATTTTATGGAATACAGAATAGAAAAAGACACCATGGGTGAAGTAAAAGTTCCGATTGCAGCCTATTATGGTGCACAAACCCAACGCAGTATAGATAATTTTAAAATAGCGCAAGACATTAATCGAATGCCTAAAGAAATCATTCAGGCATTTGCTTATTTAAAAAAAGCAGCAGCTCTTACTAATTTGGATGCGGGCGTTTTATCGAAAGAAAAATCTGATTTGATTGGAAAAGTATGTGATGAAATTTTGGAAGGTAAACTGAATGATTATTTTCCTTTAGTAGTATGGCAAACAGGTAGTGGCACGCAAAGTAATATGAATGTAAATGAAGTAGTGGCTTATCGTGGACATGTAATGCAGGGTGGTCAATTGTCGGATAAAGAAAAGTTTTTACACCCCAATGATGATGTAAATAAAAGCCAAAGTAGCAATGATACTTTTCCAACTGCAATGCATATTGCAGCTTATAAAATACTGGTTGAAACAACCATACCTGGTATTGAAAAACTGAGGGATACACTGGCAGCAAAGAGTAAGGAATTTATGCATGTGGTAAAAATTGGTCGTACCCATTTCATGGATGCTACACCACTTACAGTAGGGCAGGAATTCAGCGGCTATGTATCACAGTTAACGCATGGGTTAAGGGCTATCAAAAACACGCTCGCTCATTTAAGTGAACTTGCATTGGGTGGTACAGCCGTTGGTACAGGTATCAATACACCCCCAGATTATGCGGTTAATGTTGCCAAACATATTGCCAACCTAACAAACCTGCCTTTTATTACAGCCGAAAATAAATTTGAAGCCTTAGCAGCACATGATGCTATTGTTGAAGCGCACGGTGCATTAAAAACTGTGGCGGTAAGTCTTATGAAGATTGCCAATGACATTCGTATGTTGAGTAGTGGACCAAGAAGTGGTATCGGCGAAATTTTTATTCCCGATAACGAACCAGGTTCTTCCATCATGCCTGGAAAAGTAAACCCAACACAATGCGAAGCACTTACCATGATTGCAGCACAGGTAATGGGGAATGACGTTGCGATTGGTATTGGTGGTAGCAACGGTCATTTTGAATTGAATGTTTTCAAGCCAGTAATGATTTATAATTTTCTGCACAGTGCCCGTCTCATTGGAGATGGTTGTGTAAGCTTCAATGATAAATGTGCGGTTGGCCTGGCTCCTATTGAGGAAAATATTAAAAAACATGTAAACAACAGTCTCATGCTGGTAACGGCATTGAATACCAAGATTGGTTATTACAAAGCCGCTGAAATTGCACAGAAAGCGCATAAAGAAGGCAGTACTTTAAAAGAGATGGCAGTAAAACTTGGCTACCTGACTCCAGCCGAATTTGACCAATGGGTTAAACCAGAAGATATGGTAGGAAAAATTTAACATTTTAGTTTTCGGACATAAGCAGTAAGAAGCAGATTTGATTTACATTTATAAAAAATAAATCAGGTATGAAATCCTTTCTTACTGCTTTTTTATTATTTGCAACAACAGTCTCATTTTCGCAAAACAATTTTAAAGCCGACGATCATTTTTTAAAATCTAATTTTAAGAAAGTATTGCCAGCTTTGTATATGAGTAAATTTGAGCTTAGCAATGAGGAATACAGAACTTTTTTAAATGATATAAAAAATACATTTTCTACTGCTGATTACCAGGTTTGTCTCCCCGATAGTACTGTGTGGGAAAAATCGCTTGCCTATGGCGAACCTTATAGAATGCATTATTTTCAACACCCAGCATACAATCAATATCCTGTAGTTGGTATTAGCTATGAAGCGGCCAATGTATTTTGCCAATGGCTTACCAACCAGTATAATCAAAACCCTAATAGAAAATTCAAAAAAATAGCTTTTCAATTGCCCACAAAAACTGAATGGCAACTTGCTGCCAACAAAGGAGACAGCACTAAAACCTACACCTGGGGCAGTGGCTTTGTGCAAAACAATCGAAAACAATGGCTCGCTAATTTTACACATACTAGATTTGAATACGATTCAACGAAAAAAAAATATATAGAATTACCCCCATCGGATCAATCCATTTCACTGGCAACCACCAATGTAAAAGCATTTTTTCCCAATGATTTCGGGTTGTATAATATCTGTGGCAATGTAGCTGAAATGCTCCAGGAGAAAGGATTAGCGAGTGGAGGCGGATTTCTTGACCCGGCTTATAAAATAAGAATTATGAGTGTACGTAACTACGAAGCACCAGCTGCTGACCTTGGTTTTCGTTTATGCGTTAAAGTTATTGAAGAATAATAAACTATAGCTCCTTTAATTGTTTGTGGTAATCATATTGCAGATCTTCGTGCAAGCCAGCAATTTGTGTGTTAATTTTTTTCAATTGCTGTTCATATATTTTCACAAAGGCTGGTTGTTCTTTAAAAGGCATACCTGATTGATTCAATCTTTGACAAAAATGAATGAGCATTTCGATGGCAGGTTCACCAGGACCTGTATACCGACTGTACTTCGTAATTCCTCTTAATATTTTTCGTAAACTTTTTTTGGTAAGGTACCAATTGGCCTTGGGCAGTTCTGTAAACTGCTCGTCGATATTCGTTTTAATTTTTTCTACAAATCCGGGGATATCATTAGATTCAAAAAGCAGAAACCCCAGGTATTCTTTATTGTCGACTTTATATTTCGCCAATTGCAGGCAGGTTTCTTTTAGCTGCTTAACAGATAGGTCTTGTAATGCCAGTTTTATTTCTGCAATAGCAATAGGTTTCATGCAAGACCTGTGTTTTTTAATAGATAAACTGTACGTTTAGCAGCAATTTATCTAAGGGGGTAGTTTACTGTTTAATCAAATTACCTGCAGCTTTAAATGCAGCTATCCCTGCTGCTGTTGTTATTTTTTTAGCATAGAATAAGCCATCTTCATTGCCATTAGAATTGGATTTTCCATAAATAACCTGTCCGTCTGCCGTTAATTTAAGACTGTATTTATCCAATCCAATGATTCCGTTTGGATCATTTTTAGTAAGTCCTTCCACAAAAAGGTCGCGGGTATTGCGATCCCAAGTACCGGCTCCAAATTCCACTGCTTTTTTCCCTGATTTTCCTTGGTATAATTCACTTAATGAAGCATCATTAGTATCGATGTACTTGAATGTCCACAGCCAGGTGGCATTGACTACTCCCTTTGATTTCAATTCAATTTTAAATACTCCTGTAAACAATTCATGTTTGTTTACTCTTGTCCATTCTCCTTGATAATAGGTGACCTGGGCGGAAGAAAAATGTTGAATGATTAAAAAGGAAAGGATGCAGCTGATTTTTTTCATACATAAGAATTGAATTACAAACTTATGATTTTCTGCACAACTGAACCATGGCTTATTTTATAAAAAAAGGGAAATCTTTGCAGACTTCCCCTTTAGCTATTTCAGTTGGAAATTACCACCTGTTTCCACCACCGCCACCGCGGTTGTTAGAATATCCGCCACGGCTACCGCCGCTGCTTCTTTCTTCTCTTTCTCTTGCTACAGAAACAGACATGGCTCTTCCTTCTACTTCTTTGTTATTTAATCCAAGCATTGCTGCTTTTCCTTCGTCTTCAGAAGCCATTTCAACAAATCCAAAACCACGTGAGCGGCCTGATTCTTTGTCGGTAATCACTTTTGCAGAAGACACATTGCCAAAGGCAGAAAAAAGTTCGTTAAGTTCAGCATCATTTGTGTTGAAACTTAAATTTGAAACGTAAATGTTCATAATCTTAAAAATTAAGAATTTAAATAAAATAAAATACCTGTGATGGTAACTAAAGACTAACTTTTAAGAAGAGAAAACTAATACGTGGAGAAGTAAAAAATTGAATCTATCTAAAAAACGGTCAGCTCATTGAGCTATAATCACGGTGTGAAGATAGGGCTATTAGTTGAATGGACGCTATTTATTTAGATTTTAACAGTGTATTATATCGTCCCCGGCCGAAATATTAATCACTATCCACTGGTAATCACCAGTATTAGCTACAATTCAAGCATTGAAATATAGTAGCCAAATATATTGCAGTAAATAGGAGAAAACAGCTTTATTTACATTTGTAACTAAACTTCAGTTTTCCTGTCAATGCAGGAATACAAGCCTGATTACTACCGGTCATGATTACACTGGTAATGTAATTATCTACGCTTTTGGTGTAGCTACTGAAATTAGAAATAGCAGAATCCCTTACAATATTTCCGGGATTATAGTACCTCAATTTCAATTGCTGAACAGCATTGGCAGGTCTGTTTCCAAAATTCAGAAATTGACTATAAGGTGCATAGGTATCTTCGTCAGGAAAAAGATACATGAAATTTTTTGGAGCAATAATTGGGTAATAACTGATACTGGCATCTGAATTCAAATTGCCCGTTGTTAAATCAATTTCTGACATACCGGTCAAATTACTACCGGTATAGGTATACCCAATTGCCAGATAGGGAATACCAAAATTAATCAGTGGTGCTGCATAAATTTTACCAATCAGATTACCAGAAGCATCATAGGTAAAACTTGCATCAAATTTTGGAGAAAAAGGATTACTTGGATCAATCAAGCCATGAAAAGATTTTACTCTTTTTGTAACAGCATCCAAGATATAATATTCATCCGGATTGATATAAAGACTATCGCCAATAAAAACAGGTATTGAATTATAATCGATGGTAGCAGTAAGGCTATCAAATTTAGTGATGTCTGTTACCTTATCAGTACTATTGATAATGGCCGCAATAGATCCTTTTGCTGCTCCGCTACTGGTATCTGTAAATACAATTTTAGTAATTCTGCAATCGGCCCCAATAATATTAGGGTTGTTGGAAGTGCCACCATCTTCCACACTGTATTCTTTTTCACAACCGAAAATTCCTACTACAGTTAATACTAAAAAGAAAGAAAGTATTTTTTTCATTCGTTTGATTTTATGGTCAATACCCATGTATTGCGTAAAGTTCTGCTATTTTTAATTTTATTCCAATTACTGCAACTAATCCATAAGAGTCTTACTTAGTTAAAGCTGCTGCTCCAATCCTTCAAAAAATAAGCCATCTTCTGTCAGATGGCCTTTTTAAATAATTTATTATTACAATACCTCAATACGAGTGGTTTCATATATATCCGTAAAAGTCATCGGAATATCACTGTCCTTCTCATAAATGACACCTTTCCCTTTTGCATACCAGAATTCTTCCTGATAATAATCAACAGAGCCAGCTCCAATATTATAGCTGAAGGTATATAATACCTTAATTACATTGCTGTAGCTATTCCCCGCAATAACTGCCGTAGCACCCTTATCTAAAATTTTCCCGGCAATAGCGCCTGTGGCAGGCATCCCGCCAATGGTATTACCAGTAATGGCTGTTGACCAGGTAGCATTAATATTCAAATTAGAATCCAATAACAAGGCATCCATATTTAAAGGACTATCAAAGCCATAACTGTATTTATAATATCGATAATACAAACCAGTATTCTTACGGTTAAACATTGAGTCTACTGGCGCACCATTGAATAATTGCTCGAATATGCGATAAGTATTAGATCCTTTAACGATGGTATTGGGACTCACCTTATAATAAAAAGTATCGGCTGGCGTGCCACCAACTAATTTGATGGAAAAATTAGTACCCGTTGTTTCAGGTATATAATCATTGTTTACCACAGGAGGTGCGGCAACACATACCACAGAAAAAATACAGTTACTTATACCGGCTGTAGCAGTAAAATTAAAATTTCCTGCCGCCAATGGCGTACCTGTGCCTTGTAGAATAACGGTTTGAGGACCTGTAGCAGAAAAACTTCCATTTGCGGCAAAACTGATTCCATTAACATTGGTACTACTGATACTATACGTACCTATAGTAGCCACTGTAACATTTAATGTCATGGTATTGGTCAAATTCAAGGCAGTACCCACTGTATAAGTACCATTTTGAGTAAACCCAGTACATGAACCAGGTGCACCATTCAGTGTATATACTGCTGCACCAGAAGCAGGAGGAAGTACGGTGATACTAAATGTACAAGAACTAGTAATATTCGTTGCGGTGGCATTAAAAATACCAGCCACTAATGGAAGTCCGTTCCCCGATAAAGTTATTGTTTGAACACCCGTAGCATTAAATACCCCTGCACCTGAAAATATCATTCCATTTACACTTGCTGCACCTAATGTATAGGTACCAATTTGAGTTACATTAACCTGTAGCGTAACCGTATTAGCAGCTGTTAAGGCCACGCCCTGTGTATAAGTGCCATTTACAATTGCACCCGAGCAAGTACCCCCAATTCCAGTGTTTAATGTATAATTTGCAACACCTGTACCAGCACCCACTACGGTTACCGTAAAGCGACAGGTACTGTTACCATATTTAATGGTAAATACATCATTGCCCGCAACCAGTGGTTTACCTTTTGCATAAAGTCTTACTGTATTTGAACCATTGCCAAGATTTCCTGCTTTGTAAAATGAGTAGCCATTGACCGTATCTGAACTAATTTGAAAAGACCCAGCAATGGTGGCAATCAATTCAACATCTACATAATTAGCATTGGTAGCAATGGTACTATCTGCTTTAAAAATGCCATTGACGGTAATTGGGAGACAATTGCCACTGGCATCTTTCTTAAATGCGCCCACAGAACCCCCATCAAATTTCAATTCTTTCTGACAGGCGAAAAAACTACCTGCAATTAAAATTCCAAATACCAGTACTTTAAGAAGCTTCATAGCAAGAAAATATTGGTTGAAAAATATATTTTATCAAGATACCTGAACATCGTCATTTACAACTGCACCAGTTTCCACTACTGGATGATTTCCGTTTGTATTGTGCTGCCTGAAGAACCTTTTTTGAAATACCAATATAGTAATAACGCCAGTACTAATGGCCGCATCTGCAATATTGAAAATAGGGCGGAAGAATTCAAAATGATCACCTCCCCAGAATGGAAGCCATTTAGGGAAGGTTCCATGAATGACTGGGAAATAAAGCATGTCTACTACATTCCCATGCAGGAAAGAAGCATAGCCGGTTTTTGAGAAATGAGCCAGACCATTGTAAAAATCATAATCCTTTAAAAACTCATTATAAATCATTCCTTTGTCGAAAATCATCCCATAAAATGCAGAATCAATTAAATTACCCAATGCACCAGCATAAATGAGAGAAGCACATACAATAAAGCCCTTGTGATATTTTTGCTTAATTAATCTACCCAAATACCAAGTACCAAATAATACTGCAAATAGCCTAAACACAGTGAGTGCAATTTTACCAAAATTTCCACCAAATTTCCATCCATAAGCCATCCCTGGATTTTCGACAAAATACAATTGAAATCCACTGCCAATTACATTTTGGTGTGTATTAAGTTCGAAATGCGTCTTAATATAAATTTTTAAAGCCTGGTCTAGTATAACCAGCAAGGCAATAATCATTGCCACATATCTCTTTTTCATATAGGACAAAGATAAGGGAGTTTTGGAGTTAGGGATACCTACCTGAAGGAGTATACCCATTTTTTTATGTGTAGTAACAAAGGCTGTAAAAGCAACCTATCAAATAAATTTATTCCTCAAAATACATCCGGTTGACTCGCTGAGAAATTCCTGTTAAAATTTCATATGGAATAGTGTCTGCCTTTTCTGCCAGTTCAGTAACAGGCAGGTCTTTTCCAAATACAATTACTTCATCCCCTTCTTTGGCATTAATGCCCGTTATATTTAGTATCGTCATGTCCATACATACAGCCCCGAGTACGGGAGCAAAATGTCCATTCACCAGCATTGCACCTTTTCCATTACTTTGGTTTCGTGGATATCCGTCGGCATAACCTATTCTAACAGTAGCAATAGTAGTATCACTGTGTACCTTTCCGGTCCTATTATAACCAACCGTATCCCCTGCCTTTATTTTCTTAATCTGGGCAATAGTTGTTTTTAAAGTACTCACATTTTTCAGTTTGGCCTGAAATTGAGCATCCGCATCTACACCATAGAGTCCAATGCCTAACCTTACCATATTGAATTGCAATCTAGAGTGTCGATGAACCGCAGATGTGTTGGCTAAATGTTGTAGAAATGGATATTGAAGAGTAGATTGTAATTTGGCACAGGCATCTTTAAAATTTTGTGCTTGCAACAAAGTAAAGGAATCATGCGATGCATTGTCACTGGCTACCAGGTGCGAAAAAACGGATTGAATTTTAAAGTAGTGGTGATTGGATATTGCTGCATCCAGCATATCTATATCATTCATTTCAAAACCCAACCGATGCATGCCGGTATCCAATTTAATGTGCACTGGAAAATGCTGGAGTCCCATTTCCTTCAAATAGTTTTCCAATAAATGCAGCATACTAAATGAATACAATTCTGGCTCTAACTGATATTGTACCAATAAGTCAAAACTCTGGGGCTCGGTATTCATCACCATAATGGGCAAATGAATGCCTGCTTTACGCAGTTCAACTCCTTCGTCGGCATAAGCTACTGCCAGGTAATCTACTTTTAAAAACTGTAATAGATTGGCTATTTCAAAACTACCGCTGCCGTAGCTAAAGGCCTTCACCATTGCCATTAACTTCACACCAGGTTGCAAGGCTTGTTGATATACTTTTAAATTATGCGCAATGGCATTAAGATTAATTTCCAGTACAGTTTGGTGCAATTTCTGTTCCAGCAAATGGCTGATTTGTTCAAATTCAAAAACCCTTGCTCCTTTTAATAAAATGGTTTCATCATAAAAAGGAATAGCAGAAAAATGTTGCTTCAATTGTTCCGTTGAGCTGAAAAAAATTGATGCTGGAATATTTGAAAAACAAGCTGCATAAGTAGCAATTTCATTGCCAACTCCGATTAGTCTGTCAATATTTTTTTGCACTAAAATGCTGGCCACTTCCTGGTATAATTGAAGCGCTGGTTTCCCGCTTTGGGGAATATCGCTCAGTATAACTGTTCGTTTGGGATGCTGCTGTTGCTGTTGCAAAAAATCCAGTGCAATGGTTAAAGAAGTAATGTCTGTACTATAGCTATCATTAATAACCGAACAATGGTGATTTCCTTGTTTTAATTCCAAGCGCATGGCAACGGACTTTAAATGCCTGATTCTTTCAGCAATAAGTTGGTTTGGGATTTCCATATACAACATAACTGCCCAAACATGTATAGCATTTTCAATAGAGGCCTCGTCTGTAAAGGGAATCACTATTTCAATTTCAGCAGTCTTGTAACTAGCACGAATACACGAATTATTGTTTTCTGTTACAATAGACTGAATATTCAACAAACCATTTCCTTTTCTGCTCCATGAAAAGCTATCCTTGGTTGGATAACCCGATTGAATAGCAGCATTCAAATCCAATTGATCGGCACAATAAACAATGATGGCTGCTTGTGCAAAAAGTTTTAATTTTTCCTTTATCTTTTCTTCACTGTTGGCAAAGCCCAATTGATGCGCTTCGCCAATATTGGTAAATATGCCAATGGTAGGTTGAATAATAGCCTGCAAATGTTGCATTTCACCAGTTTGAGAAATGCCGGCCTCGAATATAGCAAGCTCATGTGTTGCGTCCATTTGCCATACACTCAAGGGTACGCCAACTTGTGAATTATAACTTCTAGGGCTTCTTATAATTTGAAAGGATGGGTTTAGTACCTGATAAAGCCATTCTTTTACGATTGTTTTACCATTACTACCTGTAATGCCAATTACTGGATAATGAAATTGCTGACGATGATGCGCACCTAATAGTTGTAGCGCTTCCAATACATTTTTTACCTGTATAATATTTACAGTAGCAGTAGAAAAATTGGCCAATGAAAATTGTTCATCTACCACAAAATTATGAACGCCTTGTTTTATTAAAGCCTCCATAAAATCGTTCCCTGACCGGTGCAAACCAGATAGCGCAAAAAACATAGTGGCATCAGGGAAAATTAATCGGCGGCTATCTGTGAGCAAATACTCAATCCTTGCATCAGCTTTATGTGTACAAAGCATCTTGCCGGAAACAATTTTTGCTATGTCGGAAATAGTATACAATAGGTTTGCTTTATAGGGGAATGTCTTTTGGAACACCTTTTCGTTTATGATAAATAGAATACACGATGGAGGAGCTAATGCAAACAACGATGACCAATAAAGATACCCATACCGGCACATGTATCCAATAAGCTACTAGCATTTTTATACCAATAAATACCAATACTACAGCAATGCCTTGTTGCAAAAAATCAAATTTACTGGCTGCTCCGCGCAGTAAAAAAAACAAACTTCTTAAACCCAACACCGCAAAAATATTAGAGGAATAAATTAATAATTTTTTTGAAGGATCTGGAATGATAGAAAATACAGCAGGAATTGAATCCAGCGCAAATACTATATCAATCATTCCCAACATCACCACTACCATACTTAATTTGGTGAAATAGGCTTTTCGATGTTTGTAAATGATGAATTTACCATGCGGCTCTTCGTCCGTAGTACGCATAAACTTTCGCATGAATTTCATCGCCCAGTTGTCCCCGGGATTAAACTCTTCTTCCTCACCCTGTACAAATAATTTAATTCCTGTGTACACCAGAAAAGCACCGAAGATGTACATAATCCAATCAAATCTTGCCACTAATTCACTTCCCAATGCAATAAAAATAATCCTGAACACAACGGCCATTAAAATCCCCAATAATAATACCCTACCATAATTGTTCTCTTTTATTTTAAAAAAAGCGAAGATGATGATGAATACAAAAATATTATCGATAGAAAGACTCCATTCAAGTAAATAAGCAGATATATAGGAAATGGCATCTTGCTTTCCATTGCCATCCACATTTTCATATAATAAGTAGCCGCAAAAAGCAAATGATAATAAAACCCAAAACAATGTTTGTATTAGGGCCGTTTTTAAACTGATAACAGCATTCTTTTTGCTTAACAAGCCTAAATCAAATACCAGCGCAAGAACAATTACGCTGCTGAAAACAAGGTATATTAATTTCGTAGTATCCATAATTATAAATGAAGCCTAATGCCTTTTGTTATACAAGACTGTATTTTCTTTTCCGCACATAATTGAATAGAAAAGCAAATAAAATCACTAATACAATAGGAACAGCGATATTAATTAATTGCCAAAATTCCTTTTGCGCTTTTACTTTTTTTGTATCCAACATACGCAAGCTATAATCCTTCGATTTGGCCTCCGTAAGTCCACTGGGGTTTATCAAATAATCCAAACAGTTCTTAAGAAAATCTTTGTTTGCAAACTGATAGGCATATTGCGTACCAGCGGTATAACGGTTAACACCCATTGGCAAGGGCCCCTCTTTGCCAACACTATTTAAAACCATATCGCCATCGGCAACAACAATGATTTTATTATTAGCAAAACAATCGGATTGAAACACTGTTCCGTACTGGGCCAGTGTATCAATCATTGCTTGTGAGAGGCGATTAGAAAATAATGATTGAAATTTTCCTTCCAGCAACACTGCCACTGGGATATTGGCTTTTTTAAATTTTGCATCCTCCGGGCTATTCACATTTTCGTTGCCGCTGATTAAAGCAGGTGTTGCAATAGTTCTGGCATTGGCTGAAGAGCTGAGTAGGATAGTTTTTTTAATCCCTTCTGCTTCTACGGTGTCAATAGAATTTACAAACTGACTGGAAACAAGGGATAGGTTTTTATTGATGACGTGGTTCGATTTAGTTTCTAAGAGTGGAAAATAATTCCAATGCAAATATTCCATCTGGTCACTTCCATTGGTTACAAAAGGAAGAAAATCGCATTGCAGGTCCATGACTAAATCGCTGTTGATTCTGGCACCATATTTAAAAAGAAGGTCATTGATTTCAAGGTTTCGATCATAGGCCACTACCTGATTACTCATACTTTGAAGACTATCCAGTTCAGCTTCCAACTTATCGATGAACATCAACAGTTTTCCGCCTCGCATTACATATTGATCAATTTTTAATTTTTCTTCCTCGGTAAAGGGTTTAATAGGTTTTACAATCATCAAGAGTTTAAAAGTATCGGCATTACAGAGTTGAGTATTTAAATTGATGGTGCGCAAATTGTAGTCCTTCAACAATACATCCTGGGCCAGATCAAAAGACCTTGCATCCCCGGGTTCACCATTGCCAATAGAATAAGCAATCATTGGCCTTACAGCCTGACTTAATTTGCTAATGGCATCAGCAAATTTGTATTCTAATAGTGCTTCTGCAGAATTGAGTTCGCTATAAGTAATAGAGCCTGTTACATTTTTATCGGTAATACCTTTTTTTTCAAATAACAAAACGGGTACTTCGTTTTCCTTATAATGTACAATTGCTGCCGGAAAAGCATATTGCTGTTGTTCGCCCGATTTGATTTGTGCTTTTATATTGATAGGTGCCAACCCCATGGCAATTAAAGTATCGCCCCAGGATGTATTGGTGGAAGGCACCAAATCCTCCGGACTAATAAAATTATATTGAATTTTATTGCCCGCTATTTCCTTAAACTCCTGCAATATTTCTTCAGCGCTATTCGACAATTTTTTGAATCCGCTAGGAAAAGATCCTTTTAAAAAAACATCAATGCGAACGGGCTCCTCCAATTCGCTGATTAATTTTTTAGTGGCAGTAGAGAGGGTAAACCTTTTTTCATTGGTAAAATCAAGGCGGGTATGAAAAGTAGCTGCCAACCAGTTAATCAACAAAAGGAAAATAATAATGATAGGAAGCCAAAGTTTTGTCAGCCAAATAGTATTTATTATTTTTTTCATGTTTTACCCGGGCCAGAAGCGCCTGCTTTTAAAATTATTTTTTATGTAAATTTTTTACTGTAGACAGTAAGAATAGAAAAATAATACTCCCGAAATAAATCAAATCCCTACTATCTAATACGCCTCTACTCATGCTTCTATAATGAAAATCAATGCCCAACATTTCGATGTAATAATCAGACCCGTTTTCAAAAACAGGCAATTTACTCAGTGCATTAAATCCAAAATAAAGTAACAGGCACGCAAAAACGCTAATTAGGAATGCCACTACTGCATTAGCAGTAAAACCACTGCAACATAAGCCAATGGAGGCAAAAACTGCGGCCAAAAGAAATAAGCCAATATAACTGCCAGCAATACCACCGGTATCAATGCCACCTTGTGTACTCAAGGTTTTAATGGTCAACACATATAATAAGGTTGGCAAAATTACTACCAGTAATACAATCAGGATACTGAGATATTTTCCTAACACAATCTGCCAACTGCTAAGAGGTCGGGTTTTTAAGGTTTCGAAACTACCCGTTTTAAATTCATCTGATAAGGAGCGCATGGTAATGGCTGGTACCAAAAAAAGTAAAATCCAAGGAGCCAATTCAAAAAACTTATCCAAACTGGCATAGCCATATTCGAAAATGCTGCTATCGCTCAATACAAATAAAAAAAGCCCGTTTACCAGCAAAAAAAGGATAATGGCGATATAGCCAGTCAGATTGCTGAAAAACTGCCCCAGTTCTTTTTTACAAATACTCCACATGTGATTGAAATTGCTGCAATTTACAATTTAGCCCCTAACTAATGTTTAGTAATATCATTTTAAGACATTTTTAATTCCCATGATCTATTTTGCTAATAATTGACCCATAATTGCTTGAATATGTCCTGCCCTGCTAACAAATTGAAATAAAAAAGATTTTTTTTAATGCATGGCTTTCTTTTTTAAAAACAATTAAAATTGCTACTACTTGATTATCAAATCATATTAAATACCAATATTAATGTATATTAAGCCATAAAAGCAGTTCTTTAATAAAAATTAAACAATTTTTGGGTGGCAATGCAGCAAAGAGAGAATTGTCTTTGTCATTGAATACGGACAGGTTGTTAAACAACTGACAACCCAATTAGTCCCTTACCATTCATATAGAATTTTTGAAGAAAGGGTTTATTATTTAAGGCTTCTAAGCGAAAAACAAAATTTGTTCAAAAGTTCAGCAAGCAATAAGTTGTTTACCCAAAACCAACTGCTCGAATCCCCCGTTCATCGGGGGATTTTTTATGGAATAAGATTATCATTGCATCATAGTGTAGGTCATTCATTAATTAAACAAAAAATTGTACCACTTAAACCAACCCCAACAAATGAAGAAATTAATAGTAATTGTATTGGCAGGCTTACTACAGGTTGCAAGCATTGCTCAAACAACAAAGCCCAGTCCACCGCCGCCACCACCTCCACCTCCTCCTGCACCTCCTGCTCCTCCAGAAGCACCCCTACCACCAACAATTGAAGCAGTTCAGTTTACTCCTCC
>CALRKF020000064.1:0-19793 GCA_943367825.1 Chitinophaga pinensis
TATCAATCAAATAGTCTTCTTTCAAAGCTTTTTCCAATAACTCAAATCCTCTGGTAGATCCAATTCGACAAGGGAAACATTTACCACAACTTTCATGAGCAGTAAATTTAAATAAATGCTGCATGTAACGAATGATAGGAAAGAATTCAGGAATACAAACGACAGATGCATGCCCAAGCAAAAACCCTTGTTGCGAAAAGGATTCAAAATCTACTGTTAAATCATCTATTTTACCAATAGGCACTAACCCACCTAATGGGCCACCTATATGCATGGCTTTAACAGGTTCCCTAAAACCTCTTCCCAGCGTATGTATTACCAATGCTAAAGAAGTACCCATATCCACTTCATAAATGCCTGGCCGGTTAAAAAACCCATCCAGTGAAACCAGTTTGGTACCCGTTGACTTACCCCGACCAATAGACGCAAATTGTGCTCCTCCATTTTCAATAATATAGGGAATGCAAGCAAGGGTCTCCACATTGTTTACAACAGTAGGTTGATTAAACAATCCAGCTTGCACGGGATAAGGTGGCCGTACCCTTACTTCTGGCCTTTGCCCTTCGATAGAAGACAATAATGCCGTTTCTTCTCCACAGATATAAGCCCCTTGTGCACTGATTAATTTAAAATCAAAATCAAATCCAGCAGCCAATATATCCTTGCCTAGCAAATGATGTTCGTGCAAGTCGGCTATTGCTTTTTTAATAACAGTAATGGATTCGGGGTACTCTGCCCGTATATACAATATACCGCTAGTAGCACCCGTTATATATCCCGCAATCATCATCCCTAATAATACCCGATGCGGTTGATGTTCGAGTAAATACCGATCACTATATGCTCCGGGATCTCCTTCATCGGCATTACAAACAATGAATTTTCTATTTCCACTTGCCTTTCTACAAGCATCTAATTTAATTGCAATTGGAAAGCCAGCACCACCTCTACCACGAAGCCCTGACTTGTTTAATTCATTGAGTAAATCTTCCGCTGGTAATTGTAAAGTTTTTTTGAAAATGCTATAATAAGTTGGTATCCCCGGAAATCCACCTGTTAATACCGCAGTGCCATGATGTGACACAAAGTAGTTATCCGTTACTGTTAGTTTGTTCGATTTTATAGCATCAATAGAATGAATAGCATTACCAGAATAATTTTGCCCCTGATAATGAAAGGCATTGTTTTCGTGACAACGACCAAGACAAGTCATCTCCCCCATTTCTTCTTTCGGAAAATGATTCGACAATTCATTTTTAAGGGCTGCCTGGGTTCCAGCTGTCATGCAGGCGCTGCCATTGCATACATACAGTTTCTTGCCCTGATTCGAAGGTTTTAAAAAATCATAAAAGCTAACGGTTCCGAATATATTCGCCTTACCCATCACAAATTCATCGGCCAACTGCTCCATCTTATCCTTTGTGGGAGTACCCGTAGCTGTAGCAGCAATACCTAATTGTTCAAATAGATTATTTTCTACCCCTTTTCTGCCAGAAAGTTCACTCAGATTTTTTGACATAGTGATAAATTTTACACTCAGCAAACAATATTTGGATTAGGGTAATTATCGCTCTGATCCTCCAATGTATGATCCAGACAAACGAAATCCTTTTCGATTAAAATGAATAATTCATCCTGCGCTAACCTGCTTAATTTATTATTAAAACCAACCACTTCTGTTTGTATCCATTCCTTTGCAATAGCAAGAGGCACCCAAACGATAATCGTATTATTCACAAAACTTGCTTCCAATACTTCGATGCCTTCTTTTTGTTGAATAGAATAAGAAAACATATTTCCTCCGGCAAATTCAGTTGATTCTGTAAGCACTCCCTTTTCTCCAAAATTGGCAATATCCGTTTTGGTCAACCGCAATCGAACCGAATTTCCCTTGATTCTTATTTTCATTTTACTCCGGCTGGTTTTTAAAAATAATTCTTTCCTTTCCTGAATAAATATTAAACCTTCTGTCTCGCAGAAAGCCAACCAAGGTCATCCCCCGCTCTTCGGCTAAAGAAACTGCTAAACTAGAAGGCGCCCCCACTGCACATACCATTTGAATTCCTGCCATTGCTGCTTTTTGAATCAATTCAAAACTGGCCCTTCCACTTAATAATAAAATGTGATTTTGTAATGGCAAACTTTCTGACAACAAACTAGCACCAATTAATTTATCCAATGCATTGTGTCTACCCACATCCTCCCGACTTATAACCATATTTCCTTTTAAATTATATACTGCTGAAGCATGCAAGCCACCGGTTTGCTCAAATATTTCTTGTTTATGTCTTAATATATAGGGTAATTCCATCAATGCTGCAGCATCTACTGTAAATGAACCACTGCTAGGATTTGCATGGAACTGTTGCTTCACTGCAGCAATGGATGATTTACCACAAACACCACAACTTGAACTGGTATAAAAATGCCTTTCTATTTTATGAGGATCAAATTGAATACCTTCTTTTAATTGAACCAGTACAATATTATCTGCATGATTTAATCCATTGCCATTATCCAGATAGGACACATCCAGAATATCTTCCTTTTGAGTGATGATTCCTTCTGTAAAAAGAAATCCTATGGCCAATTCAAAATCATGCCCGGGCGTACACATGGTTACAGAAATACTTTTTTCTGCACGCTGTTTTTGAGGACCGAATATTATTCTTATTTCCAGTGGATCTTCCACTGCCAATAAATCCAATGCATCTTCCCTATGAAAAGGAGGATGACCTTGTTCGGCGTTCCTAATCTTATTGATTTGAACGGAAGCAATCGATGGCTGTAGCATAATCAAATTTAATACTTATAAAGGCTAAAAGAAAATATATAGCCCACTAATATATTTAAGATAATCCTATTATTTTCCCCTCATTGTCGATATCCATCCCTTCTGAAGCCGGAATGGCAGGCAAACCAGGCATTCGCATCATATCCCCTAATATAGGAATGACAAAACCGGCGCCTGCAGCAAATTCAAATTCCCTTACAGTAATGATAAAATTTCGAGGTCGGCCTATCTTGGTTTCATTATCCGAAAACGACTTTTGTGTTTTGGCCATACAAACGGGCAGTTTATCAAATCCTAATTCTTTAATGGTTTTTAATCCTTCTCTTGCCTTCGGAGAATATTCTACATCGTCGGCGCCATAGATTTCAGTAGCAATGCACTTAATTTTTTCTTCGATGGAAAGGTTCCAGTCATACAATGGTTTGAAATGATTTTTTCCGGTATCAATCATGTCCACAACAGCTTGTGCCAATTCGGTTGTACCGTCACCTCCATTTGCCCAACAATCGCTGAATATAGCTTGTACACCATGTTTAGCGGTTTCACTAATCACAAAATCTATTTCATCTTGTGCATCTGTTTCAAAATGATTGATGGCAACAATCGGAGTTAAACCAAACTTTTTACAGTTCTCAATATGTTTTTCCAAATTTTCAAATCCCTTCTTTACTTTAGCCAAATCAGGGGTATTGAAGGCTGCTTTCTTAGCACCTCCATGATAACGAAGGGCACGAATAGTAGCCACTAATACCAGTGCATCTGGTTTTAATCCAGCATAACCGCATTTAATATTCATGAATTTTTCTGCACCAAGATCGGCACCAAACCCTGCTTCAGTTACTACATAGTCTGCTAATGAAAGCCCCATTTCGGTAGCAATAATAGTATTCGTTCCCTGCGCAATATTAGCAAATGGTCCGCCATGCAAAATCGCTGCATTTCCCTCTAATGTCTGCACCAAATTGGGTTTAATAGCATCTTTCAAAAGCACAGCCATCGGCCCCTGTGCGTTTAATTGCCTTGCATATACCGGTTGATTATCTTTGGTAAATCCAACCAAAATATGTCCTAGTCTTTCTTTGAGGTCATCTATATTTTTCGACATACAAAGTATTGCCATTACTTCTGAAGCTGCAGTAATATTAAAACCATCAGAACGAGGCACCCCATTAGCAGTACCACCCAATCCAATAATAATATTTCTCAAAGCCCTATCATTCATATCCATCACTCTTTTCCAAACCACCGTTCTGGGATCAATATTTAAATTCCTGGTTTTACTTTGAATATTATTGTCAATTAATGCCGCCAATAAATTATTGGCTTTTTCAACTGCACTAAAATCTCCCGTAAAATGCAGGTTGATATCTTCCATTGGAATCACCTGTGCATATCCTCCACCTGCTGCGCCACCCTTAATGCCAAATACTGGCCCCAAAGAAGGCTCTCTCAAAACTGGCATTGCTTTCTTCCCAATTTTATTCAATCCATCTGCTAAGCCAACTGAAGTAGTGGTTTTTCCTTCTCCTGCAGGAGTGGGACTAATAGCAGTAACCAATATCAATTTGCTTTTCTTCATTTTTTCTTCGTCAATTAATTTCAAGGGCAGCTTGGCTTTATACTTACCATAATATTCTAAATCATCATTAGAAATACCGGCACTGGCAGCAATCTCTTTAATATGTTTAATAGCAGCAGCTTGTGCTATCTCCAAATCAGCAGGAACTTTTTTACTCATATACTAGATTTAATTTTAATGTTTTTATATTTTTCTAATTCATCCGGACTATTAATATTGGCAAATTCGTGCTCAGCAAACCATGGTTCCGCATCAAAACTAATTGCTCGAATATGAAGTCCTTCTATGGCATCTGTAATTTTTAGATTATTCAAATCAATCATTTGTTTAAAATGTGCAGCACAAGAATTTTTATAGATCGCCACCAAAGGTTCTGTCTTACCCTGATGTAAGCAATACAATACATCTTCATCGATATAAGCATCCAGTAAAGCATTCAGTAATTGCTCAGAAACAAAGGGGATGTCGCAGGCCAGGACCAAATTAATAGTAGTGTTTGAATGCAGTAAACCAGAATAGATTCCAACAAGCGGACCCCTATTTAAATAAATATCCTCGATACAAGGATACCCAAATTGACCGTAATCGGGATTTGAAGTAAGGAGGAGAATATTTGAACTGATTTTTTTAACCTTCCCCAATACAGCTTCAACTAACATGGTATCCTGCAAATAAGTAAGCCCCTTATCTTGTTTCATACGGGAACTCTTACCTCCTGCAAGGATGATAGCAGTTAAATCTTTTTTATTATACATGCAAGCAATCGTTCTTTACAAAATAATTATCTGATTCATTCATTCAGACAAATTAATGCACTGTAAATGTAAACTTTTATATCTTATTAAAACTGACGCTTATCATTGAATCGTGCTCAAAAAACTGACGAAACGCAGTTCAATTCAACCCATTATATTAAGGCAAGTCATGGATAATTGAAAAGTATTTGATTCCAAAGAAATCAACTACATCTTTACACAACCCTTCTCTCACAACCAATATCAAATGCTTAGTCGATTTTTCCATATCATAATTTGAAATGATTGTTCGTAGTACAGGATAAAACCCCTTTTCCTGCATCTCCAATTTACCCACTTCATCAATAATTAACCAATCTGTATCATTTACAAATGCTTTCAACAAAATATCATTGGCTGCATCAAATGCATGCTTATAAAAGCTGAATTTTCCAATATGATATAATGCCTCATCAGCACTTATGGTATCATTACAAGTAGCTTCCCATAAATTATTATTATTCAAATCCAGCATCCATCTACTCCCCTCCCGATCAGGCATTAAAATTCCCCCAACATTTTTTTGCAAGGCAGCCCATGCAGCCAATGCAGTTGTTTTACCAGTTTGTACAGGCCTAGAAAAAATATAAATACTCATGCTGCATTTTTAATGGAGGCATCCGTCCAGGTCAATGACCAATGTATCAACATCAATACAAAATATCGCAATCTTTTGAATCCCCTATATTGAGTGGTTTTTTGCCAAGCCAATTGGGCAAGTTGTTTTAGTACTGGCAGGAATGAAATAATGGTCGTTATTTCTGTTGCATATGGTGATGATTTCCTTTTTACTATTTTTTGAATTAACCCAGTGAGGAAAGGACTAACCCATTGGTACCAAATAATAATTGCAGAGATTGTCCAACAAATGGTTTTAATTACTGCTAACCATGCTTGTTTTGTATCGGCAGCAAATACAAATAATAAAAGTGAAACCATTATTAAAACAAAAAATATAAATTTAAATGATGATTGCTTTTTTGTTTTTGCCTGTAAAATCATGGCGTCTCTATCTATGGAATATGCTTGTACTTTCATCAATGGAATATCACTTGAAAATTCTTTGATGGTTTTAAAACTCATCCACGCTACCGCTAATCCACCCAAACAATAAATGAATAAGTAAATTCCAATTACCCAATTACTACCTGATATTGCATTCACTGACATTTGCTTCGCAATAAAGTCACCCAAACTATCAGCAGCCTTCCATAGTGACTGTCCAAAAAACAAAGTGAGTATAATTAATTTCTGCAATGCCGATTCCAACATCGCAATCATTGACAATATCAAAAGACTTACTAAATTTATTTTCATTAAACTAAAAATAAGATATCCCAACACGGCCTGAAACCCTACTGCGACATAGGCTGGAAAGGGGGTATTGGGACTAACCATTGCCTTTACAATTAATACAATCAAGGCACTTCGAAGTATAATTTTAAATTGACCGGAGGAGAAAAATGCAATCAAGCTTATCAATAAAATTGCCATACCACCAACCACTAAACCAGTAAAAGGAATTTGCAATGCATGAAGCACGCCCCCCAGGCCTGATTCACTAAATGCCCAAACTGCAGTTAATCTTTGCACTGCTAGATGGCCTTGTACTATGGATCTTTGATTCTCTGCTGTATTCATGTAGCTTGCCCAATTCGTTGGGTACAAATATAGGCAGCTTCTTTGTATAGGATAAAGATTTAGAAACTATTCAGCTATATTTTCAAAGGAATAATATAATTTTCAATATGATGAATTCATATTTTGTTTCATTCGGCGAGGTATTATGGGACGTATTACCTACTGTAAGTATTGCAGGAGGTGCACCTATGAATGTTGCCATTCGATTGCAATCGCTTGGAATGACTACAAAAATCATTTCGAGCATTGGAAATGATACTGCTGGAAAAGCCTTGTGCAAAATTTTACAGGAAAGAAATATGGACTTGTCGCTGATACAAGAAGACAGTCAGTTACCAACAGGTAAAGTATTGGTAAGTCTCGATGCGAATGGTATTGCCAGTTACGATATTGTTAATCCCTCTGCTTGGGATAATATTGTATTAAATGCAGCTTCTATTGAAGCTGTAAAAAATGCTAAGGCCTTTTTATTTGGATCACTTGCATGTCGTAATAAGCAGTCCAAAGAAACATTACTTAGTTTATTGGAGATAGCTACCTATCGCATATTTGATGTAAATCTTCGACCACCGTTTTATGATTTTCAGTTTATTGACCTACTTCTACAACAAGCCAATTTTATCAAACTAAATGATGAGGAATTACAAATTATTAATAAAGCAATTGGGTTGAACAATGGTACTATTGAAGATCAATTATTATTTATCGCTTCCAAATATCCTGCTGATACTATTTGTGTAACAAGAGGAAATGATGGTGCCATTCTTTATGCCAATCATACATTATATAGTCATCCTGGTTATCGTGTACACGTAGCAGATACTATTGGTGCAGGGGATAGTTTTTTGGCAGCCTTAATTACTCAAATTTTTAAGAATGGCCCTTCCGAATTAGCTTTGGCCTATGCTTGTGCAATGGGTGCCCTGGTAGCATCAAAATCTGGAGCCAACCCCATAATCAGCAGATATGAAATTGATAAAATAATGGGAGATTGATATTTTATGCCAACATATCGCTGTAAGAATGTGTGAGCATATCGGCGGCATCCAATTCCAATTCCCGAATATAAAAATCACATTGCGCTTGCAGATCTTCTCTTCGTTTCGCTGGATCCAAAAGATTTCCCGCCTCTATTTCTACAAAATTTCCTAATCCTTCCACATAATCGATGTGGAATTTTACATTATCTATATAATAAATTTCCCTGTTTTTTTCAACAACTTTCATTACTCCTAAAGCCCGAGTAAGTGTAGCTTTCAAAGCTTCCCCATCCTCTACTTTTACCAAACTAAAATCGGATGATTTAGCACCGGCAATATTATCTCTTTCATAATAAATAAGGTTATTTTCAATATTTCCTTGTCGAAGTTTTAATCTGCCCGTATTGACAATAAAATAAGTATCGGTTTGATGATCCGTTCCTTTGAAGGATGCCGCCGCTTTGTGTAGGTAATCACGAATTTTTGCTGGGTCACGTGCAATGGCCTTGATTTCTATATTCAGGTGCATGTAATTCCCTTTGAAGGGTGGTTTTAATGGGAAAAATTATTTTTCAGAAGGATTTCTTTTACCAGCAATTAATTTTTCGATAATGGTTTCCAAACGTTTGGTTCTTGTTTCGGGCTTTTTAGCAGCGTGCAACCACTCTATAAACTCCCTCCTATTAGTGAAGGATAATGATTCAAAAAACTGTGCGGCATGTTTATTTTCAAGTAATAAGGCTTCTAATTCAGCAGGCAGTTCTACAGTTCTTGCTTGATAATCGATGCCCGGTGCTGGGTTTTCAGAAGAAAAAGCCTCTTTTTTCTTATCCCCTGGTTGTGGCTTTTTAAACCACATGGCCGTCCAAACATGATCAAGAGAAATAGCCCGTACACAATTATAACCATGCGTTCCAACAAAGTCCCAGTTTACTTCCCTACTGAGATCGCTGGCAATTTTAGAAGTAAGTTTAGGATAAGCTATCCATAATTTAGCTTCCTTATGTAGTGCTGGTACAACATCCTGTAATATATCTTTTAATTGTTTTTGGTTTACTGCAAAAACTAAGGCAAAATCGATTTTCCTGCTTTTCAGTAGCGGCGTTACATTTTTAGCAAAGGATAATTTTACAAATTGTTTTTCAATAGAGGAAGGCAATCCCTGAATCAATAGGTTTTTCTCATCTTTTATTTCCAGTTTCTCAGGAAGTGTCTGAATAGCCATGATGAAATACTTAGGGTGATGAATGAATGGGCAGTAGCTTTAATGAGTAAAAATCTAGGCAATAAGCAATAAGTTATTTTATAGAATCAAGGAATAAAGGTTCGTGAGGATACTCTATTCCTATATTGTAAATTTAAAAAAAAATATTGGCCATTTACCTGATTATAAAAAAAAACCTGCTAAAAGCAGGTTTTTCTCAAACATATTGAATGCTTATTTAACTGGGCCTACTGGCTTATACAATGCTAAAGCTTCAGCCATATTCTTTTGTAATTGTGCAATGCGATTTTCATCAGATGGATGGGTGGCTAAAAATTCAGGAGGCTTCTGTCCACCTGCTTGGCTCATTCGCTGCCAGAAGGCAATTGCTTCCCTTGGATTATATCCCGCCATGGCTGCAAAATTTAGTCCATAATGATCGGCTTCCAATTCCTGCTTTCTACTATTGGGTAGTAAAACGGCCACTTGTGCACCAGGACTAAATATCCCATTAAAAATCGAGTTTGCTTTGGCGTTATTAGATGTAAAAATATCCCCTGTAACTGCCAAACCTTGTGCTATCATAGCCTGACTGATACGTTCGTTACCATGATGCGCTACAGCATGGGTGATTTCATGACCGAGTACAACTGCCAAAGCTGCTTCATTTTGAGTAATGGGTAATAATCCGGTATAAACAACCACCTTACCACCGGGCATACACCAGGCATTCACTTCTTTACTATCCACCAGGTTAAACTCCCATTTGTAACCTTCCAGTTCCTTGCTTAATCCCTTTGCTGAATAATAATCAGTAATTGCTTTGGAAATACGAGTGCCCACTCTCCTAACCATTTCCGCATCCTTATTTACATTTTCACTCAATACTTTATTTTGAGAAAGAAAGCTGCGATACTCTGTCAATGCTTGTTGTTGCAATGTGGATTCTGGAAATAAGGCAAGTTGCTTACGGCCAGTAATCGAATTATTATGACAGGCTGCTAAAAAAACGATGGTTGTTAAAAAAAGAAATAACTTTTTCATGGTGATTACATTTAATGATAATACAAAAACAATTGGCGTACCAAAATTGTATAAATAATGTTAATTGACTAAAAAACGCTAGGAGGGTTTGGAGAGATACTAAAGAAGAAATATTATAATTCGTTTCTACGACGATTTTTTCTGCGATCACGGTATTTTAAAATGGGCACTTGGCTTTCCACTCCTTTTAATAATCGAACAATGTTTTTCTTATGGGTTAGTATTACCAATACAGCCACTGCAACGGCAAACACTCTATAAACAATCACATCATCCCTCCAAATCCACAAAACAAATACTGGTAAAGCAGCACCTGCTAACATGGAACTTAGCGATACATAACGTGTAAGAAATAAAACCAATACAAACACCCCTACACAACTTAGGGCTACCAAAGGTTGTAATGCAAATAACATTCCTGCTAGTGTAGCAACACCTTTTCCGCCCCTAAAGCCGGCAAAAATGGGAAATATATGACCAATCACTGCAGCCAGCCCCAATACAACAATCAGACTGGTTCTGTCCCAGTCGTTGTGCATATAGTAAGGAATAAATATATATAAAGAAGCAGCAAAAACGCCTTTAAGTAAGTCCATACACATTACAATCGTACCAAACTTACTACCCAATACACGGAATGTATTGGTAGCACCCATATTGCCACTACCATAGTCCCTGATGTCTATTCCAAAATATTTTTTGCTAATAATTAATGCAGAGGGAATAGAACCAAGTAAATAGGCGATTATAATTAGAATTAACTCCTTCATGCTTGTATCCTTGTGAGTTGAGGTACAAATTTAAGCATTAATTAGATGAGTTAACAATAAATTAATAACAATTAACTTCTTAAGTGTACTGTAAAAATGGAATAAAGCATTGAATATCAATAAACTGCTAGTTTTTTCTTGCCAATAAACAAATCCATTCCTTTTGTTGAAGGCAGGACTCGAGGGTAAAGCAGTTCTCGATAAGACATTTTTCCATTTCGGCTTTATCAGTAGATAAAATACCACTTAGTAATAATAACCCATTCAATTGGCATGCTGCCGACATCGAGGGCATATTATTTAAAAGTACATGTAGGTTGATATTTGCCAATATAATATCGAATTTTTCATTGGAAGGAATAGTGGTTCCCAATTCAACCAGAATTTGATTGGTATCATTCGCTGCGATATTTTCTTTTGCATTTTCTATGCTCCATTCATCATTGTCAATGCCAATAATAGATTGGGCTCCTAATTTAGCTGCTAAGATCGCCAGAACACCTGTACCTGTTCCAAAATCGTAAACAGACTTCCCAGTAAAATTAATATTACTCATTTGCTCCATCATCATCCAGGTGGTTGCATGATGTCCTGTTCCAAAACTCATCTTAGGGGTAATAATTATTTCATGTAAAACATCTTTTATTGGATTGTGAAAGGAAGCACGGACAGCTGCAAAATTGCCAACCCTAACTGGTTCAAAACTTGATTCCCAAATGGCGTTCCAATTGGTTGATTCAATCAATTTTTTGGAATATTGAACTGGTACTATTGCTAGTATTTCATCAAATATTTCCTGCGAAAAAAGAGACTCTTTTATAAAAGCGTACAAAAGTTGACTGTGCTCCTCAAATCCTTCAAATCCCGCATCTGCCAATAAGGCCAGTAGTATTTCATGCTCAACATTGTTAGTTGTTTGAAATTCAAATTGAAGATAATTCATGCATGCAAATTAGTTAAAATTAGGTTTTACTGTCATCAAAATTTAAATATAACCTCCTATGTTTAAATAGGTTTTATAATAGTATTTGGAAAAAATGCATTATAAATATTACAATCCATATATTTTTTAAAATATGAAACAACCTTAAAATATGCTTTCCAATAAGGCAACTAACTTTTATTTCCTTTAAATAAAAAGGGCTCCCAGTGGGAGCCCTTTTTTATTAGTCAGTTTTCTAATTAATTTTCATTTGCCTGGTCATTTCCAGCAGGTTTTTGCTGATTCTCTGGTTTTGGCATTAATATTTTACGGCTCAACTTGAATTTACCAGTCTTATGATCAATACCAATCAATTTAACTTTTACCCTATCGCCTTCTTTGAAAACTCCATCCATTGTTTCCAAACGTTTCCAGCTTATTTCACTGATATGTAACAAGCCTTCTTTCTTAGGTAAAAATTCAACAAAAGCTCCAAACTCTTTGATTCCCTTAACAGTAGCTTCATAAACTTCACCTACTTCAGGCATTGCAACCAGTCCTTTAATCCATGCTAAAGCTTTATCTAATCCTTCTTTAGCTGCAGAGAATATACTTACCTCTCCCACATTACCAACTTCTTCAATGGTAATGGTAGTACCTGTTTCGCGCTGAATCTCTTGTATCACTTTACCTTGTGGCCCAATTACTGCTCCTATGAATTCTTTATCAATAAATATTTTCACCATCCTAGGAGCATGTGGTTTCACATCTGCTCTTGCTGCTTCAATAGTGGCATACATGGCATCCAAAATATGCAAACGACCCTTTCTAGCTTGAGCCAATGCTTGACGCATAATGTCCATACTTAGGCCATCCACTTTAATATCCATTTGTACACCGCAAATACCTTCCCGGGTACCTGTTACTTTAAAATCCATATCCCCCAAATGATCCTCATCGCCTAAGATATCGGTAAGAACAGCAAATTTGTCACCCTTTGTAATCAACCCCATGGCTACACCACTTACGTGCTTGGCAATGGGTACACCAGCATCCATTAATGCAAGCGAACCAGCACATACTGTTGCCATAGATGAAGATCCATTAGATTCCAAAATATCACTTACTACTCTAACAGTATAAGGGTATTCGGTACCAGGCATCATTTGTTTCAATGAACGCAAAGCCAGGTTACCATGTCCTACTTCTCTACGCCCAACACCACGAATCATTTTAACCTCACCGGTACTAAATGGTGGAAAATTATAGTGTAAATAGAATTTGGAGAAACTTGAGATAGCAGCACTTTCACTCAAAGATTCATCTAATTTAGTTCCTAAAGTAACCGTTGTAAGTGATTGTGTTTCACCTCTTGTGAACAAAGAAGAACCATGCGGAGTTGGAAGAATATCTGTCTCCATTGTCAGTTGACGAATGTCTTCAGTACCCCTTCCATCCAAGCGTTTACGGTCATTTAAAATCATGTCTCTAACCACATAATATTGCAAATCGCCATAATAATGACCAATTAGAGCCTTATCTGCATCGGGTAAATCGTCCCCTAAGTAAGCTTTTACTTCATCTTTCAAAGCTGCAAAAGCATCCGTTCTTTCGTGCTTAGCAGATGCAGAAGCTGCAATTGCATACACTTTATCTTTAGCAAAAGCAGTAATTTTTTCGTTCAATTCCTCATTGCGATAAGGTTTGGTATATTCCCTTTTAGCGGTAATTCCTACCAAATCCCTTAATGCAGCCTGCCCTTTAATTTGAATACGTATAGCATCATGTGCTAATTCAATGGCTTTAACTAGGTCTTCTTCCTGACATTCTTTTGCCTGACCTTCCACCATCATTATATTCTTTTCTGTAGCAGCGATAATGAATTCAAGATCACATTTGGTCAAATCAGTCCTACTTGGATTGATAACAAACTGTCCATCCAGCCTGCCAATTCTAACTTCACTAATAATTTCCTGAATGGGAATATCAGAAACTGCCAGTGCAGCAGAAGCAGCTAAACATGCCAAAGAATCGGGCATAACTTCTGCATCTGATGATATTAGGGTAACCAATACTTGTACATCACACAAATAATCTTCTGGAAATAAGGGACGCAAAGCGCGGTCAATTAACCTGGAAGTAAGGATTTCATAATCATTCAGTCTTGCTTCTCTTTTGAAGAAAGAACCCGGAATACGACCAGCTGAGGCAAATTTTTCCTGATAGTCAACCGACAATGGGAAAAAACTTTGGCCATCTTTAGGCTCTTTATTAGCCACTACTGTAGCCAAAATAATACAATTGCCCTGACGGACAGTAACGGCTCCATCGGCCTGACGGGCCAATTTACCGGTTTCGATGGTAACCATACGGCCACCACCTATATCAAACGTAACGTTTTTAGGATTCAATGCTGACATAAAGTAAAATTTAAGGTACAAACACCTGTTGCACCATGATAAAATCTATGTAAAAAGAATAATTCCCAACTGTCATAAAAACTGTTGGGAATAATTTATTTGTACATAGTGTAGTAAGATTATTTACGGAGACCAAGTTTTTCAATCAGGGCCCTATAGCCAGTCAAGTCGTGCTTGCTCAAGTAAGTAAGGAGGCGCTTACGCTGACCTACCATCATCATCAAACCCCTTTGTGAAGAAAAATCCTTTTTGTTCACTTTCAAGTGATTTGAAATGTGATTGATTCTTTCGGTTAATAGTGCAACCTGTCCTTCAATAGAACCGGTGTTGCTGGCTTTTCCGCCAAATGTTGCAAAAATGTTTGCTTTCTTTTCGATTGTTAAATACGGCATCTCAGTTTTTTTTAGTTCATCCAATTATTATCTCAAAAATTGGCTGCAAAAGTAAGTCATATTTTCGGTAAAACCATCAATTATAAAGGCTTAATTTGTAATTTGGCAGTAATTTACTTCCGGTCAAACCCTTTTTAGTTGAAAAAAATCATTTTTACAGTTAGTTCCGACCTAAGTTTTGATCAGCGAATGATTAGAATTTGCCAATCTCTGGCGAATGCAGGCTTTGATATTCAATTAATTGGCAGGCAATTAAAAACATCTCCAGTTTTGGTGGCTAGCCCTTACCGCCAAAAGCGATTAAAATGTTTTTTTAATAAAGGGAAAGCCTTTTACCTGGAATATAATATCAGGCTTTTGTTTTACCTACTTTTCAAAACTGCCGATTGTATCTGTGCGATTGACTTGGACACCATCCTCCCCTGCCTCCTTATTTCTAAATTAAAAGGCATTGAAAGGGTCTATGATGCGCATGAGTATTTTAGCCAGCAAAAAGAGATTATCAGCAGACCAGCTATTTATAGAATCTGGCACTGGATAGAAAAAAAGACCATCCCCCGATTCAAGCATGGATACACGGTTAGCCAAAGTATTGCCGAGGCTTTTGAAAAAAATTATGGCGTTCATTATAGCATAATAAGAAACCTTCCCGAAAAGAAGACTAATAACTATAAGCTCCCCCGAGAAAATATGCTATTATACCAGGGCGCAGTCAATGAGGCAAGGGGATTGGAATATTTAATACCAGCCATGAAATCATTAGACGCCCCGCTTCATATTTACGGAGACGGTAATTTCATGCAGGCAACTATTGATTTAATTAAAGAGAACGATTTGCCGAATAAAGTGTTATTAATGGGAAAGCGATTACCTAAAGAACTGGACGCGATTACACAAAAGGCCAAAATAGGGATTAACCTGGTAGAAAATATTGGGCTCAATCAATACTATTCGCTGGCCAATAAATTTTTTGATTATATACAGTTTGAAACACCGCAAATAAGCATGAATTTTCCTGAATATAAGAGAATCAATGACCAATACGAGGTGTCTATCTTGCTGGATGAATTAAATGAAACAACGATTGCAACTGCTATCAATTTATTACTAAAGGATACCGCACTATATGAACGATTAAAAGCCAATTGTGCAGTGGCAAAAAAACATTTACACTGGGGCGAGGAAGAAAAAATACTCATTCAATTTTACAAACAATTACTTGGATAAACATTTACATATTATTACACATGATGTACCCTGGCCGGCTGATTATGGAGGCGTGGTAGACTTGTTCTATAAATTAAAAGCCCTACACCAGGCAGGCATAAAGATTCATTTACATTGCTTTACGCAGGGCAGAGCACCTCAGGAAGAATTGAATAAATATTGCGTTGAAGTATTGTATTATCCCCGAACCAGAAACTTAAAAGGATTTTCTTTTCGCATACCCTTTATCGTTAACTCTCGAAAGAGCCAATTGCTTTTATCCAATTTAAAAAAAGACAATTTCCCTATTTTGCTGGAAGGCATTCATTGTAGTTACTATCTCTATAAGGGGCTATTAAATCACAGAAAATGTATACTTCGTTTGCACAATACCGAATTTAAGTATTACCAGCAACTAGCCCGAAATGAATCCAATTGGATCAAGCGATGGTATTATACATGGGAAAGTAAACTGCTAAAAAAATATGAACACTCCATTGCCAACAATGTCAGTATTCTATCAGTGAGTGAACAAGATACTGCATTATATAAATCAGTATTGGGGGCCAAAGACATTCAAACAATGCCTGTTTTTATTCCACATCAATTGGCGCTTGGAAAAGAAGGCAAGGGTTGCTTTTGCCTATACCATGGAAATCTTTCTATCAATGAAAATGAGAAAGCAGCACTTTGGCTTTTGCAACATGTATTTAACCAAATCAATACGCCATTGGTTATTGCGGGGAAAAACCCATCTCCTTTATTAGAAAAATGGGCACACCGCCAATCCAATACTTGCCTGGTAGCAAACCCTTCTCAGCAGGAAATGCAGGACCTTATTGCTAAAGCACAAATACATATCCTACCTTCATTTAATCAAACGGGCGTTAAGTTAAAATTAATCAATGCGGTTTTCAATGGAAGGCATTGCCTCGTTAATCAACAAGGGGTAGCGGGTTCCGGACTAGAGACTACCTGCATTATTGCTGAAACAGCTGAAGCATATCGTGATAAAATTCTTCCCTATTATGAGCAACCATTTTCAGAAAATGAAATTGAAAAAAGAAACGGCTTACTGCAAAGGCTATATAATAATAATGCCAATGCTGCCGCACTAATAGAAATGTTTTGGTCAGAAAAAAATAATAAGTAAACTAGACAGTTACCGAGGCATTATCCCAAACTTTACCCATTTCAGTCTTAATAGTCCTAGCCGGAAATTTATTAATAACCATATAATCATGGGTGGCCATGATAATCGTAGTATTATAATCGCGACTGATATGAAATAGTAACTGCATGATTTCGTCACTGGTTTCAGGATCAAGATTACCAGTGGGCTCATCGGCCAGTATCAATTTGGGCGAATTCAATAATGCACGTGCAATATCCACTCTTTGTTGTTCCCCGCCGCTCAATTCAAATGGCATTTTAAATCCTTTGGTCTTCAAACCCACTTTGTCCAATACATCGGTTATTTTTTCATCCATGAGTTTTTCATCCTTCCAACCAGTGGCTTTTAAAACAAATTTTAGATTATTGTGTACATTTCTATCAGTCAATAATTGAAAATCCTGAAATACAACACCCAAATTCCGGCGTAGAAATGGCACAGTTTTCCAAGTGAGGTCTTTTAAATTATACCCAGCTACCCAACCCTCGCCATTGGTCAGTTGCAAATCGCCATATAAAGTTTTGAGCAAACTACTTTTTCCGGTGCCAGTTTTACCTACGAGGTACACAAATTCACCCTTATCTACCGATATATTTACTGCACTCAATATCAAGCTTGATCCCTGATAAATATTCACATTCTTTAATTCTACAATTGACTGAGACATATTTTGCTGATTTATTGTTGATACCAACAGGGAGTCTTTGATCAACCCAATGGTAGGCAAATTTAGCTTTTACAGTACCTAATAGGAAAAATATTTTATGCAGGCTTGTTAAAAAAAATATAAGTAATTTAATTGAAGCCTTTACTTCCTGCTTTGCTAAAGATTAGACAATATCAATTCAAATAAATTTAGTAAACAATAGTTTCCCCATCAGCATGTATCAACAGCTCTTTTTTGGGTGACTCTTCTACCCTGCCAATGATTTGTGCGGCAATCCCAAATGACTGAGCTGCATCAATCATTACTTCTGCATTTTCTGCATCACAATAAATTTCTAACCTACAACCCATATTGAATACCTCATACATCTCCTTATTGCTACTACCGCTGTTCTGTTGTATGATATTAAAAATTTCGGGAGGACTGAATAAATTATCCTTGATGATTTTGAAATTACCGGGTAAGTATTTCATACATTTTGTTTGTCCGCCACCACTACAATGTATTAAACCATGAATTTTGTCAAAATGCTGCTCTAATAATTGTTTCAAAACAGGCGCATAGGTTCGTGTAGGGCTAAGCAGTAAATTTCCAATTGTAGTACCTGAGTTTGTTTTGTCTGTTAACCGATGCTTACCAATATACACCACTTCATCAGGAAGATTTGTGTCATAACTTTCTTTAAAACTACTAGCATAAAACTTACTCAATACATCATGCCTGGCACTGGTCAATCCATTACTACCCAAGCCGCTATTATAATTCGTTTCATAATTAGCTTGTCCAAAACTCGCAAATCCAACAATTACATCATTGGCTTTTATTTTTTCATTGGTAATAATTTTATCTTTTGGCCAGCGGCAGGTCATGGTACCGTTAACGGCTACACTACGCACTACATCCCCTACATCGGCTGTTTCGCCACCCAAATAATGAATATTTACGCCAAAAGACTTCAATGTATTAAACAGTTCCTGGCTTCCATTGATAATTGCCTGTAATACTTCTCCCGGAATTAAATGTTTATTTCGGTCAATTGTACTGTTAAAAACAATATTGTCATATATCCCAACACAAAGCAGGTCATCTAAATTCATCACAATGGCATCCTGTGCAATGCCTTTCCAAACACTTATATCACCTGTTTCTTTCCAATATAGATAGGCTAGAATACTTTTTGTACCAGCGCCATCAGCATGCATGACGTTAATATAATTATCATCCCCACCCAGATAATCGGGGTATATTTTACAAAAAGCATGTGGGAATAGGCCCTGGTCAAGCTTTTGTACCGCTGCATGTACTTCTTCTTTTTGTGCAGACACACCCCTTTTTGAGTAAAGCGACATGGTAATAATTTAGGCTGCAAAAATAATTGATCAGTATTCAATATTCAAGATTCAATATTCATAGTTTTGCACCAGTTTCCCATGAAATTATATTATCATAACGACCCATTACCAGTATTTAAAAATGCTGTCATTACTATTGGAACATTCGACGGTGTGCACCAAGGACATCTACAAATCATTCAAACAGTAAAAGAAGCCGCCCTTGCTGTGGGTGGAGAATCGGTCATAATCACCTTTCATCCACATCCCAGAAAAGTGGTTTCGTCAATCGTCACCGGTATTCGCTTAATTAATAGTTTGGAAGAAAGAATCGAATTATTGGAAAAAACAGGCATCGACCACCTGGTAATTGTGCCATTTACAGACTATTTTGCCAATCAAACAGCAGCAGAATATATAAGCGATTTTTTAGTAGCTCAATTTCATCCACACACGATTATTATCGGATATGACCATCGTTTTGGTAAAGACCGCTTAGGTGGATTTAAATTATTGGCAGAGGAGTCCGCTAAATACGGATATCAACTTAAAGAAATACCCGAGCATTTACTGGATGCCGTAAAAGTAAGCAGTACCAATATTCGCAATGCCATTTTACAGGGACAAATTGAGGAAGCCAATAAATTATTAGGCTATACATTCTTTTTCCAAGGGGAAGTAATACATGGTGATAAAATTGGAAGAACAATTGGTTATCCTACTGCCAATTTAAAAAGCACCAATGAAGAAAAAATAGTATTGGGAGATGGTATTTATGCGGTATATGCCGAAGTAGAAAAACAGCGTTACAAAGGCATGATGAGTATTGGCTTTCGGCCAACTGTAAATGGAAAGAAAAGAGTAACCGAGGTGAA
>CALRKF020000065.1:0-19655 GCA_943367825.1 Chitinophaga pinensis
GGGTATAATTTCTGAAAGAGATTATTCTAGAAAAGTTGTACTGATGGGTAAACATTCACACGACACCCCCGTGGCTGAAATCATGAACACCGAATCTCCCATCGTGAGTCCACAACACAGTGTGGAAGAATGCCTCGACATCATAACTAAAACGCATGCACGCTATTTACCTGTTTTGGAAAATGGACATGTAGTAGGAATCATTTCTATCGTTGACCTGGTACATGAAACCAGTTTGATGTACAAAGAATCTGCTGATCAATTGCGGAGTTATATTACCAGCGCTTAAGTTATTCAGCGGTATCAGGAATTTTATCTTTAATCACTACCAGGTCCTTTAAAGCTACTGTCATAGGCATGATGCCTACCTGTAATAATGCTTTCTTGCCCTTTATTTCTTTTACGATACCCGTATTACGGTTCTGTTTCATTTTTACTTTATCCCCCACTTTTACATCGCCACCAATTTCTTCAAATTTTTCAAGTTGCTTTTGCTGTTGCCGCTCGGTGGTAAACTTTTCTTTTTGATTAAAGAGCAAGGCCCCAATCGTTTTTACTACCACCGATTTATCCTCTGCCCTTCTCCATTCTACTACCATGGCTTTTAGCCTTCGCTCCATATCTTTCAAATAAGCCAGTTTTTCTTCGGAAATTTTATTCTGATGCTTCATTTTCTCCACTTCCTGCAAATGGGATTCCTTATTCAATACGCTTTGCATCTCTTTTTTCAATCTTTCATTTTCCAGCACCAGTTGTCTTAATTCAGATTTTTCTTTGTCAATTCTTTGCAAATCCTGCTCGGTACGATTGAGTAATTTATCCAATGTAAAATGATCTTCATCCACCAATTGCTTGGCCTTTTCTATAAGCCTTTTTTCTAACCCAATTCGTTCTGCAATTGAAAAAGTGTAACTGCTGCCCGGTTTGCCAACAATCAATTTATACAATGGCAATAAATTCTTTTCATCAAACTGCATGGCCCCATTAATAATACCCGCCACTTTATTGGCCATTACTTTTAAATTGAGGTAATGGGTAGTTACAATTCCCATGCTATGCTTATGAGCCAATTCTTCCATGATTACTTCCGCAAAGGCACCTCCTAAATTAGGATCAGATCCACTGCCTAATTCATCAATGAAAAATAAGGTACGCCCATTGGCATTTTCCATGAAATGCTTCATGTTTTTTAAATGAGATGAATAGGTGCTCAATTCAAATTCTAAACTCTGAGTATCACCGATATGTATCATCATCTGCTTGAAAATACCCATCTGACTATCAGGATGAACGGGTACCAATAAACCACTCTGCAACATCAATTGCAAAAGCCCTACCGTTTTTAATGTGACTGTTTTGCCGCCTGCATTGGGACCGCTTATAACAAGTATTCTTTGTTTTTCATTGAGTAATAAATCCACTGGTATTGTAGGCTTCTCATTGGCCTTATTATATAAATAAAGCAAGGGATGATAGGCATTGATGAGCTGCACCAAGGCCCGATCCTGCACCTGCGGATAATGGGCATTCATATCAATCGCCAATTTGGCCTTGGCCCTGATAAAATCATAGGTGCCCGCGATATCGGCATAGCCTTTGAGCAAAACTGCGTATATGCTTAACTGTTGTGTTAGCGCTTTCAATATGCGATATACTTCTCTGCTTTCTTCGTGTTCCAGCGAAAAGATAGCATTATTGAGCTCGGTGGTTTCTTCAGGTTCAATAAAACTAGTACGTCGGCTATCACTCTCCCCATGCAAAATTCCCTTCACCATTCTTTTTTGTTCGGCAAATACTGCCAACACCCTACGCCCATTCATGAAACTCTCCTCAATATCTGCCAGGTAACCCTGCTTATTCATTTTACTAACAATCCGATCGAATAAGCGGCGCAGTTCATTGCGCTTGCGATAAAGATTCATTCGAATTCTATCCAATTCCTCACTGGCAGTGTCTTTTACTGTACCAGTTTCATCCAGTACCTCATCAATCATTTCCCTGATAGCTTTTTCATAATAGGAATTGTCTATCACTTTGGCCAATGATGGATAAGCTTCTCTTCGTTCTGCATCAAACCACCTGAATATACTGCCTGTATTTTCCGCCAACTTTTTTATTAATAATAATTGCTCCCCTCCCAATACTGCTCCCGGAATAGCCAGTAATTTCAATTCCTTTTGCAAATTCATTACAAATTCATTGGGGAAATGAAGTCCTGAGGAGAGTATAAACTTATATTCGTTGGTCTGACCAAGCGCTCTTTCAATAAATTCTTTTTTGGTGTGGATGCGTAATTCCTCGGCTTTAAGTTTAGCATATTCAGTACGGCACAAATCAGCTAATAAGGACTTTACCTTAACAAATTCTAACTGCTGCAAAGCGGAATCCGGAAAAAATTTCATAAAAATATTACACTGAAAGTCACTGCTTTCAGCGGTCTGCAAAGATAAATGATAATTGAAATAAGCATCCCTTAAAGGTCCCCTAATCCTTTTTAACAGGCACTACCTGCAATTCTTCCCAAGGGGTAGTGCCATCATTTTTCCTTTCAAATATAAATTCATCACTTGTACTCAACACGATCTCGGCCGTGGTATAAATAATACAACCATCCAGTAGATGTCCGCCAATTGTTTTGCCAGTACTATCACTGATACTAATATGAATATGAGAACCATTGGTTGATACGGTTCCTGTTAAACTCACAATTTCAAAATGCCCACTATCCATTGCTCCATTTGGTTGATTGGCAAACCGGATATTATACTGCCTAAGACTACCCACCGTTGTACTAATCCAACCCGCCTGGATATTTTTATCTTTTACAAATTGCTGTATTTCCTTTTTCAAATCCTGGCCAGGTTTTAACCTGAATGCATAGTTATTTGTGCTCGACATTTTGGGGTTATTTATTGGATGACAGGAACTCCCTATATAAAGTAAAATAAGAAGTAGCCCATTAAATAGGATTATCAATCTCAATTGGCCACTTATTTTAGACAAATTACTCATTTCAATGATTTTCATGCAATAGTATTGTTTTTATGCTATTTTTTAGCAACTAATCCAAATATAAACTCTACTTATTTTGGGTTAAAGGAAGTAATCCACCCTACTGTGAAAAATCTGTGAATAAGTAGGGATAACTAGTGTACACATTCAAAAAATTCTTGTCTCCCATTCGATTATATTTGCCGCCTGACTATTAAACAAGGAACAACGTGCGCTTAAAAAGTTTAGAAATCAAAGGTTTTAAAAGTTTTGCCGACAAAACTGTACTCAACTTCGACGAAGGTATTACTGGTGTCATTGGTCCCAATGGATGTGGCAAGAGTAATATTGTAGATAGTATCCGATGGGTAATTGGTGAACATAAAATTAGTAACCTGCGTAGTGAAAACCTGGAAAGCCTGGTTTTTAACGGAAGTAAAAGCAGGAGTGCCAGTGGTCTGGCTGAAGTAAGCCTCACCTTTGAAAATACCAAGAACCTCCTGCCAACCGAATTTAATACGGTAACGGTTACCCGCAAATATTACAAGAATGGAGAAAGTGAATATCGACTCAATGATGTAGCCTGTAGATTGAAAGACATCCATAATCTATTCATGGATACAGGGGTTAGCACCGATAGCTATGCCATTATCGAATTGGGTATGGTAGACGATATTATCAAGGACAAGGAGAATAGTCGTCGCAAAATGTTAGAACAAGCTGCCGGTATTTCCATTTATAAAACCAGGAAGAAAGAAGCCAAACTAAAATTGGATGCCACGGAACAGGACTTGGCACGTATTGAAGATTTGCTATTTGAAATCAACAATCAGTTAAAAACCCTGGAGAGCCAGGCTAAAAAAGCAGAGAAATATTTTGAAATAAAAAAAGATTATAAAGAGGTTAGCATTGAATTAGCAAAAGCAGCCTTAGAAGGATTTAATATCACTTACCGCGATCTGAATGAAAAACAACAGGCGGAAGTGGATAAAAGAATTGAATTAGAAACTGCTATTGCAGTAGAAGAAGCTGCATTAGAACAAGAAAGGCTGGGCTTGATTGAAAAAGAAAAAGCCTTGCAGGTAATGCAACATGCTTTCAATGATATGTTGGATACTGTACGCAACAAGGAAAATGAAAAAAGCCTGAGCGTTCAAAGCTTACAATTTTTGAAGGAAAGAGAAAAAAGCCTGCATGATTTTTTACAAAAAGCAGGTGGCCAATTACAAGGATTAGAAGAAGGCATTCAATTAACCGGCAATCAAATTCAAGAAGACGAACAAAAATTAATTGAGTTTGAAGCCAAATTAAATGAACTCAAAAATGCCGTAGAAGAAAAACGCAGCATTTTTGATGAGAAAAGAAGCAGCATCGATGAATTGCGTCGCCAACATCAAAGCATCCAGCGCCAGCAATTTGAGGCAGAGAAGAAAGTAGCCGTTGCCGATACTTCTATTCAAAATTTGCAACGTACCATTTTTCAAATAGAGGAAGAAAGAACACAGCGGCAAGCACAATTACAACAATTAGAACCTGAGAAACAAGAAAAAGAGGATGCACTGGCTGATAAACGCAATTTATTGCAGGAACAGCAGGAGCAACATGAAGCCACCAAAGAAAAATTATTACATACTCAATCCTTGTTAGATGGTTTAAGAAATGAACTGGCCGATGAGAGCAGGAAACTCGACAGCAAGAAAAATGAGCACGACTTGTTGAAAAGCCTGATTGATTCAATGGAAGGCTATCCCGATAGTGTTAAATTTTTACACAACAATCCTAATTGGAACCATACTGCTCCGATTCTTTCTGATATCATTTATGTAAAAGAAGCTTATCGCGCAGCAGTAGAAAATGTTTTAGAACCTTATCTTAATTATTATATAGTCAATAACCTAGAGGAAGGATTACAGGCCATTCATTTATTGGATGATAACAAAAAAGGAAAAGCCAATTTCTTTTTACAAGATAAGTTCACTCAATTTGAAGCACAACATCAACCAGAAGGAACTATACCTGCCCTGAGCGTAGTTGAAATAGATGAAAAATACAGTCTTTTAGCCAAGCACTTACTAGGCAATGTTTTTATTGCAGAAAATGAAGAGGCACTTCGTAATAGTAATGGTGCAGTTGTATTGGAAAAAAACGGGAAGTATGTAAAAGGTAAGTATTCATTGACCGGTGGTAGTGTGGGACTTTTTGAAGGCAAGAAAATAGGAAGAGCAAAAAACCTGGAGAAACTGGTAGAAGAAGTAGCAGCACAAGAACTCATTGTTATCGCATTGAAAGAAAAGATTCAAAGTCATCATAATGAAGCAATGACTTACAATGAGCTATTGAAAGAAAATGCAATTAATCAAACACAACAGGAAATCAATCAACTGACCAACCTGGTATTCTCTTTACAAAATAAATTAGAGAATTTACAACACCTGGATCAAAGCAGTAGTATTCGCTTGGCCGATTTACAAGAACAACTGGAAGGTAACCATGAAGCCATTGCCAGTACCAGAGAAGAACTGACTGCCATTAATGAGCAATTGCAGGAATTGAATAATAAATTACAGGTTTCGGAACAGGATTACACTGTAGCAGAACAAGCATACAATGCCTCCACTGGTGCCTTTAATGAAAGCAACCTGCAACATACCAAACAACAAAGTAAAATTGCCTCTTTACAACAAGAATTCAATTTCAAGAGCAATCAGCTGAATGACCTGACCCAGCAAATAGAGAATAGTAATATACAATTAACAGAAGCTAGTAATAATATAACTGTTACTAGTACACTATTATCAGAGTTGGAAACAACCCTGGTAGGCATGTTGCAAAACAAAGAAGCGGAAGAGAAAAAATTAAATGAAGCAGATCAGACCTACTACAACCTGAGAAATGCTTTGTCAGAAAAAGAAAGTGAGTTAAGGCATAAACACAAATCAAAAGAAGGCATTGATACATTGCTCAATGAAATTAAGGACAAACTAACCGACCTTAAACTGCAATTGGCAGGTATGAAGGAAAGATTACAAGTGGAGTTCAAAGTTGACCTAGATGCCATCATTGATGAACCAAGGACCACCGACACGCCTTTGGAAGAACTCAAGGAAAAAAATGAGCGGCAGCGTAAAAGACTTGAAAACATCGGTGAAATTAACCCTACCGCTGTTGAAGCCTATACCGAAATGAAAAAAAGGTATGAGTTTATTCTGGAACAAAAAAATGACCTTGTTACTGCTAAAGACAGTTTAATGCTGACCATCCAAGAAGTAGAGGCAACGGCCAATCAACAATTCCTGGATACATTCAATAAAGTAAGAGAAAATTTCCAAAACGTATTCAAGGCCCTTTTCACAGAAGATGATACCGCAGATATGGTATTGGTAGATCCAGAAAATCTGGCAGATACAGGTATTGATATTGTGGCTAAACCAAAGGGTAAACGTCCTTCTTCTATTGGTCAATTAAGTGGAGGAGAAAAAACACTAACAGCCACTGCACTCCTATTTGCTATTTACCTGATTAAGCCTGCCCCCTTCTGTATTTTGGATGAGGTAGATGCGCCTTTGGATGATGCCAATGTGGGAAAATTCACCAATATGATTAAGAAGTTTAGCGAAAACTCGCAGTTTATAATTGTAACGCATAATAAACAAACCATGAGTGCAGTAGATGTTATTTATGGAGTTACTATGCAAGAAGCCGGTGTAAGCAAATTGGTTCCCGTCGATTTCAGGAGCTTGAATTAGTCGATTACTACCCCCTCCAAAAAATAAAGGCGCTGTATTAGCGCCTTTATTTTTACCCCTATATTTTGATTTTACAAGCATACAAAACAATAATTATCTGTTCAGTACTTGTTTTTACCCGTCTGGCAAACGCATTCCCTTTTTCATCCAGCTTTAGTTTTTAAGTCCCCTGTCGGCATTTAGTTTTACATCGTATTTATTGAATCACTAAAAAAATTACATTTTATGAAAACAATGAAATTATTAACCGTACTGGGATCGGTACTAATTGGAACCGTATTATTCATCAGTTCCTGCCAGAAACAAAATATCCAGGATGACAATAGTATACCTGCAGGCAAAAGCCAGTTTAAATTATTTTTGACCGACGACCCCAGTCTGATATTTGATTCTATTTTTATAGACATCAGAATGGTAGAGGTGAAAGTAGAAACAAGTGCCGGCAATGAATTCTGGGATACCGTAGCTATTCGTGCAGGCATTTACAATATCCTTAAATTCAGAAATGGAGTGGATACACTTTTTGTGCATGACTATATACCCAATGGAGAAATCAAGAAATTGAGAATGACCTTAGGCACTAATAACTCAGTGGTTAGAAATGGGGTGACATATCCATTGATAATAAGGGATCAAAACAGACAAGTAATAATCAATGTTGATGATATTGATCGCATACGTGCTAATAGTTTCCAATTATGGATTGATTTTGATGGCCATGGTTCTATTATCCGTTTAAACAATAATCAGTATGAATTGAAGCCACGTATCCATTCATTTAATAATAACAATAGTGGTAGACTGGAAGGAGAAATAAAACCATCTGCTGCATTACCAGCCTCCGTTATGGTCATTGCAGGAACAGATACTTTATTGGCAATTCCTGAACCAGATGGAGAATTTAAAATAAGGGGCATCAGAACCAATACAGTAAAAGTAATTATTAGACCAACTGCTCCTTACAAAGATTCGATTATCAACAATGTAAGTATCTCTTCCGGTGGCGACCGCGATTTGGGAGATATTAGATTACATCAATAATAGTAGAGAAAAACCTGCAGTAAATCATCGTACCTTGAAAAATTGAACCCCGGTTATGCCGGGGTTTTTTATGCACATAATCTGCTTAATTTTAATATTATTATTTAACTACTTTAAAATAATTAGCTATGCTGAAGACCGTTTTATTGTTAATCGCTAGTAATATCTTTATGACATTTGCCTGGTATGGTCATTTAAAAAACAGCGAAATCTCATTATGGAAGGCGGTTTTAATTAGTTGGGGTATTGCATTTTTTGAATATTGTTTAATGGTGCCTGCCAACCGTATTGGATTTAATAATGGTTTCAATGGTTTTCAATTAAAAATAACGCAGGAACTCATAACACTAGTCATTTTTACCATTTTTGCAGTATGGTACTTGAAAGAACCGCTTCAATGGAAATACATGGCCAGTTTTATTTGTATCGTAGGAGCAGTGTATTTTGCTTTCAAGAAATAATCAATGTGCAAAATCCGATTCATAATCTCCTTTAATTCTTTCCATGGAAGGATTGAAATAACCGAATTTCAAATCAGGAAATTCTTCCCGTATCAATTGCATCATTTGTTTAATGCCCATGCAAGTGCCCGTTTCGGTGACGCCAATTTTTCCTAGGTACCAATCGGGATCAATATTAAAATTGCGCCATTGAATCATCGATAGATTGGTCTTTTTAATTAATTTTCTCAACGCTTCATACTCCTCTATACTATCTGTCATGCCAGGGAAAACAAAATAATTGATACTTGTCCAGGCGCCGTATTTCTTTGCAACCTTTAGGCTTTTTATCAAATCATTAAATAGATAATTATTGGGACGATAATAAGGATTATAAATATGCTCTCTGGCACTATTTGTACTAACGCGAATACTATTCAACCCTGCTTTGCACAAAGCTTCTACAGCATCGGGTTTGCTACCATTGGTATTGATATTGATACTTCCCTTATCGGTATGTTTTCTTATTTCGATTATGCTATCCCGTATAACTTCCCACATCAATAAAGGTTCTCCTTCGCAACCCTGACCAAAACTGATTAAAGGGAAGGGAGCAGTTTCCAAATGAGGCACGGTAAATTCAACAATCTCTTCTGCAGTGGGTTTAAAACTTAACCGATCTTGGGTACTGATGATTGTTTCTTCTTCTGGCTGAAAGCTAATACAACCAAGGCAATTGGCATTACAAGCAGGTGAAGCCGGCACAGGACACTCCCATCTACCCATAGCAAAATTTCTTGCAGCAGGGCAATGGTAGGTATTGCAACAATTCTCCATCAGGTGTTTTACCAACCGATTATGAGGATAATTTTTTAAAAGCTGCGCTGTTCCTTTTTTTATTATTTTCTCATCATACCCTTCACATTCTTGACGGATATCATTTTCGATACGAACAGCTGGCACATAAAATTTTTCATTGAGCCAACCTGCAGCAGTATAACAAAACAATGGTAATGTTGGCGCATCGGTTGCTGTTTCATAGGCTGCTATATAAAGTCCGGTATGTGCAGGTGGAATAAAAGCAGCCACAGCCCAGCCTTTTTCACACAACCGCATTTCCCCTGTTTCAACATCAATACCAATGCCTCTTCTACCAGGTAGTTCATATAGATTGCCCCCTGTAGGTAATTCTATCCAATCTTCTTCAGGCACGAGCATGGCATCCCAACCTGATCTACCAGTTACATAAAGAGAAGTGTCTTCAAAGATATTCCCTTTCCCATCTGAATAAAGTATATAAGGCGATTGTGATAAACTCATTGCGGACCTAATTAATTGACCCGACCATGCCTCCATTATTTTGAAAAACAGGGTCAGTTGCTGATTAAATGCTTTTGGCAAAAATCGTCAATTTGCTCCAGTTCGTCAATTTTTAAATTAGTCCTTAAGTGGTACTCTATTTTTTTGTTACGGAGTGTTTCAATAATAATACTATGATACCGTGGTATGATGGATTTAATTTCGTCCCATCCAATTTCTGCATCTTTCATTAAATCGGGTAATACAATACCAGTAGCACGAATATTTACATTTTCTCTCTTAATAACCCTAGCTTCTCGATGTAATAAAAAGAAATAGCCAAAGCTGGCAATAAAATGCATTAGGGAAAACAAAGCATGGCCATCAAATGCAAGATTGACTGCAATACCAAGTAAAACAAGGGATTCAATAAACCTAAATAGCAGGTTCATTTTGGGGGCTTCTATCAACACCTCTCCTGTAAAAAAAACAAGTATCATGATATCAATAGCAATGATGCCTTGTGTAATACATAATACAGTTCCCCCATCGTGTATACGCCATTCATGTACGGCATCTATCAAAATAGTTGCTGCAGCAATAAAATGAAGAATTTTAGCCGATCTTTTTAATAATTCAAAAGAAGGATGAATGACGGAGAGGGAGAAATTGGTTTGCATAAACAGGAGTTTTATATCTTATAGATGCAGGCCGTTAAAATTTCCATACAATCATCAATAAAAAAAGGCCGTAGAAAAATTTCTACGGCCAAACCAAAAGATTGTTTCAATATTAGTCTTTTGTAATTCCATTATTCTCTGCTGGTTTAGCAGGAATTTTTGTTTACTCTTTTTTAGATTCCTGAGGTTTTACACTACCATCTATTGGTAAAACTTTCTTTTCAGTAATAATTGGTTTTACATCTTCAGTACTACCACTCTTTTCTATGGATTTAGTAGTTACAGGAGGAACAATTTTTTGTTGTTCCAAACTTCCGCCAGATGTATTTGCAGGATTTGCGGCCTTGTAAACTACAGGAGCAACGTCATTCAATGAAGAATTACCTTTTTCTATACTTGCATCATAACTAACACCTTTGCTTGCTGGTTGATGATGAGAAACAGGATCAATATACTTACCTTTTTGTGCAGCAGTTTTATCCTGAACAGCAGTAAATGGATACATTTGCATACGGGCATCATTACGAACGCCTTTTACTTCCCAACTAACTTTTACATTTGGAATGTTTGTAGCAATCTCAAATTTATTGTTACTTACTTCTTTGTTAATGATTGCCTGAGCAAAAGAGCCGATAACAGTTAACTGATAACGGAAATCTTTATTGATTGCCTCAAAATAATCAGGAAGCGTTACTGTAGCTTTACCACTTGCATCGGTAGTTATGTTACCACTGTAAAAGTTGATCACTTCATTACTTTCAGCTGCAACATGCATCAGCAGTTTATTTTCAGGATCAAGCGGATGATCCATTGTAAATGCTTTCACACCCACCACTGTAAAGTCCTGGTCTACCCAAACTTTACCTGTTGTATTGTCGATACGCATTCTTTCGCCGCCGCCACCTAATTCAAAAATTTGATAATCATCGGTAGCTGGATTGTTTCTGGTATTCCATTGGTTTACACCTGCTTTTGCAAAACGCAAAGCAGCATCACCAGATTGACCATCAATATCCACTACTGAGAAACTGCTGCTTGAGCGGCTGCGAATACCAGTTGCCCCTCCATGTAATACATCTAACTTGTAAGAGGGAGAAGTGGTTTCACCAATACCTACATTACCAGTGGCATCTTGAATAACCACGCGGCTTCCACCACCACCTAATTCAAAAATTTCAAAATAATCATCAGCAGGGCGATTACGAACATTCCACTGGTTTACACCTGCTCTTGCAAAACGTAAAGCTGCATCTCCACTTTGAGCATCAATATCAACTACAGAGAAACTACTGCTAGAACGGCTACGGATACCTGTAGATCCACCATGTAATACATCTAATTTATAAGAAGGAGAAGTAGTTTCACCGATACCTACATTGCCAGTACCATCCTGTATAACTACGCGGCTACCTCCACCACCTAATTCAAAAATTTCATAATAATTATCGGCTGGTCTGTTACGGGTATTCCACTGACCAACACCTGCTGCCTGAAAACGCAAAGCTGCATCACCACTCGCAGCATCAATATCAACTACCGAGAAGCTTCCGCTAGAACGGCTACGAATACCGGTAGAACCACCATGTAATACATCCAACTTATAAGTAGGATTAGCAGTTTCACCAATACCCACATTACCAGTAGCATCTTGGATAACCATACGGCTACCACCACCACCTAGTTCAAATATTTCAAGGTAATTATCTGCTGGACGATTACGAATATTCCATTGATTTACGCCATTGTTTCCAAAACGCAAAGCGGCATCACCACTAGCAGCATTGATATCAACTACCGAAAATCCTGCAGTTGAATTAACACCGATACCTGTTGAACCACTATGGTTAACAGTGAAACGATGGGTAGGAGTTGTAGTACCTAATGCAACACTACTACCATCATCATACAGTAATGAATTTCCTAATTGTGTTCCTGCAGGTGTCCATTTAGGAACAAAATTCAAAGTGCCAGATCCAGTCAATGCACCACTTGCACCAACAGCTTGCCATGTTGCATTACCAGCAGCATCTGAAGTTAAAACACGATTGGCAGCTTCACCAATACCTTCTAATCTTACTGCACCTGTTGTATATAGTGCTTGACCGCTAGTAGAGTTAAAACGTCCACCAATACCACTGGTAGAAGAACCATTTACACCAATGCCAGAAGTAGCATTACCATTCACACCAATACCACTAGGAGTAGTACCATATACACCCCATCCAGAACCAGCTTGGCTACCCCAAACACCAATACCTAAACCCCCTGTACCGTTATTGATACCTCTAACAGCTGTTGAAAAACCTCCAGGAGTTGTAGAAGAAATAGTACCGCTGATGGCAGTAGCACTTGCATCCTGACTAGCGCTGGTTCCTGCAATTGCACCAGTAGTACCAGTATTAGAAGAATTAGTCATTGCAATTAAAGCATTGGCTGCATCTGCTTGCGTTTTATTGATAGGGAAAGTTAATTTTTGAGTTGTAACAGCACCATCTGCTAGTTTACCAGTAGTAACAACCAATGGAGCAATCACTGGATTAGGATAAGAACTTCCTAAAAGATCGCCCCCTGCAGTTCCAATTGGTGAAGCACCTGCTGCATTCATAGCATAAGGAACACTTACTAATTGAGTTGTGCCAACATTGGTATAATTGGTTCCGCCTGCAGGATCAATTTCTACTTGCAAATATTTCGCACCACCACCAACGCCCCAGTTCACCCCTGCAATGGTACCGGTAGTGCTGGTAGCACCCGGGCCACCTACTACTACATTGAATAAACCAAAAGCATTGGTTAATAAGGTACGTGTTTCACTATATACTACTGTACCACCTACTGAATTCAAAATACTTAATTTCAATCCAATGGATTGATTTGCCAGTACATTACCTACTGCATTGCGTGCAACTCCCTGATAATTCATCAGATTGGGTGCTTGTGCAAAACCCAGCAAGGCCATAAAGCTGACCATTAATGTAAAAAATAATTTTTTCATGTTTACGTTTTTTGATTGATAGATTTCTTTTTAACAAAGGGATGAATTATTTTACTTTAATCACCCTGTAAGAACTGTTTTTTGCTGCAGATCCTGCAGAGGGTACCAACTGAATTTTTAGGAAATAAGCACCCGATGGATAGGGTCCAAAATTCCATTTTTCAATTCTTTCTGTACCATAATAATTGAATTGACGATTGGAAACCAGTTTTCCGGCTTCATCAAAGAGGGTCATGGTGACCTGCCCTTTTTGTTTGCTCATAAAATCAATCTCTAATTGATTCTGAACAGGATTTGGTAAGATTTTTATTTCTTCTGCACCCCAATCATTAGTGGTATTATTAGCTCCTGGGTTATGGGTGCCAGGTTGCAAAATACCATTGGTTACTTTCAGGTTTCCGGAAGCTTCCATGGTTTCAATGGCCATGGCTTCTCCAAAACTCCATTCAAAACGATAATAAGTGAAAAAATTTGTTCCACCTGAAGCGTTGAAGGTAGCCGGAGTAACTGATTGTGAAAAGGCTTGAGAAGAGACAAAAAACCCTACCGAAAGAAATAAAATTCTTACTTTTTTCATGTTCGGTTTGGTTTAGGTTTTTAGTTAAAATTTATCCTACATCTAAAGTAAGCATCTTTCGCTTACCTTACAAATTTTAATATAAATTAATGTAAAAAGGGATGAAAAGCTGTGCATTAGGTTAATAAAATGTATATAACCAATATACAAAATAAGTGGAATGTCTAAAAATTATTTTACTGCAACTAATTGGGAATGGCAGTAATCATTAAATTCTTTTTCAGACTGTGGCAAAGCTGCTTTTATTTCTACTTGCAATAAATGATTGTCCTTTCTGTCAAGTGTTAGCAAACCATCTTTTAAAATTATATTTTCATATTGTTGCCAACTATACTTTTCGCTACCAAAAATTTTATTCAACATGATTGCTTGATCATTAAAAACAATGCTGGTGCTTTTGTTTTTAACATAAAGCGATAATAATACAATGGCCAAAAGCAGTGGAATGGCCAAATATATTCCTACTATCCACCAAACAAAACCGTGAAAGATATAACCAAGAAAATGAAGTCGTTGAAAAACGGATGGTTGTTTTCGGTATCCAGTAAACAGTAATAACAAACAAGCATATAGTAAGATGACTATATAAATACCCCACAAATTGTAACGTTCATCACTTGATAAGGATGTCAATGTTACTAGAATCCAATGAAGACTAAAAAGAAACCAATAAAACAATCGGTAGGCTCTTTCATTATTATCTTTTAAGACAAGCCGGTATTCCATAGCTTAATTGTTGGCAGCAACCAATAAATTACAAAGTTTAAACAAGCATCTTGCACCTACATTTTCATCCCACTCATCCTGACTAACACCAATTTCATTCAAGTCGAACCCTATTAACTTTCTTCCACTTAAAAGAAGGCGTTTGAAAAGGTAAAATACTTGTCCTGTTTCAAATCCGCCCTGTACAGGTGTACCAGTATGCGGGCACAATTTGGGATCCAATCCATCAATATCAAAACTAATAAAAACCTTTTCTGGCAGCTGCTCAATCATTTCATCTGCAATTGCCTTCCATGTTTGACCTTCGTATTGGCGTTCCTTAATTTCCTTATCAAAATAAGTAATGATTCTAAAATCACTTTTGGCGATATAATCCCATTCCTCTTCACAAAATTCTCTTACTCCTACTTGAACTAGTTTTTGCAGCTGCGGTATTTCTTCAAGTGCATTGTACATAACCGAAGCATGTGAATATTTAAAACCTTCATATGACTTTCGCAAATCGCAATGTGCATCTATTTGAAGAATTCCAAATTCGCCATATTTTTCAGCTATTGCCTTGAAATAGCCCAAGGGTGTACTATGGTCTCCACCTAATAAGCCCACCAACTTACCCTGGTCCAATAAATCTTTTGTTTGCTGGTATACCCAATTGTTTAAGAAAATGCCTCCCTCGTTGATTTCTTTTAAACTTTTACACATGAACTTATTATCTTCCACTTTTTCATCATGTGCGATATAATTTATATAGAGTTCGGCTTCTTTACGCAGGTAGTCGCTCTTCATCAAAATTTTCTTGTCAGGCTCGCGCATAAAAAAACCTTTCTTCCATGCATCCTTAACATCGGGATCATAAAGGTCTACCTGTAAAGCAGCTCTTAATACATGTTCAGGAGCCCTTGCAGTACCTGCATTATAACTGACTGTTACTTCCCAGGGAACTGGAAGAATAACTAATTGGGCATCTTCTTCACTAAAGGGTAACCCAAAAATATTATTATTGGGATTACTCACTCCATTTTGATCAAATTGCGATAAATCAGTCATAACATTTTTTCTTAAAACGTTTGCAAATATACTTTAGTGTTAAAGATTTACCCGCTTTAGGTAAAAAGAAGTTTTTTTTAAGCCAAACCAAAGACTTTTTGAGTTATCTTTGTACCAAATAAAAACAATGAAAACTTCCAGTATACTTACTTTAATTTTAGTTGCTTCTGCTATTGTAGCATTAATGATTTTTGGGTTTTCTTCTTCCGATTTTTCCACTTACGAGAGTATCGTTTCTGCAAAACAAAAACAAGGAAAAACCGTTACCATTATAGCCAAATTGGATACCACAAAAGCAATTGAATATTCTGAAAAAAATCCTAATTACCTTGTTTTTTACATTAAAGACAGTTTGAATGCACAATCAAAAGTAGTATACCATGATGCTAAACCTACTGATTTTGAAAAAAGTGAAAGAGTAGTTTTAAAAGGTAGTATGCAAGGCGATGTTTTTGAATGTAAAAGTATCACATTGAAATGCCCAAGTAAATACAAAGACAATAAAAAGCAACTGGAAAAAACAATCAATGCTGGTGATCAAGGTGCCAGCCCTGTCCCTGCTGAAAATACAGCCTATCCCGAGAAAACGCCTGCCGCAAAAATGTAACTATTTTATTTGATCAGTGAAATTCTTGTATGAAATTTGAAGGAGAACATTTATTACCGGGCCAGGTTGGACATTTATTTGTTATCCTTGCCTTTGTAGCATCATTAATAGCCACTTACTCGTTTTTCAAAGCGAGTTTTGTAAAAGACCTCACTGAAAGTAAACAGTGGTATCGTCTTGCTAAAATTTCATTTATTGTTCAGAGTATTTCCATATTTATCATATTTGGAATCATTTATTTTATTTGCAGCAATCATTACTACGAATATTTATACGCATACAAGCATAGCAGTAAAGAACTTGAACCTAAATATTTATTGGCCTGTATATGGGAAGGACAGGAAGGCAGTTTTTTGCTATGGAGTATTTGGCATAGTATACTTGGTTTATTCTTGATTTTCAAACCCAAGAAAAATTCCTCCGAATTGGAAAAACCAGTTTTGGGTTTTATCAGTATGGCCCAAATCTTTTTATTCCTCATGATTTTAGGAGTTTATTTCTTTGGGGTAAGAATTGGCAGCAATCCTTTCAGCCTTACTAGAAATGAAATTCCAGGCCCTATTTTTTCTCAACCAAATTACCTGAGCTTTATTACTGATGGTGTTGGCTTAAATGTGTTATTGCGCAATTACTGGATGGTAATCCATCCGCCGGTTTTGTTCCTTGGATTTGCAGCAACCATCATACCATTTGCATTTGCCTTTAGTAGTTTGCTTACCAAAAAATACCAGGATTGGGTGCAGCCTGCCATACCCTATGCGCTATTTACTGTTTGTGTATTGGGAGTAGGTATTATGATGGGAGGTAAATGGGCATATGAATCACTTTCTTTTGGTGGTTATTGGGCTTGGGACCCCGTTGAAAATGCTTCCTTGGTACCCTGGATGATTATGGTAGCAGCTTTGCACACAATGGTGGTATATAAGAGTACCGGGCATTCCTTAAAAGCAAGTTATGTATTTTCAATACTTAGTTTTGTATTCATATTATACAGTACTTTTCTAACCAGAACAGGTGTTTTAGGAGATACTTCAGTACATGCATTTACTGAAGAAAATATGGTAGTGAAAATCATGTTGCAATTGTTAATTGCTGTTTTTACGATACCTCCCTTCTTTTTATTCTTCCGTCATTACAAAAAAATACCTACTGAACTAAGAGAAGAAAAATCCAATTCTAGAGAATTCTGGATGTTTATTGGGGCTGTCATATTTTTCCTATCGGCTATTTTTATTATTACAAAAACATCTGTTCCAGTAATCAATAAAGTATTTGGCACAAAATGGGCTCCCCCACAGGAAATAGAATATAGCTATAATAAAGCGATGGTATTGGTGGCTATTATTATAGGTATCCTTACAGCAATCACACAATATTTTAAATACAAAACTAACCCTGCCGGATATACGCTAAAAAGAATTGCGCTGATTACGTTAGTGTCTTCTCTAATTACTGTTGCCATTGCCATGGTGTACCCTATCAATTATACCAAATTTGGAAATGGTTTCTTAATCGCCATCTACTTGGCCATGTTTGCCGGTATTTATGCTATAGTGGGCAATGCAGTATATATCTGGACGGGTATTAAATGGAAATGGAAAGTGGCAGGAGGTTCTGTGGCACATATCGGATTTAACCTGATGTTAGTAGGCATGCTTATTTCTTCTGGCAATAAACAGGTTATAAGTGATGCAAGGGCCAATGGCATTACCCTAGCAACTGGAAAAGACCCCATGACCAAACAACAGGATAACCCACAGGAGAACCTTACGCTTATGCGCAATGTTCCAACTCGAATGGGCCCTTATGAAGTTACCTATGTTAGAGATTCAGCAGGAAAAGAAAAAAACCGTAACTATTATCAATTGCTTTTTGAAAGGAAAGATCCAGTGACCAAAAAAGTTACTGAAAGCTTTTACTTAATGCCAGATGTTTATCAGATGAAGGATAATAATATGAGCAGCAATCCTGATACTAAAAACTATACAGGCAAAGACATCTTTACATATATTTCTTATACCGTTAGTAAAAATACTGATAAGGACACTACCCAATTTAAAGTGAGCGAAATGGCAGTAGGTGATACTATTCTATATAGCAAAGGTTGGATTATATTGGATAGTGTTTCGGGCAATCCTACTCATTTGAACTTTCCTGTAAAAGAAAATGAAAAAGTTTTGCAGGCTTACCTTACTTTAAAAAACAAGGATAGCATGACCTATCATGCTTCACCTGCCATTGTGGTAAATGAAACCAGTGGAAGATTTGTAGATGACACTTTGTATGCTCAAAACATGTACCTTAATTTCAATGGAGTGGCAGAACAAAGAAAAATAAGAATTGGAGTTAAGGAGTCGGATAAAATTCTTGATTTCGTTACCCTGAAAGCTTATATTTTTCCTTATATCGTATTTGTTTGGGCAGGCTTAATCATTATGGCATTAGGTACATTAATGAGTATGGGACAAAGAGCTAAAATTTCGAACGGCCTTTTATGGGCGATTTTAATTTTTGTAGCTGGTACACTCTCTTATATGTTTCTGATCGCAAATTAGTAGCACAATCCTTTTTAAGTTGCCGGATTACCTTTTCCACTTTTGGCACAGCGTTGCTATACAATTGCATACTGTCGGTGAAAGCCAATAAATGGCTGCTATCTTTTTGTTGAACTTCCTTTGTCCAAACAGGTACCTGATTTAATAATAAACTATCGCAATTCCTGTTGGTAGCTATATATGCCGAATCAATAATGGCTTCTGAAATAGAATCTAACCGAGCTGTTGCAACTTCATTGTAGGAGTCAATTGCAGTCCCATTACAAGCGTTAATAAAAACCAAAAAAACAAACTGCACAAGGCGGGTAGGGGTTACTTTATACATCTTTGTGTTATAAATAAAATAGAAATTGTAAATTTAATGTATTGAGTAAGCCTTTAAAAAATATTATACTTAAAAATCCATTCCTAGTGTTGTTTTTGCTAGTAAGTCATGGAATGGCCGCGCAGCAAATAAGCAGCAGGGATACTATTACAAGTTTTGCCGTTGTTTATAATGGCGACACCATTGAGGCAAAGCAATTATCAACGGTCTTTTTCTATTCCAAGAGTCATAATTATGCCGCTCAAAAATCTGCTGCCTGGACCCGCTTAAGAAATGCCATTTATGTAACTTACCCTTATGCAAAAAGAGCTGGTGCTGTATTGAATGATATCAATACCAAACTGAGTAATGTTACCAGTGATGAACAAAGAAAACGGTATATCAAAAGTCGCGAAGTTGAGTTGAGAAAGGAATTCACAGATCCGCTCACTAATTTGAGTATTTACCAGGGAAAAGTATTAATGAAACTTATCAACAGGGAGACTGGCAATAATTGCTATAATATCATTAAGGAATATAAAGGTGGTTTTACTGCTCGTTTTTATCAAACAGTAGCTTTTTTCTTTAGCAGCAACCTAAAACAAGCCTATGACCCTAGTGGTGAAGACGCTGAAACTGAAAAGATT
>CALRKF020000066.1:0-19502 GCA_943367825.1 Chitinophaga pinensis
CAATTTTTTGGGGTCTTCACTGGTAATCCAGCAAGCTTTATAAAAGGGCAATGCATTCATCTGCACCGAAGCACCATATTCCTGCAATAATCGGTACTGTATAACTTCAAACTGTAGTTCACCCACACAACCGATGATTTTTTTGGTGCCACCAAATTGAGTGAATAATTGTGCAACCCCTTCATCAGTTAACTGAATTAATCCTTTTTCCAATTGCTTGGTCTTCATGGGATCCTTGTTGATCACCTCCTTGAATAATTCGGGAGAGAAAGTGGGAATGCCAGTGAAATAATAATCCTCCCCTTCGGTAAGGGTATCTCCTATTTTAAAATTACCTGAATCATACAAACCTACTACATCACCGGGATAAGCATCATCAATCACTTCCTTTTGACGCGCCAGGAATGAATAAGGATTACTAAACCTGAAATCGCGGTCCATGCGTACATGGTGATAATAGGTATTCCTTTCAAATCGTCCACTACAAACTCTTAAGAAAGCTATTCTATCGCGATGTTTGGGATCGAGGTTGGCATGTATTTTAAAAATAAAGCCACTGAATTTATCCTCATCGGGTTTTACATCTCTTATTGTTGTATGTCGAGGTCTCGGAGTAGGTGCAATGCGTACAAAAGTGTCCAGCATTTCCTTCACCCCGAAATTATTTACAGCACTTCCAAAAAACACGGGGGCTGTTTGGCCACTCAAATAATCAGCTTCATTCAATTCACCATATACCCCATCAATCAGTTCTACATCTTCGCGCAAGGTATCGGCATCCGATTGCCCTATTTTTTTATTTAATATTTCATTATTTAAGTCGGTAATTTCCAATACATCCTCATCATTGGCCTTGGTTCCAGCAGTAAATAATACCAAACTCTTTTGATGCAAATCATACACTCCCTTAAAATCCTTTCCGCTATTGATGGGAACTGTCATGGGGTGTAGATTAATCTTTAGTTCATTTTCAATTTCTTCGAGTAAATCAAAGCGATTTTTTCCATCCCTATCCATCTTATTAATAAAAACAATTACAGGCGTTTTACGCATTGCAATTACTTCCATTAATCTTCTTGTTTGTGCTTCTACTCCATTTACCGAGTCAATGACCAGAACCACACTATCCACTGCTGTTAAAGTTCGATAAGTATCTTCTGCAAAATCCTTGTGACCTGGAGTATCCAATAGGTTAATAAGGTACCCATTGTATTCAAAAGTCATCACACTCGTGGCCACACTAATACCACGCTGCCTTTCAATTTCCATGAAATCGGAAGTAGCATGTTTTTTTATCTTATTACTTTTTACAGCGCCCGCCGTTTGAATAGCCCCTCCGAATAACAAAAATTTCTCCGTCAGGGTTGTTTTACCAGCATCCGGGTGAGAGATAATGGCGAATGTTTTACGCCGGTTGATTTCACTATTATACTTCATATTATTAAATCCTTTAAAAATGGAAGGGATGGTACCTTAAAAACAGGTTCCTAGCCATTTTTGAGCCGCAAAGGTATGATTTGATGAAGAGTATTTCAAAAGCTTATAGCATGCCTTGAAAATATGACAAGGATTTGCTATGCCTGAAACAGAAATCATTCATTTTTGCATGGTATGGACGGAAATTTAGGCAAGTAAATACATTTTATGAAACTTACTATCTGGATCAAACTAACCCTGTTTAGCTGTTTATGGCTAGCTTGTAATAGTAGCAAAATCAGTAGTTCATGGAAATCTCCTGCCTTTCAGACCAAAAACTTTCAACAAATAGTTATTTGGGCCATTGTAAGTGAAAATGACAGCGCCTTGAAAATTAAAATGGAAAACCATTTTGTGAACGACCTGAAGGAGGCTGGTTACAATGCTATTGCCGCCTATACTGTATATGGTTTCAATAATAAACTGCAGGAAAAAGAAATTGTTCCACTTTTTAAAAAATCGGGTGTAGATGGATTAATAACATTGGTGCTATTGGACAAAAAGAAAGAACTTAATTTTTATCCTCCGATAATCAGTTATCAACCAGTGGCGGAAAGCAATTTTAGCTATGCTGGAAGATACCTGACCAGTACTTATGAGAAAGTGTATACCCCTGGGTATTACGCAACTGATACCCGCTATTTTTGGGAATGCAATTTGTATGATATGAGCACAGAAAAATTAGTATATGTTTTAAAAACTGATTCCTTTAACCCTCAATCAACCGAAAAGCTGGCGCATGAAAATGGCAAATTAATTTTATCCAATATGCTTAAAACAAAAATTTTTAGTGACGCAAAAGCAAATAATAAGTAAAGTAAAATAGTACCTTTACTAAAACAATTGATTGAAGCCATTACAGACAGATTTAGCAACTATTGCAATAGAAGTGGAAAGTATGGAATCTGAAAATGATGCTTTCCGTGCTTTTTTAAAACAACAGCCTTCCAAAAAATTAGATCAACTGGTACATGCTATTAATGACGGCATTGCAGGAGCAATTGATTGTACACAATGTGGCAATTGCTGTAAAAGTTTGATGATAAATATTACGATACCTGAAGCAGAAAAATTAGCCAATTTATTGCATTTAAATTTACCTGAATTAAAACAGGCTTATTTGGACGAAAGCGAGAGCGGGCAGTTACTCATGAACAAAATACCCTGTCATTTTTTAATTGATAAGAAATGTTCGATTTACGAAAACAGGTTTAGTAGCTGTCGTGATTTTCCACATTTACACCAAGATGGATGTAGTAACCGATTATTTAGCTTATTCATGCACTATGGAACTTGCCCCATTATTTTCAATGTAATGGAAAACTTGAAAATTGAAACCGGGTTTAAGCAATAAATTTTATATTAGTGTATAATTTACAAAAATGAATCTCGATTTAACTGGAAAAACAGCATTGGTTTGTGGTAGTACGCAGGGATTGGGTTATGCAGCTGCAAAAGAATTGGCATTACTAGGTGCCGCTATAGTTTTAATGGCAAGGAATGAATCAAGATTGAAAGAAGTTGTACAAACCATTGATAAAAGCAAAGGGCAAGTTCATTCTTATTTAGTGGCTGATTTTTCTGATGTCAGTACTGTAAAATCTGTTATTGAAAATTATGTAAAAGCTGGTGGTTTAGCACATATCTTGGTAAACAATACAGGAGGCCCTGCTGGGGGACCTATATTACAGGCAGGGATAGACGAATTTACTAAAACCTTTCAAAATCATTTAATTTGCAACCACCTGCTTACCCAGGCATTGGTACCCGGAATGAAAGCTTCCGGATTCGGGCGTATTATCAATATTATTTCTACTTCAGTAAAAATCCCACTACAGGGGCTGGGTGTTAGTAATACCATAAGAGCTGCAGTGGCCAATTGGGCCAAAACATTGGCTTCTGAATTAGGGCCATTTGGCATTACCGTAAATAATGTATTACCCGGCTTTACACAAACAAGCAGGGCAGATTATGTGATCAATAATAAAGCAGCAGCCAGTGGTTTAACAAAGGAAGCAGTATTAAAAGAACTGGTGGCTGAAATTCCTGTTGGAAGAATTGGACAGCCAGAAGAATTTGGGGCAGCGGTGGCATTTATCGCTAGTCCTGCCGCTGCTTATATCAATGGCATCAATCTTCCGGTGGATGGTGGTCGATTGGGATGTTTGTAATGGAAATTATTACACTTAAAAAATAATGTTATGAAAAAAGTAAACCGTTTTACAATGCTTGCCTTGATGGCAACTGCAATTTTCTTTTCCTGCAAAACAAAAGGTCCAAAAGATTGGATTGTGAGCAAATGGAAACTGACAGATTTAAAAGGAAAACCTATAGAAGAAATGGGGGATTCCTTAAAAAATATTTACATAAAAAGTTTTGTCATTTAATTTACTAAAGACGGTAAGTTTACCACCAAGGATGATTTTGCAGGAACTGCAACAGGAACCTATAGTTTGTCTGCTGATGCCAAAGCGCTTATTACGGTCAACGAAGGCTCTAAGCAAACAGATAGTGTAAAAATAGAATCCATATCAGAAAAAGAATTGGTACTAAGTAAGGATGATGTAAAGATGATTTGTCAACCTATTAAGTAAATGGGGTTCAAATAAACCATTTACAAAAGCGGCATTAACATTGATTCTTTGCTTTTACAAAATCTGTCACCAGGTAACTGATCAACTTACCCGTTGTTTCATCTTTTCGGCCATCCGATAATTGAGCGGCGCCTTCACAAATATGTAAGTAGGCAACCTTACAATCAGTGGCTGCAAAATTCAGGTATTGCCTGGCTTGTAAGGGTGAAATACCACAGGGTGTGGCTGCACTGCTAAGACGTTGTTCAATACAATCCATATCAATTTCAATGCCTGTATAACTATCTTCTGTAAATCCGGTGGCATGCGCTATGGCCTGAATAAAGTTTTTCCTTTCATGCAAAAAAATATCCTCATAACTTATATAATCGATGAAAGGATTTTGATGAATTTCCATTAATACGCTCTGAGATAAATAATTTTCATGGATACCCACAATACAATATTTGCCTAGGTAACCATCCTCTTCCGCATATTTAAAACCATTGCCGCTATGCCTGCCGTCTGTGGGACTAAAATCGGCGTGCGCATCTAGGTTAATGGCATTTATTTGAGCCAATGGAATCAAACCAGCCTTGTATAGACCTTTAGCAGATCCTTTTATAATCGGATAGGAATTATTATGCCCGCCACCAATTACAATCGGTATTTTTTTGGCGGAAGTAATTAATCTAATCATATCCTCTACCTGATCATCTATAATATTTACCGCATGACGATATGCATCTACTAACTCATCCTGGTTATAGGCATTGTTCTCTATTAAATATTTTATATCGCCAAAATCAAAATGACCCATCAACAAAATTGAATCGCCATTAAATAGATCATTGTCCCGCGTATTTAAAAAAGCACTGAGAAAAGGCAACCAGGCTGTATCTGTACCGCCTATTCCATAATTTGCTTTAACACCAATATCTTCCGGAATTCCGATCAATACATAACGAGCTTCGGATGATTGCAATTCTATCTGCCAGTCATTTTCACTCTTTAAGTATTGTAGGCGCTCACCTACCCTCGTTTCAAAACGGCGCAATTTCGTTAGAGAAAGGATATCATCCTTGCTATAGAATTTGAAATGTTTCATCTGAACGTTTCTGAATTGAATATAATTAAGCAGTAACTGCTATACTGAAATTACAAATAAATTCTTATTTGTACTCATACTCTACGCTACCCATTAAACGCTTTTCCTTGTTGTAGCATTTTTCTTTAATGCGTAAACCATCAGAATAGGCATATTTCCAGATGAAATAATATTTATTAGCCCCTTCTTCTGTATTGACCATTTGGGTTATTTGTCCTGCCGCATTGTATTCAAACATATAATCGGGATAAAGATTTTGCTGAAAATCATTTGCGTGTGCAATATCTGTTAGCCTGTTTTTGGTATCGTAATAATAGAAGTACTTACTCCCCGATTTTGTATCCTTCTCAATGCTGATATTTCCTTTTTCATCAGTAGAAAATAAAATTAAGATGGTATCCACGCTATTCTTAATCCGATACATTTTAGTGACTGTCCCCTTTTCGTCATATTCATAGATATGAGCTTCTGTAATTTCATTTAAAAAATCATCATCGCTTGAGCGGGCTGATGAAAAAATGGCTAGTAGTTGTCCTTTGTCATTATAGGTATAATTTGAACTCCGAACAGCGATATCGGAACTATCACTTGTTCTTTCTAAAAGACCACTACTATTGAAATTTGCGGTAAGCATCGAGGGACTCGACATATAGGATCTACTCAAAGTTTCTACAGTCCGATAATTTTTTGAAATCTTTTTCTCCAGAAAAAACCCCTCTGATGAACTGCCATCTTCTTCAAAACTTTTCACGGACACAGTCCTGATTTTTTGCTCTTTATATTTTGCCATTTCCACCAGCAATTCTTTATTGCTTACAATATCTTTATAATAATATTGAGCAAAAGAATCGGTTAAAAAGAAAAAACCGATAAATGCCAAGACACTTGATTTTATTGCTGATTTCATAAATAGACAAATAACTTGTTTTAAATGGCCTTTCAGGGCCTTATTTTAATAGTACAAATCTTAATTTTCAAATTTACCTAAGTTTTATCAACCTATTAGCTTTCGAATCGTTGATACGGGCAAACTTTATTATTTTTAACAAAATTAAGCGTACTTGAGTCATTTAAAAGAAAGAAAAGAAAAGAATTGCCTGAATTGCAATGCCATTATTAATGGCAGGTATTGTCATATTTGCGGTCAGGAAAATATAGAAACCAAGGAAAGCCTTGGCCACTTGATATCACATTTTTTTCAGGACATCACTCATTTTGACGGAAAATTTTTTAGTTCTATTAAATTACTACTATTCCGCCCTGGATTTTTATCCAGAGAATATAGTATAGGCCGAAGGGCAAGCTACCTTCACCCTATTCGAATGTACGTTTTCACTTCTGCCTTCTTCTTTCTTTTATTTTTCAGTTTTTATCAAAAAGAAGAATTAGACATTAAAGTAAATAACAACGCAACCAGTTTGCGGGCATCCTTAGAAAAAAGCAAGGCAAGTACAATAGCAGATATTAACAAAGAGAAGGATTCTGCTGAAATGGCTACATTGAAGCAGCAATTGAAAGACATTGAGGAGGACATGCTACTATTAAAAAAAGACAGCACGGCAATAGATCAATTAAAATCGGTCAAATATTCCTTTAATGCTATTTCCTTAAAAACATCGGATGCCACAAAAAAATATAAAACTGTTCATGAATATGATTCTGTTCAAAAACTATTACCTAAACCCCAAAGAGATGGATGGCTAGTAGGGGGCATTGAAAAACAAAACCTTCATCTAAAAGAAAAATACCATAATGATGGCAGGGCTATTTTGCAGAGTATTATGCGAAATTTCATTCATCGTTTTCCGCAAATGTTATTTGTATCCTTACCATTATTTGGCTTTGCCCTTTGGCTCTTATACCTAAGAAAGAAAAAATATTATTATGTACAGCATGCCATTTTCTCCATTCATTTGTATTGCGCCAATTTCATACTTATTTTAATTAATCTTTGGATCGGCAGCATTTTTGGGTGGTTTGGTAAAGAAAGTCCATCTTGGATAACAGCTTTCTTTGCATTGGCAGGTTTCTTCTATTTTTATAAAGCACTTAGAAACTTCTATGACCAGGGTAGAATAAAAACCATTTTAAAGTATATTTTATTGTTACTTATCTCCTTAATAATAATGAGCTTACTATTCCTGGTATTCATCATTTTTTCAACTTTTACTGCTTAAATATGAGTGATAAACAACAAATAACCGATGGTTTCATAAGATTGGTAAAGATCATGGATGATCTCAGGGAAAACTGCCCCTGGGATAAAAAGCAAACAATTGAAAGTCTACGTCAATTGACCATTGAAGAAACCTATGAGCTAACCGATGCTATCAGTGACCAAAATTGGAATGGCATCAAAGAAGAATTAGGTGATTTATTTCTGCACCTAGTCTTTTATGCAAAAATTGGTGCAGAACAAGAAAAATTTACTTTATCTGAAGTCTTGCACGGTATTTGCGAAAAGTTAATCTCCCGTCATCCACATATTTATGGCGATGTGCAAGTAGCAGATGAGGAGGAAGTAAAAAGAAATTGGGAGAAATTGAAAATGAAAGAGGGTAAAACTTCTGTTTTAGGCGGTGTTCCAAAAGGATTACCAAGCATAGTAAAAGCCATGCGCTTACAGGAAAAATCGAAACAGGTAGGTTTTGAATGGGAAGTAAAAGAACAGGTTTGGGAAAAAGTAGAAGAAGAAATGGGAGAATTACAGGAAGCTATTGGTCATTGGCAAAATGCGCTGGATGCCAAAAATGAAACTGACATCATTCAAAAAAAAGATGCCATAGAAGACGAAATGGGCGATGTATTTTTTTCCCTCGTAAATTATGCAAGGTTTTTGGAGATAGATGCCGAGCATGCATTGGAACGAACAAATAAAAAATTCATGAACCGCTTTATCAAAATGGAATCAGCAGCACAATTAGAGGGTAAAAATATACAGGAAATGACGTTGGATGAGATGGATGCCATCTGGAACAAGATTAAACACGGTCCGATTAATTAATACTTTGCAAAAGGATAACAACTTTATCATTTTTTTTAGAAAGCATAGCTATTTGCTAATACTGGCAGCGGCATTATTTACGCTATCCTTTATAATAGACAATTATTGGAGTGGTAATTCATCTGTGCAGGCGGTTCAAAAAAACCTCAGCAACTATATTCATGAACAGGAAAAAGATTTTGATAAACTAGGCGAAGACAAGGAACTGGTTTTAAAACTCACAAAAGGTAGCTATGAAGAAAAAGAGTTAGAAAATCTTTGTAATAAGAAATATTTTTTCTACTTGTTTCATATCAATGAAATGGGAGAACCCAATATCGCTTTTTGGAATACCCAAACCGTACAGCCAGGGAGCGAATTATTATTAAACAGGTCGAATGCCGGATTTGTAAAATTGGAAAACGGCTATTATGTATGGCGAAAAAAACAATTGGCAAGAGACCAATTAATTGCGCTTATTCCAATAAAATGGAATTATGTTATCACCAACGAATACCTGCAAAATGGATTTGTAATAGGCAATAAAATAGAAAATAGCTATGCAATTGCTGATAGTATCACCCCAAATCTGGTTAAATCTACAGATGGCACAGCATTATTTTATTTGCAGCAGAAAACTAAAGTAATTATTACTCAAAACAACCTGATGGCCGCCTGGATGAAAATACTAGCGATGCTCAGCATCCTGATATTTATACATTTTGTCGCCAGTTGGGTTGCTAAAAACAAAGGCATTGGAAAATCTATATTGCTGCTAACAGGAAGCATGTTGGTATTGCGCATCATAAGTTATTTTTTACCCTTCCCTGTTAATTTTCGGCAATTCGACCTTTTTGATCCATCTATTTATGGTTCAAGTACGATATTACGTTCATTGGGCGATGTATTGATCAATGCCGCTTTATTTGTTTGGGTTATATTTTTTATGCACTATCAGTTGATGACAGCAAAATATAAACTCAAGTTATACAAATCCTGGGTACAATGGGTCTTATTATCAAGTGCCTCCCTCCTATTATTACTAGCCACTTTTACTGCTGGTCATATCATTCGAACCATGGTATCGGATTCACAGATATCCTTTGACGTTATTAATTTCTTTACCCTCAACAGTTATAGTATTATTGGGTTTGTTGTATTGAGTTGTACTGCCATTGGTTATTTCTTTCTTACACAGGTACTCTTGTATTTAATAGAACCCTATATAAAACAGGACTATGTAGTTTACCTTTTTACTGCTATCATTGGACTTTTTCTTTTGAGTTTTCAATTGGGAAGTAGTAATGAAGAATTTGAATTATTGTTACTGCTTTGGTCATTGTTGTATTTGCTGTTCTTAAAAAACAAGCACCTTAGTTTATCTGGAAACAGCATCACATCTTCCAGATTGGTATTTTGGTTATTCTTTTTTTCAGTGTCTATAACTTCTATTATAGTTTCAGAAAATAAAAAGAAGGAATGGATTAACCGTCAACATTATGCCGAAACATTATCCAGCAAGGCAGATCCGGGAAGTGAAACCCTTATGAATACCTTACTAACAGGATTCAGGAATGATTTTTTATTGGCGAATATCGACCGATTGAGAAATGAAAGCAGTAATCAATTTTTAAAAGATAGCCTTGTAAATGGTAATTTTTCGGGCTACACCAATAAATACAGAACCAAGGTTTTTACATTTGATGAAATGGAAAAGCCCTTATTCAATGAGGACTCCACTACCTTCAATAATCTAAATACGGTACTAAACACACAGGCCAAGCCTACCAATATACCAGACCTGTATTTCTATGACGAATCTTTTGACAAGTTTAGTTATATCAGTAAAAAAGTAATTAGAGACACTTCCAACATAACACTGGGCTATGTATTTATTTTAGCGAATCCCAAGGCTGCAAAAACAGATGCACCTTATCCTGAACTATTCGGCAAAGGGCAACACAATTCCATCGAGAATTCGCCAGTTTACTCCTTTGCCATTTACAATAAATCATTATTGGTCAACAGCCATAATGATTACGCGTTTTCCACCAAACTTATGCCACAACAAATTCCTAAGGAGGAATATGTGTCTATTCGAAAAAATGGTTACGAAGAATTATGGTACAAAGCAGGGCCCGACAATGTAGTCATCATTGCCAAGCAGGATAATTTCTTTATTGAATCAATCACTTTATTTTCTTATTTATTTTGTTCATTTCTTTTATTATCGGCCCTCCTCTGGCTACTTAATTTCCTCATTCGAAGCAGGTTGAATAGATACTTATTAAAGGTCAATTGGCAATTGAGCATCCGCAACCAGGTACATGGTACTATTATATTTGTAAGTGTTATTTCATTCTTAGTAATAGGCGTTGCGACTATCTTATTTTTTATTAATAGGTACGAGAATACGAATCGTGAAAAACTAAGTCGTACGATACATGTGATGGAAAATGAAGTGAGAACCACTTTTAATGAAGTGGCCATGTTTGATGATGAGATTAAAATATACGACAGTGCTTATAGACAGAAGCTAGACCGTACCGTTACAAAAATTTCGGAGATACATGCTGCAGATATAAATGTATATGATATTGATGGCAATTTACAGGCTTCCTCTTTGCCAATACCATATGACAAGGGAATTGTTAGTACCCGTATTGACCCCATTGCCTTTTATCATATGAATATAAAAAAGGAAGTGCAGTATTTCAAGGAAGAACAGATTGGAAGTCTGCATTTCATCAGTAATTATGTACCCGTATTGGATGAAACCGGAAGGGATTATGCGTATTTAAATATACCCTATTTTACTTCTCAGAGTAAATTGAAACAAGAGATTTCCAACTTTTTGGTAACCATCATTAATTTAAATGCTTTTATATTTTTAATTGCTGGTATTGTTGCATTTTTTATTACCAACCGAATTACGAATTCTTTTACTTTCATCAGCAATAAGATGAGAGAAGTGAATTTGGGAAAAAAGAATGAGGCCATTGAGTGGAAAAGGAATGATGAAATTGGAGAGTTGATAAAAGAATACAATAAGATGGTAGGCAAATTGGATGATAGTGCGGCAGCCTTGGCCAAGAGTGAAAGAGAAGGTGCCTGGAGAGAGATGGCCCGGCAGGTAGCACATGAAATCAAGAATCCTTTAACGCCGATGAAATTGAGTTTACAGTATTTACAAAAATCGATTAATGAAAACCTGCCCAACAATAAAGAACTAACGGCCAATGTTGCACGAACCTTGGTGGAGCAGATAGATCATTTGAGTCAGATTGCCGGAGAATTCAGTCAGTTTGCAAATATTGGCAATCCGCGCAATGAGGTATTTGATTTACATGAGCAATTAAGAACTGTTATTTTATTGTATAGCAGTGAAGAAAATCGCAATGTAAAATGGAATCCGGTATCGCGAGAGCTTAAAATTTTTAGTGATAAAACGCATATCAATCGACTATTTACTAATCTGCTGCAAAATGCATTGCAGGCAATTCCGGAGCATCAGACTGCTTTTATAGAAATAAATGAGGCTGTGGTAGAGGGTGCGATTTTAATAACAGTGAAGGATAATGGCAGTGGCATTCCGGAGGAGATGCAATCCAAAATTTTCACGCCTAATTTTACCACCAAGACCTCTGGAACAGGATTAGGATTGGCCATGTGTAAGGGTATTGTAGAGCAGGCGAAGGGTAAAATTTGGTTTGAGACCCACTTAGGAAATGGCACCAGTTTCTTTGTAGAATTACCTTTAGTTGAAGTGTAAATAGTCAAAAGGTTATCCAATTTTTTGAAACTTACCATTAAGCCATTACATTTGCAGTCATTAATGATTCGGGAAGTGGCGCAGCCCGGTAGCGCACACGTCTGGGGGGCGTGGGGTCGCAAGTTCGAATCTTGTCTTCCCGACAAAACAATTAAAGCCCTGGCGATAGCCAGGGTTTTTTATTTTGTAGCATTGCGAGCTCGCTCGCAAATGCGGAAAAATAAAAAACCCGTAGCCGGTGATAACCGGCAGGGCTTTAATTGTTTTGACCACCCCCTCTTAAGATCACCGCAGGTAATCTTGCTCTTAAAAAGAAATATCATTTCGGTTAATGAAGACACTAACCAAGGCCTAGCCGGTGATAACCGGCAGGGCTTTAATTGTTTTGACCACCCCCTCTTAAGATCACCGCAGGTAATCTTGCTTTTAAAAAGAAATATTATTTCGGTTCGTAATGATACAAACCGAGGCGTAGCCGGTGATAACCGGCAGGGCTTTAATTGTTTTAACCACCCCCTCTTAAGATCACCGCAGGTAATCTTGCTTTTAAAAAGAAATATCATTTCGGTTAATGAAGACACTAACCAAGGCAAAAACCCGTAGCCGGTGATAACCGGCAGGGCTTTAATTGTTTTCAACCCTTCTCAACAATTATTCAACACTTTTGCATCGCATCTTCAACCCTTTTTGTCCTTTCTTAATTTGTATTCTAGCAGCAGCGAAATCAGTTATTAAATCTTAGATATCTGCATTTAACTAACTAAAAATCAGAAACACTTTTTCGAAGTAGGGTATAATTATATTCGTATATTCGACAATACATACTTAAGGGCAACTAGTTGAATATTCTTAAACTTTGATGTCCACACTAAAACCTAACGTTAATGCAAGCAAATAAAATTAAAAGAAATCTAAGTCAGGTTTATCTAACGCTTGTCCCATTTTTAGCTGCTGTATTTGGGCTTATAATTGGGTACATAAGTTATAAAATATATTTACCCATATGGATTGCAAATGTGTGCCTCATGATAATAGCAGTATGGATTCTTGCTGTACCCGTTATTAGAACCCATACTGTAGAAAATAAACAGCTTGCTATTTGTGCATTATTTCTAATTATTCCTTTTATATTTATTTCAATGTTTTTTGGATTAGGTGCACCTCCTTACGACAAACCTTCAGAATGGGTTGCTTCTGCTGCCGAACAACAGATTAGATATTTTTTCCTACTTATAGCCGGAGTTTGTGTCGCATTTGGATTTGCTGTTTTAAGAGAGAAATTAAAAACCACAAAAGGGAATTTTTATTCTTTACTTGGATTTGTTGCTATACAGATTGCAATTCCCATTTTTCTTATCAATATGACATTTTGGGGATTTTATTTAGGCAAATTATACAGCATAATGTTTGCATCTGGTTCCATTAAAACATATGAGTGGGCATTACCAATGGCAAATCAATTTCATTTTGTAAACATTGTTGTATGCGGACTTGTATATATAGCTACAGCAACTTTTGCATTATCCCTCAAAACTGCCGGTTGGTTCAAACCAAAAGCCTGCAATGCTTACATACTAATCAGTGTATTAGCTTTTTTGTTGAATTTATTACCGTCAGGCGCTCCAGAACCTCTAGCTACAATAAATTATATTGTAGCCATCCCAGCAATACCTTTTATAATGCCTTACCTAATGGCTATTAACCTATTGAAAAAAGCTAGTAATTTTTAATGGAATAAATAATAGCTGTATATTAATGTGCTTGGCGATTTTTTCATAAAAGCTTGTAAGTTGCAATTTAGAGAGTCCCTATGCAAAAAGAAATTGAAATAAAACATTGTTCACTTTGTAAGCCAATTGACAGAGATGAAACAAAATATCATACTAATATTTTAGCTACAAGTTGTACCTGGAGCGAAAGTTTGAATGCTAATAATTCTTTACAAGAGCCCCCAATAACAGGGCAGACTTATTTCATAACACTAGCGCCTCCTGTCAAATTTTGGCTGAATATGGAACTATGGTTATATTATGACAGTCCCCTAGTGTCTATAAATGGTTATAATACGGAGCAAGAAGTAGAACAATCCAAATTTTGTTATGGACAAATCAGTTCTATTATCCAACACAATGAATCAGGCGCTACCGTGGAATTTACAATAAAAGACACACTGAATTTTCAAGAAATATTAGCAACAAAACCTTCAAAAGAATTACCTGAGTTTTGGACAGACTTCTGCTTATCATCTTTAAAAGATGACGAATATTCATTGATAGCATTGGGGAAATATTTGCAATTAAGTGTTTCTGCGGCTCAGGGAGATATTGGGCTCTCGCTTATTTTAACAAAAATTGACAACAAATTCTTTATCTGTAAAATATATCACTGGAGCTTTCATGAAGAATATACTTTTGGGGGCAAGTATTCTATACCTGACATTATAAGCAAAAAATTATATACATTACAAACCGACGGATAGATGCATGATTAATAACTCCAGTTCATCATCACATTAGTTTCAAAATGGGTATTTTTTTATATTTTACTAAATGAAATTGTTATTTCACTTTTATAATTTGATATACTTATGACTATTTTTATTGCAAAATTGAATTTCAAAACAGTTTCAATGAGCCTGAAAGAAGCTTTTGAACAGTTCGGAACTGTACTTAGTGCCAATGTAATTACTGATAAAGAAACAGGTCGCTCTAAAGGTTATGGTTTTGTAGAAATGCCCAATGAAGATGAAGGAAATGAGGCTATAAATGCATTAGATGGATCAGATTTTGACGGTTCTACAATCGCAGTTAAAAAGGCAACTCCAAGAGAAAATTCCAATAACGGTAATGATAAAAAAAATACTGGAGGTTTTGGCGGAGGAGGCAGAAGATGGTAGATAATTTTATTTTGAAAACCGCTTCTTTGATTGCATTTATAAAACAATTCTAATACTAGTTATTAGATTTTCAATCTCATTCAGCCAACCACTTTGGCTTCAGTGATCAAACTTACCTCCCCAAACTTTGCGACTTTCCGTCTTTGCGGTTACCCTTTTCCTCTTCCTACTTTGCGCCTTTCCGTCTTTGCGGTTACCCTTTTCCTCCTCCTACTTTGCGACTTTCCGTCTTTGCGGTTACCCTTTCCTCCTCCTTTGCGCCTTTCCGTCTTTGCGGTTACCCTTTTCCTCTTCCTAATTTGCGCCTTTGCGTCTTTGCAGTTACCCTTTTCCTATTCCTAATTTGCGCCTTTCCGTCTTTGCGGTTACCCTTTCCTCCTCCTTTGCGCCTCTGCGTCTTTGCGGTTTTATCCCTTTACTGATTTTCTATTAATCAATGTCGCATTCCCTGTAAACCTGGTTGCATAATACTTTGCAAGCACCTGATTTCCACGACTTCACAAATAGCTACGCCTGTTTTAGTATTGGATACAGAATCGCTAACAGCCGGGGCATGGCCTGCTCTATTTTTACAATACATACCAGCGCCCTTTCATTCATTTAAAATATTAGAATATGAAAAAATTAACAGCTTTTAGTAAATGGTCAAAGACTGTATGGACGTATTTGGCACAATATGCCATACCAAAAAATAAGGCAGGTATAAAAACTTACAGCCTTTCATTTGCTGGTGCATTCTTACTGACCCTATTGTTATCCACTGCAGGCATTGCACAAAATATTACACTAACTACCGCTCCACTTGCTGCTGCCAATATTATGCAGGGTACCAACAACAATATTGTATACATCGTACGTATGGATGTAGCTGTATTACCGGTTACCATCAACAATATGCAGTTTACCCTCACTGGAACGCATGATAATAATGATATGACCACATTAAACCTGTTCTTTAACGATGCGGCACCCAGTTTAACAGGAGCCACACAGATAGAGATCAACGGTTCTGGATTATTTGCAGCACCGCATGCCTATGCCCTACCCTTTAATTTGATTGGAACCAAGACCATGGCCGCCGGCAGCTCAGGTTACTTTATTGTTACCGTTAATACCGACCCTGCAGCAACCAATGGACATACCATTAAGGTTGACGGACTTGCAAATCCCGTTAGCTTTTCATATAGTACAGTCCCGGTAATTACAAATAACCAAACTGATATAGCCGGAGAACAAACCATACAAGCGGCTGCAGTAACCTTAAGCTCTTCGCCAGTGGCTGCTGGCATTATAGCACAGGGCATTAACAACAATGTTGTGTATATCGTTAAAATGGATGTCGCCTCTATGCCCGTTACTATTAACAGTATGCATTTTACGCTTACTGGCACGCATGATAATAATGATTTGCCCATAATCAATCTTTACTTTAACGCAACGGCCCCTAGTTTGACTGGTGCCACAATTATAGAAATTAACGGCGATGGATTTTTTGCTGCACCGCATGACTATAATCTGCCATTTAATATGATTGGAACTAAAACCATGGCAGCAGGCAGCTCGGGTTATTTTATTATTACTGTTAATATTGACCCAGCGGCTAATAATGGCCATACCATCAAGGTTGATGGGCTTGCTCATCCTGCAAGCTTTGGATATACTACTGCACCCAGCATTACCAATAATCAAACGGACGTGGCCGGTGAGCAAACCATACAGGGAGCTGGAGTAACTTTAAGTTCTTCGCCAGTGCCTGCTGGCATTATTGCACAAGGCATTAACAACAATGTTGTGTACATCGTAAAAATGGACGTCGCTTTGCAGCCCGTTACTATTAACAGTATGCATTTTACACTTACTGGTACGCATGATAACAATGATTTGCCCATACTGAACCTTTACTTTAACGCAACGGCGCCTAGTTTGACTGGTGCCACAATTATAGAAATTAACGGCGATGGATTTTTTGCTGCACCGCATGACTATAATCTGCCATTTAATATGATTGGAACTAAAACTATGGCAGCGGGCAGCTCGGGCTATTTTATAGTAACAGTTAATACCGACCTTATGGCAACAGGTGGCAATACTATTAAGGTTGATGGGCTTGCTCATCCTGCTAGTTTTGGATACAGTACTGCCCCCACCATTACCAATAATCAAACAGATGTTGCAGGTGTGCAAACCATACAGGCTGCAGGAATAACATTAACTTCATCTCCAATTGCACCTGGCATTATTGCACAGGGTTCCAATAATAATATTGTCTACATCGTAAAAATGGACGTCGCTTCGCAGCCCGTTACTGTAAGCAATATGCAGTTTACCCTGAATGGTACGCACGATAATAATGACCTGACCATCGTGAATATATTTTTTAATGATGCAGCACCCAGCTTGACAGGGGCCTCATTGATAGAACTAAACGGATCAGCATTATTTGCAGCACCACATGATTATAACCTTTCCTTCAATGTGATTGTAAGTAAACTCATGGCAGCAGGCAGCTCGGGCTATTTTATAGTAACTGTTAATACCGACGCTGCAGCAACGGGTGGTAATACTGTTAAAGTTGACGGACTTGCACATCCTGCAAGCTTTGGATATAGTACTGCCCCCACCATCACCAATAATCAGGCAGATCTAGCCGGAAATCAAAGCATCGGTTTTATCCTTCCCTTAAACTTATTGAGTTTTAATGCAATGGAGCAACAGAACGGAGCAGTACAACTGCAATGGGTAACCGCAAATGAATTAAATACAAAACACTTTGAAGTAGCATGGAGTAATGACGGGGTAAATTTTGCAAAAATCGCTCAACTTTCTGCTGCAGGCAACAGCCAGCAAAACAAACGGTATAGCTATCTGCATACGAAGCCAGTTGATGGAAATAATTACTACCGACTTACTATGATGGATATAGACGGACACTTTACCTATTCGCCTGTAATTAAAATAAACAGGGCTGTTACCATTACTCAAATAACAGTATTTCCCAATCCGGTTGTAGATCATTTACAGCTTCAAGTTCAGGCAGTAAAGGACGAAGACATTTTATTGCAACTATATAGTACAGATGGAAAGCTACAAACGTCAAAATCATTTAGCGTAAAGCAAGGAAATAACCAGTTAAGTTGGAACCTAGCTCAACTGGCGGCAGGAAATTATTTTATTTCGGCTGGCGGCAATCGCTTGGAGACCATAAGGATTATTAAAAATTAAGCGTAAAAAGCAGGTGCGGAGGTTTTAATAATGGAAAACGAATAATGTTTGGAGATATTATAAAAAAGCATGCTTTGAATGGCTATTTTATTTTACATGGTAATTTAAATAGGATTCCTAGTGATATGTACAGAAGCTATGCAACTATTATTGAAAAGCAAATGGGTGAAAGAGAGAAGCATAGATTAACCATTTTATTATGCTGAATTATTTCGGTAATTTTCAATTGCATTACCAGGTATGAAAAAATTATATTGTATAACGGTATTTATTTTGTTGCAGTTGTTTGCCACTGCTCAGCAAAATGACGTGAAAGACAGTTCCGTTAGTTTTTATTTGATTGATTCAACCATGCAAATGCTCAACCTTCGCCCGGCTAGCTTTGTTTTTGAAGATGGCACAAACAAACTGAGCTTTGAAGAAATTGCATCAGGAAAATTTTCTAGCAGTTATAAACCAATAAGTAGTTTTAAACAATTTAAAAATTATACCGCTTACTGGCTTAGGCTGTACATTGAACCCCGCAACAATATAAAAGATTGGTGGCTGATGTTACGCGATAGTACAGCCGATTATTATACTGCCAACTCCGATGCAGTGCAATATAATTTTGTGGATGTTTATTTTTGTGATGAACAGGGTCGATTAATATCAAAGCAACGCACGGGCAGTTTTGTGCCCCGTTCCGAAAAACAAATAAAAAAAGAGGCAGCCATCAGTCGGGTACTTTTTTCGGCAACAGCGGGCATTAAACAAGTGGTGTATATAAAGATTTATAATACCACGGGTGCAAAGGCGCCGGCCTATGTAGAATTACATGATCCGATGGTTAGTTTACCTTCAGGTAATGGCGACCGATTTATAACTATACAGGGAGGAATCATTTTCTTTTTTTCCTTATTCTCCTTTTGTCTTTTCCTATTTGTAAAAGACCGTTCTTATTTGTATTATGGCCTCTACACTTTACTGCTTACCCAAGTGTATCTGTTAGTGCACTCCCGGCTTCCATTTATTGATTGGTATATACCAGCGCATCCTCAATGGATTGTTTATTTTAATATCATTCTGGTACCAGGTATATTTATTTGTTTCCTTCTTTTTGGGCGTTCCTTCATTAATTTACAAGCTTTATCAAGAAAAACCGATTTCTATTTAAAACTTTTTATGCTGGGCTGGGTACTGGTAGTATTGCTTAAAGTTGTTGGAAAAATCATTGGTTGGCAGGGTGATTTTCTTCCATTTTCCAACCTTGCATTTACAGTAATCACTTTTTTATTTGTTATACGTTTTGCTTTTTTTAAAAATATTTATGCACGATTATTTATCGTAGGTGGCTTATGGCTTTTATGTTTTTCTATTTTGGGATTTTTAGATAATGTATTAGGGTTTATGCCATTTCGCCCCTTTCCTGTGGGGCAGTTGGGGCAGCTATTAATTTTTGCTGTGGCACTTGCCTATAAAATAAAATTAAA
>CALRKF020000067.1:0-18750 GCA_943367825.1 Chitinophaga pinensis
TTGCGATTTAGTACAGTGTATGGGTTTTCTCCAAGAATACGTTTCGATTTAACAGTCAATGAATTTACCCGCAATGCTACCATTCATGGTGAACAGGAAATTTGGGGTGCACAATTCTGGAGACCATATTGCCATGTAGATGATTTGGCCAGAGCTGTAGTATTGGTTATAGAAACTGATGATGCCAAGGTAAGAGCCAATGTTTTCAATGTAGGCACTACCGAAGAGAATTACAATAAAGGGATGGTTATTGAAGAAGTTTGTAAAGTAGTTCCCAATGTAAAAGTGAATTATGTGGAGATGAATGAAGATCCCCGCGATTACCGCGTTAATTTTGATAAGATTAAAAATGAACTTGGGTTTACCATTACTAAAACAGTGCCCGATGGTGTAAAAGAAATTTACACGCTATTATCAACTGGAATTGTTACAGATTCCTTTGGTCAGAAATATAGAAATATTTAATTTCTACTAAAAAACCATTCATATAATTCGCTCTGCTATTAAATGCAGAGCGCTTTTTTTTCAATACCTTCGTCCAGCAAAAAAAAATTTCATGCTACTACTTTCAGGCCCTAATATGGGCGGCAATGAATGGAAATATGTAAAAGACTGTCTGGATACCGGATGGGTAAGTAGTGTAGGCAGTTATGTAGATCAGTTTGAAAAAATGACAGCAGCTTTTGCAGGTACTCAATATGCTGTGGCTACTAGCAGCGGCACCACTGCATTGCATACTTGTTTGGTGATGCTTGATGTAACTGCTGCTGATTATATAATAACTCCAAATATTACTTTTATTGCAACCTGTAATGCTATTAAATATACTGGCGCTAATCCCATTTTTATTGATACCAATCCTGCCAATTGGCAGATGGATTTAGACTTGCTTCAGCATTTTTTAGAAACTGAAACAGAAGAACGCAATGGCGTTTGTCATTATAAAAAGGATGGCAGAAGAATACCTGTTATAATGCCCGTGCACGTATTGGGTAATATTTGTGATATGGATCGTTTACTAGCACTGGCCAATAAATTTCACTTGATGGTAGTGGAAGATAGTACTGAAGCATTGGGTAGTTACTATAAAGGAAAGCATGCAGGAGGTTTTGGTCTAATGGGTACTTTTAGCTACAACGGTAATAAAATTATTACAACTGGAGGTGGTGGCATGATTGTAACCAATGATGAAGCCCTTGCCAAAAGAGCCAAGCATTTAACCACCCAGGCAAAAAGCGATCCCTTTGAATATATACACGATGCCATAGGCTATAATTATCGTTTGGTAAATGTGGCCGCTGCTATGGGTGTGGCGCAAATGGAACAATTGCCAGGATTCTTAGATCGTAAAAAGGAAATCATTGCATATTATAAATCCGAACTGAATGGAATTGGGGATATTGAGTTTCAGGAGGTGGCTGATACGGTTCAACCCAATTGGTGGCTGCCTACTATCATGACCGAAAAACAAAAAGAGGTATTGAAAGTATTGAATGACCACAAAATGCAAAGCCGGCCTTTCTGGGTGCCCATGAATCAGTTGGTCATGTTTAAGGATGATATTTATATTACTGAAAAGGATAATAGTAATTATGTGTATCAACGTTGCTTGAGCATTCCTTGCAGCACTAATATCAGCAACGAATCATTACAAGCTGTAGCCGATAAAATCAAAACTGTATTTTAATCAAAGGAGCAGGATGTACAAATTTTCAAAGAGAATACTGGATATTTTAATTGCTACAATTGCATTGATTGTTTTATTGCCTCTATTTCTGTTTTGCATTATTACATTATTGCTAACGGGTGAACATGAGGTTTTTTATCGGCAAAAAAGAATTGGGTATAAAAACAAGATTTTTGGTATTTGGAAATTTGCTACCATGGTAAAAAATAGTCCCAATATCGGTACCGGTGCTATCACACTGCGCAACGATCCCAGAGTGACACGCTTTGGCAAATTCCTTCGAATCAGCAAAATCAATGAATTACCACAAATCATCAATGTACTAACCGGACAAATGAGTATTGTTGGCCCACGTCCATTAATGAGCGTAAGTGTCGCCCTTTATCCTGAAGCCATTCGAGATAAAATTTATAATGTAAAGCCCGGTATGACTGGTATTGGTTCCCTTATTTTTAGAGATGAAGAAAAGCTTGTTTCTGAAGCACCTGATCCCCATGCTATGTATGCTAGCATCTATCCCTATAAAGGAGCATTGGAAATATGGTATCAGCAAAAAGCCTCTTTCGCTACCGATTCATTGATTATTTTTCTAACTGCCTGGACTATCCTTTTCCCCAAAAATCAATTGGTTCGAAAGGTTTTTAAGGACCTGCCCGCCCGTAATTTTTAAGACTGTTTTATTTTTTGGCTGTTTTCATTAAACAAAATGAAAGAATGATTGTAATAGCATAAACGCTTTTACATGAACCAGTTCACCATTAAAGACCTTGAAAATCTTTCCGGCATTAAAGCTCATACGATTCGTATTTGGGAACAGCGTTATAATTTTATCAAGCCCAATCGTACTAAAACCAATATCCGGTACTATACAAGTGAAGAGTTAAAAACCATTCTAAATGTATCTCTCCTGAATAAATATGGTTTCAAAGTTTCTCATATTAATAAAATGAGTGAGCAGGAACTGGGTCAAAAAGTTTTGTCCTTAAATCAAGTAGAAGCCCAACAGGAAAGGCTTTTAAACGAATTGATTCAATCTATGATTGAATTAAAAATGAACCAGTTTGAAGCCGTACTCGATAATTATATTGCCATCAAAGGGCTTGAAAAAACAATCAATTTATTAATTTTTCCATTTTTGGAAAAGATTGGCATTTTATGGTTAACCAATCATATCAACCCTGCGCAGGAACACCTGGTTACAAATATTATTCGGCAAAAGCTCATTGTGGGTATCGATAAAGTAATACATCCGGTGTCCAGTACTAAATCTGTTCTCCTATTCCTTCCAGAAGGCGAATACCATGAATTGGGATTGCTGTACATGCAGTATATTCTTAAAGAGCGGGGTATTAAAACGATTTATATTGGAGCAGCAGCTCCTATTAAAGACATTGTATATGTGGCCGATTTATTGCTACCAGCCTATATGTATACCCACCTGACTACCGTTGCTAAAAACTTTCATTTCGATCGGTTCATGGACCAAATCCATCAGCACTTACCAAAGATCCCACTGATAATTTCAGGAAACCTGGCCTGCAGCTGGCAAAAAAGCGTACCGGCATCCATTCATCTTAAGAAATCCATACCTGAAGTCATGGAATTTGTGAATGGTATTTAGTATTTTTTCCTTAAAGCATTGATTTTCAATTTAATAATTTATGTTTAATTTTTAACAAAAAATATTAAACAGAAAAACATTGTCTTTTATTAATTATGTTTAGCTTTGTTCTATAAAGATTAAACAAAATTATATGTCTACCATCGAGTTTTCCCAATTATTGATTAGCAATGAAGAGTACCTCAAGCCATTTGCGGTTACCCTTACCCGTGACAATGAATCGGCCAAAGACCTTTTGCAGGAAACTTTTTACAGGGCATTGGCTAATCAGGAAAAATACTATGTTGGTACTAATATCAAAGCATGGTTGTATACCATCATGCGCAATATTTTCATCAATAATTACCGTCGTAAGTCCAAACAACAAACGGTATTTGATAATAGCCCCAACGACTTTTTATTAGATAGCAAGCAGACAGTAATTGCAAATGATGCCATTGCAAATTTGCAAATGAAAGAAATTCAACAGGCCCTGCATCAATTACCTGAAATATTTAAAAACCCCTTTTTATTGTATTTCGATGGCTATAAGTACAATGAGATTGCAGATATTTTGAAAGAGCCATTGGGTACTATTAAAAGTCGTATTCACTTTGCCCGTAAATTATTAAAGGAACAATTGACCCGATTCTAAAATTCATGCTTGGGTCAGCTGCATTTAATTCAATTGCCGTATTTTAGAACTTGGAAAAGCTATTTAATTGTTTTTATAAAACTCAAGCAGATTAAAAAAGTAGTAATCATAGGAAGTGGATTTGCAGGTCTGGCTGCTGCAGCCTTTATGGCTAAAGCAGGTTGGGATGTGACAGTATTGGAAAAGCAATCACATCCTGGTGGTCGTGCTCGTCAATTGCTGGCAGAAGGATTTGTTTTTGATATGGGGCCAAGTTGGTATTGGATGCCAGATGTCTTTGAAAGATTTTTTGAGCAGTTTGGTAAAAAAGTAAGTGATTATTATACACTCGATAGGTTAGACCCTTCCTACAGAGTTTATTGGCCCGAGGGGATGACCGATATTCCTGCCGATTACGAATCTTTGCGGAATTTATTTGAAACGATGGAACCGGGCAGTGGCGTTCATCTTGATAAATTCTTAAAAGAAGCAGCCTACAAATATGAGATTGGTATCAATAAATTGGTACATAAACCCGGGCAATCCCTGATGGAATTCATGGATATAGATGTTATCAAAGGGGTATTTAAGATGGATGTGTTTACCAACATGAAATCACATATTGGGAAGTATTTCAAAAATCCAAAATTGCGTGAATTGTTGGAGTTTCCCGTGCTGTTTTTGGGAGCCTTGCCACAAAATACGCCTGCTTTATATAGTTTAATGAACTATGGCGATATCAAACTGGGCACCTGGTATCCAAGAGGAGGCATGCATAAAATAGTGGAAGCCATGTATACACTTGCACTGGAATTAGGGGTACATTTTTCATTTTCTACCAACATAGTGGCAATTGAGGTAGAAGATGGCTTGGCAAAAAAAGTAATTGGCTTGAATGCTGCATTGGATAATTTGGAATTCCCTGCAGCTGTAGTGATTAGTGGAGCCGATTATCATTTTACGGAGACAATGTTGTTGCCACCTGCCCTCAGAACCTATTCTAATAAATATTGGGAAAATAGAACAATGGCACCTAGCTCTTTGTTATATTACATTGGACTGAATAAAAAACTAGAGAACGTGCTACATCATTCCTTGTTTTTTGATACTGATTTCGGTTTACATGGGAAAGAAATTTATACAACGGTTCAATGGCCAACAGCACCACTTTTTTATGTGAGTGCACCCTCTGTTACCGATGCATCAGCAGCACCGGCAGGATGTGAAAATTTATTTTTTCTCATTCCAGTTGCTTCAGGACTCGAAGGAGATACAGCAGAACTGAGAGACCGCTATTTTGAAAAAATACTCGAGCGTTTTGAAAAAAGAATTGGTCAAAGCATAAAAGAAAATATCATTTATAAAAGTTCTTATTCAATTAGTAATTTCATCAAGGATTATAATTCCTTCAAAGGGAATGCCTATGGTTTGGCCAATACCTTGATGCAAACAGCTGTATTGAAGCCTACCTGTAGAAGTAAAAAAGTAAAAAATTTATATTTTACAGGACAATTAACCGTACCGGGTCCGGGGGTTCCACCCAGCTTAATAAGTGGTGAAGTGGTAGCCAAAGCCGTACAAAAAAATTATTGATGTTAGGATTATATCACCATACAAGTCAGCAATGCAGTAAGATCACTACCGAAACTTACAGCACTTCTTTTAGTAGTGCCATCAAGTTATTGCACAAGGATCTTCGTGCTCCCATTTTTAATATTTATGGATTTGTACGCTTAGCTGATGAAATTGTAGATACTTTTCATCATCAGGATAAACAGGCCCTTTTGGATGAATTTAGGCTTGCCACTTATGATGCACTAGAAAGAGGAATTAGTCTCAATCCTATATTGCATAGTTTTCAACTTACGGTCAATAAATATAAAATAGACATTGCACTCATCGATGCTTTTTTTGATAGCATGGAGATGGATTTAAATAAAACCCAGTACGATATGCTGGGGTATAAAGAATATATTTACGGTAGTGCAGAAGTAGTGGGGCTCATGTGTCTCTATGTATTTTGTGATGGAGATACTACACAATACAATCAGCTAAAACCTGCTGCTCAATCATTGGGGGCAGCCTTTCAAAAAGTGAATTTCCTACGAGACTTAAAAGCCGATTATCATTTACTCAGCCGCACCTATTTTCCTGGTGTAGATTTTAACAATTTCACACATGATGTGAAAGCTGAAATTGAAAATGATATTGCCAATGATTTTGCAGCTGCCTATCAGGGTATTCTGGCATTGCCCGTTAAGGCCAGATTCGGTGTATATGTAGCATATAAATATTATCTTACTTTATTTAAGAAGATTAAACGAACCCAACCTGCACGCATACTCGAAGCAAGGATTCGTATTCCCAATTATTCCAAAGCATTTATTCTGGCTAAGGCCGGTTTGCGTACTCACTTAAATATTTTATAAATCATTTGCAGAAGTTAATACTAGTGGACGAACAGGATGTTCAGATAGGCACCATGGAGAAAATGGAAGCCCATCAAAAGGGCCTTTTGCACAGGGCCTTCAGTGTTTTTATTTTCAATAGCAAGGGTGAAATGTTATTGCAACAAAGGGCATTGAGTAAATACCATAGTGGTGGCTTATGGACCAATGCCTGTTGTAGTCATCCCTACGACGGGCAGGATACTTTGTGGGCAGCGGAAAATAGGTTATCGGAGGAAATGGGGTTTACTGTGCCTTTGAGAAAAGTATTTGATTTTGTGTATAAAGCAGATTTTGAAAATGGGCTTACAGAATATGAATTTGACCATGTCTTTGTAGGCCAATACGAAGCTGCCATCGCAGCGGCACAAGAAGAAGTGATGGATTATTGTTATATGTCTATGACTGCTATTCGGGAATCAATAATTTCGCACCCACAGAAATATACAGCCTGGTTTAAAATTGCTTTTCCAAAACTGGAAGCTTATTTAGATCAACAAGCCTGACACAGGACGGTCAATTTAAGTTAGTTTTGCAAGTAGTCATTATCAAGCATGCATACTCATTCATCAGAAATTAAAAAAGCCATTGTGATTGGCAGCGGAATTGCTGGTATCGCAACAGCCATTCGACTGGCTGTACAAGGAATGGAAGTTGCTGTGTACGAGAAAAATGATTATCCCGGCGGTAAACTATCTGCTTTTAAAAAAGACGGATATCTCTTTGATGCAGGTCCTTCCTTATTTACCCAGCCCTATCTCATTGAAGAATTATTTGAACTGGCCAATGAACCTATCGCTGATTATTTTCAATACCGTCGTATACCAGTAGCTTGCAATTATTTTTATGAAAATGGCAAGACTATTAAAGCCTATGCAGACCTCGATTTATTTGCAGCTGAATTAGAGGAGCAATTGGGAGAAAAACCTGATGCTTTGAAAAAATATTTGCAAACAGCTGAAAAATCATATCAGTCCATTGGCACTGTTTTTCTTCGGCATTCATTGCATAAAAAAGGAACCTGGCTGCATCGGCGCGTATTTAAAGCATTGGCTGCATTAAAATTTGGTTATTTATTCAATACGCTGCACCAATACAATACCAAGTCATTTTCAACTCCTGAAGCCATACAGTTATTCAATCGGTATGCAACGTATAATGGCAGTAATCCTTTTCAGGCGCCTGGCATGTTGAGTATGATTCCACACCTTGAATTTAATGAAGGTGCTTTTTATCCAACTGGCGGCATGGTAAGTATAACGGAAGCATTGGTGAAACTGGCCCAAAAAAAAGGCGTTCGATTCTATTATAATCAAGCGGTAGAAAAAATTATTCATCACGAAGGCAGCGTAAGAGGGGTAGTGGTTAATCAGGAAAATCACTATGCGGATATTGTAGTGAGTAATATGGATATCTATTTCACCTATAAAAATTTGCTGCAAAATGAATACAAGGCAAAAGATGTGTTGAAGCAGGAGAGAAGTAGTAGTGCACTGGTTTTTTATTGGGGGATTAAAAAAATATTTCCTCAGTTGGACCTACATAATATTTTTTTCAGTGCTGATTACAAAGCTGAATTTAATGGGTTGTTTAAAACGGGTACACTGATTAATGACCCTACAGTTTATATTAATATTACTTCCAAAATGGAAGGCGGCATGGCACCAGCTGGATGCGAAAACTGGTTTGTAATGATTAATGCGCCTGCTAATACTGGACAAGATTGGGCTCAATTGCAAGTCACCGCCAGGCAACATATCATTGATAAATTAAATCGTTTATTGCAAACCGATATTGCACCGCTCATAGCAACAGAAGAAGTGTTGGATCCCGTAATAATGGAAAAAAATACGTATTCTTATCAGGGAAGTTTATATGGTACCAGTTCTAATAGTAAAATGGCCGCTTTTTTAAGACATCCCAATTTTAGTACTATGATAGAAGGTTTGTATTGCTGCGGCGGTACTGTACATCCGGGCGGCGGAATTCCGCTATGTTTGCAAAGTGCCAAAATTGTAAGTGAATTCATTCATTCAAAATCTTTTGCTTGACAAGTTTTAATACAGCAATGACAAAGACAAAAGCAGCTACTATTATTGCTGTTTTTTTTCATGCCATTGGCTTATTGGGCATTTTGTTTACCAATCAAAAAGCATTTTTTATTCAATCCACTCCTTTTAATTTATTGCTTTGTTTTGCTTTAATTATTTGGACACAATCTCAAAAAAACTTGGCTTTTTATATTTTTCTACTATTCACTTTTGCTACAGGTATTATTGTAGAAATCGTGGGTGTTAATACTGCCTTACTTTTTGGAGATTATCAATATGGTGCTATTTTGGGTCCGCGCATTCGGCAAGTGCCTTGGGTGATTGGAATTAATTGGTTCCTGGTTATTTATTGTTGTGGTATCAGTATTCATACCTTATTGTCAAAAGCCATGCAGCAAATGGCGCTGCGTTCAGGCAAACAAGTAACAAGGCTTAGGGCCATTTCGGTTATAGTGGATGGTGCTACCATGGCTGTTTTTTTTGATTGGGTAATGGAGCCAGTAGCGGTCCAATTAGGCTTCTGGCAATGGAATGAAGGCGATATTCCTTTATTCAATTATATCTGTTGGTTTGTGATTAGTATGTTATTGCTCTGTTTTTTTCATTTTGCCAATTTTAATAAGCAAAACAAATTTGCGATACATTTGTTATTGATACAATTGATGTTCTTTTTATTATTACGCACATTTTTATGAACTGGTTTAGTTTTATAGCAATTATAGTAGGTACTTTTTTTCTGATGGAAGGAATTACTTGGTGCACCCATCGTTTTATTATGCATGGGTTTCTTTGGTATTTGCATGAAGACCATCACAAACCTACCGGCCATGTTTTTGAAAAGAACGATGCGTTTTTTCTGATTTTCGCTATTCCAAGCTGGCTTTGTATTATGTTGGGCTTACAGCAGCAACAATATTGGGTAGCTGCCATTGGATTTGGGATAGCACTATATGGCTTGGCTTATTTTATTGTGCATGAAGTTATCATTCACCAGCGCATCAAATGGTTTAGTAGAAGCAATAATCGCTATATTAAAACCATTCGTTGGGCACATAAAATGCATCACAAGCATATTGGTAAAGAAGAAGGTGAAAGTTTCGGTATGCTCTACGTTGCAAAAAAATATTGGGAAAAAGTAAAAGCCGACCAATTACGCAATCAGTCAAACAGCAATACTGATTGATTCACTTCTGCCAATCATATTATAATTGAACTTGTCTTCTCATTATACATATTTTTTGATTTTGCTGGCCTCTATTTTAGGGCCATTGGCATTAAGCTTTGATAAAAAAGTAGCTTTTTATAAAAGTTGGAAATATGTATTTCCAGCCATGATACTAGCAGCATTGTTTTATATCGGCTGGGATATGTATTTTACTGCCGAGGGCGTATGGCATTTCAATCCCGACAATATTACGGGTATTCACCTATATAACCTTCCAATTGAAGAAGTGCTTTTCTTTTTTATCGTTCCTTATTGTTGCGTATTTATTTATTCCTGTATTCGTGCTTATTTTCCACAATGGAGCAATTCAGTTATAGGCGAAAAAATATTTTTATTGATTGCCATACTCTTATTGGTAGTGGGGATGCTTTTTTATAATAGGGCATATACATCCTGGACATTTCTGTTGAATGCCTTTTTTATGTTCTTGATTTATTTTACACGACGAAAATGGAGATCATTCGATATAACTGCTTTTTTGATTTCCTATCTCATTATACTAATTCCTTTTTTAGTAGTCAATGGATTTCTTACAGCCATACCGGTGGTATTGTACAATGATGCCGAGAATCTCGCTATCAGGATTTATACAATCCCGCTGGAAGATGTTTTTTACGGAATGTTATTGGTGATGATGAATATTGGAATATTTGAAAGCTTGCAAGTTAAAAAGCTAAGTGCTTAGGATTATGTTTCTAAGCAAGGTCTCTACCCAGACTTGTGTGGAGGCTGAGGACCTTGCGTTATTTATAAGATTATTTTCCGCAACGTCCCGTTCCGGAGACGTTGCTGGGAAGAAAAAGCCAATTGCTTAGATTTTCAAAATACAGGCTCCATCTTATTATATTCGCTTTTGTTAGCACATATAAGTGACAAATTTTTACCTTGTATTCTTTCTATAGTCAATCTTGCCATAAGGTAGCTTAGCGTTGATTCTGCTCCCTGATTGAGATTGACATAATACTCTTCCACTCCATCATAACAACCGCCAGTACAGGGATTATAAACAATTTGATGCAAATGATTATCTCCCAGAAACCAATTAAAAGCAATGATGGCTTTTTGCTGATAGTCCTCCTTTTTGAAAACGTCATAAAACTTCTCTAATGCCATGATGGTATAAGCTACGTCTATTGGCTGCTCTCCGCCTGGAATGTTTGAATTTTCTTCATCCTTTATATGCCAACCTTTGTTTGAAATCACTTTTAATTTTCCTTCTACAAATATTTTGGACAGTAAAAAGCCAAAACTTTCATTTGCAATAATTTTATACTCCTCTTCATTAGTGCTGAGATAAGCGCAAAGCATAGCTTCCGGCAATAAACTATTGCCATAGGTTAAATAATTTTCAAACCAATGCCATTCTTTTGCTTTTTCATGTTTATACATTTGCACCAAACGATTGGCTAATAATTTTAATAAGTCGATACTTTCCTGCTTGTTTTGGTAGTGCAAACCTTTAATGATAAAAGCCATCGCCCTAGTAGAATGAATTTTATCTACATGAGTCAATGCTCTTTCTAAGGTTTCCTTCGCTTCATTGATTAAATTGGTGGGGAGTATATTTTTCAATGAAATGATATAGCCAAGGGCCCAAATAGCCCTGCCGGTGCTGTCTTCTAAATTCTCGGAAAAATTTTGTTGAGTAAATTGTTTATGTTCATTTACATAATTAAAAAATACGCCATTAGGCTGCATACAGAATTTGATGAATTGCAAATAAGTATTTATTAAAACGATGTCATTTTTATCTTGTTGCAATTGATAATGTTGGCAAGCTGCAACTAAGGCCCTAGCATTATCATCCAGTGTATAACCTGAGTGAATATCTGGCACTGCAATTTTAGAAAACTGTATCATGCCAAAATTAGTAGTCAGTAATTGAATGTGGTTGAAATTGTAAGGAGGTATTCTGTAGTTTAATGGAAATGCATTGGCGGTTAATGTTTCAAATAGTAAGGTATGTGCTATGGCCGAGTTTTGCCAGGCGGTGGAAGCCATTTTATGAAAACTATTCAAAGAAATTTCTTTTCTTAATTTTTCATTGTCCAACAGTGAAATAATGGCCTTGGATAATTGTGTTGGATTTTCAAAATCAACGATGATGCCATTGTTATTGCTCAATACTTCTTTGGCATGTGGTATAGGTGTTGAAATTACAGGACAACCACAACTTAATGCATAGGAGAAAGTGCCACTTACTGCCTGGTTGGGATCTTTGGATGTAAACAAATAAATATCTGACAATTGAAGGTACTCTAACAGGGTTGGTAAGGCCAGGTATTCATTTACAAATCTTACATGCTGTTCAAGTTTTAATGCAATCACTTTTTCTTCGAGCATATTTCGATATTTTTCGCCCTCTTGTTTTACGATTGATGGATGCGTTTTGCCTAAGACCAAAAACAATGTTTCGGGATGTTTTTTAATAGTCTGCGGCAAAGCGTCTAAGGTGGTTTCAATGCTTTTACTGGAACTTAATAAGCCAAAAGTGGAAAGTACTTTTCTATTGGATAATAGGTACTGTTTTTTTAATTTTTTTCTATCCAATGGAGGCACTAAGTGAGTGCCATGTGGGATCACTTTTATTTTATAGGCAAATATATCATACTCCTTGATTAAAATATTGGCTGCATTACTGGTCATAACTATAATGGAGGAAGCCATGGCTGCCATGTCCTGCACCTTAGCGCTTAATGCTTTATTTGGATTGGGTAGTACTGTGTGGAAAACAAATACAACAGGTTTTGTTATGCTATCAAAAAATTGTTTGTATTCAGCTTCTTTTTTAGCAAAGAATCCAAACTCATGTTACATCACTACTAGTTTAATATTCTCCTCCTTATTGATATGAAAGGCTGTTTTAATAAAGGAATTCCGGCAATCGGTATTCAATATATATTTCGGCGCTTTTTTATAAGTATGTTGTTCTGTATCTGATTCCAAGGCACAGATCCTGCATGTAAAAGCATTTTCAAATTGGTTATTTAAAGCGGTTACTAAATCTTGCGTATAAGTTGCGATGCCACACTCTCTTGGCGGATACGAACTAATAAATAGAATCTCTGGAAGTTTATTAGCTGCTTCAATATCTCCGTTTTGGTTGACAGCTAAAATTTCTGAGCTGGTTTCCTGATATTTAAATGATGTTACTGAGCGGTATAAATTTAGGGCGGTATTTGTCATTGTATTGTATTTAAATTTTGTTTAAGAGCAATTCGGCCAGCAGTTCCTTTAAACTGAGGGAAGCCACTGCGATTCTTTCATCTGCTGCACCATAATAAATAAATAGCGTATCATCTTCCACAATAGCACCTGTAGGGAAACAGACATTGTTTACTTCTCCCTTCAACTCCCATATTTTTTCAGGGAAAAAGAGCGGGTAGGGAAGACGGGCAATTTCTTTTTGTGGATTTTTTAAGTCAAGCAAAGCTGCACAGGCAGAATACACATATCCTTTCACTGTATCATGTACGCCGTGGTAAATGAGCAACCAGCCTTCTGCTGTTTCAATAGGAGGACAACCGCTGCCAATATAACTAACTTCATGTTCATATTTTGGAGACAGTACAATGTATTCATCGAAATGTGAAAAATAATGTTGCCAGAATTCGATGGTTAAGTCTTCCAGTTTTTCAATAGTAACTACTATTTGAATGTCGGGTTTAATACGATGGAAAAAGCAAAACTTATTGTCTATTTTGCGTGGAAAGAGTATGAGATTTTTATCCCATAAAAAGATTTTTATATCTTGTTTTTCATGGCTTTTTTGGTAGTCATTAAAGCGAATGTATTTTTCATTTATTTTTCCTTCTACTTCGGTAAAATGTTTAAATTCCTCATAGGTAATTTGTGGTACAATGATGCCCCATTTTTTCCAATTCACTAAGTCTGTAGAAGTGGCCAATGCGCCTAATGCATTGGTGCCATCATAAGCTGTATAGGTTAAATAATAAACACCTTCGATTAAAACAACCCTTGGGTCTTCTAATCCTTGAAATTCGTATGCTGCCTGGGGAACAAGCAATGGGGTTGTATTGCGACTTTCCACTACCATCGGTGCAGAAAGCTTACAATATCCAATCGTTGAATAATTGTCTTTAGTAACTGCCCTGTAAAAAAGGTGAATAGTATCGCCCACTTTTATGGCTGCAGGATTCAAGACGCCTTCGTTTTCAAAAATATTTTCGGTTTTGTGGAGTAGAATACCGAGTTTATTTACAGTAATCATGGGTGTATTTTATAGGTTAGCTTTCAGTTATTAAATTCACTTGTTTTCATACAATTAGCAAGGGCCATATTGCTCAATATTTTTAAGCAATATTCATTTAGTTTCATTTTTCGAGCCTATTACCGGTGAAAAAAAGACGACAAACTAACCGCCTTTTCGATGCATTTGCAGGGCTTTTATTCGGTCCAACTTTAAAAATCAATTGCTCCAATTGATTCTGTTGCTAGTGAATTATTGATAGGGGGAATGAATACTCACTAGAGTGCAAAGTTGAGCCCATAGATTGCTTAAGGGATTATACAATCTTTGTAAATAGTTTCATATTTCACACATTTTACAGCCTCTATTTGGAAGCTTGCATCTTTGATTACTGAATAGTTTATTTGCCAGGAAATGTATACAAAAGTGCTAGGTTCATAAATTTGAAATAAAAACCTCTTTTTCTCAGCGACGTCCTACGCAGGCTCGTGTGGGGGAAGAGGGCCTTGCGTTATTTACTTTAATTATTTCTCGCAAGGTCCCGTGCTGAGGTTTGTGGGGAGGAGAAAAAGCAACGTCCCGTTCCGAAGACGTTGCTGGGAAGAATTCAAACAAATTAGCTCCTAAAATTGTAATGGAGGGCCTACTACTTTCATATCGTGGTCTGCAAATATTTTAGCCCCTTCTGCCGGACTTGGTGGTGCAGTAAGATTGCCCAGTGCTCTGAAAAAATCTTCCATTTTTCCAGATGGTTGGAACAGGAAAAACATTTTGCCCGTCTCGGTTAATTGAGCAAAAGCATGTGGTATATTTCTTGGCAAGAAGATAGTGTCGCCTGCTTTTAAGCTGTGTTTTTCTTCACCTACCTGAAAAAGATATTCTCCTTGGACAATAAAAAATATTTCATCCTGGTGCAGGTGCAAATGCAATGGCGGTCCACCTTTTTCATTTCCGGTGTATTCAAAAACTGTCAAATCGCCATTCGTGTCTTTCTGGGAAACTTTAATGTCATTGGGGTTTTTGCCACCTAAGATTGTTTTTTCCCCAAATCTGCTTTCAGTTGCTTTTACAACAAACCCTTTGTTAGGTCGTTTGGGATTTGCTGCAAGCAGGCTTTGTCCGGTGAGAAGGGCAGGAATAGCTGCCGCAGTCGTCAATAAAAATTTTTTCCTTTGCATTATTGTATTGTTTAATGGTTCAACACAAAAATCAACAAATTGGAAATTTGTTTACTGGTAAAAAAACGACATTTTAATAAGTATCCGATTCTCCAAAATTTCTTTCAGGGGAGGCGTTGTCGAGTAGGTGAAAATCTTTAGGGGATTGGTTGGTTAATGCTTTGTAGTCCTTCGTTAGGTGTTGATAATCGTAGTAGCCGCATTGGATGGCAATGGATAACCAATCTAAATGCGGGTTTTGATTTTTCATTCTAAAGGCGTTTTCAAAACGAGCCACCTTACTGAAATACCTTGGAGAAACACCCATGCGTTCTATAAATTTTCTTTCGTATTGCCGTAAACTTAAACAGGCTTCTTTTGCAAGCCATTCTATATTTAGTATTTTATCCGATTTCAATAGGAGCGTACTTACCTGATCTAAGCGATGGAACTCTTTTACACCCTTGTTTACTTGTTTCAGCAAAAATGCTTCAACCGCCTGTACCATTTCATTAAAATTGGCAGCATCATTCAGTTTGTCATTTACTTCTTTAATATCTTTTTTAAAAATTGTTTCAGCATCTATGTAGCAATTGTTTAGTTGCTTAGACGGAATGCCTGTTAAACGGTAAAGTCCGCTTGGACTAAAAACTACCTGAAAAACCAGAAAATCTTTTCCCACATATCTATTGGTGACTTCTGTTTGTTGCCCCATTAAAACCGTTTTTAAATTATTTATTTTTAGCCCCTTGTTAATGTATTCAACCGTTTCAGTATCTCTGGGATAAAAGCTTAGACAATGTTCGGGTCTGGGAGGATAGGGCTTGAAAGGAATTTTTGTAATATCGTCAAATACAAACTGCACCAATCTGTATGCCCTTACATAGGGCATCAAAATTGGACTTGGTGTAAATTCGGATAATACCATTGTAGTTAAAAATTAAAGACATTGTTAGGGTTTTTCTATTAGGATAGATGAAAAAAAGATTTAAATATATGTAATTAAATGTAAGTAATAAAATAGCAGCATTGACCTTTTTCGTAACAAGGGAACATTTAATTAATATAGACCTTAGCGGGCTAAATAATAAGGTACATGCTGGTGCATTGTCAATAGTTGTTATTATTATATTTCTACGCTATTGATTTAATTTCATTAGTAAATAAGAAAAAATCAATGCATTTACTTTGGCTGATTGTTCATTGGTAGAGGCTCCAGCATGTCCACCCTCGGTATTTTCATAATAATAAATTTTATAGCCCATATCAATCATTTTGGCAACCATTTTTCTTGCATGCCCTGGATGAACTCTGTCATCACGTGTAGAGGTAGTAAAGAATACTTCTGGGTAATTCATTCCTTCCTGTACGTTTTGATAAGGAGAATATTTTTTGATATACGCCCATTCTTCTGGTATATCCGGGTTTCCGTATTCACCCATCCAGCTGGCGCCTGCCAATAGTTTGTTATACCGTTGCATGTCTAAGAGCGGTACTTCGCATACCACTGCATTGTACAAATCGGGTCTTTGTGTAAAAGCAACTCCTACTAATAAACCACCATTACTTCCACCCAAGATGCCTAAATTTTTTGAAGAGGTAATTTTTTTCGCTATTAAGTCTTCGGAAACTGCATACAAATCGTCAAATACATTCTGTCTTTTTTCTTTTATGCCATCCTGGTGCCACTTAGGTCCAAATTCGCCGCCTCCCCGAATATTGGCTAATACAAAAACCCCGCCTTTATTTAGCCAGGCCGTACCAATTGTGGAGGCATAAAAAGGTTGCGAAGACACTTCAAAACCTCCATACGCATCTAATAAGGTTGGGTTTTTGCCATTGTAATTTATATTTTTTGCCGACACCATAAAATATGGAATCAAAGTGCCGTCTTTTGATTTTGCTTTGAATTGATGTACTTCATATTTACTAGCATCAAAATAAGCAGGCAGTGATTGGTTAGCTATAAAGGTATTATTGCTTGCATCCGCAGCATATAAGGTAGAGGGAGTTATAAAATTTGCAAAACTAAAAAAGTATTTATCCGAAAATTCATCGGTTGCTGATAAAGAGATGGTTCCAAAATCGGGAGCTTTTACATTTTGGTCATTCCAGTTTCCGTTTGTAAAAGTATACACATGCAGGTGGCTGATGACATTGGTTAAAACATTGAGGAGTAAATGATTTTTAGTAGTGGATATTTCGGATACGCTCGAGAATTCATTGGGTTCATAGATTACGTGTACCGATATAGTACCCTTTATTAATTCGGTAAAAGGCAGGCTTATTACTGTTCCGGTTTTATAAGTGGCAGCATTAACCGTCCAATTTGATTTTAATTGAATAATTAATTGATTTTTTAAAATGCCACTGACATTACAATCTTCGGGTAGGTTTAATTTGACAATTTTATTTTCCCACCAAACCAAGTACTCATTGGTAAAGAATGTCATTCCCCTGGATATAAATAAATAGCTTTTTGTATCATCCCTTATTATTCCGCCCCAGGCACCTACATCCGTTTTTTGTCCTTCATAAATAACAGGTGCGTCTTTTAATACACTGCCCCTTTTCCATATTTTAGTTTGTCGGGGATAACCTGAACTTGTCACGGTTTCCTCTCCAAAATTGGAAGAAACGCATAAGGTATTTTCGTCTATATAACTGGCGCCACCTTTTGATTCTTCTATGTAGAATCCATTTTCTATAAATTCTTTTTTGTCTGCATCAAATTCTTTGGTATAAACCGCATCTCCGCCACCATTCGAAAGGGAAATTAAAAATCTGTTATAGGATGGGTATAGTCCACTGGCCCCTTTAAAAACCCATTTCATATTGTCTTTTTTAGACAATTCGTCTAAATCAATCAATGTAACCCAATCAAATTTCTTATTAGTATAGTTCGATAAAAGACATCTTCTCCATATACCTCTCTCATGGTTTTTGTCCTTCCAAAAATTATACACATACTTACCATTAATAGTAGGGTAGGCAATTCTGTCTGCAGAATTATAGATTGCTAAACTTTTTTCATATATGGATTGATACTCTTTTTGGTTGGTTAATTTTTCAATGGTATACTTGTTTTGTGTATTTACAAATTCCAAAGATTTTTCGCCATCAATTTCTTCCAGCCATTGGTATTTGTCTTCTTGTGCCTGAATGGTTTGGTTGAGTGTAATAATTGTCATTAGTAAAAGAATATATTTTGTCATGGTAGATAAGTTTAATTTTTTGCTGAATCAGTTGAAGTAGGAGGTTGTTCAGTAGGATATAAGGTCAATCGATAAAAAGAATCGGTTCTTTTCAAATATACACATAATAATTTTAGAATATGAGGAATGTAATTAGTTTCAATGAACTAGTAAAAAAAATTACTTAACTCTGGTCACTCAATGTGAAAGTTAAAGCCTATATGAGCTGCTTTGTAAATGTAGTGTCAAATGGCGAATGCATTTTTGCCATAAATGATAATAAATAGGCGAATTGTGGAAATTAAAAATTATTCAATACTATTTTTCAGGCTATTTGCATGTTAGCTAAATTATTACAAATATAAAAAATAATTATTTAAAGTGTTTTCTTTTAGAATTTCAACAATCATCTAGTCAGTTATTGAATATAGTTTACATTACTGCAATGCAAAATTTTTATTTCCTACTCCGCCTTCGCCGAGGTACATATAATAGAGAATATAGGTATCCTCTTTTTTGTGTTTAGCAATTCCTACGATGTATTG
>CALRKF020000068.1:0-18562 GCA_943367825.1 Chitinophaga pinensis
GAAAAAGAGCAGGTTTCCAACGATTTTAATGCAGTAAGCACAGGCCTTTACCGGATAAATTTAAGTGTGGATGAAGTGGCCAAATTAAAAACCATTCCAGGTATTGAAGAGGTTAGGCGCGATGCTGATTCCAGTATTAATGTTACATATCCCTATTGTTATAATGGGTTTAAATTTAATTGGACGACAGATAATTTTGGAGGTGAAGAGGGATTATGGGTGCCTAAAAAAGGCATCACTATTCCATTGAATACAAGAAATATATTGCTGTACAGAAGAGTGATTGAAGTATATGAAAACAATGAATGGAAAGAAGAAAATGGTAAGGTATGGATCAATGGAAAAGAAGCGGCTAATTATACTTTTAAAATGAATTATTACTGGATGATGGGGGATAATAGACATAAAAGTCAGGATAGCCGATTCTGGGGATTTGTTCCTGAAGATCATATTGTGGGTAAAGCATCCTTGATTTGGTTTAGTTGGGAAGGCGGTCCACGCTGGAACCGTATTTTTAGATGGATCAATTAAATGTCATTGGCTAATTAATTGGTAGCCTTATGAATTAATCGTATATTTAATATACAAAGTCCTTACTGGCAGTAATGCAGTAAGGATTTTTTGTCTTATGACAAACGATTTTGACGATGCTTAAAAAAGGATGATATGAAAAAACAAGCTTACGAATTCGAATATGAACTGTATGATTCAATAGCGGAATTGAAGGAGGAAGATGCATTGTTGTTAAAAACTGCTCAGGAAGAAACAATGAATGCTTATGCGCCCTACTCACATTTTTCTGTTGCAGCGGTAGCTCGCCTGAGCAATGGTCAAATAGTTAAAGGTACCAATCAGGAAAATGCAGCCTATCCAGTGGGCATTTGCGCTGAAAGAGTATTGATGTCTACAGCAGCAAGTTTATTTCCTGGAATGGCTATTAGCACCATGGCAATATCTTATAAGAGCAGTATGGTGGAAAGCAATAAGCCCGTATCTCCTTGTGGCATGTGCAGGCAGGCATTGGCTGAATTTGAAGATCGAACAGCAAGTACTATACGTTTAGTATTAGGAGGAGAAACTGGCAGTATAATAGTGGTGAGTCAATCACGACAATTATTACCCTTTAATTTTGGGAAGGATGATTTAAAGAAGTTTTAAAATAAGGATTGTACTCCATGTGCGTATTTTGCTTCATGTTCCAATAACCATTTTTTTCTCCAAAGATCACCGGCATAGCCAATCAGGCTACCATCGGAACCAATAACCCTGTGACAAGGTATTACTATTCCCAGCGCGTTTTTCCCATTGGCAGTTCCAACTGCACGAATGGCTTTTGTATTGCCCAGTCTTTTACTTAGTGTGAGGTAGCTAATGGTTTGGCCGTAGGGTATTTCGAGTAATTCATTCCAAACAGAAGCTTGAAAAGGGGTGCCTTTTTGTAAATGAGTGAGATTGAATATTTTTCTGGATCCAGCAAAATATTCTTCTAATTGTTTGGCACAGTCAAGCAGGACTTTGTTGGAAGATGCATTGCATTCGATTTCAGCTTCATTTACTTTTCTACCTTTTATTGAATTGATAAAGCCTATAGATACAATGGCTCCATCCAATTCGTTTATTTCGATAATGCCCAGGGGAGAAGGATAATATAAAATGTTATTTTTCAAGAAATCATTTGTTTGGTTATCCTATTTTGCATCCATTGCTTACTGCATGATCGGGCGATAAAAGCACCACTTCATTGCTTTCATCATATACGCCCAATACCAGGCATTCGCTCATAAATTGGGCAATTTGTTTGGGTGGAAAATTTACCACAGCGATTACTTGTTTGCCAATAAGCATTGCTGTTTGGTAGTGCTTGGTGATTTGTGCGGATGATTTTTTTATCCCCAATATGCCAAAATCGATGGTCAATTGATAAGCAGGTTTTTGGGCTTCAGGAAATTCTTGTGCAGATAAAATAGTACCTACCCTGATTTCTACTTTTTCAAAATCTGACCAACCAATCATTTGGATATTCTTGAGTAAAAAATTATTGAATCGGAACAACCTTAGTTACAGCATTGATATTAATGCTTCCAAATACATGTGGGAATTCCTCATTTACAGAAGGGGCCAGTTCATATTTTAGTGGCGCTTCAAGCAGTGATTCCTCAATGTGTAATAGCAGGAGCGGCGACTGACCTTTATAATACCTATTCAATACCCCTTCAACTTGTGCAAGTTGACTGCAATGTATAAATCCTTCCAATTGTAAAGAAGGGGCTTCGTAATAACCCTGTGCAAGGGCTTCATTCCATTGTTGTTCATGCACTACATGATAGATCATTCGCTTAAAAGATTTGATAGAAATAATAATTCATCCATTTTATATCGGTTGCGGTCATTATCGAAGCATTTTGCCAATTCTTCTAATAGAAATTGCATAATGCGAATATTACTCATTTGCCTGAAGTAGGTTGCTGTTGGGGGTACTGATATTCTTTTGAAATAATTTTCAACATCTTTGTGTGTATAAATTTGTCCATTGAGCGGATCGATATAAAACTTAATTTTTTCCGAAGGATGCCCAATGGGATTCAGTAATTCATATTGCATATCCGTATACGCTAAAATAAATTGGCGTGGAATACCAATAGCTTTTACTGGTATGTCCAGTAATTCGGCTATTATTAAATATATAATACCATTGCTGATAGCATTGCCTTTTTTAGATTCTAGTGCTTTATTAATTAAATAATCATCTGGGTTATCATAGGCTAATTCAACACCCTTTTGTTTGTTATAATTAAAAAATATGCTACTTATAATGTTAATCTGTTCAAGTGGTGTAAGGTAGCTGTTCATTTCCAGCCAGGTATTACGACGAAGTTTTTCCAATTCCTGATAAACTGTGCTGTCCATCAATTCGGGGTAATGGTATTTTGCAATTAAAATAGCTCCTTTCGTGAGGTCGGCACGGTCATTTTTCCATTCTAATAAATCATTGGTGAGGTCGCGAAAATGTAATTTATGAATGATGCTTTCAATTCTTTCCTGAATGGCTTCATCACTGGTGTGCTCCCATAAACTTTCCAAATTTGGAATAATGCCTTTTCCAAATGAAATGATTTTATCCGTGACAGTATTATAGACATCCTCATCAGGGTCATCAATCAATTGCAGTAAGGCTGTTATTTCTTTTGTGGAGTCCATATGCTTTTACAATATAAATATCGTAGTAAGTATGGGCTTAATGAAAATTAAGTTTTCCACAGTACTGTATGAAAGTACTACTCAATTAACCAATATGGAGGCTTCTAAGTAACGAAGTTTTTTTTCATGAAATACTTCTTTAAATCCAGCATCGAGAAAGGTTTCTTTATGTAAAGGGTTGACATAGATAATCCATAATTTTCGTGGATTTTCCTGTATGCTCTCTAAGATATTGGCAGTTACTCCTTTCAAAATGATTTCATCGAAGGGGTTAAATAAAAATACTAGATCAACGGTGGTAGGGATTTCAAAATAAAAAGCATCATTATTGATAATCTTATAATCTATGATAGGATATTGTTGCTTGATTTTTCCAAGATTTTGAATGGCCGAATTGCATAAATCCTTACTAAAATCAATGCCGGTTAATTTTGTAATGCCAAAGCTGGGTGCCATACAAAGAGCTCGGCCTTTTCCACAGCCAAGGTCTAGTAGGTGTTGAATAGGATTTGCACTAAGCTGCCCTATTTTTTCAAAGCAATTTTCCATTAATCCATAACTTACTGGCATATAAATGGTGGCATGGTCAATGTCAATGCCCAGTTGCTCCAAATTCTTCAATTCATCTGCACCAGTAGTTTGAATGCCATATTTTTTTTCACCCTTCCATTCTTCCTTACAGATATACCAAGCTATCCGGATATTCCAGTGATAGGTGAGGTAAAAAAAATATTGTAATAAACGAATCATAATTGGAGGTATAAAGTTAGCCCGGTAAGGAGGTTTATTGAATCATACTATTTATCCTGACTCAGTTGCAAGTCAATTACTTTTAGTTGTAAGGTTTTGTTGCCATTCCATTCATTTTCATCCAAGGTAAACACAATATCAATTGGTTTTTTCATTTGCAGTATTTGAAATTTATGCGCAAGGTTAAAGCCAATGCCTGTGAAACTAGTAGTCCCTTGTTTTAAAACAAAACGTACATGCAATTCCTTTACAATCTTACTATATCCTGTATCCGAAACATGTGTAGCCAAAAAACAAGGTCTCATATTTTCAGGGCCAAATGGTTCCATTTGACAAATGATATTGTATAAGCCAGTATTCATTTCAGCAAACCGTAGTGGCGCGTCAATCAACAATTCGGGAATCAATAATTCGGGGGTAATATGTTCGCTTACGTATTTTTCAAATGAAGATTGAAAGTTCCCTAGGTTTTCGGGCAATAGGGAAAGGCCTGCAGCAGCAAAATGCCCGCCATAGCCGATTAAATTTCCCCTACAAGCGTGAATGGCTTCATATAAATTGAATCCAGGAACACTGCGTGCACTACCAACCAAAAGGTCATTACTCTTTGTCAAAACAACGGTTGGTCGATAGTAGGTTTCAATCAAGCGGCTGGCCACTATTCCAACGACGCCTTTATGCCAGTGAGGTTGATATACAACTGTTGTGTTGCGTTGAATCAGCGCCTGATCAGCTTCAATAGTGGCCAATGCTTCTTCAGTAATAGTTTTATCAGCTTCTTTACGATCGCTGTTATCGCTGTGCAACATTTCTGCAAAAGCCAGGGCTTTTGTTTCATCTTTTTCAATAAACAACTGTACAGCTTTTTTTGCATCATCCATACGACCTGCTGCATTTACTCTTGGTGCAATTACAAAAACAACATTGGTAATGCTGAGTGCAGTTTGAATACCTGCTAATTGAATCAATGCTTTGATGCCTGGGTTGGGATTGCTGTTGATTTTCTTTAATCCATAATAAGCTAGTATCCTATTCTCGCCGGTCATGGGTACAATGTCGGCAGCGATTGCGGTAGCCACTAGGTCGAGGTAACATAAATAAGTTTCAGCGTCTAATGAATAATAACGTGCAAGGGCAGACGCTAATTTAAAACCAACACCACAGCCACATAATTCTTTATAAGGGTAGGGGCAATCTTTTTGTTTTGCATTTAAAATGGCAACTGCTGGGGGTAGGTCATCGTCGGGAAGGTGATGGTCGCAAACAATAAAGTCGATCCCCAAAGATTTGGCATATGCAATCAATTCTACAGACTTAATGCCACAATCGAGGGATATAATGAGTCCAAATCCTTCATTTTTTGCATAGTCAATACCCATTTTACTTACGCCATAGCCTTCCCGGTAGCGGTGTGGGATATAATAATCGAGGCAGGCAGGGTCATGAATTTTACATAGGAATTGATACATCAATGCTACACTGGTGGTTCCATCCACATCATAATCTCCAAATACCAATATTTTCTCTTTTTGTGTTATTGACTGATGGATACGGTCAATAGCTTTGTCCATATCCTTCATGAGCATGGGGTCATGCAATTGGGCTAGCTGAGGTCTGAAATAGGCATTGGCTGCATCATAGGTATCAATGCCTCTTTGCACCAATAAGCTGCAGAGTTGTTTGTTGACTTTTAGCGATTGGTGAAGCTGATCAACTTTTAATTGATCATACGGTAGTATTTTCCAGCGTTTGTCCATTAGTATTTTCTATCGGTAGTGTAGCGAACCAGTTCTTCCAATGCATCCCTGGTTTCGTTTTTTTCAAAACTATGTAAAATGGTCATGGCTTCATCTCGGTAAAGGTTCATTTTTTGTTCAGCATATTGAATGCCGCCAGCATCCTTTACTGCGCGAATCACTTCGTCTACACTTTTGGTGTTTTTATTTTCGTTTTTAATAATATAGATTAGTCTTCTTTTGGTTGCTTTGTCGATTTTATTTAGGGTATAAATTAGTGGGAGCGTAAGTTTTTTTTCCTTAATGTCGTTTCCGGTAGGTTTACCAATATCAGCCTTGCCATAGTCAAAGAGGTCGTCTTTGATTTGAAATGCAATACCTATTTTTTCCCCAAAAAGTTTCATTTGATGGGTAATGTCTTCGTTATTACTGGTGCTCCAGGCTCCTGCTGCACAAGCAGAAGAAAGTAGGGAAGCTGTTTTGTTTCGAATAATCTCAAAATACACTTCTTCATCTAGGTTTAGTTTCCTGCTTTTTTCCAATTGTAGCAATTCTCCTTCACTCATTTTTTTTACTGCATCGGATAAAATATGCAGTTGTTTGAAATCTTCATTGGAGGTACTTAGCAAGAGTCCTCTGGCCAATAAATAATCACCGAGTAAAACAGCAATTTTCTTATTCCAAAGTGCATTAATTGAAAAAAACGACCTTCTTTCGTAGGAGTCATCTACTACATCATCGTGAACGAGGGTGGCGGTATGGAGCAATTCCACTAAAGCAGCTGCGCGATAAGTGCTTTCGTTGACAGGTGCAAAAAGTTTGGCACTTAAAAAAACAAACATAGGGCGGAGCTGCTTTCCTTTGCGTTTAATAACGTATTTCAGGATACGATCCAGTAATGGTGTATCGCTTTTAACCGATTCAGCAAATTTCCTTTCAAAAATGCTCAATTCCTCTCCAATAATGTTTTTAACAAAATCCATGTGCAAAAAGAAAGCAATATAATGCAGCTAATATCCCTGTCAAAGGATTTATCCGAAAAGATTTAGGTGTCATTTTAAAAATTAATTTCATAAGTACTATAAAAAACATACCTTTAATGCAGCGAATGCTAACAAAACTAAGTCTTAGCACTGTCCCAAATGGGTCAAAACCAAAATGATATATTAATAAATTAATGCTAAAATATTTTGGATTTTGGGCCTCAGTTAATAATTTTGCAAATAATCAACTAGTATATTTTAGAAATCATCAATCATTAAGTTATGACAAGCAAAAAGTTTAAATTACTAATAGGGTTTATCGCCCTTATGACGACTAGTGCTTTTGCCCAGGTGGGTGGAAGTGGTAGCGTTTACGACTCTGCCGTTATTCCGACTAAAAGAATGCCGCAGCAGAATGAATTTTGGAATGGTGTAGGTACCTTCCCTGCTAAGCCACGTAACATGTGGGAAATTGGAGTCTCTTTAGGAAGTTTTGCAGTTAGCGGCGACGTTCCTGCCAAAATGCCTGTTTTGGGATTTGAAGCCCATGTTCGTAAAGCTTTTGGTTATATTTTCTCTTTGCGCTTGCAATACATGAATGCTACTGGAAAAGGAATGCATTGGTTGCTTGCTGAAAATTATGCAAAAAATCCAGCTTGGACAACCAACTTGCCTCCTGCTGTAAGATATGGTGCTCCTGTTAGAACTCCTGCAGGACCAGTAGTTAGCACTAACGGACAACGTGGTTTAGATGTTGTTTACTACAATTATAAAACTAAAGTACAAGATCTAGGTCTTCAAGGAATAGTAACGTTGAACAATATCCGCTTTCACAAAAAGAAAACAGGATTCACTATATATGGTGGTGGTGGTATAGGTGCTACTTTGTACCATACCAAAGTGAATGCCTATGATGAAGCAAAAGGTACTAATTATGCTACTTTATTCCGTAGTGTAGCTAATAATCCTGCTCCAGCTGGTCAATATAAAAAGAGAAAAGATGTGTTAGATGCTTTAAAAGCAGGTATGGATAAGACCTACGAAACAGAAGCTGATAATCATGGTTCACGTCGTCCAAAAATTGGTGACAATACCTTGAAGCCTTCTGGAACAGTATTAGTTGGCTTAGCATGGAAGTTAGGTAAACGTATTAACCTTTCTTTAGAAGACCGCCATACTTTTGTAAAAGATGATTTGTTGGATGGTCAACGCTGGCAGGAACAAGCTTGGGGTGATGCTGTAATGACTAGAGATTTCGATTCTTATAATTTCCTTTCTGTTGGTTTAAATTTCAATTTGGGTGCAAAATCTGTTGAGCCATTATGGTGGTTGAACCCCTTGGATTATGCATATGACGAGTTGAAAAATCACAGAAATGTTAAGTTCCCTAAAAACAATTGTGATGATGCTGATGGTGATGGTGTTTGTGATCATTTAGATCGTGAACCTAATACACCAGCTAATTGCCCTGTTGATACACATGGTGTAACCAAAGATACTGACGGTGACGGTGTACCTGATTGTAAAGACAAGCAATTGATTACTCCAACCGAGTGTCAACCTGTGGACGCAGATGGTATCGGTAAATGCCCAGAAAACTGTTGCAAAACTCCGCCTCCTCCTCCTCCTCCAGCATGTCCTTGCGATTACCCTAGCATTTCTTTTAAAGCAGGAAGCGCTTTAAGTGCTGATGCTAAAGCAATGTTGGCTACCGTTGCTGCTAAATTAAAAGCAAATCCGGATTGTAATATCAATGTAAATGGATACCCTGCTACTGATAAGCGCAGCCAAGCCGAATGTCAAAAAAGAGTAGACGCTGTTAAAGCCTACTTAGTTGACAAACAAGGTATCAATGCTGAGAGAATTACTACTAATTGCGAAGTTGATGGTGGTGATAAGAATACAGTAGATATCAAATGTAATTAATACAACTAAGTTATATTTCACTTTTTGCTCAATGATGGAAACCTCCCGTTTTTCGGGAGGTTTTTTTTATTACTTTTCGATTAATAAACTGCAAATGCAAATGCAAGAGCTAGGACAGCTTATGGGCATTGTAATTTTCTGTTTTTAATAACTTGATTTTTCCGAAATTTACCTTTTATAAAATTTTAAGCATGAAAAAGGTATTGTTCTTGGTAGTTTTTGCACTGAATGTTTTTTTGATTGCTTCTGCTCAGCCAGACAGGTGGCAACAAAGGGTCAAATACAATATGCAGATTGATGTAGATGTGAACAGCAATAGATTTACAGGAAAACAAAAACTGGAATATAGTAATAATGCGCCAGATGTACTGAATAGAGTATTTTTCCACTTGTATTTTAATGCATTCCAACCCAATAGTGGGATGGATATACGTAGTAGAGAACTTGGAAAACAATACGTAGGAGGCCGACCCGATTGGGATAGCAGGGTAAAAGATCGTATCAGTAAATTACAAGAAAACGAAATAGGTTATCAAAAAATTATTTCCCTTAAAATGAATGGTGTTGTACAGCCCTTTAAGTATCATGAAACAATTTTGGAAGTAAATTTAACCAAACCCATTGCCCCCAAATCAAAAGTGATTTTTGAAATGGAATATGAAGCTCAAATTCCATTGCAAGTCAGAAGAAGTGGAAGAGATAATCCGTCTACTGGTGTTCGTTATAGTATCAGCCAATGGTATCCTAAGATTTGCGAATACGATTATGAGGGATGGCATCCCACTCCTTATATAGCAAGAGAGTTTTATGGTGTTTGGGGCGATTATGATGTTAGCATCAATATTGATAAGAATTACAAATTAGGCGGAACTGGGGTATTGGTAAATGCAAATGAAATAGGATGGGGGTATGATCAGTCGAATAGCGAAGATTTAAAACCTATTAATAAAGAAAAACGCAATTGGCATTTTGTGGGAAATAATATTCATGATTTTGTTTGGGCTGCCGATCCTGATTATAAACACCTCGTGCGAAAAATGCCCAATGGAGGCCCCGTGTTACATGTTATCTACAATAATCCTGATAACAATAGCAGCAATAATAAAGCCTGGACAAGCGTGGCAGATGCCGCAGTTAAAGTACTGCCTTTTATGGAAGCGCATTTTGGTAAATATCCATATCCTCAATACTCTTTTATTCATGGTGGCGATGGGGGCATGGAATATCCTATGGCGACTTTATTAGCTGGTCCAAGTTTGGGCACCGTTTTTCATGAATGGTTGCACAGTTGGTATCAAATGATGTTGGGGACTAATGAAAGTTTATATGGATGGATGGACGAAGGATTTACTGAATATGCCACTAATTTGGTGGAAGCCTATTATGCAGAAACAATGAATGCGGCTTCAGGTAAAAAAATCGATTCACTCGCGGTAATTCCCTTGCCAATTAATCAAAGTGCCAATTACAAGGCATATTATGCGCTTGTAAAAAGCGGGCTGGAAGAACCTTTGACAACACATGCCGATCATTTTAATACCAATTATGCTTATTCAAATGCAGCTTATTCCAAGGGCGCTGTTTTCATGGAGCAATTGGGTTATATAATTGGTGCAGCCACTCGAGACAAGCTGTTATTGGACTACTATAATCAGTGGCGTTTTAAACATCCCAATAGCAACGATTTAATGGTGCTGGCTGAAAAAATCAGTAATATGAAATTGGATTGGTATAAAGAATATTTCTGTAACACTACCAAAACAATCAATTATGCTATTGATAGTTTATGGGAGGCCGATGGCCTTTCTAATGTTAGGCTAAAACGTATAGGGCAAATGCCCATGCCAATTGATTTGCAATTGAGTTTTAAGGATGGCAGTACAGAAATGCATTATATACCCTTAAACCTTTGTTTTGGTGAAAAGCCTGCCGAAAATACCTTGCAAAAAAGAACTGTACATGATGAATGGAACTGGGCAAATCCACTATATATTGTAAGCTTTAATAGAACTTTACGTGATTTGAAATCGGTGGAAATAGACCCCAGTCAACGAATGGCAGATATTGACAGAAAAAATAATTTACTAGACATCAATTGGTAATATTAATCGTAAGTGCATGAGCATTACAATACAACGAGTAGGATTAGACGAAGTTGGGTTATTATCGGCGATGGCCAAACAAACATTCTTTGATACTTTTACTGGTACCTGCACCGGAGAAGATATGCTCTCTTTTTTAAAAGAATATTTTAGCATCGAAGCACTCTCTGCTGAAATTAGAAATGAGCAGGATTTTTGTTATATAGCCAGGGTAAATGATGTACCTGCGGGATACCTCCGATTTATGGAAGACTACAGCGGATTGCCATTAATGAAACAGTGGAAATCACTTGAATTAAAACGGATATATATCTTAAAAGAATTTCATGGTAAAGGGGTAGCTCAGGCACTGATTGATTTTTTTCATGAATATGCCAACGAACATCAATATGAAGCTGTTTGGTTAGGTGTTTGGGAACACAATTATAGAGCGCAAAAATTTTATACTAAATATGGGTACGAAAATTCCGGACATACCCATGATTTCCCCATTGGAAATACGCCTCAAACAGATATTTGGATGTGGAAGTTTTTGAAATAATGGCTTTAGTGCCGCCTTTAGTTAAAGGTTAAAAATTGATTAGGCCTTTCCTTCAATCACTAATACGATTTCTCCTTTGACAGCTTTTTCAGAAAAATAGTCATGTACTTCTTGTAAACTACCCCTTTTATTCTCCTCAAATTTCTTGCTCAATTCACGACTAACACAACATTGTCTTTCTGCACCAAAATATTGAATACATTCGAGTAGGGTTTTTACCAATCTCATGGGACTTTCATAAAATACCATGGTGCGTTCTTCTTCTGACAGTTTTTTAAAAATTGTTTGTCTCCCTTTTTTCAAAGGAAGAAAACCTTCAAAGCAAAAACGATTAATGGGTAAACCACTGTTTACAAGCGCAGGAACGAATGCAGTAGCACCCGGTAAACACTCCACACCAATACCTTCCTTTACACAAGCTCTTACCAATAGAAAGGCAGGGTCACTGATTCCAGGCGTTCCAGCATCAGTCAATAAGGCCATGGTTTTTCCCGCAGTTAATTGATTAGTGAGATGGCTATAAATTTTATGTTCATTGTGTTGGTGATAAGGAGAAATGGGTTTTTGAATACCGTAATGTTTTAACAATACAGAAGAAGTACGGGTGTCTTCTGCTAGTATTAGATCTACTGATTGTAAAACAGCTATTGCTCTATAACTAATATCCCCCAAATTGCCAATAGGCGAAGGAACGATAAATAACATGCCTCCATTACCACGATTGTGGTTTGTGGATATTGTTAAATCATGCGCATTTGAATCGCTCAAACTGGAAGGATTAAGATTTCAAAAAAAATCAGGAAATGGTAATTTCGTAATATTCCATTACTGGATTGGCTAATAATTTTTTGGCTGCTTCTGTGGCAATATTATTGGCTTCCTCTTTATTGGCTGCTTCAATTTGTAAATCAATGTGCTTGCCAATTCTAACATCTGCAACGCTTTTGATGCCTAAATTGCTTAAACCACCCATTACAGCCTTTCCTTGTGGATCTAGCAAATCTTTTAATGGCATTACTTTAACCTGAACAGAAAATATCATATTAATTATGGTTTGAAAAGCAAAGATAAAATAATGTAGACAAGAAATACGACCGGAACAGCCAGCCAATGCAAAAACAGGGCAGAAACGATGGCTGCCAGTACCAAAATTATTTTAGGTAAGTTATTTTTAATAGTAAGGTCTTTGAATTTCATAGCCATCATGGGAATCTGACTAACCATTAAACCACTTACCAATACAATAACAGTGTACCATACCCATTTATTTGTAAAAATACCCAATACAGTTTCGTTGGTATTACCCCAGTAAATAAGGGGAAAAGATGCAATCAACAAACCCACTGCAGGTATCGGCACACCTTTAAAACCGTATTGTTGATCGGTAGCTATATTGAACCTTGCCAATCGATAAGCCCCTGCCGCTGCAATTAAAAAGGCAGGCATTAACCAAAGAAAGGAAGCATCTAGGCCATTTTCTTCTTTAGCAATACTTAGTCTTAAAAATTGGTAAACAATCATGGATGGAGCAACCCCAAAACTCACCACATCTGCCAGGGAATCCAGTTGTTTGCCCATCTCCGAATTGGCTTTTAATAATCGGGCTATAAAACCATCCAGAAAATCAACCAATCCTGCAATGGCTATAAACAAAGAGGCCATCCATATTTTTTCAGGTACTGCTAAGAGTTGATTGCCTTCTTCATTAGTACTGATAACAATGCCGTTTTCTAAAATGGCAACAATGGCTAAGCATCCGAAAACCAAATTTAGTAAAGTGAAAATATTGGGGATTTGCTTCATAAAATTTTTATCACACACCTCATTATTAAGGAATGAATTTTGTTTAGTAATTTTTATTGTTGTATTATCTTGCCTGCTTCATTAATGCTTCAATCTCTTCTACTTCTATCGGAATATTTTTCATTAAATCTTTGTTGCCATTACGGGTAATCCAGAAATTATTTTCAATTCTAACACCCATTTGTTCCTCTTCAATATAAATGCCTGGTTCAATGGTAAAAACCATTCCTGCTTTTACTGGTGCTGTTCGGGTGCCCAAATCATGCACATCAATTCCTAAATGATGACTGATGCCATGGTATAAATATTTTCTATAAGCTCTGTCTTCGGGGTTTTCATTTTTTATATCGGATTTTTTCAATAACCCAATTTTTTGGAAAACGACCGTTGCTTCATCTCCAATTTTTTCTGTGTAGTCAACTATGCTGATGCCTGGTTTTAAGATGCTGGCTGCATAACGATGTAGGTGTAGGCAGGCGTTGTAAACGGTTTTTTGTCTGCGGGAGAATTTTCCATTAACAGGCACTGTTCTGGTAAGGTCGGCGCAGTAGTATCCAAATTCAGCACCAAAATCCATCAGTACTAATTCACCGTCTTTACATTCTTTATTATTTTCTATATAATGCAAAACCCTGGCCCTATCGCCACTCGCTATAATACTGCCATAAGCAGGCCCGGTACTTTTATTAGATAAGAAGGAATGGTAAATGGAGGCTTCAATTTCATTCTCCATGATGCCGGGTTTAATTTCTTTTAATAATCTCCTAAAAGTAATGTCCGTTATATCTATCGCTTTTTGTATGAATTCGATTTCAGCAGCTGTTTTTATAGCCCTGAGATCCTTCATGATTCTAGCACTCCTCTTATATTGATGTAGGGGATACCTGCTTTTAATTTCTTCAGCAAATCGATAGTCACGCACCGGCACTAAATTGGCTTTGCGATCATTTTCATTAGTATTTAAATAAATGGTATCTGCTAAATGAATCCATGCTTGTAGCAAAGCATCAATACTATCCAACCATACGATGCTGGATATTCCAGAAGCAGCTTTCCCTTCATCAGCTCTTAGCAAATGACCATTCCATTTTTCCTTTAATTCATTAGGCCGTAGCAATACCAATACTTCTCTAAGCTTAGGATCAGGGTTATCGGGAAATAAAATCAGCATGGTATCTTCCTGGTCAATTCCTGTAAGCCAGAACAAATCACTGTTTTGCACAAAACGGTGTAAGGCATCACCATTCGAAGGCAATTCATCATTGCTGTTAAAAATAGCAATGGCATTTTTATCCATTCTTTCAATGAATCTTTTCCTGTTTTCAGTAAACAATGCAGGATTGGGGGCAAGATATTTCATGTGTATATATTTATTGTTTAATGGTACTGCAATTTACATTTTATATATATGTAAATTCAAGGTAGGATTCTTTAAATTTCAACTTCAACCCCGTCCGACCAAGTCATCCGGGCAGGCTCAATCTTAATCTTAACCTTAACCTCAATCTCAACCTCATTCTCAACCCCTAGTTTTACAGAGAGTTTAAGGTTATCTGATGCTAATTTTGTGTACTAAGTACACATCAAATAGTAAAAATATTTATTCCATTCAAGCTTAGTAGGGCATTATTCAAACCTATTCAATAAAATGGCCATCATTTGAATTTTTGTAAATAATAACACATAATCGGTGTATCCTTTTAAAATATTCAGTCCTCATTTCGTAATTGTTCAAAAACAGAGCACATAAATTTGCGCAACGATTGCATAACGATTACTTAACGATTCCATTATGTCTGTTCCTTCTTCTATTACAATACCAAAAAATCAATTAGTCAATATAGGATTACAGGTAGGTGACAATATACATTACCAATTGGGGCCCGATGAATTGACACAACAAACATTACAAAGAGGAGAGGGGGTATTAAATGACACTGGTGCTCTAATTATTGAAACGGGTAAATTTACAGGGAGAAGTCCAAAAGATAAATACACCGTAAAAGATACTGTCACAGAAGATACGGTGCACTGGAATGATTTCAATATTCCCTATGAAGAAAAGCATTTCTTACAGTTAAAATCCAAGATGCTTGCCTATTTGGCGGATAAAGAAATTTGGGTGCGCGATTGTTACGCATGCGCCGATGAAAATTTTCAATTACGTTTAAGGGTAGTAAACGAAAATCCATGGAGCAATTTGTTTGTATACAATATGTTTATCAGGCCTGCCGAGCAGGAGCTAGAAAACTTTGCACCACATTGGCATATTATTCAGGCTCCGGGCTTTAAAGCCGACCCTGCGACAGATGCAACGAGGGCTGAAAATTTCGCCATTTTGAGTTTTAAATATAAAACCATTTTGATTGGAGGAACAGGTTATACAGGTGAAATGAAAAAGGGTATTTTCACTATGTTGAATTATGTATTACCTGTTAGAGCAAATGTGTTGAGTATGCATTGCAGCGCCAATATGGGTGCGGAGGGTGATACAGCTATATTTTTCGGATTGAGTGGCACAGGTAAAACAACCTTAAGTGCCGACCCTAATCGTTTTTTAATTGGGGATGATGAACATGGCTGGACTGCAGATACCGTATTTAATTTTGAAGGGGGCTGTTATGCAAAATGTATTGATTTAAGTGAGGAAAAAGAACCTGAAATATTTAACGCCATTCGCCCTGGTGCCCTGGTTGAAAATGTATGTTTTTATGAAGGCACTAATAAAATTGATTTTAGCAATAAATCGATTACAGAAAATACAAGGGTCAGTTATCCTTTAGATTTCATTAGCAATGCATTGTCGCCAGCTATAGGTAAAACGCCTCGTAATATTTTCTTTTTAACCTGCGATGCATATGGAGTTTTGCCTCCTATTAGTAAATTGAATCCTGGTCAGGCCATGTATCAATTCATTAGTGGATACACTGCTAAAGTGGCTGGTACAGAAGCAGGCGTAACAGAACCAAAGAGCACGTTCAGTGCTTGTTTTGGGGCACCTTTTTTACCCTTACATCCCGGACAATATGCTGCGATGTTAGGACAAAAAATGAAATCAAATCAGGTAAATGTTTGGATGATTAATACTGGTTGGAGTGGTGGATCGTATGGTGTGGGCAATAGAATGAAATTGCCATTTACCCGTGCAATGATTACTGCGGCATTGGAAGGTAAATTAGATACGGTTGATTACGAATCTCATCCTGTATTTGGAATGATGATGCCTAAACAATGTGAAGGTGTACCGTCCAATTTGTTGAATCCAAGAAATACCTGGGAAGATAAAGCAGCCTATGACTTAAAAGCAAAGGAACTGGCTACTCAGTTTATCAAAAATTTTGAAAAATATGCCGACGGTGTGAATGAAGAAATTCTAGCTGCGGCTCCAAGAATTTGATACCAAAACAAACAACGATTGTTAGCTATCAAGAAATCCCTCTGAGTGATCAGGGGGATTTTCTTTTTTATGGTTTCATTCATGAATGATTTTACATTTGTAAAAATTTCATACATGCTATCATTTACTCAGAAGGTGGAAATTCGTTGGACCGACATTGATCCTAATTTTCATGTATTGCATTCGAAATATTATGATTATTGTGCTACCGCCCGAATGCGGGTATTACAGGAAAATGGTATTACGATGGAAGCTATTCAGCAATTCCATGTAGGTCCTGTTATTCTACGAGAGGAATGTGTTTTTAAAAGGGAATTGAAATTTGATGACCAAATTGAAATAAAAATCAAATTGCAAAAAGCAGATGCACAATTTGCCCGTTGGTCATTTATAAATGAAATATGGAAAAATGGGGATGTATTGGCTGCTATCGTAACGGTAGATGGAGCATGGATTGATACAGTCATTCGCAAAATGGCAATACCTCCCGAAACTTTTCAAAAGGCATTTGCACTTATTCCTAGAACAGCAACATTCAACCAATGATTGGTACAACTATTAATTTATATAAAAATGCATACAATGGTCTAACCAAAAGGATTTGGTTATTGAGCCTAGTGATGTTAATTAATAGGGCAGGTACCATGGTATTACCCTTTATGACATTGTATTGCAAGAAAATTGGCTATAGTACACAGCAGGCAGGCTGGGTGGTGGCTATCTATGGATTAGGGGCTATCGTGGGTGCCTTTTTAGGTGGAAAAATAAGCGACAGATTTGGATTTTATTATACACAATTTTCTTCCTTATTCTTGGGTGGCCTGCTGTTTTTATTACTTGGCCAAATGCAAAACTATGCTTCCATATGTGCTTGTACTTTTTTATTGAGCATGGTCAATGAATCTTTTCGTCCTGCCAATGCAACAGCAATAGCCTATTATAGTTCATCTGCCAATAGAACCCAATCGTTTTCATTGGTTCGTTTGGCCATAAATTTAGGGTGGGGGGTAGGTGCAGCATTGGGTGGTTTTTTAGCCTCGGTAAATTATCATTTATTGTTTTGGGTAGATGGGATAACGAATATGACTGCAGCATTTTTGCTTCTGCAGGTATTACCGAAAGTAAGTTTGGCACAACAGAAAACAGATCGGATGAATCCGCAAAAAACAGATGAAAAAATAAAACTTTCAGCATCTGCTTATAAGGATAAGACTTTTTTAATATTCATTGGATTTAAGATATTATTTGCATTTTGTTTCTTTCAGTTATTTACCACTGTACCACTCTTTTTTAAAGAAGGATTGTACTTAAACGAGTTCACTATTGGTGTTATCATGTCAATGAATGGAGTATTAATAGCCTTGTTTGAAATGATATTAGTTTTTAAACTGGAAGGAAAATATCCTTACCTGAAATTAATGGTGTACGGAGCCGTATTAATGGCATTGTCTTTCTATATGTTAAACCTGCCTTTCCTCACTGGGGTATGGGTAGCTAGTTTATCTACGATTATGGTCACCATAGCTGAAATGATTGCAATGCCTTTTATGAATACCTGGTATATCAGTAGGAGTAATGAAACCAATCGAGGCCAATATGCAGCTTTGTATACAATGGCTTGGAGTACGGCACAGGTATTAGGAAGCAGTACTGGCACTTTAATTGCCTTTGCCCTAGGGTTTTCGAGCCTTTGGTGGATTATAGGTACAGTGAGTTTGGTTACGGCAGTGGGCTATTTCAGCTTATTAAAAATGAAATAAATTTACTTGTAAATAAAAAGCTGCTCCCAATATTAAGAGCAGCTTTTTATTTATATTAAATATTTTATTGAATAATATAGTAAGTTACTGTAGTTAGTTTTCCTGTAACTGGAATCGCCATTCCCATCACCTCTAAACTATTACTTGGCTCTATAACAGTTGATCTTTTTTTAACCAATCCTGTGTTGATGTCCACAATAATTTCGCCATCTAATTTACCGCCTGCAGTCATATTCATTTCCATTCCTTGCATTTCCATTTTTCTGGAACCGCTGATGACTCCCATTACCGTAATGGTAGCTAGATTATTGTCAATTTTTTTAATAATATAGGTACGGGCAGTTTTAATACCATCATCAATGGTAG
>CALRKF020000069.1:0-18441 GCA_943367825.1 Chitinophaga pinensis
AATAAATGGGCCGCCATTGTTGGCATGACGGGCTTCGGACTAGGACTGGCATTGCCCTTTACCCTATTTGCTTTCTTCCCCTCCTGGTTAAAAGAAATCAGTAAACCCGGTGGTTGGCAAAATTCACTGAAAGTAAGTTTAGGTATTCTTGAACTGGCACTGGCCATGAAATTTTTAAGCAATGCTGATGTGCAATGGGGTACCTACTTTTTTTCAAGAGATATTTATCTATCCCTCTGGATTGCCCTATTTGCTTTTTTAAGTATTTATCTATTGGGCGGCTTTCGTATGAAACAGGATAGCGAATTGCCCAAAAATGATTGGGACAAAACCTATATTCCTATTCCAAGGTTTTTCTTTGCACTGGCATCATTAGCTTTTACCATTTACCTGATTCCTGGCCTATGGGGAGCCCCCTTGAATAAAATCAGCGGACTGCTTCCACCATTTGGCACACAAGAATATACTGGAGCAAGCATCAACAATGCCAATGCCGTTCAAAAAACAAATACTTATACCATACAGCCTACCAAATATTACAATGATCTTATAAGAAATGAATCGGCAGCTGCTAAAAACGCAGGACTGGTTACTTTTTTCGATTATGAGGAAGCCATGGCTGCTGCTAAAGAACAAGGCAAACCCCTGATGATAGATTTTACCGGTATTGTTTGTCCCAATTGCCGAGAATTTGAAAACCGTGTATGGACTCAACCCGAGGTAATGGATCGAATGAAAAATAAATTTGTAGTGGCCTCTCTATTTGAAGACTTCACCGCTGAGCTACCCGATGCAGAAAAAAAATTCTCTCCCTTATTGGATAAAACACTCGAAACCGTGGGCGACCGTTATAAAGAACTTTCGATGAAACTAACGGGTGGTATCTCACAACCCAATTATGTTTTTCTAAATCATGATGGAAACAAATTAGCGGATAAGGGTTACGGTTATGATGATATACAAAAAAACGGCCCCTCCGATTTTGTAAAACATATGGATCTGGTACTCGAAAAATTTGGTAAGAAAGAGTAATGCACTAAGCAAGCACCAACTCCATCTTCATACTCCTACTGCCCTTTACTAATAATTGAGTATTTTCAAACTCCTGCGCAGCCAACCATTCTTTTGCTTCTAATGAATTGTTGAAATTGATATAAGGATGTTCAATTTTTGAATAATCGCCACCTACTAATACCACCGCCTTCCAAGTATATTTTCCAATGATAGAAAGAATAGCCGCATGCTCCTTCAAACTATCTTCCCCTAGTTCCATCATTCCGCCAATGAGCAAAACTTTATTATGTCCTTGCATTTTTGCAAAGTTTTCAATAGCCAGCGTCATGCTACTAGGGTTGGCATTGTAAGCATCGAGTATAATTTGATTGGTACCCTTATTAATTAATTGACTCCTGCTATTATCGGGTGAATATTGCTCCAATGCAGCTTTTATTTTTTCTTCCGGCACATTAAAATATTTACCAACGGCAACGGCTACCAGCACATTGGGTAAATTATATGCACCAACCAATTGGGTTTGAATGGTACCAATTTGTGTACCAGCATGCATGGCTACTTCCAGTAATCCACTACTGTCTTTCACGGTGCCAGTAATAGCTGCATCCTGTGTACCATAGGTATAAATATGAGGAATACCTGCACTCATGGTTTGCAGGTAATCATAATCCCACATCACAAAGGCAGTACCATCATTGCTCCGTAAAAAATCATAGAGTTCCCCCTTGCCCTTGCGTACACCTTCCACACCACCAAAACCTTCTAAATGTGCCTTACCGCAATTATTAATAATGCCATGTGTGGGTAGGGTATAATTACAATAGCCTGCAATCTCCTGCTGGTGATTGGCACCCATTTCAATAACAGCTATTTCAGCATCTTTTTTTATAGCAAGTATGGTAAGCGGAATACCAATATGATTATTGAGATTACCACGGGTGGTATAAGTTTTATAAGTAGTGCGCAAAACTTCATGTATCAATTCCTTGGTAGTGGTTTTACCATTACTGCCGGTGATGGCCAAAAAAGGAATGGTAAATTGCTTGCGATGATGCAAGGCCAGTGCTTGCAGGGTAGTCAATACATCCTCTACCAATATTAAACGCTCATTGGCTGGATCTATCGCTTCATCTATAATAGCATAGGCGGCTCCTGCTTCCAATGCTTGCAGGGCAAAACTATTACCATTAAATTGAGGACCCTTTAATGCAAAATACAAATCACCCGGCTGTAATTTTCGGGTATCAGTTTGTATCGAAGGATATTGCAGGTATAATTGATATAGTGTTTCAATTTGCATAGTCAAAAATAAGCCAGTTCTTTTCAATTAAAAAAAGGCTTTGGGAATTTCTATGGTACGGGCCCTTGCAGAAATGGACGAATATGCAGTAAATAGCCAGCGCTATTGTATTTTTACAAAAACAACACTGCCATTGCCCCAATCTGTATTATTATTGACGCCTCCCTTTACACAGCTGAATACGCCCTACCCAGCAACAGCTTACCTGAAGGGGTTTTTTAATACCCGTCAAATCAGTTCCTTTCAATCCGACTTAGGCATTGAAGTAACACTGGCTGTTTTTACCGCCACTTCGCTGCGAAAATTATTTCAACAAGTAAAAAATCCGATTACTGATTATAGTGAAAATATACAGCGCATTATATTATTGCAAGAAGACTATATCAATAGCATAGACGCAATTATTCAATTCCTGCAAGGAAAAAATCCTACCCTGGCCCATTTTATCGCCAACCGAAATTTTTTACCCGAAGCAGCGCGCTTTGCTCAAACAGATGAAATGGCGCATGCATTTGGAAGCATGGGCGTACAGGATAAAGCAAAGCATTTGGCAACATTGTATTTAGAAGACATCAGTGATTTTATCAAAGTATGCATCGATCCGCATTTTGGATTTAGTCGCTATGCCGAAAAATTAGGCCGCTCTGCCAATCATTTCGATGAACTCTACCAGGCATTACAAGCACCCCTCAGCTATATTGACCAGTTGATGATTGAGCGACTTTCACATCATATCGCTCATACACAACCCTTGCTAGTTGCCATTTCGGTGCCCTTTCCGGGCAATTTATTTAGTGCTTTTCGCTGTGCCCAATGGGTAAAACAACACCATCCCTCTATCAAATTATGCATGGGAGGCGGCTTTGCCAATACCGAATTACGAACGGTAAAGGATACACGCGTTTTTGAATTCTTCAATTTCATCACGCTAGATGATGGCGAAGCCCCGCTGGAGAGACTACTGGCTTATATTGAAAATAAAATCCCTGCCAGCGAATTGAAACGCTGTTTTCTCCTCGTTGATGGTGCTGTTCAATACATCAACAACAGCAACTGCCGCGATTATAAACAAGCCGAAACAGGCACACCCGATTACAGCGATCTTTTATTGAATGAGTATATATCTGCCATTGAAATACTCAATCCAATGCACCGCCTCTGGAGCGATGGCCGCTGGAACAAACTAACGATGGCGCATGGTTGCTATTGGGGCAAATGCACTTTTTGTGATATCAGCCTCGACTATATAAAAAATTATGAACCCTTGGCTGCAGGCATGCTCTGCGACCGAATGGAAACATTGATTGCCCAAACAGGTGTAAATGGCTTTCATTTTGTAGATGAAGCCGCACCGCCCTCTTTAATGAAAGCACTCAGCTTAGAAATCATCAAAAGAAAACTAACGGTTAGCTGGTGGACCAATATTCGTTTCGAAAAAAATTTTAGCAGAGACCTTTGCTTATTATTAAAGGCAGCAGGATGCATCGCCGTTTCGGGTGGCCTGGAAGTGGCTTCCGACAGATTATTGGCACTGATTGATAAAGGCGTAACCGTTGCACAGGTAGCAAAAGTAAATCGCAATTTCACCGAAGCAGGCATCATGGTACATGCTTACCTGATGTATGGCTTTCCTACCCAAACTGCACAGGAAACCATCGATTCATTAGAAATGGTCAGACAATTATTCAAAGCAGGTGTTTTACATTCTGGCTTCTGGCACCAGTTTACCATGACTGCCCATAGCCCCATTGGAAGAAATCCCAAAAAATTTGGCGTCAAAGCCATCATTCCATCTGTTCCCAGCTTTGCCGACAATGATATAGTACACGAAGACCCCACTGGTACCGACCATGAAAGTTTTAGCTTTGGTTTAAAGAAATCGCTGATCAACTATATGCATGCAATTGGTTTGGATGAACCACTGCACAAATGGTTTGAGGTAAAAGTACCGCGTACTAAAATAGATCCCGACTTTATTGTAAATGCATTATTAGAACCGGAATCTATCAGCAATAAGCCCAATGCAAAAATTGTTTTTCTGGGGCAGCTACCTTCTCTTCAAATAATTACCAAGAGTAAGAAAGGGCAACAATGGGAAATGGCGGTGTTGGTATTTGAAGGCAGGAAAGAACGCATCGAAATAAAAGTAGATAAAGAAAAAGGAATTTGGCTGGCTAATCTTTTGCCGCAACTGTCTATTGAACAAGAACATCATTGGACGCTGGCAGCAGTAAAAGCAAGCTATGAAGCAGCAGGGTTGGATGACTTCGAATTGTTTTGGGATAACAAACCCGTCAACACTTTATACAAAGCAGGCTTACTGCAGTTGTAAAATCGTTTATACCTTACTGTTATATCCAACAAAAAACCCTTCAATTGCTTGAAGGGTTTTTTATAACTAGTATATAAATTATTTTTTACCTTTTTTCCCTTTGCGGGCATTTTGCTTACGCTTACCGAAGATATTACCTTCTTTAAAGCCAGGACCTTCTGGAGGACCAAGGTAAGTTTGAGCGCAACGGAAACCAACAGTGCTAGAAGACTGCCATTCTTCCATGAAGCGACGTGATCCTGGAGACAACCAATAAGGTCTGTCGTTCCAGCTACCACCTTTAATTACACGGCTCTCATCACTGATTAAAGAAGAAACACCATAACCATAATAAACACCACTTGCACTGTCACCATCCATATAGTTGATAACATTATTGCGTTGGTAATTTGATCTTGATTTTACTTCATCATCAGAGATATCTGTTTTCTTCAAACGACCCATGCTATCTCTTTCATAATCGCCACTTGCGTTCTTGTAATATTTCTGGAATTTATTTCCACGGAAATAGTTGAAGTCTTGTCCATCAGATGGCGTCATTGGTCTGTAAACGTCCTGTACCCACTCACTCACGTTACCACTCATATTGTACAAGCCAAATGCATTGGGATAAAATGCTTTCACATCACCAGGTATCGCAGCACGGTCATTCAAACCACCGGCAACACCCATATTATCACCACTACCTCTTTTGAAGTTAGCCAGGAATTTTCCCTGCCAGCTACCGCGACGATTGTCTCTTAAGCCATTGGGGTTATTGCTCCAACTATAAATTTGTTGATTGCTCATTAATTCCTCACCACTGCCTTTCTCTTTTTTACGTGGAGAAGGGTTCTGATCTAACATTCCATAAGCAGCATATTCCCATTCTGCTTCTGTTGGGAGGCGATAACCCATATTAAGAATACCATCTTCCATTCTTGCCACAGAACGTGGTTTACCATTTACATCTTTTGGAAGGTTTTTAGAATTCTTTGGTTTGCCCTTGCCTTGAATCATATCGGGATTTAGCAAATAAGCTTCTGTATTGAAAGAACCATCGGCACCGGCTCCTTTTAATTCTTTTTTAATCGCATCTTTTTTCAGATAGCCTTTTTGTTGTAAGCTCAATTCATTTACCCTGTCTGTTCTCCAGATACAAAAATCATGTGCTTGTCTCCAAGAAACACCCACCACAGGATAATAATTATAAGAAGGGAAACGGAAATAATATTCCACATAAGGCTCATTGTAAGCCAATTCTTCTCTCCATACTAAAGTATCAGGAAGTGCCTTCTTTAAGATAGCGGTATCGCCACTGAAAACATTTTCTAACCAATATAAATATTCACGATAGTGAACATTGGCAACTTCTGTTTCGTCAATAAAAAACGAAGGCACGGTAATACGACGTGGAATATTATTCCAATCGCGCATTACATCCTCATCTTTTGCACCCATGGTAAAAGTACCACCTTGTACAAACACCAAACCCGGACCGGCTTTTGGATATTTCATTTTAGAAACATGGTAATTACCCATATTCTTGTCATCATAATTCCATCCGGTTACAGAGGACTTAGTCGACTTCTTTTTAAAGAGACCGCCGTTCTTACATGAACTCAAAGAAATGGCCGCGGCAGCCAGGATAATCAGATTTTTACCTGAAAAAATTTTTTGCATGTGCGTTCGTTTTGCAAATTGTTTAACGAAATGTTTTCTTTTTTATTGTACAGGGGTCTGCACAGGGCTGCAATATAAATACTTTATAGCAAACAGGGCCATTTGTTGCTCATTTTTATACTGCTTACTCCTATTTTTGTTGTGGCCTGAAAAAATTATACTACCATATCGCAAGTTTTGGATTTTTATTGTGCAGCCCCTTGTTAATAAATGCACAAAGAACCTATACAATTAACAGTGTATTGGCTTCGGGCGACTGGTATAAAATGGCTATTACAAAAGAGGGAACATATAAAGTAGACCTTTCTTTTTTAAATAGTCTGGGCATCAATACCAATAATCTCAGCAGTAATAGCATACATGTTTTTGGCAATACCGGACAAATGCTCGAAGAGAATAATGCCCTGCCTAGAATAGATGATTTAACAGAAAATGCAATTCAGGTACAGGATGGTGGAGATGGCATTTTTAATAATAATGATTATTTTATTTTTTATGCAGCCGGACCCGATTCCTGGATACCAGACCCTGGCAATGCGGGCTTTAAACATCGTAAAAATATTTATAGTAAGCAGTCCTTTTATTATATTAATATAAATGCATCCATAAATGGAAAGCGAATAACAAGTGGCACAATTGCCAACCCGAACCTTTCCATCACTACTTATAATGCCCGTTACTTTCATGAATTGGATACCGTTAACTTTTTAAATAGTGGCCGTGAATGGTATGGAGAAGAATTTGCCAATTTGCCCGGACAATCGCTTATTAAATCTTTCCCGGTTGATATTCCAGGTTTGGGCAATGGGCCAGTAACATTAATATCTGCTGTTGTGAGTAGAACGATTGGAACCTTTAGTCGCTTTGATGTAAAAGCAAATGGGCAAAATGTTTTACAACAGAATATTGCGTTTACGGGTACAGGTACCTATGACCCCTTTGCTGTTGCGGCATCCCAAAGCTCGGTTTTTAATCAAACTGGCAATAGCCTGGTTATTCAATATAATTATTTGCCCGGCACCCCCAATGCACAGGGATGGCTCAATTGGTTTGAAATTCATACAAGGGCCAGCATTAATATGCAGGGTATTCATTGGCTGAGCTTCCGCGATTGGCAGTCGGTAGCAACTGGTAATATTGGACGGTTTACCATTCAAAATGCAGCTACGAGCACGCAGGTATGGGATATTAGTACGACCAACCAACCTGTAGCCATGCAAGCACAAATAACAGGGAATGACTTGCAGTTCAATAATCAATGTGATGTACTGCATGAGTATATTGCCTTTTCACCCACGGCCTTGTTGACCCCTATCGCGGTTGGAAAAATAGCCAATCAAAACCTGCACAACAGCACGGTAAAAGATTTATTAATTATCGCCTATCCATCGCTGTTAGCAGAAGCGCAGCGGCTGGCCGACTACCATACTCAACAAGATAACCTAAGGGTAGCAGTTGTAAGTACCGAGCAAGTGTACACGGAATTTTCCAGCGGCAGCCAAGACCCGGTAGCGATGCGTGATTTTGTAAAGATGTATTATGATAAAGCGGCAGGCGATAGCAATAAAATGCCCCGCTATTTATTATTATTCGGCGATGCAAGTTTTGATTATTTGAATCGAATTGGCAATAATACCAATCGCGTGCCCTGTTGGGAAAGTCCCAATTCCTTAGAACCCTTGGCCACATATACATCAGATGATTTTTTTGGCTTTTTAGAAGATGGCGATGATATTGGCAATCCGGCCCGTTTGAATTTGCTCGACATTGGTATTGGCCGAATTCCTGCTCGAGATATTGCGGAAGCAAAAGCCATGGTGGATAAAATTATCGGGTATGCTTCTTCGTTAGGTTCCTGGCGCAATGAAATTAGTTTTATTGCCGACGATGAAGATGGTAATCTACATTTACAAGATGCCGAATCGGTGGCGGCCGCGGCAGGTTTGCAAGCGCCAACCTTTCATCAAAATAAGATTTACCTGGATGCCTATCAACAGGAAAGCAATACCGGCGGCAATCGCTATCCGGCGGCTAATACCGCCATTGATAATAAAATGTATTCCGGCAACCTGATTTGGAACTACAATGGACATGGCAATAGTCTTCGTTTGGCAGAAGAAGTGGTGGTGGATGCAGATATTGTGAATGGCTGGAAAAACGAAAATAAATTACCGCTCTTTATCACGGCCACCTGCGATTTCGCTCCATTTGATAACCCTTTTCAAAACACACTCGGCGAAAATATTTTATTGCGGCCCAAGACAGGAGCCATTGCATTATTGACCACCACAAGACCCGTATTTGCCTATAGTAATCGCATCATCAATGCCAATTATTTGCAACTGGCCATGACAGTAAAAAGCGATGGCACCTATCAATCCTTGGGCAGTTCTTTTAAAAATGCAAAAAATATAACCTACCAGCAATCGCCTGATATTTTAAATAACCGAAAATTCAGTTTACTCGGCGACCCGGCACTAACTATAGGTTATCCGGTTTTCAAAGTACAAACCGATTCCATCAATCACCGGGCAATTACCCCTCAACCAGATACTTTAATGGCATTGGGCAAATACAGTGTTGCAGGCAGGATACTGGATGCTGCAGGTAATTTTTTAGCTGGTTATAACGGCACCGTATACCCGACCATCTTTGATAAGGCTGAAAATATAAGCACACTGGGCAATGATCCAGGAAGCCCGGTGACCAATTTTGCGGCTCAACAAAATATTTTGTACAGGGGAAAGGCTAAGGTTACCAATGGCTTATTTAGTGTGTCATTTATTATCCCTAAGGACATACAATATAATTATGGCAATGGAAGGATCAGTTATTATACAGAGGATGGCAGTAAGGATGGCAATGGCATATATAATAATATAGTAGTGGGGGGCATCAATCCTTTGGCGATCGACGACCGGGAAGGCCCCATCATACGTGCATGGGTAAACGATGAAAAATTTATTAATGGAGGTGTATGCAACGAAATGCCATTACTGATTGTCCGGTTAAAAGATAGTTCGGGAATCAATAGTTCCGGCCTGGGAATTGGACATAATATTACCGCCCAGCTTGACAATGATAATCGACAGCTCTTTGAACTGAACGATTTTTATGAGGCAGACAGGGATAGTTACCAATCCGGTACCATCCGCTTTCAATTGCCCAAACTCAGTCCGGGCTGGCATAGTATCAAAATAAAAGCCTGGGATGTTTTCAATAATTCTGGTGAATATGTATTGGAATTAATGGTAGCGAAAGATGAGGTGCTTACTATCAGCCATGTATTGAATTATCCCAATCCTTTTACTACAAAAACCAGCTTTTGGTTTGAGCACAATCAACCCGGCGAAAACCTGCAGGTACATATTCGTATATACACAGTAGCTGGAAAATTGGTAAAAACTATTCAAGAAACAATAAATACCGATGGAAACCGTTCTTTTGGGGTGGAATGGGACGGTAAAGATGAATATGGGGAAAAATTGGGGAGAGGACTGTATATTTACCAATTAGTGGTCTTGCATAAACAAAAAAAAGCCGCTACCTTTGGGAAAATGATGCTTTTTTAAAAAAAAATTAACAAGAACTTATAAATTAGTTGTTCAATTCAAGAAAACCCCTATTTTTACATTTCGAACAAACCAAAAACTTAAACGCTTATTGAGGTAATATCTACCTAACCAAGACAAATCAAAACGCATGAAACAAGTAACTTTGAAACTAACTGCCTTAGTTATGTTACTGGGAGGAGCCTTTTCTGTAGCCAATGCCCAGACAACCAAAATCAACGTAGTAACATCCGCTGTTCCGTTTTTACGTATTTCTCCAGACGCTCGTAGTGGTGGTATGGGTGATGTAGGTATCGCAACTTCTGCTGATGCCAACTCAAACTTCTGGAATTTAGCAAAAACGCCATTTGCTACTAGCAAAGCTGGTGTAGCTGCTACTTATACTCCATGGTTGAAAGACCTGGGATTGAATGATGTTTATTTAGCTTCTTTGGCTGGATACTACAAATTAGACGAATCACAGGCTTTATCTGCTTCTGTTAGATATTTCAGCCTTGGTAATATTCAGTTTACTGATAATTTAGGTAACGACCTTAGCACTTTCCGTCCTCGTGAATTTGCAGTTGACCTGGGTTATTCTAGAAAACTGTCTTCTAAATTAGCATTGGGTGTGGCTTTACGCTATATCAATTCTAACCTTGCCAGCGGTACTATCAATGGCAATACTTACAAAACTGGTTCTTCTGTTGCAGGTGACTTACACTTGTTCCATAATGGAGCTAAAGAAAATGGTGAAGGATTTAACTACGGTGTTACTTTGAGTAACCTGGGTGCTAAAATCTCTTACACTAGCGATGCAACTCAAAAAGACTTCATCCCTGCTAACTTAGGCTTGGGTGGTGCTTATACTAAAGTTTTCGACGAAAGCAACAAATTGACTTTCGGTGTTGACTTACACAAATTATTGGTTCCAACTCCTCCATCAGTTGGTGACAGTGCAGGTTTGGCTGACTACCGCAAAACTGGTGTAGTATCTAGTTGGTTCAAATCATTCGGTGATGCTCCAGGTAAATTCTCTGAAGAAATTCAAGAAGTTAGCTTGTCTGCAGGTGCTGAATACTGGTACAATAACCAATTTGCTTTAAGAGCAGGTTATTTCTACGAGCATCCTAACAAAGGAAACAGAAAATATTTCACTGTTGGTGCTGGTTTGAAATACAATATGTTCGGTCTTAACTTCTCTTACTTGTTGCCACAAGGTTCTGGTGTAAACCGTAACCCATTGTCCAACACATTGCGTTTCAGCTTGGTGTTTGATTTTGATGGTACTAAATAATTCTTAGTTACTAAGTATAAAAAAATCCCGCAATAGCGGGATTTTTTTATTGCCCTATGCTTGGATATTTTAAGGATATTTGCAAAAACTTTTTAGCATGTCGTATAGAATAGGCTCAGGTATTGATTTTCACCGTTTGACCGAAGGCAGGGATCTATGGCTGGGTGGTGTGCAAATTCCCCATTACAAAGGTGCGCTTGGTCACAGTGATGCAGATGTATTACTGCATGCCATTTGCGATGCTTTATTGGGTGCCTTGTGTTTAGGCGATATTGGTGTTCATTTTCCGGATACCGATGCAAGTTTTAAAAATATTGACAGTAAAATACTGCTACAAAAATGTAAGGACTTAATTACTGCAAAAGGTTATCAAGTAGTGAATGTAGATAGTACCGTTTGTTTAGAGTTACCCAAGATAAAACATTTTGTTCCGGCGATGCAAGCTGCCATTGCACAGATACTAACAGTAAGCATAGACGATATTTCCATCAAAGCCACCACCACCGAAAAAATGGGTTTTGCAGGAAGAGAAGAAGGCTTGGTAGCATATGCTACTGTATTATTAGAAAAAAAATAATCCAAACAATAGTTACTTTATACAAATACGCCGAATGCCTAATTTGTTAAAAATAAACTGAAGGCGTCAATTTCTATAAGAGCAGGTTATCTTTGAAAAAATGCAAACAGTACCAATACATATCGTTAATCAATCTAAGAATCCATTGCCTGAATATGCAACACAAGGCTCAGCTGGAATGGATATCAGGGCGAATCTCGATGCGCCCTTAACCTTGAAACCATTAGAGCGATTTTTGGTGCCTACCGGATTGTTTATACAGCTACCAGAAGGCTTTGAAGCGCAAATGAGGCCCAGAAGCGGGTTGGCTATCAAGCAAGGCATCACCTGTCTGAATTCGCCTGGCACCATCGACAGCGATTACAGAGGGGAACTTAAAGTAATTCTGATTAATCTGAGTGATACGAATCAAGTTATTCAACCCGGCGACCGCATTGCACAGATGGTCATTGCAAAAACAGAAAAAGCAGATTTGATACTGGTACAACATTTGAACGAAACAGAAAGAGGTGCCGGTGGATTTGGTCATACCGGTACAAACTAATAAAACCAAGCAGCATGAAACTTTATCTTACAGCCAGGAAAATATTTTTTATTAGCAGCATTTTTTTAACCTGGTTGCTGTCTGATAGTTGTCGAACTACAAAAAATCTAAATAAAGCCATAGCGCCAAAGGATACAGTTGCCATTGTAATCCCCAATCAATCTGTAGAAGATTCCATCAAGAACATTGTAAATACGATGGAATCATTTAATAAACACCATATCAATTTTAGAACCTTTAGTGCTAAAATAAAAATTGACTACGAAGACAGTAAAGGCAAACAACCCGACGTAATCGCCAAGGTAGATATCATTAAAGACAGCGCTATTAAAGTATCCATTACTGCTACCATCATCAACCTGGAAGTGTTTCGTATTCTAATTACTAAAGACAGTGTGATATTGATGAATAAGAATAAAAAAGAAGTGCAATATCGTTCCATCGATTTTTTACAAGAAGCTACAGAAATCCCATTTGATTTTTATACCATGCAGGATTTTTTAGTAGGCAACCCTGTGTTTATTGATAGCAATATTGTTGCCTTCAAAAAAACAGAAAGCAATACCTTGGTGGCCATGGTGGGACTTTATTTTAAACATTTGCTTTCGCTTTCCAACGACAATCAGGTAATGCTGCATACTAAACTGGATGATGTAGACCTAAGCAGGAGTCGTACCGCAGATATTACTTATAGTGATTACGAAACCAAGGATGGTATTTTATTTTCTACTTACAGAGAAATAACTGTATCTGAAAAAAATAAATTAGACATTCAAATGAAATACAAACAATGGGAGATTAACAAAGAATTATCAATTTCCTTTAATGTTCCGAAAAATTATAAACGGACTTAGTCGTTATTCTTTTTAATTATACACAACGGTGGGTTAATCACCTGCCGTCGTTTTCCTTTTCCATTGTATTTTTGATGAATCCGGTAAAATGATGTTTATGCTCAAACAAATTTTGATTACAGTTTTTTTTGGACTTCTTTCCAGTTCCCTGTTGGCGCAACAACCTACCAGAGAAGAGTTGGAAAAGCAACGCAATGAATTAAAAAAAGAATTGGAACAAATAGAAAAGTTGAAGCAGGAAAATGCCAATAAAACCAAGGGTACTTATGCTGAATGGAAACTGGCAAATGATAAAGTAGTATTACAGGACCGTGTTATTGATAATATTAACAAGGATATTTATTTACTTGATAATAATATGTATACCATACAACGCGACGTAAATAAATATGATCGCTTGTTAGATACACTGAAACAAGAATATGCCAAAAGCATGGTGTATGCTTATCGCAATAGAAGCAATTACGATTTTATCAATTTTATTTTTTCTGCAAATAGTTTTAATGATGCCATTAAGAGAATTTCTTATTTAAAAAGCTATCGCAATTACCGTCAAATGCAGGGAGAAAATATTTTGCGTACACAGGAATTAAGACGCAAAAGAATTGAGGAACTGAGCGGTGTAAAAGAAAAGAAAACGGTGGTGCTCGAAGACAAGAGCAAAGAAATGAATGCATTGGAAAAACAAAAATTAGAAAAAGACAGGATACTTGCCGAGTTGAAGAAAAAAGGCAAACAATTAGATAACCAGTTTGCAGCTAAAAACAAACAGGTTAAAAAATTAAACGGAATGATTACTGCTGCTATTGACAGAGCTACCAAAGCAGCCATTGCCAAGGCAAAAGAAGATGAAATTAAAAGACTCGCTGCCTTGCCAAAAACTGTCACCAATCCTGTTACTAATGTAGGTACCAGTCCAAAAACGATCAAAACGCCTACAATCAGAAAAACAGCAGCGCCAAAAGAAAGTGTATTGTTAAACGCCGACAATGCTGCACTTAATACCCGATTTGAAAATAGAGGTTTACCTTGGCCAGTTGACAAGGGTTATATTTTAATGCACTTTGGATTACAGGAATTACCCAGTGGTACCAAATATCCTAGTCCGGGTTTAACCATTGGCACCGATATTGGCAGTAATGTAAAATCTGTGTTTGAAGGAGAAGTATCTGCTGTAGCTACCATGGATAATATGCAGGTTGTAGTATTACAGCATGGTCGCTATTTTACAACCTACAGTAACTTAAGTTCGGTATCAGTAAAAAAAGGCGAACATGTTTCTACTGGTCAGGTGCTCGGCAGGGCAATGGCCAATGATGAAGGCATTGGATCGATTGATTTCATTATGAGTAATGAAAAAAATAATTTCGACCCAGAACAGTGGTTAAGGAGAAGGGGTAATTAAATCATCCGCCTGTATAAAGCTTCATATTCCGGAACAATATTCACAATATCAAATTTCCTTGCCTGCTCCAGTGCATTGGCCTTAAACTGTTTGAGTACTTCATCCGTTTGAAGAATTTTCACAGCATTCTTACTCATATCCATAATATCTCCTACTGCACTCATATATCCACAATAGCCATCAATCATAATTTCGGGTAAACCACCAGCATTGGTACTTATTACTGGCACTTCTGCTGCCATCGCTTCTAAAGCAGCCAAACCAAAACTTTCATATTCGCTGGTTAATAAAAATAAATCAGCAATCGGTAATATATCCTCCATCTGTTCCTGCTTTCCTAAGAATTTGATATTCTCGGCCGCTACACAATCGCGACAAATACTTTCTGCAAATGGTCGCTCAGGACCATCTCCCAATAATAATAATTTAGAGGGTACTTGCTGATTGATTAATAAAAAAGCATTGATTACATCATCTACCCTCTTTACTTTTCTGAAATTGGATGCATGCACAATGATTCTTTCCCCGTTAGGAGCAATTAGTTTTTTAAAAGCATCTACCGGTTTGCGGTTGAAGCGTGATACATCTACAAAATTGTGGATGACCTGAATGTCTTTTTCGATTTCAAAGTTTTTATATGTTTCTTCCTTTAAGTTTTCCGAAACAGCAGTCAAAGCATCACTCTCATTCATAGAAAATGTAACCACGGGACGATAGGTTTTATCCTTTCCTACCAAGGTAATATCGGTACCGTGCAAGGTGGTGATAACAGGTATATTTTTACCTTGCTTCGCTAATATTTGTTTTGCCATATAAGCAGCCGATGCATGTGGAATCGCATAATGTACATGTAATAATTCTACATTATTATTATTAATTACATCTACCATGGCACTAGCAAGAGCTGTTTCATAAGGAGGATAATCAAAAAGGGGATATGTAGGTACCCTCACTTCATGATAAAACAAATTAGCATGGAAGCCACTCAAACGTACCGGCTGTTGATAAGTGATAAAATGTATATTATGTCCTTTATCGGCCAGGGCCTTTCCCAATTCAGTAGCCAATACACCACTACCACCAAATGTAGGGTAACAAACAATCGCAATATTCATAGTATAAAATTGTGATGCAAGGTAATTCTTTTGTTGGAAGTTGGAAATTGGCCTTCTAAGGGGTTGTTGGGTTAGATGGTGAATTTAGCGGATGTAAAGAGTTTTTAGTTTTTCAAATTGAAACTGATTTATTTTAGGAAGCCCTAAACCCTAAACCTTTCCACCCCTCAACCCGCCTGACTGCGTCATTCGGGCAGGCCCCTCAACCTCAACCTTAATCTCAATCTCAATCTCTCAACCCCTCCTCATCTCTTCCTCAAAAATCCTTATGTTTGTTATTCAATACAGATTATGAAAAAAATAATACTCCCCCTTATTGCAACAATGCTGATCATTACCAGCACAAAAGCACAAATGCTAGATTCTTTTAATATTAAAAGACTATCAGATGAAATATTAAAAAATGGCATGGCCTACGACAATCTTAGGGTTTTATGTAAAGAAATCGGGCCTCGCTTAAGTGGTAGTGCCCAAGCACAGAAAGCTGTAGAAGCTACTGCAGCTATGCTAAAGAAAGCAGGTGTAGATACCGTATTTCTTCAACCTTGTATGGTGCCGCATTGGGTTAGGGGAGAAAAAGAAAAAGGAAGAGTTTTACTGGAGAAAAATCAGGCCTTTGATTTAAAACTTTGTGCGTTGGGCAATAGCGAAGGAACGGGTGTAAAAGGACTTACTGCAGAAGTAATGGAGATCAATAGTTTTGATGAACTGGAAAAATATGGAGCCGATAGCATCAAGGGTAAAATCGTATTTTATAATATTCCAATGGACCCAACGAATGTACAAACCTTTAGAAGCTATGGGGAAACAGGCTCTATAAGAACCAGGGGGCCTGCGCGTGCTGCCAAATATGGAGCGGCTGCTGTATTGGTAAGATCATTGGCTAGTAACGCCGACGACTACCCGCATACAGGCACTACTATTTACAATGACTCCTTTCCAAAAATTCCTGCGTTTGCAATCAGCACTAATGATGCAGACCGTTTAAGTATTGAATTAACTACCCGCGAAAAAGTAAAAGTATTTTTAAGAAATACCAGTACCATGTTGGAAGATGCACCTTCTTTTAATGTAGTGGGTGAAATAAAAGGCAGTCAGTTTCCCAATGAGTACATCACTGTAGGAGGTCATTTGGATAGCTGGGATTTAGCAGAGGGCGCACAGGATGATGGAGCTGGTTGTATGCAGAGTATTGAAATATTACGCGCTTTCAAAGCACTAAATATTAAACCCAGCAGGAGCATTCGTGCGGTAATGTATATGAATGAAGAGAATGGTGGTCGTGGCGGTAAAGCTTATTTAGAATGGGCGAAGGCCAATAAAGAGACACATCTATTTGCTCTTGAAAGTGATGCAGGTGGCTTTACACCACGTGGCTTTGGCTTTACAGCTTCAGAAGAACAATTGAAAAAAGTATTGCAATGGAAAAATTTATTTTTCCCCTATGGAGTATATGATTTAAAAATGGGAGGAGGCGGCTCTGATATAGGCCCTCTGAAAGAATTGGGTACTGCTTTGGCAGGGTTAAGTCCTGATAGCCAACGCTATTTTGACCTGCACCATGCAGCTACAGATACCTTTGAGGCAGTGAGTAAGCGAGAACTGTTGCTGGGAGCGGTAAATATGGCTGCATTAATCTATTTAGTGGATAAATACGGTTTATAACTACCTTGCAAAAAAAACATCATGGAAGACAGTAGCCCCGTAGTAGTACCAGTACCTAAAAAGAAGAACGGCTTCAGGAAATTTTTAGGCAGGTTTGTTATACTCATTTTAATATTTGGCAGTGTTGCATTTTGGTGGAAATTTTATTATGTATTTGGTGAAGGCGTAAAATCGGGCCAATTAAATTATGTAGTAAAAAAAGGGAATGTATTTAAAACCTATGAAGGAAAATTAATTCAATCAGGAATACGTGCTGGCGCCCCCGGTACCATTCAATCCTATGAATTTGAATTTTCGGTAGCCAGTGACAGCATTGCCACCGTACTAATGAATAACAGTGGCAAGTATTTTGATTTGCATTATAAAGAATACAAGGGATCAATTCCCTGGAGAGGATACAGCGTTTTTATTGTAGATAAAATCATCAAGATGGAAGATGTAGCTCATTGATAATGCTACACTGCTTGTAAAATATAAATAACCGGCTTTTTATGAAGGTCGGTTTTTTCTTTTCCCCAAGCTGTAATTGTTTTAGTTTTAACCCATTCATGTACACCAGTAAGTTCAGCAGCAATGCACAATTTTGTATTGCCCTTGCAGGTTTTTAAAATTGTTTCTATTAGCTGATTATTTCTATAAGGCGTTTCAATAAATATTTTACTTGAATTATTTTTTTGTGAAGAGAGTTCCAGTTCTTTAATTTTTTTAATTCTTTCTGCATTGTCAATGGGCAGGTAACCAACAAATTCAAATTGCTGACCATTCATACCGCTGGCCATTAATGCCAATAAAATGGATGAAGGACCAACTAGTGGTTTAATGGTAACATTCAATTCCTGTGCAAGGGCAATCAGTATCTGTCCAGGATCTGCAATACCCGGGCAACCGGCTTCACTGATAATAGCAATATTTTTACCTTCTTTTATTTTCTGTTGAAATGCATTGCGTTGTTCTGCTTCTGCTTTGTGTATGGTGAACCACTCGTATGTATCAATAATAATTTCTTTACAAATACTTTTTAAAAATCGGCGGGCGGTACGTTCATTCTCTGCAAAAATAACCTGACTGTCTTTAATAGCATCAATGATATAGCCAGGTATGGTATGCGTAGCCATTTCATCTAAT
>CALRKF020000070.1:0-18142 GCA_943367825.1 Chitinophaga pinensis
AAGTAATTTTTCGTTATTATTGTAACAGCAAAATCCTATATAAAATGGACAACAATTTTTCAGCTCAGGTAAAGGAAATTATTAGTTATAGTCGTGAGGAGGCTCTTCGGCTGGGAAATGATTTTATTGGCACCGAGCATTTGATTTTAGGATTAATCCGTGACAATGAAAATACGGCTATAAAGATCCTAAAATCTTTGAATGTAGACTTGTATGAGCTACGCAAAGAAATTGAAATGGCGGTGAAGGACAAAACAGGTAAAAATATCGCCAATATCAATTCATTACCACTCACCAAACAGGCAGAAAAGGTAATTCGTATTACTGTACTGGAAGCAAAGGCCTATAAGAGCCCTCATGTAGAAAGTGAGCATTTGATGCTTTCCATTTTAAAAAACAAGGAAAATATTGCCACTCAAATTTTAAATCAGTTTGATGTGGATTATGACTTGTTTAAAAATGAATTGGGTTTTGTGGCCAGTGCACCTCCAAAGGCAGAGTTTAATGATGAGGGGGAAGATGAATTTGATGAAGAAAAGAAACAGTATGGGCAACAACAACGAAGTCAACGTGCGGGTGCAGCTGCAGGTGCTCCAAAAACCAAGACGCCAGTTTTGGATAATTTTGGAAGAGATATTACCAGGTTAGCAGAGAATAATGCTTTAGATCCCATTGTTGGGCGTGAAAATGAAATTGAAAGGGTATCACAGATATTATCCCGCAGAAAGAAAAACAATCCCATTCTAATAGGAGAACCAGGTGTGGGTAAAACCGCGATTGTAGAAGGACTGGCTTTGAGAATTGTACAACGAAAAGTATCGAGGGTTTTATTTGATAAAAGAGTGGTTAGTCTTGATCTTGCAGCATTGGTGGCGGGTACAAAATACCGTGGTCAATTTGAAGAAAGGATGAAGGCCATTATGAACGAGCTGGAAAAGAACCGTGATGTAATTTTATTCATCGATGAAATACATACCATCGTTGGTGCTGGTGGGGCAAGTGGCTCACTGGATGCCAGTAATATTTTTAAACCAGCCTTGGCCAGGGGCGAACTGCAATGTATTGGTGCTAGTACATTGGATGAATACAGAATGTACATTGAAAAAGATGGCGCATTAGATAGGCGTTTTCAGAAAGTAATAGTTGAGCAACCCAGTGTTGAAGAAACTATTTTGATTTTGAATAATATCAAAAGCAAGTATGAAGATTATCATAATGTGATATATAGTCAGGAGGCAATTGAAGCCTGCGTGAAATTGAGTGATCGCTATATGACAGATCGCTTATTACCCGATAAAGCCATTGATGTATTGGATGAGGTAGGTGCAAGAAAGCATATTAAAAATATCAATGTACCTGCTGATATTATTGATTTGGAAAAGAAGATTGAGGATATCAAGCTGGAGAAAAACAAAGTTGTCAAAAGCCAGCGATTTGAAGAAGCCGCCTCCTTGCGTGATACCGAAAAACGTTTGCAGGAAGAATTAGAAGCTGCAAAAAATACTTGGGAAGAAGAAAGCAAACACAAAAAATTCCCGATTGAAGAGGAGGATATTGCAGAAGTGGTTTGTATGATGACGGGTATTCCAGTGAAAAGAATGGTGCAGGCTGAAACCGATAAATTGCGCCGCATGGGTGATGACCTGAAAGGAGCTGTTATCGGTCAGGAAGAAGCCATTCAAAAAGTGGTAAAAGCCATTCAAAGAAATAGGGTGGGATTAAAAGATCCTAAAAAACCCATTGGTACTTTTATTTTCCTTGGACCAACGGGTGTGGGAAAAACTGAATTGGCACGTTCCTTGGCTCGTCACATGTTTGATAGTGATGATGCATTGATTCGTATCGATATGAGTGAATATATGGAGAAATTTACGGTGAGTAGGCTGATTGGAGCGCCTCCAGGTTATGTAGGATACGAAGAAGGTGGGCAGCTTACTGAGAGGGTTAGACGAAAACCATATTCTGTCATTTTATTAGATGAAATTGAAAAAGCGCATCCCGATATTTATAATATTCTTTTGCAAGTATTGGATGATGGGCAATTAACTGATGGACTTGGAAGAAAAGTTGATTTCAAGAACACCATGATTATCATGACTTCTAATATTGGCGCACGTCAATTAAAAGATTTTGGTGCTGGGGTAGGTTTTGCAACTGCCAATCGGATGCAAAATGCTGAGGAGAATAATAAATCTGTGATAGAAAATGCCTTGAAACGTACCTTTAGTCCCGAGTTTTTAAATCGGATCGATGATGTGATTATTTTCAATTCCCTGACCAAGGAAAACATCTTCAATATCATCGATTTGCTCATGAATGGGGTAATGAAACGTCTGAAAAACTTGGGTTTCAGTATAGAATTGTCCCCTGCAGCAAAAGATTTTATTGCCGACAAAGGATATGATGTACAATTTGGAGCGAGGCCCTTGCATAGAGCTATTCAGAAATACCTGGAAGATCCGTTAGCAGAGGAAATACTCAATATGCATGTCAAAAGCGGGGATGTGATGATTGCTGACCTCGACAAGGAAACAGACAAAATTATCTTCACCTTAAAAACAGAGGATAAAAAAGAAGAAAAACAGGCAGAAGCCTAATAAAAATTAAAATATGTAACTGCCATCCTTGAGATGGCAGTTTTTTTATACGGGAAGTCCTTAACTGATATTTCATTTTGAATTTGCCTTTTTTTAAAGCAATTTTGCTTTTTATGGCAAAGAAAATCATCATTACAATTGACGGATGGAGTAGTTGCGGAAAGAGCACCTTAGCCAAACAATTGGCAAAGGAATTGGGCTATGTATATATAGACAGTGGTGCAATGTACAGGGCCATTACCCTTTATTTTTTGCGTAATCATACCGATTGGACCGACGTGCCGCAAGTATTGGAAGCTATTCGAAATATTAATATTGAATTTCATTTCAATCCCGCATCTCAACAATCAGAAATGTTTCTGAATGGTGAAAATGTGGAATACCTGATTCGCGATTTAGTGGTGGCTGAAAAAGTAAGCGATGTGGCTGCCATTAGAGAAGTTAGAACATTTGCAGTGGCCGCTCAGCAAGCGATGGGTAAAAAGAAGGGCATTGTAATGGACGGAAGAGATATAGGTACCACTGTGTTTCCAGCCGCGGAGCTTAAAATTTTCATGACTGCCGATAGTGCAGTTAGGGTTGCCCGTAGGTTTAAGGAATTATACGATAAAAATCCCAACGTAACAGTAGAAGAAGTAAAGGCCAATCTCGAAATGAGGGATTATATTGACAGTCACCGTGAAGTAAGTCCATTACGAAAAGCTGCAGATGCAATAGAATTGGACAATACTCATATTACGATGGAAGAACAATTAACCATTGCCCTAAATTTGACGAAGCAATTAATTTAATCTACAAAACGAAAAATATATTTTGAATCTTAGATTATATTTATATTTTTGTTGTTCATTATCTCTATACCAAGACCACATCCAATTCTTATCATAAACCTCTCAAAGGAATTTATTGTTAAAGTCCTAGACTAAAATACTTAGATAAGGCAATTATTATCCTTATTCCAATACCTCTGATTTTCAATCAATCATTTACTGTATGCAAATAGTGGACCTAACTATTAATAGTTATGTGTAAATGTTTGTGTACTATTTTAAAATTTTATAATAAAAACAAACATAATGAATCAAAACTTTACCAGAATTATTAGGGTACCTTTTAAAATCTGCTTGGTACTCTTACTTAGTTTTTCGGCCCTGCTGTTATCGTTAACATCCACCGCTCACAATGTGCGTTATTACAATCCACCTTGTTTTACGCAGGGTTCAACTGTAACGTTGCCAGTTTTTATCGCAAATGCAGCTAGTGGCAGTTTTTTTCATTGGCAGTATCGGATACCTGGTGGTGTCTGGACCTATTTATCCAATGGAGCCAACACCATTAATGGAGAGGTTTTTACGGTGAGCAATGCATCTTATAAAAGCGTTGTTGCATACTCAGCAACAGGGGCATTGTTAAACCCTACTATAATTATTGCTGATGCAGCCGCTCCAGCTTATACCACCCAGTTGGACAATATTGAATTAAGGATTTTAATGACAGATGCACTAGATCCTCAATTCAATACAGTGAATACCTGGGGTGGAGAAGAATTTCTTAATCCCTTCGAAGCAAAATACATTCGCTTGATTTCAAAACCGAACACCGAGCAATGTTATTCTAATTGTACAGGAAATGTATTGGTTGCAAATCCTGCTGCTGTTCCTCCTCCCATCACCGATTATTTTGGTGGTTTTGAACAAGGTACTGGAACCGGAACTGAAAATTTCAGTACTGTAGGTACCAACGGTGTTACCACCAAAGCTGCTACCGATTTAACACAATGGACATCTGGTGCTTTCAATAACGGAATGTACCGTGTAATCAATAACCCCGATTCTGTTAGTAATACATTTAATGCGATTGCGCCACATACTGGTCGCCAATTATTAATGGCCAGGGTTAATAGCAATACCTCCCGTATCTGGCAAAGAACAATCACTACCAGTGGGGCCAATGTTTACAATGGTCAGGTTACATTTAAAGCATGGTTTTCAAAAATCAATGCAGTTAACAATCCATGTATGACACTGGAAGTAAAAGGAGCAACCACGCAGGCGGGCACTGTTGCTGCTATTACTGGTGGTTCTGCAACTACAACCCTTACTGCAGTTTCAGGCAATTGGGTACAGGTAAGCCTTACCGTTACATTACCGCTCAATTCATTAAAAAAACTTGAATTTAGTATTCACTCTTGTAGCAATACAACTTCTGTGTATGTTGCTGTAGATGATATCTGTTTATTGGAACCTTCTGCTGGTCCATTACCTGTTGTACTTACCGGATTAAAGGGAGTATATAATAATGGTGTTGCCAATCTTACCTGGAGTACTGAACAGGAATCAAATAGCAGTCATTTCGAAATTGAACGCAGTATCGATGGTAGCAATTTCAGCTTATTGGGTAAAATCAGTGCAGCTGGTAACAGCAGCAAAACACTAAACTATCAATTCAATGATGTTAAAGTAAATGCTGGAACTAATTTTTATCGATTAAGAATGGTAGATAAGGATGGTCGTTTTGAATATAGCAATATTGTAGCCCTGAATGTAAATATAAAAGGCTTCTTTGTAACAGGTATTTATCCTAGTCCATTTGCTGATAAAGTAAATGTAAGCATCAGCAGTGAAAATGCTGCGCAGGGCTTAGTGCGACTAATGGATAATACTGGTAAAGTATTGGCTAGGCAAAATGCTCAAATTAGAAAAGGGATTACTACCATTACTTTAGATCGTTTGGGCGATCTTGCTAAAGGTTTTTATATTATTGAAGTACAAAGTGGCGAAACAATAATTACTCAAAAATTAATGAAATAATTTAAAATAATAGATAACCAAGCACAAACAAAAGATGACCCCGTTAGCAATAACGGGGCTCTTTTATTATAGACAATGCTTTTATTTATTTGAATTTTAAACGCTGCTCACTAATACTTTTCGCTTGTGGGAAAAAAGAAATGATTTTTGTTATCACCGCCTCTACAGTTGCATCAGGGCAACTTGCTCCACTGGTAAGTAAAATATTAATCGGTTGTTTGTAGGGAAGAAAATCAGGAGTCAATTGAACTGTTTTTTTGTGAAAGTCAAAATGTTCAATCGAACGGTCAGCATTTATTCTATCTGAAGTATCAATAAAATAAGTGGGCAACTTGTTTTCGCATAGCTCCACCAAATGCGAGGTATTGCTACTATTAAATCCTCCTACAACAATGGCAAGGTCGGCCTGGGTTTCTAATAAATGAAAAACAGCGGTTTGGTTATCATTGGTTGCATAGCAAAGTGTATCCCTAGTATCTGCAAATCTTTCCTCTATAGTATTGTCCGATAGTTGATAGGTTTCCTTCATTACTTGCTTTAGGTAATCAGCGATAGCCTGTGTATCACTGGCCAGCATCGTAGTTTGATTTACAACGCCAATTTGCCCTAAGTCCTTTTCCGCATTGAAATTATCAGAATATCTGCCTGCAAATTCAGTATAAAAGGATGTTGTTGGTTTTTCCTGACTAATGTATTTACCTAGTGCAATGGCCTCCTGCATATTGTATACCACAACAGTAGGCGTATTGCTGGCTGCATGCGAAAAAGTAGCCCTTGTTTCTTCATGGGTAGGTTTGCCATGAACAATGACTGTGTAATTTTTTTTTGCAATCTGTTCACTTCTGTTCCAAACTTTTTCTACAAAGGGACAGGTCGTATTGTATTGTGCAGTCTTGATGCCGATAGCATGTAATTTATTTTCAATGTCTAACGTGGTACCAAATGCCGGAATGATAACGATGTCTTCTTTTGTCAATTGGTCAAATGGGATAATTTGATTTCCATAAGTGTCTTGTAAAAATTGCACTCCTCTGGATTCTAAATCGGCGTTTACCTGTGGGTTGTGAATCATTTCACTTAACAAAAAAATCCGTTTACCAGGGTTCTCATCAATCGTTTTGAATGCGATTTCGATGGCATTTTCAACCCCGTAGCAGAATCCAAAATGCCTGGCAAGATAAATTTGTATTGGGCCAAAATCCAATAGGGTAGGACTAAAATCCTTCTTCATTTTGTCGGCTTGTTTCCTGCTGTTTTTAATGGCGGAAATTAGCGGACTTCTGTAAATAATGGGAACATCAAATTTTTTCATCTGGTGCAAAGGTAAAGCGCAAAAATGACTGGGCAATATTTTAGCTTTACCTGCACATATAATGCTGGCATCTTTAGAATCATCCTTTCCATGAAAGGTACCTGCCAATTTCAATTTTTGTGGTATCCGCTTCCATTCCTACATTTGAGCCATAATAAAACTAAAACATGAAAAGTATCGCAGCAGTGATTTTGGCAGTAACCTGTTTATTGGCATGTAATAATAAATTTAATATTAAAAATAAAAATAAGGGCGTTATGAATTTTAAGAAGGCAGCATGGATCAATTCAACCAATGTATATGAAGTAAATCTGAGACAATATACCAAGGAGGGCACATTCAATGCCTTCGCTAAATCGTTACCACGTCTAAAAGCAATGGGTGTTGAAACTATCTGGTTCATGCCAATTACCCCTATTGCACAAAAAAATAAGAAAGGTAGTCTGGGCAGTTATTATGCATGTAGTGATTATACAAGTTTAAGCCCCGAATTTGGAACCTTGGAGGATTTCAAATCACTGGTAAAAGAAGCACATGAGATGGGTATGAAAGTAATTATCGACTGGGTGGCCAATCATACTGGGTGGGATCATATTTGGACAAAAACACATCCGGAGTATTATGAGAAAGATACCGTCACCCATGATTTTAAGATTGCAAGTGGAATGGATGATATTATCGAATTGGATTACAGCAATCCTGCTTTGCGCAAAGCCATGATTGAGGCCATGGAATATTGGGTAAAGGAATGCGATATTGATGGCTATCGTTGCGATTTGGCTTTTTGGGTAGAACTTGATTTTTGGTTAGAAGCAAGAGCAGCTGTTGAAAAAATTAAAACAATATTTTGGTTGGCTGAAAATGACGGGATAGATAATCCTCAGTATTATCAGGCATTTGATGCATGTTATACCTGGAAATGGATGCATGAAACAGAGGAGTTTTATAAAAAGCATAAGGACCTGACCAAATTAGACAGTCTCCTTCATCAATATGATACAGTTGGCGGTAAACCAGATGCTATTAAACTTTGGTTTACTACCAATCACGATGAAAACAGCTGGAATGGTACAGAATATGAAAAATATGGAGATGCTGCCAAAGCACTGGCGGTTTTTAGTTTCACCTGGGATGGGATTCCATTAATTTATACTGGTCAGGAATTGCCTAATAAAAAAAGATTACAATTTTTTGAAAAGGATACCATTGAATGGAATGGACAATTTGCATTGAATGATTTTTACCAAACACTGACAGCACTTCGTAAAAGAAATCCCGCTTTAAGAGCAGGAGATGAAAATGTAGCTACTTATAAAGTTCAATTGGCAGCTGGTTCGAATGTATTAGCCTATGTTAGAAAAAACGGCAACCATGAAGTGGCTGTAATACTTAATCTAAGTCAGGAGAATTTGAATATCGCTGTAGATGGTAATGCATGGTTAAATGGTAGTTTTAAAAATGTGTTCGATGGACAAGTCGTAGATTTTAATAGTGCACATGCATTGAACTTGGCGCCCTGGGGCTATTTAGTATTGGAGAAATAAGAGGGTTAAAAATTATACTATTGTTGCGTAAAGCCGTTATTTCAATTTAGGATATACTTTACCGTTATAAAAAAAGGGCAGCCATTGTAAGCTGCCCTTTTTTTATTCTTATACTTTTATTCGTTTTCAAGATTGAGTGGGTATTCATAGACCCCTTCATAGCCAGGATAAAAACCACTAATGGTGATGTCTTTGTTAGTACCAATTGCTTGCTTTAATTCCTCCACTGATTTAACATCTTTATCATTTACTTTTAAAATGACAAATCCATCTTTCATACGAGTTTGATCATTCAATGCTCCTGCATTGATTTTCTTAACAATAACACCCCCTGGGATACCATAATCTTTGGCCTTTTTACTATCCAGATTGACTAAATCTGCTCCCAGATTTTGAATTAAGCCATTGTCTTTTACCAAATCAAAATTGCCAGCTTTATTTTTAAGGGTTGCAGTGGTGCTGTATTCTTTTCCATTGCGGTTGTAAACAATGGTTACTTTGTCGCCTGGCTTTAATTTTGTTACATTTTCTTGTAGCTCGCTTGGTAAGGTGATTTCCAGCCCATTTATTTTTTTGATAATATCGCCTCTTTTTAAGCCCGCTTCCGAAGCGGCACTACCAGAAAGCACTTCTAAAATAGCCAGTCCTTCTCCATTGATGGTTAAGCCAATTTTCTTTGCTTCTTCTTCAGATATATCACCCGAATTAGCAGTGGTAACACCCAAATAGCCTCTTTGCACATTGCCATATTTAATCAAATCATCCACTACTTTCTTTACAATATTTACCGGAATGGCATACGAATAACCACTGTAATAGCCCGTTGGTGATGCTATGGCTGAATTAATACCAATGAGTTTAGCTTCTGTGTTAATTAAGGCTCCACCACTATTTCCCATGTTTACAGCAGCATCTGTTTGTATGAAGGATTCTACACCAGTACCTGCTTTTCCGCTGGCATCTTTATTCAATCCTAGGCTGCGTGCTTTAGCGCTTATTATACCGGCAGTAACGGTAGTTTCTAAATTCAGGGGATAACCAATGGCCAGAACCCATTGTCCAATCTTTACATCATCAGAATTACCATACAAAAGAAAAGGAAGGCCACTGGCTTCTACTTTAATAACTGCCAGGTCGTAACTTGGGTCTGTTCCAATTAGTTTTGCTTTATAAGTTTTTTTATTGCTTAGTGTAACAGTTAATTCATCGGCATTTGCAACCACATGGTTATTCGTTACAATATAGCCATCCTCACTAATGATTACGCCACTGCCACTTGCTCTTTGTTCTGGAACAATCCTGTTTTGTTGTCCAAACAATTGATCCCATGCATCATCATTGAAAAAATCGCTGAAGGGATTACGTGGCATTTGCGATTTAGGCAGGTTATTGTTAATCTGCCGAGCATTGGTCTTGGTTTTGATATGCACTACTGCAGGTGTGCCAATAGCAGCAGGAGCAGTAAAGTCTACTGTTGCGCCTGGTGGAGGTGTGCCATCAGAAAAACCGGCAAACTTGTAATTAGAAGGTACAATGCCTGCTTCCTGACCAGCATAGGTATTCATTTTTTTGAGCATTTTTCCATAGCCCCACATAACAACAACGGCGGTAACAGCACTGATGGCTATTGTAGCCAAAATTTGTTTCATTTTCATCTTTAAAGGTTTTTGTTTTCTTAATACAAATCAGACTTTTTATTTTCAAATTGTATGCCTGACAACGCAAAATAACGAAGCACTGACAAATTGATATGCATCGACTGACATCTTTAACAGTTAATTAAGAAGGGCTTCGTAGATGCGCTGGTTTTATCGACTTGCAATACAAAATAGCCATTAATCATTATAAACCTAGTAAAAATTGCATCGTATCAATTCCGTCAGCATAATCAAATATGCCGGGCATCTGAGCTGACCCAAAGGGAAGCTGTTTTTTACCAATGATGCATTGAATATCGGGATGCTGCGCTAACTGCTCCAGTTGCGTAACACCTGGGTCAAAAAATTCGTAGTGCAATTGACTAATCGGCGAAAAAAAATTTTCTTGCTCCATCAATAAAGTGCAGTCATTGGCCATATAATATACATTGTTCAATAGCGCAAGTGAAAGTTGATAATCGTAATTATTGCGAAATTTATTATGGTCTTTAAAATAATTATAACCATCAAAAGCCCTCAATAGGGGTATAAAATCATAGTCTTTGGGAACATATATTTTGGTAACATTACGACAGCCAAGTCCAAAAAAAAGATGAACATCATCTGATAGTTTTTCTAAGTCGCTTACAGATTCGCTGCCATCCAAAATGGCAATAGAAGTTCTGTTACTTCTGATGATATGCGGATATTTGCCAAAATATTTTTCAAAATAGCGGGCCGAATTATTAGTGCCAGTAGCGATATAAGCATCACAACCTTTTAGCATATCAGCAAATTGTATATGTTGCTGCAGCGAGGGTTCCCACTCAGTCATTTTATCAACAAAATGCTTTAGCAATACATCATCCTTTGAAGAAAGTTTAATACTTGCTGAATGACCACTAATAAATACAGATAGAAAATCATGAAAACCAACAAGTGGAATATTTCCAGCCATTACTATACCTATATTTTTGCCTCCAATATTGTCATCTAAATGATAATGGTCGGCCCAGTCTTTCAGGGTTTTTGCAGTTAAAAATGACTGGCATAGCTGATTCACGGCTATATTTATAAAGGGTTGTGTAAACCATCCATTTTGCCGCTCTGCTTTCTCTTTTGCCAATTGCCAGTCAGGCCCGTTTTGCTGCAGGTAATCGTTGAGTTGCAATAAAAGTTCAATCCGTTTTTGTAAATTCATTTGATAATTTGTAATTTTGATAAGCAAAAGTATTAAAAGTAAACCCGATTCCCTTGGGTTGAAATCAAACATCTAAAATCTATATTAGCTATGGCTATCAAAATCACAGACGAATGTATTAACTGCGGTGCATGTGAACCCGAATGTCCTAATAACGCCATTTACGAAGGTGGTGTTGAATGGGCAATTTCTGACGGTACAACCGTAAAAGGCATGTTTAAATTAATGGATGGTTCTGAAGTGGATGCTGACCAACGTAATGCACCATTAAGTTCGGATGTATATTACATCACTCCTAATAAATGTACAGAGTGCCAGGGATTTCATGAAGAACCACAATGTGCAGCTGTTTGTCCGGTTGACTGTTGTGTAGCTGATGAAGCTTATGTAGAAGCAGTAGATGAACTGATGGCAAAGAAAGAAAGAATGCATATCTGATTGCCATAAGCGACAGGAGAGCTTCTGAAAATAATAAATCAGTCAACTGTTGATTTTAATTGACAGTAAGGTAAAATTTTTTATAAAGCCGAAAGGCTTACTTACAGGCAGGTGATATTTCCTGCTCAGGGCGAGGGTATTTATTAATACTTTCGCCTTTTTCTTTTGTATATATTTGTTGCATATTTTTAAATTTAAAGGATGAGAAATAGTCTGTTGGCACTGATGATTTTATTTTTTAGCGGATGCCAGTATTTTGAGAAGGATAAAAAGAAGCCATTGAATTTGGAAACGGCAAGGATGAATATGATGGATTCGGATCGCGCATTTTCAAGAATGAGTGCTGAGGTAGGCATGAAAAAAGCTTTTTTAGAATTTATTGATAGCAATGGTGTTTTACTGCGGCCTAATCAATTACCGCTTGTAAGTGGTGATGCAGTAGATTTTCTGACCCAGTTGAATGATAGCGATTTTACCCTTACCTGGAATCCCAAAAATGGGCGTATTGCTCAATCGGCTGATTTAGGCTATACTTATGGCATTTATACTTTAAAGCCAGCAAAAAGCGATACAATCCTTTATGGAACTTATGTTAGTATCTGGAAGAAGCAATTGGATGGAACTTGGAAATTTGTGTTGGATAGTGGTAATGATGGTATTGGCCTTGAAGTAACTGATTCGGAATAAATTCAATTAATGCTCGTCATCAGCTGACATTATTTCTTGCCTCATTTGTTAAACTTCTCAAATTATTGAAACGGTATTCGGCAAAGGCTAAAGTATTTTTTGTTTCTTTGTTATCAAATTTCCTTCTAATACAATGAAAAAGAAGATTGCATTGGTTACTGGTGGTTATTCAGGCGAAGCCGTTATTTCCTATAAATCCGCAGCAACCATCCAGCAAAATATGGATCCCGCTCGATGGGATTGTTATAAAATAGACATTCATCCTTCAGGCTGGTTTTATATGAATGGCAAAGAAAGAATTGATGTGGATAAAAATGATTTTTCAATTCTTGTTGATGGTGCAAAAATTAAATTCGATGCAGTGTTGATTGGTTTGCACGGAACACCGGGTGAAGACGGCAAATTGCAAGGCTATTTTGATTGTTTAAAAATACCCTATACCGGTTGTGATGCTGCCTCCTCAGCACTTACATTCAATAAACGATATACTGTTGCAGTAGCCTCATTTGCAGGTATGGCAGTAGCGCGTTCCTTGCATATGTTTAAAGACATCCCCCTTGCAACTGAACATATTTTGCAGGAATTGAAGCTGCCTGTTTTTGTGAAGCCTAATAATGGAGGAAGCAGTATAGGAATGTCTAAAGTAAATATAGCGGAAGACTTATCTGAGGCATTGGAAAAGGCTTTTAAGGAAGATGACCAGGTATTGGTGGAAGAATTTATCAAAGGGCGAGAATTCACCATTGGCGTATTTAAGTCAAAAGGGGAAATCATTGCATTGCCCATCACAGAAATTATTCCTAAGAAAGAATTTTTTGATTTTGAAGCTAAATACGAGGGTGCCAGTGAAGAAATAACCCCTGCGGATATTGATGAGCGCATTGCTGAAAAAATAAGGCAAGAAGCCCGAAAAGCATATGCTATTTTTAATTGTAAGGGAATCGTTCGAATTGATTTTATTTACAATGAAAATGATGAAAAACCCTATTTACTCGAAATAAATACGGTTCCGGGTCAAACAGCAGCGAGCCTAGTACCACAGCAGGTATTGGCAATGGGCTTAACTTTACAGGAATTCTATAGCAAGATGATAGAAGAATGTTTTTTATAGAAGAGTACATTTTTAGGGTTGATTCATAGGTAAACTGAAAATATTATATGTTTAAATTCATCACCAATCGTCCGCTTTGGGTTAATTTCTTGGCAGTGATTGTATTGATTTTTCTTTTGTTATTTCTTTTTCTGCAATTGTTAAGTTGGATAACCAATCATGGCGAATACCTTACAGTGCCTTCAGTGATAGGAAAAAAAACAACGGATGCTGTAAAAGATTTAGAGAAACAAGGATTTGATGTACAAATCACCGATTCTGTATATACAGATACTGCCGCAAAGGGTATTGTATTGAAACAACTTCCTGATCCCAACGCAACGGTAAAGGTTAACCGCACTATTTTCTTAACAGTTAATCGAATGATTCCTCCGATGATTGATATGCCAAAATTGGAAGGTCTTAGTCTTCGTTTTGCATTAGATGTCTTGGATAGAAACCACTTGCTTTTACAAGACACCATCTATCAACCCAATTTCATGGTTGGCGCAGTCATAGAGCAACAATACAAAGGTGCAAGGATTTCTGAAAAAACTAAATTGCCTTGGGGAAGTAGAATCACTTTGATTGTCGGCGGGGCATTGGAAGAAAAACAAATGATGGTGCCTGATGTAACAGGGATGACTTTTGGCGAAGCGAAAAGTTTATTAGAAGAAAGTGGCATTTTCCTCGGGTTGCCTGTATGCGATGGTGTTATTACTGATACCGCCAATGCATATGTATGGAAACAAAATCCACCAAGGTATAATGAAGATAGAGCACCCATTTATATTAAATCGGGTCAGGTAATGGATTTATTTATTTCATCTACTATGAAATCAGCACCCGATTCCTTGGATTCTAAATTTTCAAAAAATAAAAACGAGTAAAGTATGAATACGATTGATGCTGAAACTTTAAAAGCCAAATTAGATAAGGGTGAAAAAATTAATTTGATTGATGTACGTGAACCACATGAGCATGCGGAATTTAATATTGGTGGAATATTATTGCCATTGGGCAAAATTCAATCCATGCAAATTGAAGATATCGAAGATCTAAAAGGAGAGGAAGTGATTTGTTATTGTAGAAGCGGACAGCGAAGTATGATGGCATCCATGATGCTGGAAAGTTTTGGCTTCACCCAAGTTTCTAATCTTATGGGAGGCATGCTTGGATGGCAGGCAAAATATGGGGGCTAAGTATTTGTATTAAATTTTTTAAAGGAGTAACTATTTAGTTACTCCTTTTTTGATGAATTAATTTATAATTTGACATTGATGGCTGCCATGAAATTGAATCCAGCCATCGGGAAATAATAATTTTCTGTAGTCAATTGTTGGTTATAAATATAGCTGAAACTATATCCATTGGGCTCGTATTTTCTATTGAAAATATTATTTAGTTGCAAAATAAATTGGGTGGTTTTGAAGATCTTTTTATCGATTGAATAGGATAGTCGTATGTCTTGTGTGTAGAAAGGTTGTAGGCTTCTCGACAGCTTTGCCGTATTATCCAAATATTGACGTCCAACATATTTGCTTATAAAACTCAGTTCCCCATTTGGCAGGGGCAATACATTGATACTACCGCTGGCTATTATAGACGGGGAAAAAGCAATTTTTGTACTTGAATAAAATACTTGCTGTTGGCCACCATTGTCATAGTCATCTAAATATTCTGTGAAGTTTTTTATGGTATTATTACTGATACTTGCATTGGCTGCTATATTGAACCATTTTACAGGTTTCCAACGATTTTGGAATTCAAGTCCTATTCGATAACTATTTGGGATATTCGTTCTTGTATAAGCACCCACATCATTAATCTTGCCTGTTAAAACCAATTGGTCCTTATACTTCATATAATAGAAATTAAGGTTGGCAGTATAAGGATTGCTTTTTAATTCAATGCCTACTTCAACATCATTTAAAATTTCAGCTTTCGGTTGCTCGTTGGGGTTAGCTTCAAAATCATCTCGATTGGGCTCGTGCGCTGCCAGAGCATAGGAGGCATAGGCCATCCATTTTTTATGCGTATAGGTAATGCCAATTTTAGGATTCATGAAACCATACCCCTTCCCTGTTTGTATGGCCGGATTGTCTCTGAACCCATTCAAATGATAATTGACAGCTCTAAATTGAAGGTCCACAAAACTTAGCCAGTTTTTGTTCCATTCCTGCGTCCATTTGCTATAAAGTGAAAAATCATTTTTAGCTGCAGTTAGATCATACCAACGGTGATTGGCTGGAACAGCGCCTTTTACTTGCGCCCATTGTACAATGCCATAGTGATTGCCGTCATACTGATTCCATCCTCCACCAAAAATAAATTGGTTATTGTTTTTTTGATGCTGAAAAGAAAAAACGGATCCATAAAAACTATTGTCAAGCCAAAGTCTTCTTACAAGATCAGTGCTGCTAACAATTTGGTTGCCATCCCAAAAATCGGGCAAATGATAAGCAGCAAGTTCTTGGGCTCCTTTATATTGCTCATAATACCCCTTCCCCTTTGTAAGAAAACTGGCAATATTCAATTTCCAATTATTGTTAAATTGATGGTTGAAAAAAAGCTGATAATGCGTTTGGGTGTAATGGTCGTTTTCGTTTTCATAAGGCTTATTGGGTTGGTCCATCCCTGCAGGATTAAAAGTTCTGTTGGTTGGTAATAAGTTTTCAGGTACACCATACCAGGCCTGATAAGTTTTTTCTTTCCCACTAAAAATATTTAATCTAAGGGAGTTTTTATTGGTAATATAGGCGACACTTGTATAGTATGATTTTAAATCACTGCTTGCACGATCAATATAACCATCTGAAGTAATCCTACTCAGTCTTGCATCAACCGTAAAATGATTGCCCAGCAGGCCACTGCCAAATAAGAAATTATTTTTTACTGTTCCAAAGGAGCCAATGCTGTTATTGATGGCGGCATAGAAGTCTTTTTTTATTTCATTGCTTGAAAAATTAATGGTGCCTCCAAAGGAGCCGGCTCCATTAGTACTGGTGCCAACGCCTCTTTGAATTTGTATGCTGCCAATAGAGGATGCGAAATCAGGTAAGTCGACAAAAAAAGTACCCTGACTTTCAGCATCATTATATGGGATGCCGTTGAGCGTAACATTTATCCTGGAAGCATCAGTACCGCGTATGCGAATACCAGTATATCCTATGCCAGTGCCAGCATCTGAATTCACGACTACTGAAGGAGATTGATTTAATAAAAATGGCAGGTCTTGGCCTAGATTGTTTTTTTCAATCTCTTTTTTCCCAATATTGGTTTTTGCAAAGGGGGCGTTTTCGGCTACCCTTACTGCATTCATTTCCACCGGTTGCAAGAGTGTGGTGTCATTGAATTTCTTGTCCGTTTGCGCCAACATTTCAACAGATACTAGCATACATGCTATTACATACAGTAGTTTCATTTCAATAAAATTTAAGCTGAAAATCCGGGCAGAACCAGTAAAATACAATCTCCCTTCGCAGGCATTATCCTGAGCAGGTTATACGGGTTTAATCTCAGTCCTCTGAAAAAAGCAAATCGCCAATTTCAAGAACACCCCGGAAATTCAGATATGAATAAGAACCTTGTTTCTGCAAATATACATCGATTTGTGAAGTGGAATTAATTAAATTTTAACGAAGGATACATACATTTAACCTCCTTCTTAAGTTTTAGGAGCGATGTTTGTAACTTTTTGTGCTGCGAAAGCGTATCAATAACAAGTATAGCCATGAACTAATCAAATTCAGGTGAGGTGATGGTATTTTCTGATTTATAGAAAGTATCATCTCACCTAATTTGATGGCCATTTTTAACCAATAAAGTATATACATGAAACAATTATTAGTCAGCCTGTTTGCCATCATTGCAATGTATGGTCAGGCTCAGGAAAAAGCCATCGTAATCGATGCAAATGCGCAGAAAAGAAACATTACCGAAAGTTTTAATCAGATTACTGTAACCGATGGAGTTGATCTTTACCTGACCCAGTCCAACGAAGAATCGGTTGCTGTTAGTGCCAGTGAGGACAAATATCTCGAGAAATTTAAAACCGAAGTAGTTAATGGTACTTTAAAAATTTATTACGATAATAAAGGAATTAATTGGAGTGCAAATGATCGGAAAAAATTAAAGGCCTATGTGTCTTTTAAGTCATTGAGCAAATTGGAAGCTTCCGGCGGGGCTGATGTATTAATGGATGGCATTCTTTCCGCTGGCGACTTGAACTTAAAATTTAGTAGTGGAGCACATTTCAAAGGAGCAGTTAAAATTAGTGCATTAACAGTAGAGCAAAGCAGTGGTAGTTTGATGGAAGTGTCGGGCAATGCAGGCAATTTTACCATCGCTGTAAATAGCGGTGCCATCTTTAAAGGATTTGATTTGAGTACAGACTATTGTGATGCAAAGGCAAGTAGTGGAGCTGGAATTAGAATTACTATCAACAAGGAACTGACTGCCAAAGCCAATAGTGGTGGTGGAATAAAATACAAGGGCGATGCTGCAATCAAAAATATTAATATTAATAGCGGCGGTTCAGTTAAAAAATCATAAATGTTTGACAACATTAAAAATTCAGTTATGAGAAAGGTATTTATTGTAATCTTATTTTCTCTATTTACATCTGCTGGTTTTTCGCAAAAGGATTTAATCAATGATCCGGATGTTGAACTCCGAACATTGAGTGAATCTTTTACCATGATAAAAATATCGGATGGCATTGATTTATATTTATCCCAATCTGATAAAGAAGTAGTGGCAGTAAGTGCAACTGATGCGCATTCAAAAGAATCCATCAAAACGGTAATAGAGAAGGGTGTTTTACA
>CALRKF020000071.1:0-17519 GCA_943367825.1 Chitinophaga pinensis
GGCAGATTCATTTCGTCTACGCGTTGGTGATCCCCAGCGTACAGTAGATATTATTGATGTGATGGGGGAAGCTAGATTATCGCACTTGGGTATTGTACCCGAAAGTAGGCGATACACTACTTTTTTAATTGACATAGGAAGTGGAAATACCAAGGGCGGATATTTTCCCAATGGCAATACTAATACCCTGCGCTTATTTGAATTGTCTTGGGGTACTAAAAGCATTAATAATGCTACTGAAAAAAGATGTGAGGAAGATAATACGATTGCAAATTACAACCGACAATTAACTAGGGTATTGGCAGGCGATCCTAACAACGAAATTGTATATGCCGTTAATGCCAGTGGCGCCTATGAAATGAGCGATTATATTGCTATCAGCGGCGGTATCGCCTGGTCGGTGGCCAATTATATTTCTCCAGAATTGATAGAAAATTCGGTGGTACCAGTTACTTATGCAGAAGTATTGGCATTTAATGAAAAATTGTATAAGGAATATGAAAGCTTGTCCGCTGATCATATAGTAAGCGGCATTACAGACCCTTTGTTGGATAAAAAAATGATTCGTGCTGAATTGAAGAAAGTAAATCAGGTATTTGACCAACGTGCACTCATGGCAGGAACTGGTCTCTTATTGAAAATAATGCGTCAATTCGAAGGGGTATATGAAAAGAAACAATTTTATCTGGTGAAAAATGGCCAGGTAGGTTGGATATCGGCCTATGTAGATCAACAGATCAATAAATAAGTAGAAACAAATATGCGGGATTCAAAATCATTGATATTTTTACTACTAGCCAGTTTTTCACTGGTACTAACCTTCGTTATTTTTTATTATTTCTTTAATGAAACAGATAAAGAAAAAGTAAATATTGCCCTTCCAAAATCAGGCATTGCTCCTAAAGATTCACTTTCTGCAAAATATGCATCGATACTAAAGGATTTAAATGCTGTGCCAACTGCTACTGAAATTCAATCTGATTCTGCCAATGCTGCTTTGTTTACACAATTGGGGGCACTCTATCAATTGAAAAATGAGATTACTACTATTTTAAAAAACAGTAATAGTAGCAACGCAGATTTGGATTTAGCCCGGCAAAAAATTGCAGAATTGCAACAAAGAGTAGAGCAACTTAATAATAGAAATAATAATATTGAACAGGAAAATAAAAGATTGAGTGCATTATTAAACAAACTAGCCAGTAATTTGAATTTGCCTGAAAATCTGGTCAGCGCACCTCTGAATAATACGCTCACCCCTAAAATCAATCCCGAACCAAGCCCTTTTATCAATCCTTCAACCGCAGTGCTGAGTGCCTATAATATCAATTTGAAAGCAATTGGTTCAGAGAATGGGACTGAAACAAATGCCGCAGAAGAAACAGAAAAATTAGTAGGGTCCTTTATGGTAAAAAATAATACCAGTCCATTCAATAATACAGAAATGATGGTTGTTTTAGTTCAACCCAACGGGCGTGTATTGCAGCCCTCACCCTGGGAGTCTGGTACTTTCGCTACCCCTGAAGGAAAAAAAATCTATTCCTGCAAAGTAAAATTTGATTACCGTAAAGGGGAGAGTAAGCAGTGTAATTTCAATATCAATACAGACCAATACCAAAAGGGCAATTATATGCTGCAATTGTATCACAATGGAGTATTGGTTGGTAAGTTCGTTAAGAACCTCGGATAATTAACATAAGCAGGGCTCCACTTTATTTAAACTATAATGGTCATTTTCTGTTTTACATTTGTACTATCAATTTAAAGAAATGGCCTATTCCTCACTAGAGCAATGTTTACTGGACTTAGAGAAAAACGGCGAATTGGTTCGCATTGGTGAAACAGTAGATCCATATTTGGAAATGGCTTCCATACATATGAGGGTGCATGCAGCAGGTGGACCTGCATTATTGTTTGAAAAAGTGAAGGGCAGTCCCTATCGGGCTGCTTCCAATATTTTTGGTACAATCGAAAGGAGTAAATTTATTTTTAGAGATACCCTTTCAACTGTACAGCAGTTAATTGCTTTGAAAGCCGATCCCTTAAGCGCCTTTAAACATCCTTTTAAAAATTTCACTACTGGATTGGCAGCCCTCAAGGCCTTGCCGAAAAAAAATCCCTGGCAGCAGCCTGTTTTGTTTGAAGAGATAAGCATTGCATCATTACCATTGATTACTCATTGGCCTAAAGATGGCGGTGCTTTTGTGACATTGCCACAAGTGTATACCGAGGATCCTGAAAGTCCAGGTATTCGTCATTCTAATTTGGGTATGTACCGTATTCAACTCAATGGAAATGATTATATATTGAATAAAGAAATTGGGTTGCATTATCAATTGCATCGGGGAATTGGAGTGCACCAATCAAAAGCTAACGCTAAGGGGCAAGCGCTAAAGGTGTCTGTTTTTGTCGGAGGGTCTCCTGCACATGCAGTAGCAGCAGTAATGCCCTTACCGGAAGGTATGAGTGAATTAAATTTTGCAGGTATACTGGGAGGGCGTCGCTTTCGGTACACGTATGTAGATGGGTATGCGATTAGTACGGATGCTGATTTTGTAATTACTGGTGAGGTATTCCCCTTTGAAAATAAATTAGAAGGCCCTTTTGGAGACCACCTCGGGTATTATAGTTTACAACATCCTTTTCCATTACTGAAAGTGCATAAGGTATATGCCCGAAAAAATGCTATCTGGCCTTTTACCGTAGTTGGACGTCCGCCTCAGGAAGATACCAGTTTTGGTAAACTGATACACGAGATTACCGGCCAAGCCATACAGCAGGAAATTCCCGGATTGAAAGAAGTACATGCAGTAGATGCTGCTGGGGTACATCCACTTTTATTGGCCATTGGCAGTGAGCGATATACACCTTATACGCCAACAAAACAACCCGCTGAAATACTCACCATTGCTAATCGAATTTTTGGTACAGGACAATTAAGTCTCGCTAAATTTTTATGGATCACAGCTGATGATGAAAATAAATTAAGTACAACCGATATACAGGCTTATCTGCAATATATTTTATCTCGTATCAATTTAGAAAGAGATATCCATTTTTATACCCATACTACAATTGATACCCTTGATTATTCAGGCGATGGATTAAACAGTGGCAGTAAAGTAATATTGGCTGCCTATGGTTCAATTTGTAGAAGATTAGCAGAACAAGTTCCTGATTGTTTAAAAAATATAAATGGTTTTTCCAATGCCTTGATGGTGATGCCAGGCGTATTGGCCTTGCAAGCAAATGCTTTCAGCAATTATGAAAATGCTGCAATAGAAATGGAGTCATTGAATCAGCATTGTAAAGGTTACATAGAGCAATTAGACGGAATTCCTTTAATTATCATTGGAGATGATGCGACATTTATTTCAGCCCATCTCAATAATTTTTTGTGGGCGGGTTTTACACGTTGCAATCCTTCTCATGATATGTATGGGGTGGATTCATTTACACATTTCAAACACTGGGGATGCCGTGGTCCTTTGATTATGGATGCAAGAATAAAACCACATCATGCGCCTGTGCTGGAATTTGATCCGCTGATAGAAAAAAGAGTGGACAGGCTTTTTGAGAAGGGTGGTTCATTATACAATATTTTATAAATAAAGAGGAGTTGCATTGCAACTCCTCTTTATTTATAGGTGGAATTATTTTTATTTAATAATGGAAATACTATTGCTTACCACTCTTGCATCACAACTAAGTTTCAGCACATAGATACCGCTGTTAATTGCTAGGCGGTTGACATCCAGTGGTAAATAATATGCACCTTTTGACTGAAAGCCACTAGTAATGGTAGTGATTTCTTTTCCGAGTAGATCAAATAATTTCAAGCTGGTCATTCCTGCCTCTGGTAAATTGTAACGAATAGCTGCGCTGCCTGCTACCGGATTAGGATAAACGCTTAACAAGATTTGTTGTTTTTGTAAATCATTTACACGAATAATTAATTCTGTAGAATATTTCACTTGTCCATTGATATCAACCTGCTTTAATCGATACCGATAAATTTTATTCAATTCAATGTTGTTGTCAGTAAAGCTATATTGCTTGCTGCTATTACTATTACCGGCTCCTGTAACAAATCCAAGGCTGGTCCACCCTGCCAGGTTATTGGTTTCATTTCGCTCAATATAGAATCCTCTATTATTGGTTTCGCTGGAAGTACTCCAGTTTAATAATACGGTGGTATTGTTATTCAATTTGCCCTTTAGTTCAAGTAAACTTACTGGTAAAGCAGCTGTAATGGTTAGTATAGGCGTTGCAGAAGCCAGCACTTGTCCATCGGGATTAGTAACAGTAATAGTGGAGGTCCCCATAGTAGCATTAACCGTATTGATATTAATGGTGATATGGGTAGGATCTGTATAAGTAACACTATTAACTACAACGCCACCACTTACAGCAGCACTAATATGATTGAAAGGAAGTGCTCCACTTAGATTTGTTCCTGGGTCATAAAATCCACTTCCTGTTACGCTTGTACCGGTTACTACAATATTGGTAGATGCTTGCCCTTTTCCCACTACAGAAGGATTTACAGTAGTTGGTGTTGCTGGTGGTGGAGCTATTAATTTAGTAATTCTGCTGCCATAGGAGTTAGTAGCATCACAAAACTGATGTACCATCCACATGGTTTGATCATCGATGGGATCAAGTGATACATAAGAGTAGTCGCCCCATCTTCGGCTTCCTGAATTACCAGGGTCACTGGGAGGGTTATACGCAGTTGAACTAGCGGTGGTATTGGTTTTAGTGCCTGTAGTGCCAGCAGCGTCACCCGATAGTCTACCCACTGTAGAAGCATTTGCATAAGCAGCAAGTCCAGCTGATGTCATGGCAAATGCAGCATGTCCTTGCCCCGATACCATCACCGACGGAATTGAATAAAAAACAGGGCTGGATGCGGCATTGTCAAAAATAGTTCCTGATTGGGTTAGGGAAGGAGTAGTACTTAAGTTAGAAATATCATACCAGCGGCAAGCATTTCTACCATTTGTTGTACCAGCCACACCCGCAGTGGTCACCTGAATACTGTGTGCTGTCCATAAATGACCGTTTCTAATTACAGCGGCATAGAGGCGGTCATCTAATGCATCTAATCTTCCATTGGTTGCAACTGTATTGCCAAGATGCGGAACAGTTAATGAGGAATTGGTGGTAGGTACGATCAGTGTAATATTCGCCGATATTACAGGGGTAGTACCAGGGTTGGTAACCCTTCTTATTTGTAAGGTAGAATAGGTAGCATTATCAGTGCCGATAAAATAGCCATCAGTACTGGTCGCGTCCATATTGTCTACACCCTGTGGCGTATAGGGGCCAGCACCCGTGCCAAGGGCCAATCCACGAAAAGCAGATACTACAATCGGGCCAGCACCCATAATGGAACTTTTTCTAACCACCCAGGCACTAGTGCCATTATAGGTAGTACCACTGGTAAACATATTACATCCTATATACAAGGCATTGTCATCCACCCCAAGCGTAGGGTAATCAGCTAAATCATTGGTATTACCTGCGGGTGTAACTGTTTGTTGTTGGAAAAAGAAAAATGTAAAAGCGGTAGCAGGGGTAATGGTAGACGTATTACTAACGCCAATCAATATACGATTTGGTAAAGCGCCCGTACCCGCGGGTACATCAATTATCAGGAAAATCCAGCGTTGCGATTTTCGGTCATAGCGTATACGGGGGTCTGAAGTAAAAGTGCCTGCATTGCTACTAATCACTGATGCAAAGAAATTATCCTGTGTTGTATTCAATGCGCCATCGGCTATGCCAGTTGTTTTATTGTAAGTTACCAATCTGCCATTGACAGAAATAATATATTGTGTTGGTCCTACTGCTCCCATATTGTCTGGAGGAAATGAGTTGGTAGGATTGGTTCCACTTAAGGTAGCTCCTGTAAAAGAAGTGCCAAGTGTTTGGGGAGTTTCCGCAATCGGTGCAGTGGGGGTATTGGTATTATAGGGATAACGGGAAACAGCTGGTGCGAGTGGGTTCTGGGCCAAATGAGTTCTATCCGGCCAATCCTTTTCTGTCTCAGCTTTTTTGCATTGGATATTATTGTCCAATACATTTCTGGCCATTATTTGATTTACTGTTTCTGAAACTCCCATGGGGCCAGTCCATGGGGTGCCTACCATTTCGCCTAGTTGAGCAGTTGAGTAGAGGGAAATAATTAGTAATAGAATTACTAAGAAAAATTGGTTTTTCTTTTGCATGCATTTTGGAATTAAGGCGTGAAAATACAATTCTCAACGCAATTACCAAAAATGTAGTAGGTTTTTTAAAGTTTCTTGATAACGATTTTCTCTGTGTATTCTGCTAATACCTGGTTAAAGAATTCTTTGGTGCTGGCAAATTTGCCGACAGGGATTTTATATTCCGTTAATTCCAGTCGGGCAATACTCATTATCTGGTGGAGTTTTTCATTATAGAAATAGTTACTGTTAAAGCTGCCATACTCAAATGAATATTTTTTAGCAGTTGGTAGGGTTTCAATGTCAAATCCTTCAGCAATCTTATAAATAGTTGTATCGGTTTTTATAAATGGATGTTGAAAATAAAAATCTTGGGTTCTTCCTTCTGCATTGGGAAGTGGCATTGACCAAATTTTATATATGCGTGGGTTTAAGAATATTTTATTTCCAGCAGTGAATTCGGGTATTTTATCTATTTGCATTCCAATATTAGTGGAATGTTGCAAATCGGTTTTGTTCAGTGTGATGTCAAATTGATCAGGTTGTATAAACCCCAGGTATTGCACCAAGAATAATTTTTGGTCGTCTTTTTTTTCATTGGAGATATAGTGCATCATATCCTGCTTATACTCCCCATTGCATTGAATTTGTATAGCTGCCTTACCCGAGCCGTCTTCCTGTAGGTTGATGGTTGAAACGCAATTGAAAGTATTATCCCTTGCCTTGCTTCTCGGCGTTGGTACCAGTTTGCCGCCCTCTTCCGTAATTAAGAGTGCGTTTCTGTTTTCAGTGAAATTGCCCAATACAGCAAAGTCATTGGTATTACTAGTACACTCCAGCCATATCGAATCATTTGCTAAGGGAACACAAACAATTACATGATTGAAATTATTATTTGGAAATGCTGGGTCTACCGGTTCTTTATTGTATTCAGCATTGATTAGAGCCTGATAGCTTTTAATACCTACAGCAGCCAGACAAGCCTGTGTATAATTACTCAGGGCTTTGCAATCGCCATATTTTTTTTCATCTACAAAACTGGCTGCAAATGGTTTGAAACCACCAATGCCTAATTGTATGCTTACATACCTAAAGTTTTTTTGGAGGTATTGATAAATGATTTTTACTTTTTCCCTTTCATTGGTGGCTGCTTTCACCAATTCATTTAATTGTGCCTGGCGAAAAGCAGGTAAGTCATTGGCTTTTTTGGAAAGTTCGCCATACCATTTTCCAAAACTCTGCCAGGAGCTCATGTCACCTTCATATCCTTCCAACTCAAATTTGCTGGGAGCGATGATGATTTTGGGATAACGGCTTTCTCTGCTGATACTGCCCTCTTCATATTTTAAGGCAGGGAGCTGATGGAAATTCCATTGGTATAGTTTGTATTTTCCATCCTGACTGATGGTAGGGGTAATTTGAGTATTTCTTAGTTTATAACGTAGATCATTATCCGAAGCTACACTAACACTAAAACTGGCATTTTCGCTTGATTGGCCAGGTACTTGTATTTCATAATCTGGGTAATGGCATAATCCGTTAAATTTTAAAACGTAATCTACTTGAATGCTGATTGGATAGGCCGCTGGGTTAACTTTCAAATAATGCAGCTTGCCATCTGGCACCAATCCTTCTCCAGCTAATTGGTGTATCATTTCTTTTTTACCATAGCTATTGATTAATGCTCCACTGGTATTGTACACTTTAATGGTAGCATCCTCCAAGGATACAAACTGGTCAGTAAATTCCATGAAGACCAATTCCTCTGCGGCAGCTTCATCCAAAACAGTTACCAACCTGTGTACTTTGTAATTGATACGGGAAGCTGATTTTATTTCCAGTGAAATGTTTTCTTCTCTCTTTATCGAGTGTGCATTTTTTTTTAGCGCATCGGGTATGGGTTGCAGTAAGCAGGCTGGTGTTTGGGCCTGGCTGCCATAGTAAAAACAAAGTGAGATTAATATACTAAATAGATTTTTCATTAGGGAGTTGTTTTCTTTTTCAACACAATTTGTTCATTAAGGGCAGCGAATAATTTTTTATAAAATTCTTTAAAGTCTGGATATTCCGCAGCGGTATAAAAGTTTCTTTTAAATTCCAGTGTTACATGTATATTCAACAAATTGTCTTCTACTTGCATGGTTCTGTTGAATTCAATGCTATTATCGGGAAAAAGTAGCATTATATTTTTGGGAAGTGTTTCGAAAGTATATCCTTCGGGGATTGTGTAATTGCCAAAGATGGTATAATCCTGTGTATAGCCAAAATCAATATCAGTGGTTCGGGAATCTTCAATAAATGGGTTTTGGTCTAATCCCGTGAAAAGATTGTAGTTGAAGTAAATATAATTTCCACTACTGTTGAGTTGCTGATTGAAATTAATGATTTGTTCCAGCGGTAAGGAGTCAACACTTGCATTTTTTACAGTCAGTTCCTCAATGCTAGTATTAGCACCAGGTATAGTAAAGAACTCTTTTTTAAATGCCTCTGTATCCATTCTCCAAACTGCACTTCTTTTTGGTTTCGCATAGTCGCTATGCGTAATGATGGCATTAACTTTCATGCTTCCACTAGTATTCATGTCCCCATGAAGGGCTGCCATTACTTTGTATGTATGATTGTCAATCAGGTCGATCCATTTTCCTCTTTCATCAGTTATAATCAAACCAGCTGTATTTGTTACTTTTTCTGGAATGATTTTATAGTTACCAAATTTATCTGTTGCGTCTAAGATGAAATTTTTATTTTCAATAGGAACATGGCACATAGCAGTATTGAACTGCGAAATAAAGGGGTAACTGCTATTTACTAGTCCATGATCCCTGGTACTTAGTAGAATAGGATTGGCTTTGAGGCCAGCTTTTCGAAGCAGGTAGGTCAATAATAAATTGATATCTCCACTGCTGCCTTCTTTTTTCTCCCATGTTTTTTTAAATCCTGAAAAGGCATAAATTTCATCTTCCTCATTCCATTTTAATTGATCTCTTACATAGGTGAATAGGTATTTTAATTTTGCTTCATCTCCTTGGATAGATTTTGCTGTATTTAAAATTTCTGTAAAATCAGCTGTTTCCTTGGCCAATTGTAAACCAAAGTCCTCGTCCTTATTAAGGTCTGTAATTACATCGGCCCAGGTAGTACTGTAATCTTTTGAATTGCCATTGCCAAAATCAATTCTAGACAACTGAAATTCTAGCCTTTGTTGGTAATCTTTGATAGTACCCATATAAGGTTCATCATTTATGCCAGGCACGTTTTTCATTATATAATTTTTCTTGATAGTGCTAACCGTAATCAATCCATCGCCAGTCGCAATCATGTCATCAAAAGTTTCCTGTTTAATTTCAGGGGCTTGGGCTACTACTGGATGAACACTGAATTGGAATACCAAAGGAACTTTCAATTGGTATTCGCTATGTTGTGTTGGAATCTTATCTTGAAAATACCAATCATTGATTAGCCAAAACATTTCTCTTTCCATTCTATATTTATATTCCACAACACTGCCAACCTTGGCCTCTGGAAAAGTAATGATGAGTTCACTATATCGTTTATTGATTTTCTTTGTATAGATAGAGTTCTTACCTACTTCGGTGACTTTTATTTTGCCGCTTTCATCTAGGTTAAAAGTATAGGCTTCGGTTTTTGTTACTTTTTGGTCATTATTATAACTATAATAAGGAATCGTAACATTGGCATAAGAAAGGCCTTTATCTTTGAGTATCTTTATTCGAACTCTTTTTTCGTACACTTGTTTAAATAATGAAATCCCTTCAGTGCCTCGCTCATAATAAACATTGCCCCAGTCAATAATTTTATAAGCAATGGCCCCTTTGTCAAATGCACAGTCAGTAACTTGCAAATCGCTGATGTCAATTTTACCGGGATTGGGGAGTTTGGTTTGGGCAAACAGTAAAAAAAAGCATAGGCAGCATAGGCTGGTTAAAAAGTAGTGTTTCATGCGGCATTATATTTTAACTAAATTAAATATTTTTTTATTATCAGACAGTAATTTGTCTATTTTTATTTTATAAATAATTTATATGAATAGATGGTTTCGATTGGTGGCGGCAGTGCTCCTGTTTAGTAGTTGTAAGGCACAGCCTGCAGCCCCTGTATTGCCAACTAATATTGATGACAATACTCTTTTATGGGAGGTAAGCAGTCCCTCTTTAAATAGACCCAGTTATTTGTTTGGTACATTTCACCTGATGTGTAAGTCGGATATACATTTTAGCCCGTCCCTACGTACTGCATTGCAAGCAGCAAACCTAGTATATATGGAAATGGATATGGATGATCCAAGTGTTTTATTGGGCGGCATGTTGTTGATGAATATGAAAGAGGGGAAGGAATTAAAAGATTTTTACACAGACGAAGAATATAATAAAGTAGACCATTTTTTTAGGGATACCTTGGGTACACCTTTATCACTCTTTAAAAGAATGAAGCCTATGATGCTTGAATCCATGCTTTACCCTAAAATGATGCCTTGTAAAACAATGAGTGGCATTGAAGAGGAATTGATGAAACTGGCTAAAGCCGGGAAAAAGGAAATAAAAGGATTGGAAACAATAGAATTCCAATCTGCTGTATTTGACAGTATTCCTTATTCCGAACAAGCCAAAGATTTATTAAAGACCATCGATAGTATGGCAACATACCGACAATATTTTGATACCATGCTCACGGTTTATAAAACGCAGCAGCTTGATGAAATAGAAAAAATGTTTAATAAATCTGAGTTTGGAATGGAGGACAACAAAGATTTATTATTAGACAAGCGAAATAAAAACTGGGTTAGTCAATTAAAAAAAATCATGGCAGAACAATCGGTTTTTGTTGCAGTAGGGGCAGGTCATTTACCAGGAACCATGGGCTTGATTCAATTATTAAGAAAAGAAGGTTATACTGTCAAGCCGTTGATGAATAAATAATAATGAAGCTGATAGGTGGCTTGATTAAGTTCCAGTAGCTTTATGTTTTTTCATTCCCAATATTTTTTTTGCCTGTGATTTAAATCCGGCTGAGCCTTCTTCAAATTGATCTTCTACAATCAATTTTAATTCCGGTATAATATCGGGATAATGCTTTGCCATTTTCATTAATATTTTCATAGCCCAGGATTTAACTGCAATTTCCTCCTTAGGTTCTACAACCAATTGAAAGCAAAAATCCATCACAGTCCCTTCCAATTTTTTGGGAAATGAAATGGACGCAAAAATTTTAACGGTATTGCGTTTAACCCCTCTGGGTAGTTTTTCTTTGGTAACGAATTGCAAGAGGGTTATCCAGTGTGCATGCATTAATTGAGGATTGAGAAGGGCTGCATTACAAAGCGGCCAGGAGGATCTTTGTGATATGATGGGCTCGGCTTCAACTACCAATTTAAACAATTGATCAAAACGAGATTGACTTTTTCCCACCCAATGAACGATGAGTGCTGTTTGGGCTTTACTGTGTTCTGCTAATACTGCTTCCAATAATATCATCGTATTAGTATTGTTTCAACAAATTTCACGAATTTTAGGGTAATGCAAAATGTTTTAAACGCATATGGTTTTGAATTGGGGAAGTATACGCTTCGTCCACTCGGCAATGGACTCATCAATAGTACCTGGCTGGTAGTGCGGGGGCAGCAAGCTTTTGTTTTGCAAAAAATTAACCATCATATTTTTAAAGCACCCGAATTGATTGGAGCGAACATTCGATTGTTGCAGGATTATTTGGCCAAGGAGTTTCCAGATTATTTATTTGTGGGCACTGTTTCCACAGCAGCTGGACAGGACATGCTAAAAACAAGCGGAGGGTATTTTCGTTTGTTTCCATTCATTTCAGGTAGTCATACGATAGACGTAGTACAAAAGCCGGAGCAGGCTTTTGAAGCGGCAGCACAGTTTGGCGCTTTTACAAAACGACTGCATGCGATGGATATCCGAAAATTACAAATCACCCTGCCTGACTTTCATAATTTGACATTAAGGTATCAGCAATTTGAGGACAGTTTAATGAATGGGAATCCAGCAAGAATTAGCGCATGTCAGAATTTGATTGAGCAATTAAAATATCATCGTTTAATTCTTGAAAATTTTCAGCAAATTAAAGATGCGCTGATACTACGTTGTACGCATCATGATACCAAGATTAGCAATGTTTTATTTGATAGTACAAATAAAGGTCTTTGCGTGATTGATTTGGATACTGTAATGCCTGGTTATTTTATCAGCGATGTGGGGGATATGATGCGTACTTATCTGAGCCCTGTTAGTGAGGAAGAGCAGGATTTTGAAAAAATTATTATTCGTCCTGATTTTTATGAGGCAATTAAAGCCGGATATTTAAGTGAAATGAAAACTATTTTGACCGCAGCAGAATTAAATGCTTTTCACTTTGCCGGGCAATATATGATTTATATGCAGGCACTCAGATTTCTGACAGACCACCTGAATGATGATATTTATTATGGAGCAAAATATCCCGAGCATAATTTTGTAAGAGCAGGCAATCAGGTACGCCTACTCGAAAAATTAATAGCTTTTAAGCCTATTGCAGATTGATGGTAACGAAGCAGCAAATAAGTAGCAATAGTTTTCATATTATTCCAATGTTTTTTTTCCACTAATGGGCGATGCTTCCATGGCATGTAAGTCGAATACAATGATTTCATTGCTCCCTTTTTGTAGCCAGTTAGCAGGGCAGTATAATCGTTGCTGCGGGCCAATATTCCAATGCCTTCCAAGGAGGTGGCCATTTACATATACCATTCCTTTATTGTATTGGCTGAGATCAAAATAGGTATCGCCGACAGCATTCAATGCGAAATTTCCCTTATAAAATCTGCCCTGCCGCATGTCCATGCCCCTGTCGGCCTGTGCTGCTTTTTGTACAAATCCGCCATCCATGGGCAGTAAATAAGTCTGCCAATTCATCAAGGTCATGCCATTTAGTGTAACCCTATCCGTTATGCCTTTTCTATCAATCATAAATTGTGCAAAGTTGATATGTCCCATACCTTCTACCAATATTTCCAGCAATGGATTTTCAACAGTTGTTTTGGGAAGGTCTACTGTCCAATTACCAGCATCTCTGTACACCGTGTCAATGAATTTGCCATTTAAAAATACCAGGGCATAGTCGTGTGGCTCCCAAATTTTTAGTTTACCAGTTTTATGACCAATCAAATGTGTGCTATAGAGTATCATGCCTTGATTTTGTCCATAGCTTTCCATGGGTTTTGGTTGTACTGCAAAGAGAGGTGGAGGCAAACGATTCCAAATGCTTGTTTGGTAATTCATTTCAATAGAAGGTATTTCAATAGCGGGTATGCTTTGGGGTAAGTTGGGAAGCGGGGTCTCTGTATATTTAGCAATAAGGTTGCGCAGGGTATAAAATTTTGGGGTGGGCTGGCCCTGTTCATTAATGGGCGCATCGTAATCGTAACTGGTAATATCTGGTTGATATGCTGTGGGCGAAAAAGCATTGGCGCCAGCAATGAAACCAAAATTGCTTCCGCCATGTACCACATAAAAATTGACTGACTTTTTATTTTTTAAAAGGTATTCCACCTCATTTTTCAAATCATTGGTATCTGGCCTTTGCCATTTTTCTCCCCAATGGGTCAGCCATCCAGGATATGTTTCGCTACTAAAGGCTGGCACGGTTGAGTCGGCCTTGCTGGCTTCATTGAAATCACCATCATTGCTGCCGCTGTCTAATCCAATGGCAGTACCTTTCAAATGACCAGCTTCCAACATATAGGCAGTAGCGCCATCGGCAGTATAGAATGGTACATCGATGCCATTCTGCAACCAAGCTTTTCGCAGTGCCTCTAAATATATTTTATCGTTGGCATAACTGCCATATTCATTTTCAATTTGTACCATTAAAATGGGACCACCCTTGGTACACTGTAGCGGTGCAATTTGTTGGGCGAGTTGTTGTATATACCTGTTTACGGCTGCCATATAACGGTCATCCATACACCGGATTTTAATATCGGGGTATTTCAAGAGATAGGTGGGTAATCCTCCAAAATCCCATTCAGCACATACATAGGGTCCTGGTCTAAGTAGCACCCACATTTTTTCTTCCTGACAAATGCGAATGAATTCAGCAATATTTTTATTATCCGTTTTGAAATCAAATTGCCCCTCCTTTGATTCATGGTAATTCCAAAAAATATAAGCAGCAATGGTATTACAACCCATGGCCTTCGCCATTTGAATACGGTGCCGCCAGTACATACGTGGTATACGGGCAGGATGCATTTCTCCACTGATGATTTGAAATGGTTTTTTGTCTAATAAGAATGCAGTCTTGCTCAGACTAAATTGGTGCGTTTGTGCATGGCTGCTATGTGGGTTAAGGAAGGTGGTTAGTAAAAGGAGGAGGAGATAGAGGTTGAGGTTGAGGTTGAGGTTGAGGTTAAGGTTAAGGTTGAGGTTAAGGTTAAGGTTAAGGTTGTCTAGTTTGTAAATATGCTTTCTCATGTTTTTTGGCAATCATTGTTGAGGCTACAATGTTACAAAAAAAAAGCCCCAGGTTAAGAATAACCCGGAGCTGTATTTATTCACCTTTAAAAAAGCGTTGTATTAATACCTGTAATGTTCTGGTTTGAACGGACCTTCTTTGCTAATACCCAAATAATCGGCCTGTTCTTGTGATAACTCATCCAAAACTACACCAATTTTCTTTAAATGCAAACGGGCTACTTTTTCATCCAATAACTTTGGAAGCACGTACACTTTATTTTCGTATTTGCTATGGTTGGTCCATAATTCAATCTGTGCCAGGGTTTGGTTACTGAATGAATTACTCATTACAAAACTAGGGTGACCAGTAGCACAACCAAGGTTTACCAAGCGGCCTTCAGCCAAGATGATGATGTCTTTTCCATCAATATTATACAAATCAACCTGTGGTTTAATGGTATCTTTTGTATGACCATAGTTATTGTTCAACCAGGCAATATCAATTTCAATATCAAAGTGACCAATATTACAAACAATAGCTTTGTCCTTCATTGCACGGAAATGTTTTTCTGTGATCAAGTCACGACAACCACTTGCAGTAACGATAATATCAGCTTCAGCAACTGCATCAATCATACGTTTTACTTCAAAGCCGTCCATTGCTGCTTGCAAAGCACAAATAGGGTCAATTTCGGTAACGATTACACGACAACCTGCTCCTTTTAAAGAAGCTGCAGAACCTTTACCCACATCACCATAACTACCTACAACGGCTACTTTACCGGCCATCATTACGTCAGTAGCACGACGGATCGCATCTACCAGACTTTCTTTACAACCATATTTATTATCGAATTTACTTTTTGTAACAGAATCATTTACGTTGAAAGCAGGAATGGGCAATGTGCCAGCAGCCATTCTTTCATATAAACGATGTACACCAGTAGTAGTTTCTTCACTTAATCCTTTGATGTTTTTAACCAGTTCAGGATATTTATCAAAAACGATATTGGTCAAATCACCACCGTCATCCAAGATCATTGTCAAAGGCTTGTCGGCACCACCAAAAAACAATGTTTGTTCAATACACCAGTCTGCTTCTTCAATGCTTTGGCCTTTCCATGCAAAAACACCAATACCTGCAGCGGCAATAGCAGCAGCTGCATGATCTTGGGTAGAGAAGATATTACAACTACTCCATTTTACCTCAGCGCCAAGGGCTACTAAAGTTTCAATTAAGACTGCTGTTTGAATAGTCATGTGTAAACAACCTGCCACTCTTGCACCTTTTAAAGGTTGTGCAGGACCATATTCTTCACGGATGGCCATCAAACCTGGCATTTCAGCTTCTGCCAGTTTAATTTCTTTACGGCCCCATTCTGCCAGGCTCATATCCTTCACCTTATAGGGAAGACTAAAATCTATTGTGTTCTTGCTAACTGTACTCATAATATGTTTTATATTAAATTTTGAAGCCGCAAAGGTAATAAATATGCACTAAGATTGGTGAAATCGGGGGTGGAATTTAGGGTGAGGTAGGGTCAGAGGTTAAGGTTAAGGTTAAGGTTAAGGCAAAGGATTAGCATTCGATGACTTTGAAAGGTAAATAAGTTGGTAAATGCTAATATTATTTAATCCTAATAAGCAAATTTGGGGCAAAAAACAATTTACCCTGGGCATCCCTTGCCACTACATCAAAAAAGTATAATTCTTCGCCGGATTGTAATTGATCTTTAAGGGTTTTGACCCATATTTCGGGAAGGGGAGTAACCCTAAAAGTTTGTGCTACAACACTGGAGGAAGGACTGGTTTTACCTGTTTGCTCATCCTCTGTAAGTATCTTTCTTCTATATAGAAACTGATAGCTAGAAATAGGGAAGCTATTTTTTTTATCGTCCAATACCCTAAGGGGCAATCCTACCAATTGTTTTCCTTCTTCAACAATTACATAACTGGTATCCCTAGAGGCACCCAACATTGTAATGGTTTTTGGCGGCTTCCATTTAACGGTGGAGCTACGCTGAGCTGTTTGGGCAACTAATGTGGAACTACCCAAGAGGCAAAAACAAACAATGATAGTTATAAATTGTTTCATGCACGTATTTTGAATAGAACGAATTTATGGCTTTTAAAGTATCCCAAACTATCGGGTACTATTAATTAACAGTATTTTTAAAGGGCGGCCAAGCTCTCTTCAATGGCCTTGATTCTTGCCAAAGCATCTGCTTTTTTCTTTTGTTCCATCGCCAGCACTTCAGGCTTGGCATTGGCTACAAATTTTTCGTTACCCAGTTTTTTCTCTACTGATACCAAAAATCCCTGTTGATGTGCCAGGTCTTTCAACAAATCGGCTTTTAAGCCATCCTTATCTACTTCTTTATTGGTCACCACATAAAACTTGTCTTTTTCAATATTGATAACACTGGAATTGTCTACCGCATGGTTTACAAAACCAAGCGTTGTAGCATTAACCTGTTTGCACAAAATCGTTTGAATACGGGCATAATCTGTTTGGGCTTCGGTTTGCAGAAACAATTCAATGGTTTCTTTCGGCTTCAATAGATTTTTGTTTCTCGATTCCCGAATGGCAGTGATTACCTCTTTTAATAATAATCCCTGGTGCAATATTTTGCTATCAGCCGTATCCGTTAGTGAAGGCAATTGTTTAACAGTAAGATCATCCGATTGGTCTTTGAGTAAGTGATACATTTCTTCTGTCACAAATGGCATGAAGGGATGTAATAAATGCAGTAAGGATTCAAAGTGGGTGACTGTTTTTTGGTACACAGCAGCTGAAATGGGTTGCTCAAATCCGGGTTTAACCCACTCCAGGTAC
>CALRKF020000072.1:0-17108 GCA_943367825.1 Chitinophaga pinensis
AAAGGTGCTGTGATTAATAAATATCCTCCGGGTTTTAATAGCCTTGTAAATTCTTTTATTGCTGCAACAGCATCTGGGATGTGTTCAAATACTTCGGTACACATAATGGCATCCACAGAAGCATTTTCTAAGGGAATACTGGTAATATCAGAAACTATATCCAGTTTGCTATTGTCCCAACTGCCTGTTTGTAAGCCCATTTCTCCCTTGCCTTCATATTGTCCAAAATCCTGTGCAATATAGTTGAGGTGATTGCAAAATTTCTTGAATTGAGATTCTCCCGCTCCGGCATCCAATATGGTTAAGCCTGCAGGAATTTTTTTCAGAGTGCTTTCTATCCAGGCTATTCTATCCGACTCATTCGTTGTACCAACAGTAAACATATATTATGATTTAAAATAAATATCTCCAAATTCGGTTGCTATAAAGGAAGGACTATTCACCAATTGAATCATTTGCTCATAATCCATCCATACTGCAGACTCCAACTGCATGCTTTCTCTTACAGAATAATTGTATTTGCCATCAGCTGTTATTGCATGCAGTGCTTGAAGACTATTGAGCAAATTGTCCTGCATTTCTGGTACACAATATTCAAAGGATAATTGTGGGATTGCTTGTGATAATCCTTTGAGTACCTCGGCTTCAAAACCTTCTACATCAATTTTGCAAAACACCGGTAGTCCATATTTTGCAATTAGATTATCAAGTGTATTCACTTTTACTGCAATCTGCTGATCCCATTGGTTGTTTTTAAACCTTGTTTTGCCTGTACGTTCAATAAAGTTTTTGCTCAGGGTTGATAAAGTACTTTCATTAGAAATATACATATTCATTTCTCCTTCGGCAGCACCTAGGCAAACAGGTTCTAATTGAATCCGATTTCCAAATTTATTTGTTAGTTGCGCTATACAAGCAGGTTGAGGTTCAACAGCTACTACCTTTGCGCCGATTTTTAAAAAAATGGCTACTCTATTACCAATATTCGCACCTATATCAAAAATCAAGTCACCCGATTTAATAAAACTGCAGTAAAAAGCCAATCGTTTAGGAATAGCTTTTTTTTCCTCTCTAGCTGCTAGTAACCGGTTCCTTAAAGCAAATATTTTCTTTAACATATTTTATTTTTTAAACCAAAAACAACCACAACCGTAAGATTGTAAGGCTACCATTTCTGGAGGGGCATTTTCAATAAGTCCACCAGCATCAGGAATCAATGAAAATTCTTGCAAATGTAAGGGGGAAAATGCGCTAATTATTTGTTCATAGCTATAAATCCGGTGGGCATTGAATTCAATTCTTGGTCGGCCAACAGGTGTTACAAATAGTAAACTACCTCCAGGACTTAATACCCTTATTAATTCTTTGATTGCTTTGATATCACCTAGTGGGTCTAATTTATCGCCATAACGACCCAATCCAATATGTTCTACCGTATGCATACACGATAATGATGCAATACTGTTATCGGCAAAAGTCAATGCATTTAAATCAGCAAAATCACTTTCATAATTCTGTAGGCTTAAGGCTGCAGGTCGGTAATCATAAAACTTAACAGGTACAAAGGCAGAAACAATAGTGCTAAAACTCAAGATAGAAGAAATGTCTATATGAAGGGCTGGTTTTGTTTTTGCCAATATTCTGGCTGCCCAGGCAGGATGATAAATATAATGTTGATCAAATGGAGTAGAAGGTAATCGGTCTTTGGTGCAGGGGTATAAATCAGCAAATTTTACGGAGAATCTTTTATCTGAATTTCTTTTATAGCGAAAGAATTCACCTATAATTTGAAAAAAACGAATCCCTCTTTTAGGGCCTTTAATAAGTATTGATTTTGCAGTCGCAATAAAATAAGACTTCCAGAACATGTGCTAAATTTTGGTAAAAATAATGCAATCATAAATGCTAACCATCCTAGAGACGAATCCAGTCTGCTGGAATTAGGTCTTCTGTATCCTTTGGTCCATTATTGAACCAGTTTTTTGGAGCTATAACCGTTTTCATTTTCTGACTATTTAGCCAGGCAGCCCACCAACTAAAACTGCTATTAGCAATAATATTGTGTTTACAACTGCTCATAAGGTAAAAATCTTCATAGTGCGTACTGCTTTTGTAAGCACTTATGAATTGTAAAGGAGTATCAGGGTTGAAATTATTACGTACCCAATCCTCATCATCAGTAAATACATAAAATATACAGTCTTTCTCTTTTTCCTTGATTAATTGAATGGCATTTTCATAATAGTCAATTCCCAATATGCCGTGATAGTCACGTACCTGCGGATTGGTATAATCGCCTCTTCTGATATGAACCGAAACAGAAGGGCTATTTTTTAGTTGATCTCCCAGCAATAAAACATTTTGGATAAGATGTTTTTGCAAGTTTATTTCATTCAATAAAATTTCCCGAATGTTAGCAAAATATTTCTCTGATTGAAAATACCCTTTTAAATATGCATTCGACCCAGTTTTTGCCAATTGCTTATCAAAGTGATAAAAAGGTTCCTTGTAAACTTTTCTTTTAAAATTAGGTTTTAAACGATCCCAGCTTTTTTGAAATAATGATTGCCGATAACTATTCAATTCATCAGCGGTAGCAATTTCAATATTCATTGAGAAATTGGGCAATTCAAATCCCCGGAGCGTATCTGCTTCATATGCACTGATATCCATTTTTAATTTGGTTGAATGCAGGATGGATAATTGCCTGGCCGCAGCATATTGAAATAACTGATTGCCTAATCCTCCTTTAATTGTAGCTATAATCATATTAATAACTTAACCGGGCTTTCAATTTTTTTAAATAGGCAATCGTAGAACTTTGAATGTGTTGAGTAGGAGTGTTTTTTTTCATGGCCGCAATGGCATTCCATCCTTTCCAAAAACCTTTCAATGAAAATCCGGATTCTTTTAGGTATTGTAATGACCACATCAGTGAAGTGCTATAAAAATATTTTTTGGGTAAATATTTCCATGCCACTTTGGATTTGTTTACCCACATCATCCTAATTTTTTCTTCTTTTGGTTTTCTGCCCAGCGGGGATTCTTTGTGTAACATGATTATTTTATCACTGTATACTATTGAATAACCAGCATCTAAAATTCGATAACTTAAATCATATTCTTCCATTCCATAAAAAAAATCCTCTGAATAATAGCCCACTTTTTCAAATACTTCACGTTGAATTGCATGCGCTCCACCGGCATAATAATAAGTTTCAAAAAAAGCCTTGTCTTTGTACGCCTCAAATTGTTTATGTGGCAATGCATTTTTTTGCATGGTTAGGGTATCGTAATACAATACTTTAAAAGAGATAATGGCTTTTTTTCTTGCGGTATTAGTAGTGTTGAATTCTTGTAATAATTGTATTAAACAATCCTTATTTTGTAATACTGCATCATCATCAATCATTATCAGATAGGGTGCTTTGCTGAAAGAAAGTGCATAATTGCGTCCTTTAGCTACACCCAAATTGGATGGGGCATCATAGTATTTAAATGGGATGCTGTTTTCGGAACTGGCAATATAGTTTTTCACCTCACTATAATCATCTGTTGAAGCATTGTTCACTAAAATTACTTCTTCTAAAAGTTCGGTGGCCTGGTCAAGTCCGGCAATATTTTTCAATAATTCCAGCGTGTCGCTGCAACGATTGTAAGTTATGATGATGAAGCCAATGGGTTTCATGTTATAAATTTAGATAAGGCTGTAATTTTTCAGGTAATGATGTAACAGAAAAATATTTTTGTGCATAGGCATAATTGTTTTCACCCATCCTTACTGATTCTTCCCTGTGAGCATGTAAAAATACCAATCGTTCAGTAAAGTTTTCTATTAATGCTGTGGTTGACATACTAACATCAGCAAGGAAACCATTTTCATTATCTTTAACATGTGCAGGAATATCACCAACATTGGTACTTAGTATAACCAAACCATGGCTCATCGCTTCCATCACTACTAATGGAAAACCTTCAAAGGAGGAGGTTAATATTAGTACTTGTGAAGCAGCATATAATTGAGCAAGGTCCTCAGGGTTGGTTATATTTCCTTTTATACTGCAATAGGGTTTTAAACTGTCGGGAATAAAATCGCTTACATCACCAGCAAAAATAAATTCAATAGGGGCGCCAATGTCCTTTGTTTTTTTTGCTATCGCTGCAACTATATCAATCCTTTTTTCAGCAGAACCTCTTCCTACAAATAAAACACGGAATGCGGTCCTGGCGAAATTTTGAAAGGCTGTTGTTGGCAATTGAATGCCGGTCAATAAATAGGTGAATTTTTCAGACTCTTCCTTTGGGACTCCTGTTTTGGTATAGTAAGCAATTTGATCCGAAATGGTTTTATGTGAGGGAGAAAAAGCTTTAGTATAAAAAGAAATAAAGGGCTGCCTGATAAATGAAAAACTACTGAAAGTATGAATGCATTCATATTGTTTGATACTGCTGCGAATCCAAGGTGAAATTTTATAGCCAAAATTACTTTGACCATTGAACACTATGGGCGGCTTGTATTGCCGATGAACATAACCCATTACAATCCCACGATAAATTAAATTAAAAAAGTAAAGCCATTTATTATCGGTAAATGAAGCTATATCAATGATGCGATGACCAGTTTGAATAAAATCATGGTAGAATGATTTGTCTGTTGATCTTCTTGTAAAAAAAATAATAGCCTTCTTTCCTTTGCAGGCATTGGCGATGGCCAAATTATATTTTTCTACTCCTCCTGTATGATAAAAAGGGAAAAAGAAGAAAATATCGAAATCTTCTTTTAATGGTTTCAAATAAGAAATACCTGCTCCCAATGCAATAAAAGGGAAGATGAAAATTCCCTCTATTTTTCTTTTTAATATTTGAAGGGAATAATTCAATACTTAAACATTTTTTTAATTTGTTTGCCGATGCCCAAACTGTAATCTACTAACATCCTTAAAAACACTAAAAGGGTAAATGAATTGATTTTTCCCTTGCGCCATGCAATAGCTAAAAACCTTCTTTTGCAACGGGCAATTTTAAAATAAACATTGTTATGAAGATTGTCGGCCTGCGTTACTGAATTTTCGTGTACCCTATACTGTAATATGCTTTTATTTAATTTGTCAATTTGAAAGCCATCTGCTAATAAGCGCAGCCATAAATCATAGTCTTCAATCGCTTTTTGCTGATTACTGTATGGATATTGTTGCATTATTTCGGTCCTGGCCATAATGCTGGGATGTGCAATACAACAGGCTGATACCATATATTTTTTAATCGAATGAGGGTTGATCGCTTTTCTGTCTAATGGCCACAAACCTTTGGGTGCCCCATATTCGTTAATGAAATCTATAAAGCCAGCGAGTACCGATATGTTGGGGTTGTTTTCCATATAGGTAAATTGATCTTGCAGTCGAAAGGATAAACAAAGGTCATCCGCATCCATCCGGGCAATATATTTACCCCTCGCTTGCGCAATGGCCCTATTCAAACTAAATATTAATCCACGATTGCATTCATTGTCTAAAAGAACAATCCGTTGGTCATTAAATTGATGTATGATGTCCATAGATTGATCGGTTGAACCATCATTGATTAATATCAGCTCAAAGTTTTCAAAACTTTGTTTTATTACAGATTCAATCGCATCCTGTAAATAAGCTGCCGCATTGTAAACGGGCATTATTACAGATATGACTGGCGCTGATTGCATTGTGCTTATGAAATAGCTGCTTCAGTTTTGTTTGGTTTGCTCGATTTGTATGCAAAAAATATAAACGCTAGCACCAACAATACTAAAATACCATGGGCAGCTAATGAAACTTTTTTGCCTGCTTTCATTAATGGGGGGTCAAAGCGGAACTCAACCTGATGTTTACCTGCAGTAAGCGCCAATCCTCTCAAAACATAGTTTACTTTAACAATCGGACTTTCCTTGCCATCTACGAAGGCTTTCCATCCTGCATCGTAATAAATTTCACTGAAAACTGCAAACTGATTACTGGCTGCATTGAATTCATAGTTGATGATATCATTGTCATTTTTAATCAGTTTGATGCTGGCAGTAGAATCAGCGCTTGGCATAAATGGAATACTTGCTTTAAAACTTTCTTGTACAAAGGCAGTATCTGCAGGATTAAACTGATCAATCGCTTTCATTTCTTCATCTGCATTTTTGACAAATACAATTTGTTTTACAAGCCAACAAGATCTCAATGCACTGTCATTTTTTTGTACGGCCTGTGTAGCGCCATTCCTATCCTTTTGAATAAAGTATTTTGTATTCAACATATTTAATACAGCCATATTAATGTCCTGTTTGCTTAATTGGCGCTCTATTAAATCCTGATAAATTCTAAGTTTAGCAGGATGGTATCCTCCAATGGATTTATAAAAATAGGAGGTCATATTGTCTTGAAATGCACCTCCGGATACATTGAATACCCTATAATCCGATTTGTCGGCTAAGATGCTTTCATCTGCTTTACTTGGAGTAAAATTAACAGCACTCTCTTCCTTGTCCTGATAATTTTCTTTATTAAGGTATAAATCATTTACAAACCAAAGGTCTAGAAGAACAATCAATGCCAATCCAATAGATAAGATAGCAGGTTTGATAATATTTTTAAAATACAGAAAAATAAGTCCAGCCGCAATAACAATAAAGCCAAGGCTTCTTACGATACTACCCATCATCAATGATTGACGATCAGCTTTAAGTCCATCAAAAAATGACCGAACAAAATCAATCAGTAAAGGTTGATTAGAAGCCCTTACTTGCTTTAAAATGGTTTTATCCCCTACACTGGTAAAATCAAATGTAAAATAGAGTAATAGGGTAAAAGCAAATATGGCACCTGTAGCAATTGCTCCCTTTTTGAAAATTGGTATTAATACTTTTTTATCAGTTGTGGTAGCAAGCGAATGTAATGCCAGTACTGCAGAAAAAGCAAGCAATAATTGTGGCACCACCATAATCATCGAAGGGGCCCTGAATTTATTATAAAATGGAAGGTGATTGTATAAAAAGCTATTAAAGCCATCAAAATAACTACCCCAACTCATGAGTAAAGTAAGGCCAATGGCAGATAGGATCCACCATTTATGTTTATTGTTTTTTACAAAAAACGAAAGGATTGCTAAAAAGCAAATGATGGCACTTACATATGGTGGGCCAGCAGTTCCTGCATTACCACTACCATCTGCAATGCCTCCCCAATAAAATGACATCGGTAATTGATTTTGTATACCCGGAAAACTTCTTTGCACGTCAGCTGGTACATTACTAATTACTTCAATTGCTTTTGAATTATCACTTTTCACTTCTTCTTTGCCACTGCTGCCACCATACATTTTTGGAAACATCAACACCAAGGGTTCTGTTTTTTCCATACTATAACTTAAAGCATAATCCTTGTCAAGTCCATTTGTAGATTTATTTGCTTTAGCACTGGTGTCAGTTAAAACTGAACCACCACCACGAATCGTTGCCTTTTGATACTCAAAAGTACCCATGAGCATTTCTGCATTGGTAAGAATACCTGCACCAGCTGCCACAATTGCCAAACTACCGGCTATGAATAAGTGCTTAAAATCTTTTTCTTTAATCCATTGTATTACATAAAACAAACTGGCAATGCCGATGGCTATAAAAAGATAATAGGCAATTTGTAAGTGATTCATTGAAATCATTACCGATGAAAAAAGCGCAGTAAGTACGGCACCCAGCCAGTATTTTTTCTCATAGATTAATAAAATGCCTGCCAATAAAGCCGGCATATAAGCAATGGAAAGCATTTTGGTATCATGCCCAACAGAAATGATCACTGGGTTATAAGTGGCAAACGCAAAACCCAATGCACCCACAATACCTGCATAGGGATTCAATTTAAGGGTAACAATTAAAATATAAAAACAAATGCAGGCCAGAAAAAAGAAATTAATAGGTTTTGGCAAATTAAGTGTCAACGTTTTATGCACTATATCAGATACATAATTACTACCCAACCCGCCAATTTGAATGGCTGGCATACCTGCAAACAAACCATTCGTCCACATGGGATATTTGCCATTGTGATTGGCTGCATATAATTCAGAATTGTGAATAGCGCCTTTCCATTCACTGATATCATGTTGTTGCAATACCTTGCCATCAAGGGCAGGACTACAATAAAAAACAGATACTATCAGGAATACAGCGATGGCGATAATATGGGGCAACCATTTCTTAAATTCAAATTGCTTCATTTGGGATTATTTTAAAGGGCAATTTAGCTTAAAATATTGTAAGCAAAAACAACGATTGGTCAGCCGAATAATAGTAGCATGACATAGCATATCCGGGATGCCCGTTCCTTGCTTAACTAAATTGCAAATAGAGTAGGAGTAATGCGGCTGTAGTCATAATAATAAGGGCAGCAAATCCGAGTATATTGGAGAATTTACTATTGGTATATGCACCCATGATTTTTTTGTTATTCGAAATATGCAGAATTATGGCAATGAGTACTGGCGCAGTAATGCCATACAATACGGCCGTATAAATCAGTGCTTTGATAGGAGAAATTCCAATATAATTGAGAGAAAGTCCAAGTAAAAGTGAAATAGCAATGATAATATAGAAGCCCTTGGCCTCATGAAATTTTTTATCCAAGCCCTGTTCCCAGCCAAAGGTTTCAGTAATCATATACGAAAGTGACCCACTTAAAACAGGGATTGCTAATAAGCCAGTACCTATTACACCTATTGCAAATAATAAATAGGCGAAATTTCCTGCCAGCGGTTTTAAGGCCAATGCGGCTTCTTCCACTGTGTTAATTTGATGGATGCCTGCATTAAAAAGAACGGTTCCTGTAGTAAGGATAATAAAAAACATTACAATACCCGAGAAACTCATGCCAAAATCAACATCTTGTTGCATGTCATGGATGATTTTTTTATTTACCAGTAGATGCTTTTTTTTATGTTTCATTTCTTCCACTTCCATAGAGGCCTGCCAAAAAAAGAGGTACGGCGAAATAGTAGTACCCAATATGCCTACCAGCATCCCAATAAAATCCTTGTCAAAACGAATGGTAGGAATAAATGTGGACCGCAGAATCAACAACCAATCTTGTTTAAACAAGAAGGGCACGACCATGTATACCAATAAAACAATACAGAGGTATTTTAAGATAGCAGCGATTTTTTGATAGGGGAGGTAGATGATTAATATTAATAAAATAACGGTAAATAATACACTAAAATACATAGCATCAATACTTGGAATTAGTAGGTTGCCCACTGCTCCCATTCCTGCAATATCGGCCCCAATATTCATTACAATTGCTGGAAAACTAAAAAGCAACATGATATACAATACTGGTTTGGGGTAATTTCGTTTAAGCGCTCCTGTTAGTCCCTGAGAAGTAATAAGTCCAATTCGGGCACACATTTGTTGAATAGCAGCCATCAAAGGAAAAGCGACTATCGATGTCCATAAAGTACTAAGCCCAAAAGCTGCGCCAGCCTGCGAATAGGTAGCTATACCAGAAGGGTCGTCATCACTGGCGCCAGAAATTAATCCAGGACCAAGTAATTTCCAAAATCTCGAAAATGAAGAGTGCTTTTTTCTTGACTTTTTAGTCGGCGGCTGCAATTGTTCCGTATTTGATTTTTCTCCTCCTACCTTCATTACAGTAAGTTACATCAATTATTTTAGGCTTTAAATATAACTCAACCTCAATCTCAACCTCAATCTCAACCTCAATCTCAATCTCAATCTCAACCTCAATGTCAATCTCAACCTCAATGTCAATCTCAACCACAATCTCATCCTTCACCAACCCTAGACAAACAATGCCTTCAACTCTTCTGCATCTTCAGGCTTCATCTTGCCACTCAAAATAAGGCGAAGTTGTCTTCTTCTAAGTGCACCCTCATACAAACGTTTTTCAGCATCCGTTTCAGGAATAATTTTTGGAACAGGTCGGGGTTTATGGTTGGGGTCTAATGCCACAAATGTAAAATAGGCTTCGTTGGATTCGTATTGATATTGATGAATCGTGTCTTCACCCCATACTTTTAAATAAATTTCCATTGATGTATTAAAAGCGCGTGATACCTTGGCTTCAATATGTACGATATTGCCCAATTTTATGGGGTTTTTAAAGGAAAGATTATCTACAGAAGCGGTCATGCTGGGCGCATTGCAATGCTTACCTGCAGCCATCCCTGCCGCTATATCCATCCAATACATCAACCTGCCACCCATTAAATTGCCAAAAGTATTGGTATCATTCGGCAATACTAGTTCATTCATGACCGTAAAACTTTCACTGGCCTTTTTCGCTTCTTGTTCCATATTAAAAAATGCTTTTTGCAAAGATAAACGACGGCACTTGATTAATAGTTAGCTTTTCCGTGGATGTCTACTCCAAGCATTCAATGTTGAGATAAACACAACTATTTTTTCACCCTTTATTTTAGTATTTCTATTGTTATCGGGTTAGCTTATTTACTATCTTTGTGTTTCTTAATTCAACGATTTTATGCCTGACCATACTTCCATCAGCTTTGATGACACTGCTTGTGCATTTGCATACAAACAAAATAAAGAACTTAAAAAAGCCCATTTTCTGTTTTCCGCCATTGCTAAACCATGGTTAGTAAAACTGGCTTTAAAATTAGTTCCAGTAGCCATTAAATGGCATATTCCATTGACAAAAACAATTTTACGAAAAACAATTTTTCCTCAGTTTGTCGGGGGCGAAACCTTGGATGAAACATCTCCAGTAGCAAAAAAATTGGGAGCCTATCAGGTGGAAGTAATTCTTGATTATGGTGTTGAAGGTGGTGAAAATGGAGATACTGGATTTGACCAGTCAACCAATGAATTTATTAGAGTAATTGAATATGCAGCCACCGAATCCAATATTCCATTTATGAGCGTAAAAGTGACCGGTATTGCCAGGTTTGCTTTGTTGGAAAAACTCGATGGAATGATGAAGGCGGGACAAGGCACTTTAATGAAAAGATACCTTGCAGCTATTGAACAATTACCCGAAAACGAAAGAGAAGAATGGCATAAAGTACGAACTAGAATGTTGCATATATGTGAAGCAGCGGCTGATAAAAAAGTAGGCGTTTTAATTGATGCAGAAGAAACCTGGATACAAGACCCTGTGGATGCCCTAACCATCCTTATGATGGATAGCTTTAATAAAAATAGAGTTGTCGTTTATAATACTTTGCAAATGTATCGGCACGATAGACTTGCTTTTCTTCAGGATAGTTATATTGCCGCAAAAGAAAGAGGGTTTATTTTGGGATCTAAATTAGTAAGAGGTGCCTATATGGATAAAGAAAGAGAACGTGCTGTAGAAAAAGGCTACCCTTCTCCAATACATATTGATAAAGCAGCCTGTGATAAGGATTACAATGCAGCCGTTTCGTATTGCGTTGAACACCTCGATCAAATAGCATTAATGGTTGCTTCCCATAATGAAGAAAGCAATTTATTAACTACGGAGTTATTGCTAGCAAAGAATTATCCTTTAAGACATCCACATGTACATTTCTCGCAGCTATATGGCATGAGTGACCATATTACTTTTAATATGGCAAGGGCAGGTTGTTCTGTAAGCAAATACCTTCCTTTTGGTCCCATCAAAGATGTTATCCCTTATTTGATGAGAAGAGCAGAAGAGAACAGCAGCGTAAGCGGTTCTACCGGTCGTGAATTAATATTAATTAAAAAAGAAATCAAACGTCGTCAATTATAATCATGGCTAGGCAACTAATTCATGGTTTTACATGTCTTGTTGTACGAATACAATCCCTTAAAAAATAATATTTTTTATTCTTGAAGAAGCGAATTATACATGATAATAAAAGTTTATCTTCGCTTTGCAACTCAATGCTAATGAGGCTTTCAGGTATTTTCATTATTGGTATTTTTACGATATTTTCAACCGCTTTCGCACAAACAAAACAGATCGAAGCAGTCAGAACAAATCAATCGTTTAAAATTGACGGACATTTGGATGAACCCGAATGGCAGATGGCGCCTATCGCTACAAATTTTATCACTAATTCACCCGTTTTCGGTCAGCCCTCCACAAAAAAAAGCATCGTAAAAATACTATACGATAATAATGCTATTTATGTGGGTGCGTATTTATACGATAGTATAAAAAACATACGCAGGCAATTTACTTCGAGGGATGTTTTAGACAGACAGGACGCCGATTTGTTTACAGTTGGCTTTGATACCTACCACGATCGGCAAAATGCCTTCATCTTTCGTGTGTCTGCAGCAGGTGTTCAAGGTGATGCAAAGGAATCTCAAAATGGAAGTAGTAATGGGGGAGTAGTTTATGATGCTACCTGGGACGCCGTTTGGGAAAGTAAAGTAAGTATTAAAAAAGATGGTTGGGTCGTAGAAATTAAAATTCCATTTAGCGCTATTCGATTTCCAACAAAAGATTTACAAGACTGGGGAATCAATTTTGCCCGTCTGACCAGAAGTTCCAATGAATTGAGTATATGGAATCCTGAAGATCCTGCATTAAGCGGTGATGTAAATCAGTGGGGCGATTTTGTTGGTTTAAAAAATATAGCACCACCACTTCGGCTATCTTTGTCGCCTTACCTTTCTGGAGGATTCCGAACATCACCTACCAATAATGGAAGAGCTACTGAATTACTTAAAAGTGGTGGTATGGATATTAAATATGGAATCAATGAAAGTTTTACACTTGATATGACTTTGATTCCCGATTTTGCACAGGTTCAAAGTGATAATGTCTACCTGAATCTAACTCCCTTTGAAATTAAATTTGATGATTACCGTCCCTTTTTTACCGAGGGTACTGAACTGTTTAATAAATCAGGGTTGTTTTATAGTAGAAGAATTGGCGATCGCCCTTCCGGGGCTGATCAAGTGTTAAATTATGCTTCCTCTAATCCATTATATACAATAGAAAAAAATCCTGGCATTACAAGATTGTATAACGCAACCAAGTTCAGCGGTCGCACAAAAGACAATCTTGGGATTGGTGTTTTAAATGCCTTGTCTGTACCGATGTATGCTAAATTGAGAAATAACAGTACAAACTTCGATTCTTCCATTCTAACTTCCCCATTGACTAACTATAATATTATCGTATTTGATAAAACACTAAAGAATCGGTCCTCTATAAGTTTTACTAACACCAACGTTTTACGCAAAGGAAATACACGAAATGCGAATGTAAGCAGCCTCGATCTTTCGATATTTGATAAACATAACAACTATAATTTTTTATTTACTACTAAGTATAGTAATATCTGGGGAAAGAATGGTTCATCTCAAGGTTATACAACAGTAACACAATTCAACAAAGTAAGTGGTCTCTGGCGATTTGGACTTGGCGGTGGTATTGAAAGTGATAAATACGACCCCAATGATTTAGGCTATCTGCTAAATAACAATTCTTATAACGTATTCGCCTCTGGCGGCTATTATAAAAATAGGCCTAATAAAAAATTATTACAATATAATTTTTCACTTCGGGTGGATAATAACTATTTATACAAACCTTTCAACTGGACAGACTTTGGATTTACTGCAAAGGCATTTTATTTAACAAAACGATTTTGGGATCTTACAGCTTCTTTAACTTCAAAACCTTTTTGGTACAATGATTTTTTTGAACCAAGAACACCGGGTAAACTGCTAAAACGTACACCGTATTATTATCTGGGGTTTTCTGGTAGCAGTGATAGTAGGAAGAAATTGTATTTTAAATATACGATCGGAGGAGCTGAATCCCCACTGCCAAATGACCCATATTGGAACTCCTCTATTTCTTTTAGGTATCGATTCAATCATCGTCTACAGATTACCGCTAGTATGGATAATGAACAGGATAAAGGCAATTGGGGATATAGCCATCGAATTGGCAACGAACCCATCATTGCAAGGAGAGACCTCAAACGAAATACATTTGTATTTCTAACCCAGTACGGATTTACGCAAAGAATGAATTGGTCTTTGCGCCTTCGCCATAATTGGACCCACTTAAATAATACCAATTTCTATACTTTGAAAAATGATGGCTATTGGAATGAAATTCCTTTTATTGATGGGAAAAATAGAAACACCAACTTTTTTAATATAGACATGTTTTATACCTGGGATTTTCTTCCTGGTAGTCGCATTACCTTGGCTTGGAAGAATGCCCTAGGTACCAATGTAGCCCTCGACCCCTATCAAAATACCAACTATCTCAAGAACTTCAGTAATATGTTTGATGCCCCACATAGCAACGAAATAACCCTTAAAGTGGTGTATTACCTCGACTATCTTAAACTCCATCACAGTCGCTAATATTTTTTAAATCGGTATTGTTCGTTATGGCCATAATGATTAACTTGTAAAAAATATCATTATGGAATTAAATGACCAACTCGTTGCAGAAGAACCCAAAAAAATGACGACCGGACTTAATATCCTGACCATTCTTACATTTATAGGGTCTGCTTGGGAACTGTATAGTGCTGTAAGTAGCTATTTTACCAGTTCTAAAGCATTGGAAGAATTGGATAAGGCGCAGGAAAAATTATCTACTGCTCCTGCTTTCTTTAGAAAATTAGCAGGTCCTGAAGCACGTGAAATGATGGCTAAATCAATTGAGAATAAAATACCCCTTTTAATTATTTCCTTGATTTCCATTTCACTTTGTGTATATGGCGCAATGGAAATGCGTAAACTTAAAAAGCAGGGTTATACATTGTGGTTAATCGGTGAAATATTGCCATATATCGCTTTATTCCTTTTTGTAGGAACGATTGTACTGCAAACTATTGTAGTGTATTTTATATTCTTTCCTGTATTGTTTATTCTATTGTATACTTTGCAAAGAAAGCAACTCAAATAATTATCGTTTTTACCAAGCTTTTGATTCAGTCCCATTAAGGATTCGAATAAAATAAAGGTGTTTGTTTTCAAAATAATCTGGACTGGTATTTTCCTTCTTGAGAAAAACTGGTTTAAATGTATAATCGCAAAATACCTTAAAGGATTTATCATTCAAGTTGCTCATTAAATCGTTGGGATGTTTTAAAAGTAATTTGGAAAATAAATGCACTGCTTCAAATCCTTTAAATGCCATATCCGAAGGCTTGGTTTTGTATTTAGTTGCATAAGCATTGATTAAAATTTTACTAAAGCTATCTACTTTTGAATTCCAATAGGGGGAAGTATAGTATACTGGAAAATCTTTCAGTACATCTTTGCTATCAAATATTTTAAAACTGTACCAGTTCGGCATTCCAATTAAAGTTAATTTAGAATAGGAATGGTATACTGCCTGGCAGGTTTTAGCAAGGGTACTGGCAAATTTTTCATCCAGGCTTCCACCTATCAATACATTTTGTCTATTACTATCTAGTTTATTGACGATTTTAGGAATCGCTCCAATACTATCAAAAAGAATAGTTTGAATATTTAATAAGGGACGACCTTCTTGTTCATTCAACTGACTAAAATAAGCAGCTACTTTATCTTCTTGTGCCCCCTTTTGCCTCAACAAATAAATTTTATCTGTTCCATGGTTTTGCAAAACATAACTATAAATGGCCTCGCAATGCGATTTTAAGGTAGAATTTATAATTAAGGTAAAAGGGTTACCAGTGATGCCTCCGTCATTGGGATATGTTGCAGAAATAAAGGGTATGTTTTTGGCGAGTGCAAAGTCAGCCAATTGTTTATAATCTGCATCCTTTACAGAACCTATAATTAAGTCAAGGCTATCCAGCCTTTTACTTTTTATTAGATAAGCAATAGATTCTTTATAGGACCTGCTATCATAAATAATGACATGCAGGTTGGCGTTGTCAAGCGCCATTGAATCCAATGCAATTTCTGCTCCTTGTACAAAATCCAAAGCAGGTAAAACGAATTTAGGGAAACCCTGCTTGTATTTATAAGTGTTTTCATTAAAAATAGAATCTAAATAAAGCGGTGCAAAAATACCTACTTTATAAGTTGGTAATGCAGCTGTGTTAGAACTTTGAGCCTGCAATTGCGAACTCAGGAATAACATACAACTGATGGTTAACAGACTGATTATATTTTTTTTCATATTGAAAACTTATGGGTACAATGTATGACCCCTTAATCTATCAAATATTCATTTAATTGGCCATTTATTCCCATTCAATGGTAGCAGGTGGTTTACTGCTTATGTCATATACTACTCGGTTGATACCTCTCACATTGTTGATAATTTCATTCGAAATATCAGCCAAGAACTCATAGGGTAAATGAGCCCAATCTGCTGTCATACCATCTACCGAAGTAACCGCCCTGAGTGCTACTGTAAATTCATATGTTCTTTCATCACCCATTACACCTACACTTTTAACAGGTAATAAGATAGCACCTGCCTGCCATACACTGCTATATAAATTGGCCTTCTTTAGTCCTTTAATATAAAGGTCATCAGCTGCTTGCAATAACTGTACCTTTTCTTCAGTAATTTCTCCTAAAATTCTTATCGCAAGTCCAGGTCCAGGAAAAGGATGACGATATATCATCGCAGGGGGTAGTCCTAATTCCAATCCAACCCTTCTTACTTCATCTTTAAACAATGCCCTTAATGGTTCCACCAATTCCAATTTCATGGTTTCTGGTAAACCACCAACATTGTGATGCGATTTGATTGTAACAGAAGGGCCATGTACGGATACTGATTCAATTACATCAGGATAAATAGTTCCTTGTCCCAGCAATTCAATTCCTTCAATTCGATGTGCTTCTTGGTCAAACACTTCAATGAATAACCTGCCAATAGTTTTTCTTTTTTCTTCCGGATTTGTTTTGCCTGCCAATTCCCGATAAAATAATGCTTTTTCATCAACCCCTTTTACATTCAAGCCCAATTGATGATAGATATCTAATACTTCTTCAAATTCATTTTTACGTAAAACCCCATTGTCTACAAATATGCCATATAGGTTTTCTCCAATGGCTTTATGAATTAAAGTGGCCGCTACAGTGGAATCTACACCACCACTTAGCGCCATGATTACTTTTCTATTGCCAATCTGCTTTTTTAAGTTATTCACTGTATCAGTGATAAAGTGAGCAGGCGTCCAAT
>CALRKF020000073.1:0-17026 GCA_943367825.1 Chitinophaga pinensis
CAAACATACTAACGGATAGTAACTGGCTACAGCGTAGCCATACCTTTGTAACAAGTACAAAATGCAGTGCATCGGCTACAGAGTAGCCGCAACTTTGTAAGAGTAATACCAATATTATCGGCTCTAGAGGAGCCATAACTTTGTAACAAAAACTATATGGCAAACACCTACACCCAACTTTTAACCCAAGTGGTTTTTGCAGTAAAAGGAAGAGAAAGCCTTATTAATGAAAAGATACGCATCCCACTAGAAAAATATATCTGTGGTATCGTATCCCAAAAAAAACACAAGCCACTGGCAATCTATTGCATGCCCGATCATTTGCATTTATTAATTGGCTATAACCCAGATAAAAGCCTTAGTGATTTGGTAAAAGAAATTAAAATCAGTTCAGGAAACCAAATACGAGCAACTTACCCTGGACTAGCAAATTTTCATTGGCAAGTTGGATATGGTGCATTTTCCTATACAAAATCACATCTTGACCGTGTGGTGAATTATATTTTGAATCAACCGATTCATCACAATAAAAAAACATTTCAACAGGAATACTTGGAATTTTTACAGAAATTTGAGATTCCTTACGAAGAAAAATATCTTTTTGAATTTTATCAATAACTGATGCAAAAGAAAAGCAATTTTTAAGAAACAATGGCAAAATCAATAAAAGAAGATTATACACATACGGATAGTGGTATTGGTGGCCAATACAAAACCTGGTTTTTGGATTATGCCAGTTATGTTATCCTCGAGCGTGCGGTACCGGCTATTGAAGATGGATTAAAACCCGTACAGAGAAGGATCTTGCATGCCATGAAGGAAATGGATGATGGAAGATTTAATAAAGTGGCCAATATCATCGGACAAAGTATGCAATACCATCCACATGGTGATGCAAGTATTGGCGATGCCTTGGTGAATATGGGGCAAAAGGATTTGCTCATTGAAACACAGGGTAACTGGGGAGATGTTCGCACGGGTGACCAGGCTGCAGCCTCCAGGTATATTGAAGCCAGATTGAGCAAGTTCGCTTTAGAAATTGCTTTCAATGCCAAAACCACCGAATGGGCATTGAGTTATGATGGCCGAAAAAATGAACCAGTAACGCTACCTGTAAAATTCCCCTTACTATTAGCACAGGGTGCCGAAGGTATTGCAGTAGGTTTATCTACTAAAATATTGCCGCATAATTTCTGCGAACTAATTGATGCAGCTATCAAGTATCTAAGAGGTAAAAGATTTGAAATATTCCCCGATTTTCAAACGGGTGGTATGGTGGATACTACGCATTATAATGAGGGAAAAAGGGGTGGCAAAATAAGGGTGCGTTCTATCATTGAAGAACTGGATAAAAAAACGGTTGTAATAAAGAGTGTACCCTTTGGCGTTACCACTACCAAATTGATGGAGAGTATTGTAAAAGCCAATGACCAGGGTAAAATAAAAATCAAGAAAGTAACTGATCATACTGCCGCAGATGTAGAAATCATTGTAGAGTTAGCCGCGGGCATTTCTCCGGATATTACTATTGACGCATTGTATGCTTTTACCGATTGTGAAACCAGTATATCACCCAATGCCTGTGTTATTGTAGATAACAAACCAAGGTTCCTGGGCGTGAACGATTTATTGAAGACAGCCACTGACAATACCAGGGATCTTTTGAAAAAAGAACTGGATATCCGATTGGCAGAGCTACAAGAAAAATGGCACTACACTTCACTTGAAAAAATATTTTTCGAGGAAAAAATTTACAAGGAGTTAGAACAGAAGCATGCCAATTGGGAAAAAGTGCTGGAAGCCATCGCAATTGCTTTTCAACCATTTCTAAAAAAATTAAAAAGAGGTATCACTAGAGAAGATATCCTGAAACTAACAGAGAAGCCTGTTCGAAGAATTTATAAGTTAGACATTGATGAACTGGACGCCCAAATAAAAGGGTTAGAAGCGGATATCAAACAGGTATTATTTGATTTAGAGCACCTGACAGATTATGCCGTGGCTTATTTCGAAAATTTATTGAAGAAATATGGCAAAGACAGGGAACGCAAAACCGAAATCAAATTATTTGATACCATCCAAGCCAAGACGGTGGCCATTGCCAATACTAAAATATATGTAAACAGGGCCGATGGATTTATTGGTACAAGTTTGAAAAAAGATGAGTTGGTTGCCGATTGCTCCGATTTAGATGACATTATTGTTTTTACCCGCAACGGTAAAATGAAAGTGGTGAAAGTAGCTGATAAAACATTTGTAGGAAAAGACATCATTCATATTGCTATTTTCAATAAGAACGACGATCGTATCACTTATAATATGATTTATGCAGACGGAAAAGATGGTAAGAGTTATGCCAAGCGTTTCAATGTTACTGGTGTTACCCGCGATAAGGAATACGATTTATCCAGTAGCGATCCTAAAACCAAAGTGCATTATTTTACTGTAAATCCTAATGGGGAAGCAGAATTGGTAAAGATTGTATTAAGCCCTAATTGCAGTGCCCGTATCAAGGAGTTGGAATTTGATTTCAGTGAACTGGAAATAAAAGGCAGGGGTAGTAAAGGAAATACAGTTACAAAGTATCCCATTAAATCTGTAAAGCTGAAAGAAGCGGGTAAGTCGACCCTATCCGGAAAAAAACTTTGGTTCGATGATCAATTTGGTCGCCTCAACAGCGATGAAAAGGGTATTTATCTGGGTAGTTTTGATACAGATGACCGCATCATTGTTTTTTATTCAGAAGGTTATTATGAAATATGCGATCAGGAGCTTACACAGCGCTTTGATTCAGAAAAAATAGTGTTAATTGAGAAATTCCATCCCGAAAAAATTGTAACAGCGGTTTATCTGGACAATGAAAAAGTGCAGTTCAACATTAAACGATTTAAAGTTGAAACCACTACCCTACACAATAAGTTTTTATTCATCAAGGAAGGGGAAGGCAATCGTTTAGAGATGGTAAGTACCGAAGAGGAACCGATCTTATCTGTACAAAGTGGAAGGGGTCAACAAATAAGAAAGGCAAAATTCAAGGTTATTAAAATGGTAGAGGTAATGGGATGGAAGGCAGTTGGTGCTAAGCTTACCGATTTCAGTAAATCAGTAGAGATGGAATGGGAAAATATAAAGAAGGATCCATTACAAGACCAACCAGAATTATTTGACTAAGCATTTATTTTATATATGCAAAGAAAAAGCCCCCCGCAAAAATACGAGGGGCTTTTTTATGGAAAGCAATTATTGATTAATTGTTAGTTTTAAATTCAACTCTTCTGTTTTTAGCGCGTCCAGCGGCTGTTTTATTATCAGCAATTGGATTTTCGCTTCCGAAACCTTCAGCAGTTAAACGATCAGCAGCGATACCTTTACTTACCAAGTATGTTTTTACTGATTCTGCTCTTTTGTTAGAAAGGGCTAGGTTGGTAGCAGGTTTACCAGTATTATCAGCATAACCATTGATGGCAATTTTTAAAGTGCTATGTTCAGTTAAAATAGTAGCACCTTTATCCAATTCCAATTTAGCTTTTTTGGTCAATACTGCACTTCCTGTAATAAATTGTACATTTTTAGCTTCGAAAGCAAAGTCTTCCAATTTAGGACAACCATTATTTTCTCTCAAGCCTTTTTCAGTAGGGCATTTGTCTTCTTCATCATTTACAACATCACCATCAGTATCGGGGATAGGGCATCCTTGATAACGAGCAACACCTGGAACAGTAACACACTTATCATTTTCATCATTGATGCCATCGCCATCAGTATCAGGAATAGGGCATCCTTTGTATTTAGCAGTACCTTTTACATCTGGGCAGCTATCATCGCCATCAGCAATACCATCACCATCTCTGTCGGGGCAACCTTGTAAGCTAGCCAAACCTTTTGTATCAGGACATTTATCATCAATATCCAACACACCATCACCGTCTCTGTCTTTAGGAGGCTCCACCACTGGAATTACAGGAACAACTACAGGAACAGGTTTTTCTGCACCAAAGCTTTCAGCAAATCCAACTGAATAGAACAAATTATCTTTTAATATATCTTTTGTCAAAGCAAAATGATATTGCATTTTAGCAAAGAAATAAGTAGTGCTAGCCATGTTAAACTGGATACCACCACCCACTGGCACATAAGCGCCAATTTTATTGCTATACAAACCACCACCAACACCTGCTGTCAGGAATGGAGCCCAACGATTATTATCGGCAATTGGTCTGATATTAAATGTTGGTTCTAATTCAACGCCAATTTCATTGGTACCGGTTGTTCCGGCATACAATGAAGAATAATCATGAAACACTGTATTTAATGTGGCTGCAAAATCAATTTTAGGAGTCAAGCCTTTCCAATAAGAAACGCCCAAGCCAAAACTCATGTCCTTGATATTGGGGAATTTTCTTTCAGACTGACTGATTGCATTAGGACTGGTTTTAAATGTTTCAGGAGTTGTGAAATCAGAAACACTAAAATGGATACCAAATAATTGTCCTTTTTTGTTAGACGTAAAATCCTTTGTAGCCTTTTTTTGTGCGAATGCACCTGTGACAAGGATTAGTGTTGCCACAAACATTGTAAGTTTTTGTTTCATAAACAGAGTTTTTGTATTAAAGTTCTCAGAGTCAAATTCAAGACGAAGATAAAACAAAAAAGTTTGCGGATTTATCATCTTTTTAAGAAAATAATCCGCAAACTCATTATATAGGTAGAAAATCTTTGTTTTCCTGTTCTATTATTAGAAACTTTCAGCAAATCCTACTGACCAAAGCAGGTTATCGCCCAATACTTTTTTAGTCAATGTAAAATGATATTGACCTTGTACAAAGAAATAAGTATTGCTACTCCAATTGATTTGAAGTCCGCCACCTACTGGAGCATAAGCACCCAATTTATCGCTGTACAATCCACCGCCAATACCTACTGTTAAGAAAGGAGCCCAGCGATTGTCGTCGTTAAAAGGACGGATATTAATAGTTGGTTCCAATTCAACACCGATTTCATTTTTACCAGATACACCACTATAAATAGCAGCATAATCATGAAAAACCATATTTACTTTACCAGAGAAATCAATTCTTGGAGTTATTCCTTTCCAATAAGAAACAGCCATTCCAGTACTCAGGTCTTTAATATTGGGAAATCTTCTTTCAGACTTATTGATTGGATTAGGAGATGTTTTAAAAGTTGTAGGTGTAATAAAATCAGCTACCAGAAAATGAAATCCCAGTAATTGTCCTTTTTTATTAGAAGGGTAATTATTGTTCCTTTTTTGGGAAGCAGCATTAAATTTGGTAGATGATTTTTGTGCAAAAGCTGCTGTTACACAAAATAAAAGCACTAGTAATAATACTGGTTTTTGTCTCATAATTGAACAGTTTGGTTTGGTTGATGTTTGGTTTATTATTCCAAAGATAATGTTAAATTTTTGCTATCCAAATGTATTATAAAAAGCTTTTGGCCTAGAGTTTTACCGATTTCCATCTTCCTTTTCTGAATAGATAAATAGATATCAGCGCCAATAAAGCCTCTGCCATTCCAATGGCAATATATACTCCCTTAGCACCCCAGTCGAGATAGGTGGACATATAATGGGCCACCGGAATTTGAAATGCCCAGAAAACTATGAGATTAATATAGGTAGGTGTTCGGGTGTCACCGGCTCCATTGAAGGCTTGCGTTAATACCATACCATAGGCAAAAAATACATAGCCAATAGACAGAATATGTAGGCAGTTTGTACCTTCTTTGATGGCTGCCTCATTGCTAGTAAATATGCGAAGCAGGTTTTCGCCAAAGAAAAAGAATATGATGGACACCACTGCAAAAAAGAGCAGGGCAAGAAATGCCGAACGCCATACAGATTTTTCTGCACGCTCCGGATGGCCGGCACCAAGGTTTTGTCCTACTAGGGTAGCAGCCGCATTGGCAATACCCCATGCGGGTAATATTGTAAACACACAAATTCTAATGGCGGTAAAATAACCAGCAGTAGCATCCACCCCTTCTCTGGCAATTAATCGGGCTAAAAATATCCAACTACAACTTCCTATAATAAACTGAATCATAGCACCTGAAGAAGTTTTAAGGATATTTTTTATCAAATGAATCTTGGGTATAAAATAGAACTTACTTAATTGAATAAGGTCTCTACCGCGCAGCAAATGCCAAAGCTGGTACAATACGCCAATGCCTCTGCCGATGGTAGTAGCTACTGCGGCGCCCATCAATCCCATTTTGGGAAAGGGTCCATATCCCATTATCAGTAATGGGTCAAGTAAAATATTAATTAGATTGGCTATAATCAATGCCCGCATGGCGATGGAGGCGTCACCGGCTCCCCTGAATATGCCATTATTGACAAATAAAAGCATTATGACCAGGTTGGACCCCATCATCAATTGAGTAAAGGAATAATTTTCGGCGGCCAATTCCTTACTCGCCCCCATCAATACCAGCACTTCCTGTGGAAAACAAATGCCGATAAAACTAATAATAAAGGAGAATCCAATAGCCAAAAGAATGGCCTGTGCTGCAATTTTGGAGGCTGCAAGAAAATTTTTCTCGCCTGCTCTTCTTGCAATTAAAGCTGTGACTCCCATTGCAATACCCCATGCAATTGAATATAAAATTGTAAGTGATGATTCGGTTAATCCTACCACGGCTGCTGCAGCCGGACTGATTTTATTTACAAAATAAATATCTACAATGGCGAAGCTCGACTCGAGTAGCATTTCTAATACCATGGGTATGGCCAATAAAAAAATAGCCCTGTCGATGCTGCCCGTGGTAAAGTCTTTGATATCACCCCGCAGTGCCTGTTTGAATAAATGAAATATAGCTATATCCTGTTTTTGAATAGTGGTCATTATAAATAAAAAGTAAATGAAGAAATTGAAAATAGAGGAAAAAAAACTTAAGGCAGCCGCTGCGGCTGTTGACTACTAATAGCAGTTCCTTAAGTACATTATAATTTCATATTCCTAAAATTGTAGAGGGCAAATGTATAGAATTTATTAATATCTGTTTAAAATGTTTTTTTATTGCGCTATATTTGCAGCCCAAAATCATGGTCCGGTAGCTCAGTTGGATAGAGCATCAGCCTTCTAAGCTGAGGGTCATTGGTTCGAATCCAATCCGGATCACTAAAAGCAGCAGTAATGCTGCTTTTTTATTTTTCATAGCAACGTCTCCGACACGGGACCTTGCGTACTTTCCTTTTATATACGCAACGTCCTCGCCATAAGCACAAACCCAAAGAGAGACATTGCTAGGAAGTGTTTTTCTTTTAGCAACGTCCTCGCCATACGCAGAAGCCCAAGGAGAGACGTTGCAAGGAAGGAGTCAACCAACTACTGCCCATTGATTCATTGCCCTTTTGTTTAGTCTTTGTATTTTTAAGCATGGATGTAAAAATGGAGGCCAGTTGGAAAGCCGTTTTGAAAGCAGAATTTTCGAAACCCTATTTTCAACAAATAGTTACTTTCTTAAAAACAGAGAAAGCTGCCGGTAAAATCATTTACCCGCCCGGCCCCTATATTTTCAATGCCTTTAACCAAACCCCATTCAGTAAATTGAAAGTAGTTATACTTGGGCAGGATCCTTATCATGGACCGGGACAAGCACATGGACTCAGCTTTTCGGTACCCAATGGAATTAAACCGCCTCCTTCTTTGGTAAATGTATTCAAGGAAATTCAAAATGACCTTGGTGTTGGTATGCCAGCTGCCTATGGAAACCTTACCAAATGGGCCGAACAAGGCGTATTATTATTAAATGCAGCTCTTACTGTTCGTGCCAATGAACCCTTTAGCCATGCCAAATTTGGATGGTCCATATTTACAGATGCAGTCATCAAAAAAATTTCGGATGAAAAAGAAGGCATCATCTTTCTCTTATGGGGTAAATTTGCACAAGAAAAAATGGCCCTGATCGATGAAACCAAACACAGCATATTAAAAGCTGCACACCCCTCTCCCTTTAGTGCTGATAAAGGATTTTTTGGATGCAAACATTTTTCTAAAACCAATCAAATTCTAGTGAAACAAGGCAAAGCACCCATTGATTGGAAATTATTAACACCTTAAAACTGTCAAATAAAAATGTCTTTTATTAAGAATATCCTTGCAAGAATATGGGCCATCTGGGGACTATTAAGTTTTGCCATTACCTTTCTAATAATTCTTATCCCCTCCATGTGTTCTCACCTTTACAAGGATGAGAAAAAAGGACAGGATTTTTTCAACCTCGTATCCAGGCTATGGATGAATGTATGGTTATTCCTTATTGGCTGTCCTGTGAAAGTGTATGGCAAAGAAAATTTCAAAGAATCGGAAAATTATATCATCGTTTTTAACCACAATACATTGTTAGATGTGCCACTTTCCTCCCCCTATATTTATGGAGGCAATAAAACCATCGCTAAAGAATCCTTTGCCAAAGTACCCCTGTTTGGTTGGTTTTATCAAAGAGGCTCCATACTCGTCAATAGAAAAGATGAAAGAAGTAGGATACGTAGTTATGAAGAAATGAAAAGGGTTTTGGCCAAAGGCATACATATGTGCATCTATCCAGAAGGAACGCGTAACAGAACAGCCGCTCCATTGAAACCATTTTATGATGGTGCTTTTAAATTATCAGTGGAAACAAAAAAGCCAATATTACCCTGCATTATCATTGGTACCAGAGAAGCAATGCCCGTGCATCAATCACTGTATTTATGGCCTACTGCTTTAAAAATGTATTTCATGCCGCCGGTTGACCCAGGTATGCTTTCCTATAAGGAATTGAAAGAAAATATTTTCACTAAGATGGAATCGGAATACATACGACAATCTTCAAAATAAAACACCCGATTATAAATCGTAGAAGTAACGGGTACGATTAATCTTTAAATCGCGCAATAATCCACTTTTAGGACTTATACTAATATTAAAGAATCGATACCTGCCCACAGGCGATACATTGATATTCATCTGCCAGCAATGCATCTCCCTACTGATATTCATACTAATGGTGCCCAAATCTTTCTCAGTGATATTGTAAAATCCATTCATGCCCAATTGCCATTTGGGAGTTAGGTTCAATGTGCCGCCCCAGTTTACATTCTGACTAATTTCTGAAGTATACCCACTGTAATCATATTTTCGTACACGGCTATATTGTAGTGAATAAGATAGGTTAATGCTCCAGGGAATATTGAAATTGGCATATTGACCAGGATTATTTTGAATGAGTGCCGCTTCTTGCTGATATTCATCCAATGGCATTCCTGTCATTGGATTCATTTGCTGCTGTACTTGCTCGGAGGGAAGCTTTTCCTTTTTATCCCCTCCTCTAAACTGACTTTGCAAACTGATATTACCGCCCATTAATGTACCCAATGAAAGTGGTTTCTTAGCCCAGATTAATTTATTAATCCGATCGCCCCGGCTATTGGTTTGATAAGGATCCACCACGGCATTGGCAGTGATACTTATTTTATCAAATAAATTGGTTCTGGCAGAAATATTGAAACTACTCAACCGAAAAGAATCCGCCATCATATTATAACTGCTATTAATACTAAATCCATCTATCAGGGTTTTCTTTTTGATGGCTGCCTCTCCGGTATCTTTCTTACTCAGGGTTTTCATTTGCAGGTTATTGTCGATACCAAAACTGATACCACCAAATTTACCCTGACTGAATCCACCAAATATACTTCCATCATACACAGAAAAAGGAGCAATCGTTTTAAAAGTATCAATCTGCGTGCGATACCAGCTTTTACCATTCATATCGGGTTTATAACTGATACTCATGCTCGGCCTTATTTCGTGCCGGATGGCTTGTATCCTACTCTTCTTACCAAAAGTAAACATGCCAAATATGCGGGTACTCATGCCAATACCAAAACTCATTTCACGGGCTGCATAAAAACCTTTATTGATAGCAGTATCTACTTTCTTTTGACTGCTATTCCAGGAACGAATGAATTTTTGTTGGTACCACCTTTCTTGAAAACTGATACTGGGTGCTATCTGTACATGACCGAGTTCTGGCAAGGATAAACTGATGGGCACAGAATGCATTGCGCCCCATTGTAATTTATCAATTAATTGCTTTCCAATATTACCCAAAGTGTCATAGAAAGAAGAAAGACTTTTTACATTACTATTCAATGCAATCCCAATATTTTCGTACCATTTCAAATCACCAATGGCTTCTTTCTTTCTAAAAGGATATTGTGTATTTACGTTAAAAGCAATATCTGGAAAATTAAGATTGATCAGTTTTTGAGAAGTATTCTGATTGTGGTTGGCACTAACGGTAAGGCTGAAGGGCTTATCTTTCCAAATTTTAGAATAGGTGATGGAGGAATTCAACTGATTGGTAAAATTCCGCATGGGACTATTAGGCACCAAGGCATTGAATTTACTACTCCCTGCATTTACATTGGCATTGAATGTAACGCCTGGTCTTGCCTTGGTATCGCTACTATGGCTCCAGCGTATATTCATGGTTCTACTGGATGAATAATCGGGGTCACCTTTGAAATTATATTTGAATCGCTGCAAGTCGTACGACAAACTGCCTCGATAATGATAACGTTTATAATAATTCGGACTAATACTGGCTGTCCAGCCGCCATAAGAATAAATAGTTCCTCTTACAGTGGCATCCCAATTATCATTGAGCACTTTGTAATAACCCAACCCTTCTAATGAAAGTCCCAATTGCTCATTGGCTGAAAAAGTAGGCGCCAATATGCCTGAATGCCTTCCCCTGGATAAAGGATAAATACCAAATGGCAATGCAATGGGAAGTGGCACACCTTCAAATTCGGGATGTACCGGGCCAGTGATGGCCATTATTTTATTTCTGAATTTTACTTTTCCTGCTACAAATGCAAAGTGTGGTGTATCCAAATTACAAGTAGTGAAGCGAGCATTCCGGGCGAAAATAACATCCTCATTATTTTCCTTTACTTTTTTACTGATAGCAGTTTGAACATACATTTCATCTTGCTGAAAATAAGTACTCTTGGTTCTACCCTTTCCGGTACTGAGATTAAACCAAATACTATCATTGACAGATTTAAATCCCCCTTGCGTAAAATTGACAAACGAAATCACCTTACCTGTACTATCTCTTACCAAGTGCGCTTTTACCAAATTGGTTTGTTGATCGTATTCAATATTGGGTGCTATCAATTCATTATCTACATAATTCACCTTGGTTTGTTTACCATATAATATGATGCGTTTACCTGGTACATCCAATATCATCGAATCATCGGCATGATAAGAAATAGGAGCATCCAAACTGTCCTTACTCATCTTCATCGTAAAAGTGTCTGTTTTTGGTACGATGCTATCTTTACTTGGATTGGCTTTATTTTTTGCAATCTCCACCGCTAATCGCTGTTCATAAGCGTTGCGCACACTATCGTTTCGAATCAATTTATTCCGGGGAACAGTATCTTGGGCAGTTAATGAAATGTGAAAATTACTATTTGCAAAACTAAAATTACCTGCATACAGCGTTACAACCGAAAGCAGGCATGCCAATGCATATCCTAATTTGTATTTTGCCTTACCTTTGCGCAGATCACTCATAATTTTGTTTGGCAAAAATAGCCATTATAACGGATGAAAATGTGAAGGATCATTTAATTACTGACCCCCGGTTAAACCAAGTATCAATGTTGAAGAACAAAGTGCCGTTTCTTGTCCTATTTGCTGCATTGCAGTTGTTAATATTTTCCAACAGTTTTGCCCAGGGTGCTAAAAAATTGCAAACCATTATTGTAGATGCTGGTCATGGTGGCAATGATGCGGGCGCAGTTGGGCAATACGAAAATTCATTGCGTAGCAAAGAAAAAGATGTAACCTTGGCCATTAGTAAAAAATTAGTGGCCGAATTGCGCAAACAATTGCCTGATGTAAATACCATCCCTACCCGTACCACAGATATTTACCAAAGCCCTACAGAAAAGGCCAATATTGCCAATGAAAAAGGCGGACAGTTATTTGTTTGTATTCATGCTGATAGTGGTCCATTGAAACAGGGCAAGCGACAGATAGGTACCCGTGAAGAAACCCGCTACCATGTTAGCTATAAAAAAGTAAAAAAGAAAAAAGTTAAGATTTCTACTCCCTATAAAGTTACTGTGCCCGTATATGAATACTTCAAACTGCCTTTGCAAAGAAGCGGTACCAGTGTATGGATTTTTGCGGCCCATAAAACCAGTGAAAAATTAAAAGCCATTACAGGTGGTGGAGAAGATTTTGAATTGGAAGCCAATGAATCAGATTCTATAGCCAGTAATTTTGATTTTAATAGTCCGGTTGGTAGAGCGCTCGCAAATTTATATATGAGCAGGTTTTTTAAAAGAAGTGATAACCTGGCCAGCATGGTCAATGAGGAAATTGAAAAAACAGGCAGGAATACATTTGGTGTAAATCAACGCCAGAAAGGAATATGGGTTTTACAAGCTACCAATATGCCGGCGATATTGGTGGAAACAGGTTTTATAAATAACCCTGAGGATGAACGTTATATTAATAGTGAAGCAGGTCAGCAGGAAATTGCAGAATCCATTGCTGCTGCCATTGTGCGATACAAACAGCAAATCGACCATCCAATTGGTGCTACAGAAGCCGCTCCCACTCCAACAATTGCTAAAGTAGCAGAACCCATCGCTTCCACCGATTTTACCAAACGCAGTAATAATGTTTTAGAAAAAATAAACCTTAGCCAAAATACTGTTACCGTTGATTTGTACGACAATGCAGAAGTGGATGGCGATATAGTTTCTGTTTTTCTAAATGGAAAGAATATTTTAGATAATAAAACACTTACCGAAAAGCCGCTAAGGGTAACAATAACCTTGGATCCCACTAAGACTGAAAATGAATTACTGATTTATGCGGTAAATGAGGGCAGTATTCCACCCAATACCGGATTAATGATTGTAATGGACGGTAATACCCGCCATGAAGTGCATTTTAAAGCCGATAGTCAAAAAAATGGGGTGATATTGTTTACCCGAAAATAATATACAGTTTACAATAATATATTCTTCATTCTTGCAGCATTTGCTGTTGGAATAAAGTCATTATAGAACCATTGCTACTAATAAGCAATTATACCGCAAAAACTTTCCCTATTTTTGCTATCAAATTAACCGGAAGATCAGATGAAAATCTCAAATGAAACAAAGATTGGTGCGCTTACAGCGATTGCCATTACTTTACTGGTACTGGGCTTTAATTTCTTAAAAGGAAAAAGCATTTTCGGTAGCAGCCATACCATGTATGCCAAATTCTCCAATATTCAAGGATTGCTTCCTTCTAACCCTGTAACCATTAACGGAATGCAGGTTGGTTCTGTATATACGATTACTGTAGATAAGGACATGACCGATATATTGGTGAATATAAACATGACGAAAGATGTGAATATTCCTCGCAATTCTGTAGCTTTTATCAGACCCAACCCTTTAGGTACTACCTCGGTGGATATTAAATTGGGCGATGCTAAAGTATATTTCAAAAAAGGTGAAATTATTCCTACCGAAGAAAGTAGTGGATTATTAGAAGAAGCAATGAGTAAAATTGACCCTGTTTTATTTTCTGTAAAAAAAGCGGTTCATTCTTTGGATTCACTGATTGGCACTGTCAATAGCGTATTGGATCCTGCCAGTAAGGACAATCTAAGGGCAACAATGGCTAATTTAACTAAAACCACGGCTAATCTTACCGTGTCATCTGCATCTTTAGAAACCTTGCTCAATACACAAACGGGTGCCTTGGCAAAAACATTGAATAATGTAAGTGCTTTTACGAGTAACCTGGCTGCCAATAATGAAAAATTAAATGCAGTAATGACGAATATGAGTAAGGCAACTGATAATATTGCCAAACTGGATTTGGAAAAAACACTGAATACATTGAATGCCACTGTTACAGAAATGAAGAATACCATTGCCAAACTAAATAGCAATAACGGTACTGCAGGCATGTTGCTCAATGATCCAAAACTGTATAACAATCTGGCGTCTACAGCCAATAAGATTAATATCCTACTGGATGATTTGAAAACAAACCCCAAGCGATATATTTCATTCTCTGTTTTTGGAAAGAAAAATAAAACCACCGGTTTAACAGTACCCCTACCCGATACTTTGAATGCGCCTTATATTGAAGTAAAGAAAGAAAATTAATTTTGTGAAAGGCTTAGCAATTAAAATTGGAAATTGCAGGCTCAATAACTGCATTCAAAAATATTGAAATTTAAATTTTACATATTTATCCTCTTGTTATTGGCAGGTACTACTATTTGGGCACAACAACCCATACAGGTTAATATTCCCCCGGCCGACAGCTCAAAATCAATTGAAATTATAAGGGGCCGGAGCATGCGTTTTAAAACAATTGATTCGGTTACCACAATAGAAACACTGGCAGGCGATGCCATGGTTCGGCAGGGCAATACTACATTGGCTGCTGATAGCATTGTCATCAATCGCAATACCACCATTGCCGAGGCATTTGGAAATGTGAAGATCAATGATGCCGATAGTGTATTTACGTCTGCCCGTTACCTTAAGTATATTGGAAAAGATCGTATTGCCTATTTAAAAGACAAGGTAGTCTTCACCGACCATAAGGGCATATTACAAACCGACGATTTGGAATATGATCTCAAAACCGGCATTGCTATTTATAAAAACGGCGGCCGGATTTTAAATGAAAAAACGGTACTTACCAGTAAAGAAGGCGTTTACTATTCCGATACAAAAGATGTCTATTTTAAAAAGAATGTACACCTCGTTGATCCGAATTATGATATTCGTACAGATAGCTTATTATACAATACGAGTACTTCCATCGCTACTTTTATTGCACCAACACATATTGTTAGCAAGGATGGTATTGTAGATACTAAAAGTGGTACCTACGATTTAAAAACAGGCAAGGCAGTATTTTATGAGAGAACGGCTTTTAGAGATAGTACGCACTCAGGCATCGCCGACAATATTGCGATTGATGATAAAACCGGCATGATTCAAATGAGCGGAAAGGCCAAGTTGGTAGATAGCAGTAATAATGTAACCGTATTGGCTGGGGTTATTTTTCTCGACCGCAATAAAAACTCTTTCCTGGCTTCCCAAAAACCGGTGATGATATTGTACCGCGACAATGACAGTACTTATATTACTGCAGATACCTTATTCTCGGGTTTAAGGAAATATGATAGCCTGGCAAAAAAAGAAATACTAGTTAAAGACACGCTTAAAAAAGCTGCACTCATCAACACCAATACAACGGATACGGCTATTCGCTATTTTCTGGCTTTTAACCATGTTCGCATTTTCAACGATAGTTTGCAGGCAGTGAGTGACAGTTTGTATTATGCATCCGATGATTCTACTTTTAAATTATTCAGAGACCCCATTATCTGGAATGCCAAAACGCAGGTGAGTGGAGATACTATTTATTTGTTTACAGAAAAACAAAAAGCAAAAAGGCTGTATGTTTTCAACAATGGCATAGTCATTAATGAAGCCAACCCAAAAATGTACAACCAAATTGGCGGCCGTACCTTAAATGGTTATTTTGTGGAGGGCAATATTGATTATATGCGGGTGAAGGGATCACCGGCAGAAAGTATTTCCTATCCCCAGGATGATGACAGTGCTTATACTGGCATGAACCGAACCAGTGGCGATCTCATTGATATTTATTTTTTGAATAAGGATGTCAACAAGATTAAATTCACCAATGACGTCAATGGCACCATGTACCCTATTCGTCAAATTCCAGAAGATGCCAAATTCTTAAAAAACTTCAAATGGCAGGATAAAAGAAGGCCTAAAAACAAATTGGAATTGTTTGAATAGTTTTCTATCACCCACCTAGCCGCTTAACCCAATCTTTTGTTGTATTTTAGATGCATGCAAACTGCTTTAATCATATGTTTTGTTGTAGGCTATCTATTGATTACGCTTGAAAACAGCATCCGTATCAATAAAGCTGCTGCTGCTTTGCTTACCGGTGTAGTATGCTGGGTATTGCTATTATTTTCGGGCAATGACCATATAGCCACCAATCATTTATTGATGGAACAGCTGGCAGAAATAGCTGGCATCGTTTTCTTTTTACTAGGCGCTATGACCATTGTAGAATTAATTGATGCCCACAATGGATTTGATATCATCACTCAAAAAATAACAACCACGAATAAACGAAAACTGCTTTGGATCATCAGTATCCTTAGTTTTTTTCTATCCGCCATCCTCGATAACTTAACCACTACCATTGTAATGATTTCACTGGTAAGAAAACTCGTTGATGACAAGGAAACGAGGCTCTATTTTGCCGGCATGATTATCATTGCTGCCAATGCCGGTGGGGCCTTCTCTCCCATTGGTGACGTAACTACCACCATGCTTTGGATTGGTGGTCAAATCAGTCCATTAGGCATCATTGGTAAACTATTCTTGCCTTCGATGGTTTGCCTGCTACTTCCCTTATTGGTATCCAATATATATGTAAAAGGAAGTATTGAAAGACCAACCAATAATTTATCGGAAAGTATTTACAACAGAAATGAACAAGTAATTGTTTTCATTGCCGGCATTGCCTGTTTGGTGATGGTGCCTGTTTTTAAAACGCTCACACATCTACCTCCTTTTATGGGAATGCTATTGGCATTGTCTATCATGTGGATTATCACCGAAATCATCCACAAGGGAAAGAATGATGAAGACAAGGATGCCTTATCGGTTGCTTATGCCTTGCAAAAAATTGATAGCCCAAGTATTTTATTTTTCCTGGGTATCTTAATTGCAATCGGTGCTTTGCAAGCATCTGGTCAATTGCAGGTTTTATCGCAATGGCTAACCCTTCATTTAAAAACGGATACCCAACTTACCACAAGTATTGGATTATTATCTGCGGTGGTAGACAATGTGCCCTTGGTAGCAGCTACACAAAGTATGTTCTCGCTACAGCAATACCCTACTGATCATTTTTTCTGG